>JAZDHY010000051.1:0-142908 GCA_043805435.1 bacterium
TGTACCAATAATTTTGAATAGATTATCTTCAATAAATTGCAAAGAATCAATTTTTTTATTTATACGTACGCTAATATTGCAATTGGTAAAGGCACCTATTATATCTTGACTTGGTGAAACAGTCAGTATTTTAATATTTTGTGCACAGATAATAATATTAAATAAAAACACTAAAGCTAATAGTTTGGTTTTCAATTAATTACCTATAATTAGTAATAATTTTTATAAATATTGGGATAATTTGGAAGTATAAAAATAATAAGCAATTGAATAAAAAATAACCTTTTCCCTTTCCTCAAAAGAAAACACCACATAATATACCCAACTTTTCAAATATTTTTGTCTAAATTAGTATTTATTTTTAATAAAAGCAATGTCTAATTAATATAAAATCAGATAAATAATGCGTAAATACTGGAGTAATAAAAAGGGTAAGTATGATAATAATTTTGTGCGGAAGACGGGACTCGAACCCGTAAGCTCTTTCGGGCACTACCCCCTCAAGATAGCGTGTATACCAATTTCACCACTTCCGCAAAAAAAAAAGCACTACTCTTAAAAAATAGTAGTGCAAATGTAATAAAAAATATGCATAAACTCCAAATTAAAGTTCCAAATATTTAATAAATTATCTTTTAGGATCCCTCATTTGGTCCATTATTTCACGTTTTACTCTAAACTCAAAAATTACAAACTGTAAAATCTGTTCTTTTGTTAAAATGTCGTCAAGCGAATAGATAAAACTTTTTCTTTCTTCAAGCATCTTTGATTCGGCTTCAAGAACTTTATCAATTTTAGCTTTGTAATATTTATCATCGCTTTCAAAATCCCCTTTTTTAAACTTTTGTTCAATTTCTTCCATTAAACTTTCGCGCTGCTGGGCTAATTTTTTCATTCTTTCCATAGATTCACCTCTGCGTGCAAAAAATTTTAACGTAACAGTTTCATTCATTTTTAGCACTTCAATAAGTTTTAACTTTTCCATTTGTTCAAAACGTTCTCTTGGAGGCATACCGTCACGAGGGAAATCATCCCTTCCGAAAGGCTGCGCAAATGAATTACCGTATATAAATAAAACTGTAATAAATAGACAAATCTGCATTAATCTGTTTTTCATCTTTACCTCTTTTATAATTTTTCAATTTTCGAAAAAACTTTTTCAATAGTTTCGCTATCAAGATAATCGTATAAAGTAATATCGTCAACAGCGGGAATATCATTTCTAACTAAATAATTTTTATCATATTGTGCAATTTCTTTTATATCCTCATCATATTCAGCATATACATTTTCAGTTTTTTTAGAAGAAATAATAACCGGTAAAATATCATAACGATATATAGTATTAATAGTTTCTTGATCTGCTTTTATGGAATTAATAATTTCTTTTTCGGATTGAGTAAAAGTTACTAAGGGTTTATTAATTTTTACAATTTTGCCCGGATAATACAATATTCCAAGAATTAAGATAATTGCAGCAAAAGAAAACGAATAGCTGAATCTATAAAACATTTTATTTTTGTTTTTAGATTCAATTTTTTTATGAATATTAATAATTACTTCGTTTTTATAATTTTCGGGCGTGACTAATCTTTTATCTAAAACCGTATTATTATAAGATTTGCTAATTTTTTCAAATTCATTCTTAAAGCTAATATCAGAAATTAACTTGTCTTCAAACAATTTTATTTCATTTTCGTTTAAGTTTTTAGTTAAATAATTTAATATTTCTTGATTATTTTTCATTTAAATCCTCTCCATAACTTTATTCAAAGCATGAAAATAATTTGCCTTTAATGTTCCTACTTTTTTACCTGTAATTTTAGCAATTTCTTCATAAGTCAAATCGTCATAATGCCTTAGAATAAATATTTCTCTTTGTTTACTTGGTAAAGTTTGCAAAACATTATCAATTCTTTTTAATTTTTCTTTGTTTTCAATTTTATTAATTAAGTCAGCTTCTGCTTTTCCATTATCTGTAATATCACCAATATCATCAAAAAAAATAAATCTTTTTAAGTTTCTTTTGCGCAAAGTATTTAAACATCTTGTTGATGTAATTTTGTAAATCCAAGTATATAACGAAGATTCCTGCTTAAAACTTTGCAATTTTTGATACATAACAATTAATACTTCTTGTGTAACTTCATCCGCATCTATATGATTACCAAGCATTCTTCTAGCATGCCAATATATTTTATCAATATATAATTTAGCTAATTGATTAAATGCTGCATTATTTCCACTTAATGCTTCTGTTATTAAAGTATTCTCGTTATCCACATTCTCTTATGTTTTGTAATAATTAGACATCTCCACCGTCTAAATGGTTTAATTTAAACCCTTTAGAAAAACAGCGTGTCAAATATCCGAAACAAAAATAACAAAAGCTGAGGTTAAAATGTCAAAAAAAATTGTTTTAATAGTATTTTTTATGTGTTTTCTTTTATTAAATATAAAAGCACAAGAAAACAAAAGAGAAATTGGTGAACCACGTATGGGACCTCCCCCGTTTGTGGAAGAATTAAATCTTTCCAAAGAACAAGCAGATAAATTTAAGTCAATTAATCTGCAAAAAGAAGAAAGTCTGATTGATATTAAGTATCAAATTGAAAAGAAACAACTGGAATTTAAGAAAGAATTAATTGATAAACCATCAAAGGAGAAAATCTTAAAGATTAATTCAGATTTAAATGACCTACATAAAAAGATTCGTGAATCTGAAATTAATAATTGGTTTTTAATAAACGATATTTTAGATTCTGCGCAAAAAGAAGTATGGTCAAAACATTTAATGATGTTATTGGACGGCCCAAACCGATTACAAAAGGGACAGAGAGAAAAAATGGGAAAAAGAGAATTTAGAGAATTCCGCAGATAAAATTATATCAAATATTACAAATAAAAGAGGCTGGTAGTTAAATATATCAGTCTCTTTTTTTATAAATCACCGGTAATCGGTCTAAGTATTAATTCTTCAGGAACAGCGGAAGACTTATTTTTATAAAGAGAATAAATCATTTCGGCAATATCTTTTGGCAACATCATATTATTTCCATAATTTTCCCTAACATTATTATTCCAAATTGGTGTATTTGTAGGACCGGGAACAATGTTAATTACCTTAATGTTATGTTCGCGTAACTCTTCACGTAAAACATTAGTAAAGGCCAATAATCCTTCTTTAGAAGCAGAATAAATACTGCTGCGCAAAAAAATCTTTTTAGCAGCAATAGACAAAATGTTAATAATAGAACCTGATTTATTTTGAATCATATTTGGCAATACTGTTTTTATACTGTAAATACTCCCTTTTAGATTAGTATCTATTATAGAATCTATTTCATCATAATCATGATGATAAAAAGATTTAAAAGAAGTTATACCGGCATTATTTATCAAACAATCGAAATTATAACTGCTTAAATATTTTTCGGATATAGCATTTATTTCTTCTTTATTTTTAACATTGCAAACCTCTGTATATAAATTGCAATTATTAAAATTTTCTTTAATATTGTTTAATTTTTCAATATTTCCTGAAGTTGCTAAAACAATTTTATTATTATTCAAAAATGTTTCAACTAAGGCTAATCCAATGCCGGATGTACCGCCGGTAATCCAAATTAAATCTTTTTTATTAGTCATATCTTTTTTTGCGCCAAAAGATTCAAAAATTCATTTCTTGTTCTAAAGTCTTCTTTAAATATTCCTAACATTGCACTGGTTGTAGTAATTGAGTTTTGCTTTTGTACGCCTCTCATCATCATACACATATGATAACCTTCAACAACAACAGCAACACCTCTTGGTTTTAAATGCTTCTCCAAAATTTCGGCAATGTCCTGTGTCAGCCTTTCTTGTATTTGCAAACGTCTGGAAAAAGCATCAACAATTCGAGGAATTTTACTTAATCCGACAATTTTCCCATCCGGAATATATGCAATATGCATTTTTCCAAAAAAAGGCAACAAATGATGTTCACATAAACTATAAAAATCTATATCCTTAACAATTACCATCTCATCATATTTTTCATCAAAGATAGCATCATTAATAATTGCATCAACGTTACTTCTATATCCTTCGGTTAAAAATTCGTATGCTTTAGCAACCCGTTCAGGAGTTTTAATAAGGCCTTGTCTTTCAACATCTAGACCCAGTTCGGTTAATACATTTTTAATATTATCAGCTATTATATCTAAATTCAATCTTAATCTCCTTTGTATTCAAAATAATTATTTTCAGTTTCAAATATTTTTACAGAATATAAGTTACATTCAATAATTTTATCTATTAATTGATTCCAAATTGCAATTGTCAAATTTTCTGTAGTAGGAATTATATCTTTTAAAAACTGCACATCGTAATTTAAGTGCTTATGATCCAGATGGTCAATAATATTTTCTTTTAATATTTGTTTTAATTTTGTTAAATCAATAACGTAACCTGTATTTGGGTTAACGTCACCGCATACTGTTACTTCCAAAATATAATTATGCCCATGTCCATGTGGATTATTACATTTTCCGAATATTCTTAAATTTTCAGAATCACTTAAATTATTATTATGCAGCCTGTGAGATGCTGAAAACACCTCACGGCGAGTAAGATATACCATTATAACCCTAAATCATCTAAAACAGATTGAACATGACCGTTTACTTTAACTTTTGGATATATTTTAAGAATTTTTCCATTTTCATCAATTACAAAAGTAGTTCTTTCAATACCCATATATTTTCTACCGCACATGTTTTTTTCTTTCCAAACGCCATAACTTTCAACTATCTCTTTTTCAGTATCACTTAATAAAGTAAAAGGCAGTTCATTTTTTGCAATAAATTTTTTGTGCGATTCCGGCGAATCTATACTTACGCCTAATACAACAACATTGTTTTTTTCTAATACAGTAACCGAATCCCTAAATTCGCATGCTTCTTTAGTACAACCCGATGTTAAATCTTTTGGATAAAAATATAAAACAACCTTTTTACCTTTAAATTCATTTAGCGAAATTTCCTTATTATTTTGATCTTTAACTTTGAAATCAGGTGCATTATTTCCAACTGTTAACATAATTATCCTCTATAATTAAAAAAATAAGTTATTCCATCAATCTATAAATGGAATAACCTAAAATAAGCTTAGTTTAAATTTTGTAATACTTCTTGAATTTTATTATAATCAGGTTCAGAACCTGCATTTTCCAAAACTTCAATATATTGAATAATGCCTTTTTTATCAACAACAAATGCACTTCTTTTAGCCACACCAATATAATCAAATTTCCCCGGTACAAACACGTCATACAAAGCATCATATGCCTTTGCTGTCGTTTTATTAAAATCACTTAGCAGCGGAAAATCGAATTTAAATTTATCGGCCCACAATTTTTGAGCAAAAGGACTATCAACACTAATTGCAAGCACTTGTGCATCTAAAGTTTCGTATTGAGATAAACCATCGCGGGTTGAACATAATTCTTTTTCACAAACTGCAGTATTAACTAAAGGGAAAAATAAAATAACCACATTTTTTTTACCTAAAAAATCACTTAAAGCAATATCTTCAATTAAATGACTTTTTAATGAAAAATCGGGTGCTATATCACCAATTTTTAACGACATAATACTCTCCTAATTTAATTTTCTTCCAATTTTTACTTTTATTTGATATTCAATCTTTCCATCAGAAGTTATACGACCTCTTTGTTCAACAACTTCAAACCAAGATACTTTTTTTTCTTCGTTAGCTTCATCTACAACAGATTTTATTGCAACACAAATGCCTTCTGTTGAAATACCAACACGTTCAATAATTTCAAAACTATTTGACATAACTACTCCTTTATATTATTTGTACAATTAATATACATTTGAATATCTAAATTAGTTCATTTTCTCTAATTTCTCAAACCAATATTTACAATTTTTTATTTAATGTAATTTTATAATAACGTAATATGTTTTTTTAATTATTTTTTCGTATAATTACAGTCTATTTGAAATTATGTTGTGACTGTTTAAATAATAATGCACCCGTAGCTCAATGGATAGAGCATCTGACTTCGGATCAGACGGTTCGGGGTTCGAATCCCTGCGGGTGTACAATTTTAACATACTCTAAAATTGGAATAATTTGTTTCCTGAAATTGTTTATAAAAATATGTCTTATGCTTTGGCTGAAGCCGCTAAGGCTTATGATAAAGACGAAATTCCGGTTGGTGCCGTAATTGTAAAAAATAATATCATAGTCGGAAAAGGTTATAATCAAGTAGAGCATCTTAAAGATCCTACTGCGCATGCCGAAATAATTGCCATTACAGCAGCTTGTAATAAATTGGAGTCTAAATATTTAGACGATTGTGATATTTATGTTACATTAGAACCTTGTGTTATGTGTGCTGGTGCAATTATTTTATCGCGTATTAACACAATCTATTTTGGAGCTTTTGAACCCAAATTTGGAGCATGCGGATCATTATTTAATATAGTTGAAAATAAAAACATAAATCACTCGCCTAAAATATATTCGGGTATTTATGAAAATTATAGTAAAGAACTTTTAACTGAATTTTTTAACAAAAAAAGATAAAATTAGTAAAACTAATAGGTAAAATATGGAAATTATTATTTTTGGTGCACCCGGTGTAGGTAAAGGCACTCAAGCTAAAATTATATCTGCAAAACTAAATATCCCTCATATTTCAACAGGAGATATATTACGCGATGCTATAAACCGTCAAACAGTAATGGGTCTTAAAGCAAAAGAAATTGTAGAAAAAGGCGAATTAGTGCCCGATGATGTTGTTGCCGGTATAGTAAACGACGTTTTACAAGATCCTAAATGCAAAAAAGGATTTATACTTGACGGTTTTCCTAGAACTTTAGCTCAAGCTGAAATTTTGCAGCCAATATTACAAAAGCTAAAAATACTAAAACCCAATATTATTTCTCTTGATGCAGAAGATAATGTAATTATTGAACGCCTTTCACAAAGAAGATTATGTACTACTTGTAAAAATATTGTTAGCAACAAAGAAATAATTAAAGAAAATACGTGTCCAAAATGTGGGTCTGTTGGTACTTTAATACAACGTAAAGATGACGATGTTGAAGTAATTAAAAGAAGAGTAGAAGTATTTCATAATAGTACCGCACCCGTATTTGAATTTTACAAATCAATTGCAAAAGTAATTATTATTGACGGTACATTACCAATTAAGGAAGTAACAGAAAAATTATTCCAAGAATTGGGTATTAATTAGCACTCTTTCTTTTTAGAACTACCTGGGTTGCATTTCCATCAGATAGTTTTATGATTTTTGTGTCCATTTTTTTTACTAAATCGTAATTATGCGTTGCACATAAAATAGCCGTGCCGCGCATATTTATTTTTTTTAAAATTGCCATTATTTCTTCCGAAGTTTCCGGATCCAAATTGCCTGTCGGTTCATCGGCTAAAATTAAAATAGGTTCATTTATTATAGCGCGGGCAATTGCAATACGTTGTTTTTCGCCGCCGGATAATTCTGTTGGAAGATTATTTTGCTTGTGCGAAAGCCCAACATCAGATAAAGCATTAATTATTTTTTTCTTTATCCCCTTTTTTGGCGTTCCGGTTACCCTAAGTACTAATTCAAGATTTTCATACACGGTACGATCGTTTAACAATTTGAAGTCCTGAAATACAACTCCCATTTTCCGTCGTAAAAAAGGAATATCTTTGGGTTTAATTGTAGCAGAATTGTATTTGTCAAATTGAACATCACCGCTTTGAGGCATAATATCCATATAAATTAATTGCATTAATGTTGTTTTTCCTGCACCACTTTTGCCTATAATAAATACAAAATCGGCTGGATTTAACTGTAATGAAACATTTTTTAAAACCGGCTGATTTTGATAATAAAATTCGACATTATTTATGTTAAGCAATTTTTATCCTTTTTTTAGTATAAACTGAACTCGTTCATCTGTTGGTTTAGCATCATCAAAAGAAAATGAGTTATAACATGAAGTTACAAAAAGTTTTGTACCGTCAATAGCTTTAAAATAGTCTTCAAACTTATAAATCTTTTGAATATGAATTTCTTCGTAATGTTTGCCTTCCGGCGAAATAATTATAAAACTATTTTCGTGAATTCTATTCTTTTTATTGTATTTACTTTGTTGATTATAATGATAACCATTAAATATTCCTTCTCTGTTTAATTCATTTTCAACAATCAAGCTGTTTTTTTCCAAAGAAACATCAAAAGTAAAACATCCGCCTTTTACTAAAACCGAATCAATATTTTTGAAGAACAATTTTAATTTTTTATAATCTGTAATATAATTAATACTATCAAATGTTGCATAAATAAAGGAATACTTGTTCTTTAATGGTAAATAAAGCATGTCAAAACAGATTTTATTTGATTTAAATTCTGTTATTGTATGTAACATTTCTTTCGATTTATCACTAATAATAAAGTGCTGCAATTTAGGTGATAAATATTTTGCTACCATCCCGTTACCGCAGGCTAATTCTAATGAATATCCTTTTGGCAATTTATTTTTTTTATAAATATCATAAATATAATCCGCCCATTCCTGATATTCAATTTCAATCATCAGGTGATTATAAATATTGGAAATTGCTTTATAGTTGTTAACCAACATTTGTTTTTCTATTATTTATTATAATATTTGCCCATTTAAAAGCTTCAATCATGCTATTTGCATTTGCTTCAAATTTTCCGGCAATATTATAAGCTGTTCCATGGTCAGGCGATGTTCTGACAATTGGAAGGCCGGCAGTAAAATTAACTCCCCTATCAAAAGCAATATATTTGAAAGGAATTAATACTTGATCGTGGTACATGCCAAGTGTTAAATCGAAATTGTTAAAAAGTTTGTTGCCGTAATATGCATCGGGCACAAAAGGTCCTTCGGCAAATTCAGAAAAATATTCGGTAATTATTGGTTTAATAATTTTAATTTCTTCTTTTCCTATTTTCCCATCTTCACCTGCGTGTGGATTTAAAGCAAGAACTGCTATTTTAGGAGAATTAATCTTAAAATCATTAATCATACTATTTTTAATTACTTCAATTATTTTTTTTAATTTAGTTTTTGTTAATTCTTTGGATATATTTTTAACGGGTATATGAATAGTAACAAGAGCACATTTCATTTCGGAAGATAAAAATGTCATTACGGGCGTATTAATGTTATAATGGGCAGCTATTAACTCCGTATGACCAATAAAGTCAATTCCTGCTTCCTGAATTGCAAATTTGGAAATTGGTGCAGTTACTATTCCGTCAACTAATTCCTTATCAAAATAATCTAAGCATAAATTAATAGAATCTATACTAGACTTTCCCGAATCACTAGTTGGTTTACCAGCTTGGAAACTAGTATTTTTTGTTAAAACAAATATAACTTTATTTTCATTAAGTATTTTGTTGGTTATTTTTTTAACAATCGAGTACTCAAATAAAGGTTCAATATTTTGAAGGTAAAATTCTAGTATGTTTTTAGGAATAGGAACAATAATTTTAGAAATATTATCCTTATAGATTGAATTAATTGTTTTAATACAAATTTCAGGCCCAATTCCATTAGTATCACCACACGAAAATGCAATTCTATTCATAATATTATTTTAAGAGAGTAAAATTCCCTAATCCTGTTTTGTCTTCAAATACAAACTGTTTGTCTATCTTTTCATAATACCATACTTCAACCGTGTTATCTCTTTCGGTGTAAGTCCGTTCAATTTTATCGGGACTTCCATATTTAATATAAATAATCCCTCTATCAGAATCGCCGCCTTTTTTTCCTATTGCAGGAAATTTTTCCCATGCATAATCAACTCTATTATAAAACTCCAACATCTTTTTATTATACTTTGTGTTGGGAGAAGGAAAATATTTATTCCAAACCTTTTTTAGTTCTATATAATAGTTATCGGAATTATTATTTAAAAGTTCGGATACAATATCTTTATTCATAAACAAACCTAAACTTTTAATAGCCAATTCAGGAAATTCTAAGCATTTAGGTTTATTAAACCATTTTACTATGTAGGAGTACGAAAAAACTTTATTATCAACCTTAACAGAAATGTCAATAACACCTTCATCAATTATTGATGATAAATTTTCAATTTTGAATAAGTTCACTTCTTTTTTTGAAGAATCACTTTTTATCGAAATAGCATTGACGTTTTCAAAAAATGAATAATAATTATTAGAAGGATTTTGTATTTTTTTGGAATAAATTGATTCTTTATTTTGAATAATATCAATATTTATTTCTTTAACTGATTTATCAAAAATTGGGATTACCAAATCGTATTTATTATCCGAATATGGTATATAACCACCATAGTTAACTAAATCCATCAACTCCAATCCTTCCTGTACAATTATTGGTCTAGAACATATAGAATCAGACTTTGCCTCCAAGTCAAATAATATCGGCTCTTGCGGAAGTGTAATAGAAGTATTATTTAGCTCAAGGTAAGGTTTAATTGTGTATTTACCTTTGGGAAGATCAATAACCATTAATCCTACAATACCGGAATCGTTAGAATTAGTAATTTCGTAGTTGTTTACCTCTACCTGTCTTTTAATAATTTCGCGCTTTATTGTTTTATTAGAATCGCAGATTTCAAAATTAAGTGAAAAACCACTTTTATATTTTGTGTCGTCTTTAACAAAAACAAGGGCGTTGTACTGCACGCGAAATGATAAATAACAAAAATAATCCAAATCATTTTTAATAACATTTGCTTCAATATATGTTGTCTTTTTTAACTCTTGAGGAAATATTAAATATTGAAGCAAAATAAATAAAATAATAAATATTTTTTTCACATTAAATTCAATTTAAAAAATTAAAAGACTTTAATTATTCATGCTATTTAAAAACTCTTTATTGTTTCTTGTTCCACGCATTTTATCTAATAAAAATTCCATAGCTTCAATAGGATCAAAATCACTTAATATTTTTCTTAAAATCCATATTTTGCTTAATTCTTCTTCTTTTAATAAAAGTTCTTCTTTTCTTGTACCACTTCTATTAACATCAATAGCAGGAAATACTCTTCTATCTGCCAAATCTCTATCAAGAACAACTTCCATGTTACCGGTGCCTTTAAATTCTTCAAAAATAACTTCATCCATTCTGCTGCCTGTATCAATTAATGCAGTTGCAATAATGGTTAAACTGCCGCCTTCTTCAATATTCCTAGCAGAACCGAAAAATCTTTTTGGTTTATGTAATGCATTAGCATCAACACCACCGGAAAGAATTCTACCACTATGAGGAATTACCGTATTATGAGCACGTGCTAATCTTGTTATACTATCCAATAAAATAACAACATCATCACCGGCTTCAACCATTCTTTTGGCTTTTTCAATAACCATATTTGCAACCTGAACGTGTCTTTCTGCAGGTTCGTCAAAAGTAGAACTAATCACTTCGGCCTGAACGGATCTTTGCATATCGGTTACTTCTTCAGGACGTTCATCAATTAACAGCATAATTAGTTTAATTTCGGGATGGTTTCTGGTAATGGAGTTGGCGATTTTTTGGAGTAAAATTGTTTTTCCGCTTTTTGGAGGAGAAACTATTAATCCTCTTTGACCCTTTCCAATTGGTGATAATAAATCCATAATTCTCATAGAATATTCGCCCGGAACAGATTCTAATTTGATTCTTTTGTTTGGATAAAGTGGAGTTAAATTATCAAAAAGTGTTCTCTCACGAATTTCTTCAGGGTTTTTTCCGTTAACAGCTTCTACACGTAATAGTGCAAAAAATCTTTCACCATCTTTAGGTGGTCTAACCTGTCCGCGAACATAATCACCCGTTCTTAGGCTAAATCTTTTTATTTGTGACGGAGAAACATAAATATCATCCGGTGAGGGTAAATAATTATAATCCGAAGAACGTAAAAATCCATAACCATCACCTAATACTTCTAATACTCCTTTCGAAAAAGTAAGACCGTCTTTTTGAGTTTGGGCTTCAAGAATTTTAAATATTAACTCTTGTTTTCTGAAATCACTATAACCGCTTACACCAAAATCTTTTGCAATTTTGTACAGGTCAACAATCTTTTTGGATTGAAGTTCGGAAATATCCATTTGCATCATAAGGAACCTTTTATTTTTTTTTTGTTAATATATTTTTTTTATTTATTTACTTGAGTCATTAATGTACGGGGAAATATTATTATTTTTGATAGGAACACTTGGAATAATAAAAATAATTTTTATTAACTAAATTGTCAAGTATTTTTTTTGAATCATTGATTTTTTTATTTGTCCTAATAAATAAATACTGCCTAAAACAACCAAACAATTGTTATTGTTTTTTACATCGGTTTTAAAGTTATTAATAAATTCATCGGGGGATTCCAAAATATCACACTCTATATCCATTTGCAACGAAATATCAACTAATTCGGAAGGAGAAATAGCTCTTTCATAATTAATTTTTGTAAAGTAAAATTTGTTAAAATATGGTTTTAATTCGGCAAGCATCTCTTTTATGTTTTTATCTTTCATAGCACCAAATATTATTTTTTTAGTGTTATATAAATTTATTTCCTTTGTGAATTGTTTTACAAAACTTTGAATACCTTCACTATTATGTGCAGCATCCATAATTATCTTAGGTTTATTATTAATAATTTCGTATCTACCCTGTAAACCACTATTTTTAATTACATTATTAATTCCTCTGTTCAAAATTAACCAGTCTGTAATTTTTTTAGTTTTTACAAGAGTTAATATTGCTAATGATAAATTGAGAAATTGGTGGTTACCTAAAAAAACAGGATTATATAAATGATATCTAAAATTTTCTATGTTAATATTACAAAATATTTCATTAAAATCAATATAATTTTTAATAAATAATATTTCAGCGTTGTTTTTTGTTGCAATAGTTTCTAAAACCTCTTCTGCTTCCCTATTTATTATACCAGAAAAGCAATTAACTCCTTTTTTAATAATTCCGGCTTTTTCATAGGCAATACTTTTAATATCGTTTCCAAGAATATTTGTATGTTCCAAACTTAAAGTTGTTATTACGGTTGCTATTGGATTTAATACATTTGTAGCATCCAATCTACCGCCTAATCCTGTTTCAATAACTCCAATTTCAATATTATTATCCCCAAAATATTTAAATGCCAGTGCTGTTGTAATTTCAAAAAATGTTGGTGAATGTTTTTTTATATACAAATCCAACGAATTAATAAAATCTTTAATATATTCATCTTCAATTGTGGCACTATTAATTCTTATCCTTTCATTAAAATCAACAACATGAGGTGATGTGTACAAACCGGTTTTATATCCCGCTTCCATCAAAACACTTGCAATATATGATGATGTACTTCCTTTACCGTTTGAACCGGCAATGTGAATACTTTCAAAATTATTTTGTGGATTGCCCAAATATTTTAGTAATTCAGTAATCTTATCCAATCCAAGTTTTATATCAAATTGATGGAGTGAATATATTTTTTGTAATGTTTCTTCAAAATTCATTTATAAAATGTAACTGGCTGTTAAAGATGATATGTCATTAATTTTATTATTTATACAATATATTTTAAGTTCATCGGCAATTTCATTACTTGCAAAAGGATTTACAAAATTAATAGTTCCCAATTGAACTGCAGAAGCACCTGCAATCATAAATTCAATTACGTCATCCAAGCAAGATATGCCGCCAATTCCTATAATTGGGATATTTACTTTACGGCTTATTTCAAACACTTTTGCAATTGCAATAGGTTTTATTGCAGGACCCGAAAGTCCGCCTGTTATATTTTTTAATTTTGGTTTTTTAGTTTTGATATCAAAAGCGGCACCAACTAACGTATTTATTGCAGAAACTGCATCGGCCCCATTTTCTTTAGCTGTTTTAGCAAATTCCCAAATATTTGAAACATTAGGTGACAATTTAATAATTATGGGCTTTTTTGAAACATTTTTTACGCAATCGGTTATTTTAGCAACGGAATTCAAATCATTTCCAAAAATTAATCCGCCTTCTTTTACATTAGGGCATGAGATATTAATTTCAAATGCGCTGATAACTTCTTGATTATTAAGAATGTTTACACATTCCACATATTCATCAATACTTCCGGCAGCAATATTGCAAATAATCTTAGTATCTAATGTTTTAAGGAAAGGGATTTTTTCATTTATAAATTCCTCAACCCCAACATTAGCTAAGCCAATGGCATTCAGCATTCCTGCACTAGTTTCTAAAATTCGCTGCGGTAAATTTCCTTTCTTTGGCTTTAACGAAAGAGATTTAGTTACAATACCGCCAATTTTACTAAAATCTACAAATTTTGAAATTTCATAACCATATCCAACTGTACCGGAAGCCAACAAAATCGGATTTCTTAACTCCAAATCACCTATTTTTATTCTTAAATTTACTTCATTCATAATTTTACATCTTTAACGTTAAAAACAGGTCCATCTTTACAAATCAACAACATTTTATTCACTTCAGTCGATTCAATAGGACAACCTTGACAAATTCCAAAACCACAAGCCATTGCACTTTCGGTTGATATTTCACAATTTATATTATTTAATAAACAAAATTGTTGAACTGCTTTTAACATTGGCGTTGGTCCGCAAGCAAACATTTTAATATCTTTTTTATTAAAAAGGTTATATTCTTTTTCTAATAATTCAACAACGTTTCCTTTAAATCCAACACTGCCATCATCAGTCGCAATAGAATAATTTATCATTCCTTCAGTTATTAATTCGTTTATATTTCTTGCCCCAATAAAAGATTTTATCTCTACGTTTGAAGATAAAAATTTAGTTAGATATGGAAACGGAGCAAGTCCAATACCACCGGCAACAAATATGGCTAAACTAAAATTTTCATTAAACCCAAAACCATTTCCTAAAGGACCTAATATATCAAGAAAATCCCCTTCCCTTTTATCTGAAAGTATCTTTGTTCCATTACCATGGATACTAATCATAAAATATATTTTATCATCAACAACATCACTAACGCTAAACGGTCTTCTTAATAGCGGTATGTAAGATTCCGATACCCTGATATTACAGAATTGCCCCGGTTTAATACTATTTGCTAATTCCGATGAAACACATTCTAATAAAAAAGTACTACTATTAATTCTTTTGTTGGATTTAATTAGACAATTAAATTTGTTCACTATTTTACCATATATTACTAAATATTTTCTTTAAGCAACTGCATTTCAATTTCTTTTATTTTATCCAAACGTTTTTGATGGCGTTCTCCAAGGAATGATGAATTTAACCACGTAATTAAAATACTTTTAATTAATTCATCACCAAGCATTTTAGCACCCATAACAATTATATTGGCGTTATTATGTTCTCTTGCACTTTTAGCGGTAAACTCGTTATAACATGTAGCAGCTCTAATTCCGGGAAGTTTATTTGCCGTAATTGATGAAGGAATACCTGTTGCATCAAACAATATACCAAAATGTACTTCTTTTAATGCTACTTTTTTGGCAACTAATAAAGCAAAATCCGGATAATCGCAAGATTTTTCATTATAAGTACCCAAATCTTCTATATTATATCCTCTTTCCGTAAGGAATTCAAAAATCATTTTTTTTGCATTAAAACCTGTGTGATCGGAACCAATTGCAACTTTTAAATTGCCTTTGTAATTGGTTAAACCGATTTCTTCCGGTTTTACAATTTTGGAAGGTTTTACAATCTTAATATTATACTCCTTCAGTTTATCGTTGGCTAAAGGAGTAATAATACTGTTATTTTCAATTTCAAATTCTGAAATACCCTTTTTATAAAGGTCAATTATTTGTTGTTCCGTAATAAGTTTTTTCATTATATCAAATCTGTTTTATTACTCATTTTTAGATAATCAACTACATTTTTAACATCCTGAGCATTTTTTCTGTTGCAAATTAATAATGCATCATCTGTTTCAATAATAATTAAATCTTTTACACCAACAACAGCTGTAAATTTTTTAGGATTATAAATAAAACTACCCGTAGTTGATTCAAGATATACTTCGCCTGTTTTAGCGTTTGCAAAATTATCTTTTTCAGATAATTCATATACTGCTTCCCAGCTTCCAACATCATTCCATGAGAAATTACCTTTTATTAAATACACATTTTTAGATCTTTCCATAATACCATAATCAATAGAAATACTCTTTAATTTTCCGTACACGGCGGGTAGTACTTTTTCATACTCTTCATCATCAATGGATTTTGAAATTTCTTGCAAACCACTATATAATTCAGGCATTAAGAATTTTATTTCATTTAAAATAGCATCAACCCGCCAAATAAACATACCCGAATTCCATAAAAAATCACCTGATTCAATAAAACGTTCAGCAGTTGATACGTTTGGCTTTTCTGCAAAAGTTAAAACTTTATGCACATCATTTTCAATTAATTCCTCTTCAATTTGAATATAACCATAACCTGTTTCAGGTTTGGTAGGTTTTATCCCTATTGTTAATAAGCCTTCACCTTTATTAGCAAATTCCGCCGCCTTAATTAATGTATTCTGAAATAATTCTTTTTCTTTAATTAAATGATCAGCCGGTAATGTTAAAATAACAGCGTTTTTATTCTTTTTTGCAATAATAATTGATGCTAATCCAATACATGCAGCAGTATTTTTTCCAAAAGGTTCATCAATAATATTTGCTTCAGGAATAAATGGCAGCTCTTCCATAACTTTTGTTTTTTGAACTTTATTTGTTACAATAAATATTCTTTCATTAGGAACTAATCCTTCAAGTCTATTTACGGTATCTTTAATCATCGAGTGATGTCCAAATATTTGTATTAATTGTTTCGGACGTCTTTGTTTACTCCTTGGCCAAAAGCGTGAACCAACTCCACCAGCCATAATACATACGTATAATTCCATTATAATTCCTATTTAAAATTTTGCAACATTTTTCCAAGACTTTCAGCTTTATTTAAATAACTTGTTATATCAACTTCTTTTTCACGTATTAAAGCCGCAATAACTATTAAACAAGCACGCATTTTTTCCATTGTTAAATGATCGGCGGCAAGTTTACTATCCATAATTAATTTTAATGTGCCTGCAAAATAGCTATGCATATTAGTAATAATTTCAAATCCGGCTTTTTGGGATAAAATAGAATTTTTATCCATTAATTGGTAATATTTGTCCATTTCGTCATAAGTAGTTTCCATATTTTCAAGTCGCTCTAAAAACCCATCCAACTCTTTAATTGGATTTAAAACAGTTTTTTGATATTGTTCAAAATTATAATCTTCTACTACTTCCTCTTCATCAAAAATGTATTCTTCCTTTAATCTATCTGTTTCCTTTTTTTCATCATTTATTTTAATTTGTCCGGCAGAAGAATTTGAACTACTAGACAAGTTAAGATTTTTTTCAAATTCATCCAAAACATTTTTTAATTGAACAGGAGTCACAGCATCTAAAAATGCACTTAAATCTCTTCCTATCAAAACAATATGTTCTTTAAATCTTTCCGATAACTTTAAAAAATCAAGTTTCGGGTCAGCAGAATAATTTAATATTTCATTTAAATGAATTGCAATTTTAGAAAATTCTGTCACTTTTTTCATTTTTTGAAAAATTTCGAGTAAATTTTCTTTTTTTGTCAGATATTCCTTAAATAATGTTACAGATGCAATTTTGTCGGAATTTAATCTTAAATTACTAGAAGCTAATGTAATACACTGAATAACATATAGTTTTGATATTTCCATAATTATTTATATATCCTTGGGATTCGTTTACTTATGTTACAAGTAATTTCATAAGGGATAGTATCAAGAATTTTTGACCAATCATCTGCATCAATCTTATTTTTTCCATCAGTTCCTAATAAAATTACTTTATCACCTATTTTTATTTTATCATTTTTAATTTCAAATAAAATTCTATCCATTGTAACTCTGCCAACCTGATTATATACTTTCCCTTTAATTATGGCCGTAGCTTTATTTGTTAAATTTCTATTAAACCCATCCGCATAACCAATTGGAACAGAACAAATTAAGGTATCTTCTTTGGCAATAAATTTTCTGCCATAACTAACTGATTCTTCATTAAGTATCTGTTTAATAGAAGTAACCTTGCTTAAAAGAGACATAACAGGTTTTAATTTGATACTTTCCGAAGTTTCAAAAGATGGATAATAGCCATACAATATCATCCCCGGGCGAACAGCATCAAAATATGCTTCGGGCATATCCAAAATTGCACCACTGTTGGCAGCATGGGCTAATCCATAATTAATTTTGTTCTCTTTTAACTTACTAATTATTGTATTAAAATTAGATAGTTGATAATTGGCATAAGTTTTATCTTTTTCATCCGAAGTTGCAAAATGAGTATATATTCCTTCAATAATAATGTTTTTAATATCTATTAGTTTGCGAATTAATTTATCAATCTCGTTTATCTTAATTCCAACTCTTCCCATTCCGGTATCAAATTTAATATGAACTTTAAGCCTTTTTTTTACGTCTAATTTTTTAATAACATCTAATTGCTCTATACTGTTAACAGTTGCAGAGATATTATATTTAAGATAATTTTCAGTTTCATCATTATCATACGGAGCAAAACATAATATGGGTTTTTTAATTATTTTAGCTTTTCTAAGTTCAATTGCCTCTTCAATTAAAGCAACCGCATAATATTCAGGAGAGTTTATTAACTGTTCAAATGCTTTTACACATTCAATCATTCCATGTCCATAAGCATCTGCTTTTACTACGGCAATAACTTTAGTTTTTGTTTTTTTTCTTATTTGTTGGTAATTAAATTGCAGGTTTTTCAGATTAATTTCAGCATACGTTGGTCTCATTATAAATCACGCCTTGATGTTTGTCGAATAGATATTAATTTTTTAGAATAGAATCGTCACTTAATTTATTGTACAATAATATTTTACTGTTTTGTACAAAATTAAATATAAAATGAATTAATTCAAAACATAATAACAAAAAATAATTTATTTATTAAAATTATTTGTTTAAATTAATAATAAACTTTTCTATTTTAAATAATATTTTTTTGAAAACTAAATTAATAATTTTATGACACTTTCTACAACTCCAACATTTGAAGGAAAAAGAATAGTAAAATATCTCGGAATTGTTTCCGGCGAAGCTATTTTAGGCGCAAATATATTTAGTGATTTTTTTGCCGGCATAAGAGATATTGTCGGTGGACGATCTGCATCGTATGAAAAAGAACTTAGAAAAGCAAAAGATATTGCACTTAAAGAAATGGCCGATGAAGCTAAAAGGCTTGGTGGTAATGCAGTTGTCTCAATAGATTTGGATTACGAAACTATCGGACAAGGCGGCACAATGCTTATGGTTTCAGCTAACGGTACTGCCGTAATAACAGAGGATCTGTAAACCTTAAAGCCTTTGATGTTCAGCGTCAAATACTTGTGAGTGAAGTTGTGCAATCCATTGTTTGCCTTCTGGCGTAAGATTAAGATACACTAAAGCATCTTTAATATATGGACTGACAACATCCCAATAAAATTTTGCATAGCTTATTTTTAAATCATATGGATTTAGATAAGTAACACTGGAGTTATTTTTTGCTTCCTGCATTTCATAAAATAATGCCGGAGTTTTTCTTAAATAGTTTGGGTCGCCCAGCTGTCCAATAAAATCGGCGGCTCTTGTTAAACCTTCCAAACTTTTTGTATCACTATGCGCAGCATCGGCCGGAATTGGGAATCTTGTCATTTCAATGTAAGATGCTATCGTATCAACATCCAAATATTTAACTTTTTCAAATCTATCAAACACAAATTGTTTACTTCTATCAACATGATATGCAGTTAACGCAGCATCGGTACTTCCCTTTTCTAAAGTAATTAATTTATTTTTAACTCCACTATCATAACATCCTTTTTTGTCATTTTTTAATATTCCTCTTACATAACCAACATCATGGCATAATAAAGAAATAATAAAATTTAACCAATCTTGCGGTGTAATTCCACCTTCTTTTAAATGTTTACCTCTAATAATTTCCTGACCTGCCAACGTTACAAGCATGGTGTGTTCTACATTATGGTATAATGCATCCGTTCCTGAAATAATTTCAAGAATTGAATTTCCTGCCCAAACCAATATATTTTCAAATTCCGGTTCTAAAATTCCAAAAGTTATTTGATACTGTTCTTTTAGCTCGTTTATAAATGGCCTAATTAATAATATATTAAAATTTAGCATAAATCATTCCTTATTAGTAAGTATTATTTGGTAATAATTAATTAATTAACAATAAAATATTATTTACTTAATTTGTAAAACTTATTTGAATAATTCAACAAAAATATTCGGATTGTAAAATATAAAAGCTCCATTTAAGGAGCTTTTATGTATAAAAAGTTAATTTTTTGTTTTAAACCCTTTAACCATCCAATTTTTTGCTAATAATAAACCAATAGGACTAATAATAGCGATAAAACCATAAATCAACCACATGGTCTGCGTATTCATTGCTTCAGGAATAACACCATCAGGGCAATAATTAATTAAGAACCATCCCGAATAAAGGCTGGTAATAATTTTAGTTAAAAACCAAGGGAATTGACCTATTCCCATATAAATTCCGGTCATATTTTTAGGTGCAATTTCTGCCACCCATTGTAAAAATCTTGGCTGCCACATAGCCTCACCAATAGTCATTATTACCAAATATAACATCAAATTAGTCATTGTGGGACCTAGTGCTAATATAAAAGTTGGTGATGCCATAACAAATGTACCAATTATCATCATTGTATAGGTTTTCTTTTTTGAGGTTAAGGCTGCAACCATAGGTGTTAAAACAAATATCATAATAGGATTCAGGTTAACAAAAAACTCGAAATTATCACTTACAAAACCATTAAAAGCACGTGCGGTATATTGAGGTAAAGTAAGCCAATTATGTGCAAATAAAGTTTGAACAGGTATTAAAATAAAGATAAAAAATAAAAATCTTAAATCCCTTAAAGGGAAATTTTTATAATAGAAGGATATTTTTTCTTTAAATGTTAAATGATCTAATGAATCATCATCGGCAGCTTTTTTCTCTTCTTCTGTTTTGTCTTTTGCAATTTCGTTTAATGCCCTTGTAATTGCTTTTTTAGACATAATAAAAGAAACCAATATCAATCCAACAACAGTTAAACCTACATAAACATAAAAAACACCGTCCATTCCATAAGCTTTTCTTACAGGAGGAGAAATCAAACCGGGCAAAAAGCCGCCAAGGTTCATCAATGCGTATAACATTGCATAACCCATTGCACTTGTTTTTTCCGTGGTCAATTGTTTTACTCCTGCATAAGCAGCGGGCATGTAAATACCGTAACCAATAATAACACCAAAAATACCAACCATTGCAATAATATGCGAACTATTCCATAATCCGGTTATTCCAATAGCCGGTGCAATTGTAAGTAATATTCTTCCTACAAGCATAAATAACAACGAAATAATAAAAGATTTTCTTAATCCAATCCAATCGACTGTTGCTCCTAAAAACAACATACTTAATGTAATACCACCCGTCAATATTCCAACCATATTTCCGGCTTTAATGTCATCAAGCCCAACATATTCGTTAAAATACATGGCTAATAAACTTAAAATACCAAAATAAGTAAGTCCTTCCAAAGTGTAAGAAATATTCAACCCTAACAAAGCCCTTGATGTGTGCAAAAGGTCGGTAAATGGCTGAGTTAATTCCTTAAATATACTAGAAAAAGCACTTTCAGTTTTTTTTGTTTCTTTTGTTTCTTTTTTTTTCATAAATACCTGCGTTATATTATGTTTACTTCTGTTTCTAAAATTATATTAAATTTATTCTTAACTTCTGATTTAATAAATTCGGCAAATCCTAAAATGTCACTTCCATTTGCTTTACCATAGTTAATTAGAATTAATGCCTGATTTTGGTAAGTGCCAACTTCTCCATTTCTGAAGCCTTTTAAGCCGCAATTATCAATAAGCCAGCCGGCTGATATTTTACATTTATTATTCCCCAAAGGAAAACTTACAATATCGGGATATTTTACCTTAAGGTTAAACAAAACAGTTTCATCAACTTCAGGATTTTTGAAAAAACTTCCCGCATTCCCCAATGTTTTATAATCCGGCAATTTACTGTTTCTAACCTCAATTATTAGATTTCTTATTTCTTTAAGAGATGGTTCCTTCGATCCAAAAAAATAATCAGTTAAAGGTTTATATGATAAATTATACTTTGGCACTTTGGATAATTTATATCTTACTTTTATAATTAGGGCTTCATTTTTCAACTCTGTTTTAAATACACTTGTTCTGTATCCAAAATTACAGCCATCAAAACCAAGTGTTTTTATTTCCCCTGTATTTAGCTCTATATAATCCAAAGAATGGAAAATATCCTTTATTTCAACACCATATGCGCCTATATTTTGAATTGGTGAAGCACCAACATTTCCGGGAATTAAAGAAAGGTTTTCTACTCCATAATAATTATTTTGTACGCAATAATTAACAAAAAAATCCCATTCGGTTCCTGCATCACTTTCTAAAACAATAAATTCGTTATTTTCTTCAAATATTCTTATTCCTTGTGTAGCATAATGAAGTATTAATCCGTAAAAATTTTTAGTAAATAAAACATTACTTCCGCCGCCAAGAACCAATAATTCGAGCTTTTTGACTCTGCAAAAATCAATTATTTTTTGTACTTCTTCGTAATTTTCACATTCCGAAAAATACGATGAAATACAGTTTATTCTAAACGTATTATAATTTGTTAAATTAAAATTTTCTTTTAAGTACATGCAAATAAATAATTATTAAAAAATTAATTTACTAAATTAAACAATAAATACACGTAAAATAAATTTATTTCCAATCAATTTTTTTTATTTCAAAACCGGTTGAAGTTAATATAATAGTTCCTTCTTTATCTGTACGTAAAATATTAGACTTCAATAGTTCTAATTTGTTAATTGTTTCTTTTGAAGGCAAGTAGTAATTATTAAAAATGCCGGAGCTAATTAAAGTATATTCCGGTTTAACCATATATAAAAAATCATTACAAGATGAATATTTACTGCCATGATGACCAGCCTTTAACACATTTGCACTTAAAAAACTGCCATAACAATCAATTAATGATTTTTCAACACTTATTCCGGCATCTCCGGTAAATAAAAACGATGTTTTTCCATATATTAATTTAACAACCCCGCTTTTATCATTTGAGGTTTTAGACTTAAAATCAGTTATTAAAAAATATATTTTTGCATTACTGATACAAATTGATTCTTTTTGATAATATTTATATTCAATTTTATTTTTAATTAATAATTTCTCAAATACTTTATCCTTAATATCATTTGCAAAAGGAGCCGGCTTGTATATAACTCCAATATCAATTTTATTAACAATACTAGTTAATCCTAAATAATGATCTGAATCTATATGAGAAATGAAAATGTAATCAAGTTTATTAATTTCAAGGAACTTACAAGCCGGTAAAATAACATCCATTCCCGCATCAAATGTTTTAGTTATATTTCCTGCATCAATTAAACATGTTTTATTATCAATAAACTTAATTAAAAAAGAATCCCCTTGCCCCACATCTAAAGCAATTACCGTTAAATTATTTTTTGGTGTGTAATTTTTATCATCTAACTTTATGTATATAATGTAATTAACCATCAATAAAACAATTATAATTATTTTTG
This sequence comes from bacterium, assembly GCA_043805435.1. Taxonomy (GTDB): domain Bacteria; phylum Bacteroidota; class Ignavibacteria; order Ignavibacteriales; family Melioribacteraceae; genus JAEXOD01. The sequence goes on from JAZDHY010000051.1 coordinate 23,817, forward strand.
TTTTTAGCTTTGTCATTTTTTTTAAATAAAAATATAATATTAGGATTATAATAAAATAAACAAACAAATCATAATAGCTAAAATTATTGATATCGACTGAAGCAAATTTATTATTTGCAAACAATTCAACAAACCATATATTCACTTTAATCAGTAAATCATTCACCAACGCAAGTAATAATGAACCGCCAAACCAAAAATAACTCATAAAAATAGTCAATAAGCCTAGTAATAATATTAAGCTTGTTACCGGCACAACAATAACATTTGAAATAATTGAAATGATTGATAATTTGTGAAAATAAATTAATATAAACGGAATAGTAAATATTTGCGCACTAATGGTTAAAGAAATAAGAAGTAGTATTTTTTTTGTCCAAACGTTTGTTAAACTAATATTTTCGAAATACAAATTGAACTTAGGGTAAAAGATTAAGATTGATAAAACTGCAGAAAATGATAGCAAAAAACCAACATTTAATAATTCTAATGGATTAACAATTAATATTATTAAAGCCGAAAGAAATAACGCATTAATTCCATTATAATTGCGGCCGGAAATATTGCAAATTATTACCACAATTCCCATTACTGAAGCTCTAAAAACAGATGGCTGGCAGCCTGTTAGATAAAAATAAAATATTATTCCAATTAAAGTTAGAATATTCCGCAGAATTATATTAAATCGTGCAAATAGAAAAAAGAAAATAAAAATAATAAGTCCTACATGAAGTCCTGATACGGCAAGTACATGTACCACGCCGGTTTGTATAAAATTTTCCTTTAATTCATCATCAATATTGCTTCTGTCACCCAAAACAAGCCCCCTTACAAGTGCCGAAGACTGCTTATTATACAGTAGATTAATTTTATCATCAATGCTTTTACGGGCTTTGTAAATAACATTTTTAAAATAATCTATATTGGTTGAAGTAGTTATTATTTTGTTTTTATCAATGGTTACAAAAATAATTCCACTAATATTTTTATTGTATAAATATTGTTTATAATTAAAACCATTAAAAGTGCGCAAACCCGGCGGTTCTAATATATTACCCTTAAATGTTATACAATAACCAATTTGGAAATAATTATAATAATATTTAAGCTTTTTAGGATCTTCAGTTTTAATATTTACAATATATTTATATTTATTATAGTTTGTAGTTTGGGTTTTAATGGAATCGCTTACAATTTCCAATTTAAGTTTATCTTCATTAATCAAGGATATATCATTTATTTTACCATAAATGACAGCCTTTTTTACGTATTTTTCTTTAAATGGGAAATTATCTTTATAATTCTGATTAATGCCAAAATATATTATTCCAATTATTAAGGGAAGCAGCGAATAAACATAACTTATATTATGAATATATTTTTTAAGAACAATGATTAAAATTAGCAAAAAAAAGGAAATAAGTGGATAAATTATAGGTATATTAAAATTGTATTGAAGAAGAAAACCGGCAGCTAAAAATACTGTTAACTTAATAACCGGGTAGTCTTTCAGCATAATTCACCACAAATAAATTGTTTTATTTGCGAAATATCTTTTATTTGTTTAAATGCTATGTCCGAATTTTTACCCGCTGCTATTGTTAAGCATGGATTTAAAGTATGAGTTTTAATAGATAAATCTTCTAAATTACCATGGTCGGAGCATATTATTACGGTAGTATTGTTATTGTAATTTGAAAGAATATAATATAAAAAATCATCAAGAGTCTTTAAGATATTTTGAAAATTATCAGTTAATCTGCCATGTCCCAAATGATCTGAATAAAAATATTCAAAAAGAACAAAATTGTTTTGTTCGGTTAGGTATAATAACCTTTGCGCTGCTTTCTCAGGTTCAATAATTGGTAAATTATAGTTTAATTTAGTCACCCAGCGAAAATTATCAATCTCGGCACTTAATGCATTTCCATTTAATAAATCGTTAAATGTAAATAATGGAATACCTGAATATAAACAGCTAAGCGAAGAAACACTTAATCTCCTTTTGCCTTCATTTATATAATCAAAAAATATTTGTGGAAAGGCATTTGCAAAAGCTGCTTTTTTATTTTTTTTTATTAAACAATTAAAAATATTATCATTTTCAATAACAGGCAGCAAGGTGGAATATGGAAAAGGACCAAAATGTTTACCAACAATTTGTTGGGCATTTACACCGCAAAATATGGAAGTTTGCCCAGTTCCGCTTTGTGGTAATCCTTCAATTCCAAGTAAAGCATCGGTTGGGAAAAGATATTTATCATTATTTATTAAAATCGGATTATTTTTATTTGGAATGTTGTTAAATATTGAAGAAAATGTTTTAAATGGATATTTATAAAAAGGATTATTTTCAAAATCTTCTTCCCCAATACCTACACCATCCAAAAATATTAATAAAACATTTCTCACTTCGATTCTACCATAACCGAAACAGGGCCATCGTTAAATATTTTTACAAGCATCATCGCTCCAAATATTCCTGTTTTAATTTTATTTTCACCTAAATTAAACTTTAATCTTTCAATAAACAAATTGTAATATTCTTCAGCTTTTTCAGGGCGTGCTGCTAAGGTAAAATTGGGTCTGTTCCCCTTTTTTGTTTCACCGTATAATGTAAACTGCGAAATAATTAAAATCTCTCCGTCAATATCTTTTAACGAAAGATTCATTTTTTCATTATCATCTTCAAATATTCTTAAATTACAGCATTTATCTGCCACAAAATTAATATCTTCGGTCTTATCATCATCTTTAATACCTAAAAGGATAACCATTCCTTTTTTAATTTCTGCAATGTAATTTTGCTCTTCAACACTAACAGCCCCTTCCAAAACCCGCTGAACAAACGCACGCATTAAATCTCTCCGGTAATTACTCTATAAATATTGGCATAATCTTTAACTTTTTTGATATTTTTATATTTATTTTCTTTCATAATTGTTTCTAAATTTGTATCGGTGTCTTTTGCAATTTCAAAATAAACTTTCCCATTATCATTTAACAGTTCAGTACCAAGTTTAGATATTTTTTTGTAGAAAATATAACCGTCATCATAATCTGTAACAGCAATTTTTGGTTCAAATTCAGTAATTTCTTTTTGGAGATTTTCAAACTCAATTGAACTTACATATGGAGGATTTGATACAATAATGTCATATTTTTCAAAGTCTGTTGCTGACGATTTTAATACATCAACTTGTTTAAAAGTAATATTATTATCAATATTGTTAAAATTAGCATTATTTTGTGCAACAGTCAAAGCTTCTAATGAAATATCTATTGCAGTAACTTTACAATTTAAATTTTTAGCCAAACAAATTGCAATAATACCGCTGCCGGTTCCTATATCTAAAATGCTTAAAGTATTTTGGTAAGTTTTATAATCATTTATTATTGTTTCTACAAGTATTTCAGTATCCGGTCTTGGTATCAAAACTGATTTATCAACAAAAAATTTATAATTCCAAAACTCGGTATATCCTAAAATATATTGAACAGGTTCAAATTTACCTCTTCTAGCCAAATATTCTCTATACAGGTTTGTTTCTTTTTCGCTTAGTGGTTTGTCATAATTTAAGTATAAATTTAACCTCTTAAAACCTAAAATATCAGCAAGCATCAATTCCGAATTTAATCTAGCTTCGTCGATTCCTTTTTTTTTGAGATAGTCGGTGGAAAGTAAAATTGCGTCTAAAACTTTTAGCATTATAATTTAGTCTTAATTAGTGGTTAATTGCCGAATTATTTTTTATAAGTACTTATAATATACTCAGCAACTGCTTTTGCTTCGTTTGGTTTTACGCCTTGATTTGGCATAGACGGGAAATTTGGATCAACTTTAACAGGATTTAATATATATTTAACTAATTTATCCATATTTCCTTCGTATTTTTTTAATACAACATTATAAGGAGGTCCAACTACTATTTTATCAAAAGCATGACAAGCAATACACTTACCATTGTAAATATCTGCTCCGCTTATTACTTTGGTTTCAATTCCCAAAGATTTTTTAAATTCATCTTGATAAGTGATATAATTAGTTGAAAGTTTATCAATCTGTTTTTGTGTTGATGTACTTAAAGCACTAATATTACCTACAACAAAAAATACAACAACAATAATTATTAAATATAATACCGAATTGGTATGTTTTGCATCATTGTTTTTTAACATTAAATAAAGCTGATTAACAATTATTATAGTGAATAAAAATAGAAAAACAAGGGAAGAAAAATAACTTAACGAAAGCGACGAAACAGGAAGAGCAATTAAATTAGTTATAATTGTAATCATAAATATTACTGCAATAATAATTCCCCATTTTAATAAAACAGTATTATTTTTTTGAATGAATTTTTCCGATAGATTGTTATTTGATAATTTTATTTTATAAAGTGTAAATATTATACAAATAAGATAAGCCAAAGTTAAAAAATTAATAAAATAAAACAATGGTGAAAAAGAAAATAACGAACTCCAAAAAAGATTACCTGTTTCCCAAACACCGGTATTAAAAACTACGGTAAAACCGGTAATTAAAAAATATACCGAAATAACCAAAAAAGATATTCCGTAATAGGGATATTTTTTATTAATTAGTGTAGTTTTATTATCATATTCTTCTGCCGTATTAAAAGTATTGCTATTATTATCCTTTATGTTTTTAATGTAAAATGTTGTAATTGAATGTAAACTTAAAGAGTGTTTAAATGAATACACAAAAACAATCCCAATCATAAAACTGACTAAAGAAACAACAAAATATATATTTATCAAAACACCGGACAAATTCATTAATTCTATAACAGCAAATGAAATACTAAATAAAGGAATTAACCCAAAACCAAATATCATACTTTTATTAAAACTTATTGAGTCAATCACTAATTTGGAAATTAAAATACTTTCATCATCACTATTAGATATCCCCTTTTTATAAAAACCGGCTGAAATAGATGTTAGTCCTATTAATAAACTCAAATACGGCACTAAAATCATTAATGCTATACCAATAAGATATTTTAACAATTCTAAATGTTCAGCAGATTGTGGAAGAACAAAGTTATCCAAAAAATTCATATCTAATCTTCCTAAATTGATTGTAAATATAATTTATCTATAAACAATATCAAAACTACCAATAATACATAAATATTTAATTTCATAAAATTATTTCTAATGTTTTTTTTATCAAAATTTTTAAGCAGCAACGATTTGCTGTTGTAAACAAGCCAAACTCCCATTATTATAATTAATCCTGTAGCTATTAAATTTTTAGGAAAATTAAATAATGGGATAAATAATGATGATGTAAATAATGATAAAATCCAAACAAATGATATTCTTTTTAACTGCTCATTATTAAATAAATCTGTTAAAGTTGGGTAGCCAGCTTGTTTATATTCTTTATCATATAATAAAAGTAATAACCAAAAATGTGGTATTTGCCAAATAAAAAAAGCTAATGCTAGTGCTAAACCGGTAGGATTTGAAATATCACCACCGGCGGAAACCCAGCCTATCAACGGAGGAAATGCCCCAATTAAAGAGCCTGGAACAACTGCAAGCGCTATTTTCTTTTTAAGTGGAGTATAAACACCGTTATACCAAAAAAAAGTCAACCAACCTAATAACAAAGCTATTAGATCAACATTTAACAATATCAATGTTCCAAGAACAAAAAACAACAAAATAAAGACTACAACAAATAAAACACTAACTTTTCCACTTGGTAAAGGTCTTCCTTTTGTTCTTTCCATAACTTTATCAAATTCTTTTTCCTGTAGATGATTTAAAGCGGAAGCACTTACAGCAAGAAAAAAGACACCCAATATTGGTTTTAGAACAAACAAATCCACACTACCTTTGGAAAGCACATATCCTATAAAAGTTGAAAAGGAAACAAAAATAGTTATTTTAACTTTTCCAAGTTCAAGTATAATATCAATAAAATCTTTAATTCTATTTTTTGTCAATTGAATAATCTTTCTATTATTTTTTAATTTTTTGTTCAAAATCTACTTTTGATAAAACAATAAGTTTAGTGTACATAGCAGAATGATTTAATCCGCAATATTCCGCACAGGCAATATCGTAAGAACCAATTTTTTCGGGTTTAAAAGATAAATAGTTGGTTTTGCTTGCAATTACATCTTCTTTAATTCTAAATGCCGGAATATAAAACGAATGATTTACATCCATGGAGTTTAATTCAAGTTTAATTGCTTTATTTACTGGTACATATAATGTATCATCTTTATATCCGTTTGAATAAGTAAATTCCCAATTCCACATACGGGCAGAAACGTGAATAACAAGTGCATCCTTAGGAATTTTACGAAATTTAGAATAACCCTGATATCCATAAAAAAACATAGTTAAAACTAAAATACCGGGAATTAATATCCATAAAATCTCTAAATAAATATTGCCATGTATATCAACGGGTTTATGTCCTTTTTTTCTATTATACTTAAATACAAAATAAATCATAACAATGGTAATACCAAAAAGTAAAATCAATGAAATAACTGTTATATATAACATCACGGAATCTACAGATTGAGTTGTTTGTGAAACTGAATCACCTGATAAAAAAGATAACATAAAACTCTCGCTCATCTATTTAGAACATCAAAAGAAGTTAATAAAAATATTATTGCCAATGTCACAAAACTTATTGCCAAAAAAACCTTAAATATTGGTTCATCGTATTTAATATGCATAAAAACATAAATAACCAGAGCCGATTTTATTGCCGCAATAGTTAATGCCAAAAATAAAGCAGTCATCCCAAAATCCATTCCGGAAATTGTAACAGTTATAGAAGTTAATGCTAATAAAGCAATCCAAACTATAATATAAGTAGAGTAAGGAGTAATTTTATGATTATTTTGATCTGAATTCATTAGTAACCTCAATGTAACAAATAGAATAGTGGAAATAAAAATATCCATATTAAATCAACAAGATGCCAATACAAGCCGGAATTTTCTAATTTAATACTATCATCAGCAGTAATTTTGTCTCTAAGTATAAATACAAACATAAATACCAATATTATTATCCCAATAATTATGTGTAATCCATGCAGTCCGGTCATTACATAATAAAGGCCGAAAAATAAAATTTCACCCGAAGTTTTATTTAACATAATTTCGGACTTAGGATAGATACCATGCGATATTTTTGCAGACCATTCAAAAAATTTGTTAACCATAAATGAAAATGCAAAAAAAATAGTAATTCCAAGAAATATTAACGAAAGAAATTTATTTCTTTTTTTCAAAGCAGTTATTGATAAAGCAACCGTCAAACTACTGGTTAGTAAAATTATAGTATTTAACGTTCCAATTGTAGTATTTAACTCCATTGCTGCAAGTTTAAATTGCATCTGATATTGAAACCTATAAACCGCATATACTAAAAAAAGACCTCCAAATAAAAGCAATTCAGTAAAAAGGAATAACCACATCCCCATCTTTGAACTGACATTATCTTGATGTTTATGAGGAACGTCCCCATTAGAGTGGTTCATGTTTCATCTCCTTTAATTGACTAAAATCGTATGGTTCATGCGTTACAATTGGTATTGTTTCAAAATTTTCCAATGGTGGTGGTGAAGACGTATGCCATTCAAGTGTAACACCTCCCCAAGGATTTTCCGGCGATTTTTTTCCTTTAATCAAACTATATATTAGATTCCAAAATATCATAATAATTGTAATACCCATAAGCCAAGAGCCTATTGTAGAGATAAATTGAAGAGTTTCAAATTGCGGTAAATAATCGTAATATCTGCGCGGCATTCCCATATAACCAAGAATAAACTTAGGAAAGTATAATACATTAAATGCCACAAAATATAAAGCTACGGTTACGTTTGCAACTTTAATATTATACATCTTTCCAAACATCTTTGGAAACCAATAAAACAATGCGGCAAAAAATATTGTACCCGTACCGCCAAACATTACATAATGAAAATGCGCAACAACAAAATATGTATCATGCAGGTGTACATCGGTGGAAAGTGAACCAAGCACTAAACCTGTTAATCCACCAATTGAAAATAAAAAGATAAACGCCATAACCCATAAAAACGGTGGTTTTGGATCAATTGAACCTTTATAAAGGGTTGCTACCCAATTAAATATTTTAACGCCGCTAGGTAAAGCAACAATAAATGTTAATAACGAAAAAATCCACCTTGCTGTATCACTTATTCCGCTTGTAAACATATGATGTGCCCATACAAGATAACCAACAAAAGCAATTGCAAGACTTGAAATGGCTATTGCCCTATATCCAAATATTGTCCTTCTGGCAAATGTTGGAATAATTTCCGAAACAACTCCCATTGCGGGTAAAATCATAATATAAACCGCCGGATGCGAATAAATCCAAAACAAATGCTGGTATAAAATAGGATCCCCGCCTAACGCAGGATCAAATATCCCTATACCAAACATTCTTTCCATAATAACTAATATAATTGTTATACCTATTACCGGAGTAGCTATTACTTGAATCCATGCCGTAGCGTAAGTGCTCCAAACAAATAATGGCATTTTAAAATATGTCATTCCGGGTGCCCGCATTCTGTGAACAGTAGTAATAAAGTTTATTCCTGTTAAAATAGAAGAAAAACCTAAAACAAAAGCTGCAAAAATTGCCATTGAAACATTTGTATTTGTTCTAATACTATAAGGTATATAAAATGTCCAGCCGGTATCAATCGGCCCGCCCGGTAAAAATAGCGAAATAAGCACTAAAGCTGCACCTATCATATATATCCACCAAGAAAGCAAGTTTAATCGTGGAAAGGCAACATCTTTTGCACCAAGTTGTAATGGTAAAAAGAAATTTCCAAAAATAGCTGGCAAACCAGGAACAATAAAAAGGAATATCATTATTACGCCATGCAAAGTAAATAAAGTATTATATGTCTGAGCATCCATAATAGTTTTACCCGGCGCAATTAACTCAAGCCTCATTAAAATTCCAATAGTTGCTCCAACCACAAAAAAAGACATAATAGACATTAAGTATAATAAACCGATTCGTTTATGATCAGTACTAAATATCCATGATCTTATACCGCTATATTTATTAGTGCTCTCCTCATAAAATGAAACTTTATGAGAAGTAACGCTGTCGTTACTCATTTATTTTTACTCCTTTCTTCTTTTTTTATTAACAACAAACACAAAAAATATTACTAAAGTTGTAAGCATAACTACGCCCACTATTTTAGTAATGTTTAATGTATAACTTCTTCCGGTGGGATTATAGCTATAACAGAATTCTAAAATTTTAGAAATAGTAGGGCTTGATTTTCCACTTTTGGCTTCCAATAATGCCATTTTAACATCAAATTGATTAAAACTTGGTCCAAATAAATATCTGGTTATTTTACCTTTGGGAGATAACGTTATCAACGTTGATGCATGAACAAAATCTTTACCATAAGGCTTAAAATAAAAACCGACGGAATTAGTTAGTTTATGAATATTAGTACTATCACCAGTTAAAAATAACCACGCCTTGGGATCAATTTTACGCTGCATCGAGCTAAAATAGTTTTTTTTCCACCTTGCGGCTATTTGGTAATTTTCGTTCTGGTTAAAGCTTATTGTAATTACCTTATAATCAATCCCCGATTCTAATTCAACCTTATCAATAACCCAGCCCAGTTCTGTTAATAAAGGGCTGCATAATCCCGGACATTCGTAATATACAAGTGCTAATAAAACAGGTTTGTCAATTATTTCCCCTAATTTTATTTTATTCCCCTCCGAATTGTAAAATTCGGCATCTAATGGAATATAAGAGTTTAATTTTTCATCAATCCCAACTTCAACATGGTCTGATTGAGGGAAAACCAAACCTGAAATAAATACTAGGGCAAATAATATTTTATACATGTTTTTCTTTATTTAAACGTAATTTATTAAAATAATTATATAAAATTAACCATTCACTATTATTTAAGGCTGTTAAGCTGCTTTTAAATCCAAATTGAAAAGGATTAACCGATAAAACATCAATAAAATTTTGCTGCGACCATAACGAATCGGGTATATCAATCAACTTTTTAGCATTGTTTGAATTTACAACATATTTAGTTATTAATTGGTTTAATAAAACATCTTCATTTTTATTATTAATTACAGAATTGTTTGAATTTTCATTTATTAATAAATCAATTGATTTTACAATTGGAATTTGGTTTGGCACTAAAGTACCGGCTGATAATTTATATGTATCATCTATTTGGCTTATTTCTTCTTGGGTAACTGCAGGAAATTCGACAAAAGTTCTAATATAACTTATAATTGCAATTCTATCTGCAGATGGTAAATATTCGTAAGCTGCCATTCCATTTTTAACAATTCCCTCTTGAAGAGTTTTATATATTTCAGAAAACTTCCTGCCGTTTGTCCAACCTTCCAACTGATGAATATTTCGTGGTTTAGGATTTAAGGCGGCACTTGCCGAACCATCACCCATGCCGGTTTGGCCATGACAAGACATACAATTAGCTGCAAATAATTCTTTTCCCTTATTTATAAACTCAGGAGTTGGATTTGAAATCAAATTTAAGTTTACTGCGGGAATTATCCCGCCTTTTTTTTGTACTAAATCGTAAGTTGGAATTATAAAGGTCGAATCGGAAATTAATGGAGATAATTCATTTCTATAAATGTTATCAATGTTTTTTACATAATAAATTCCACCAATAACAATAAGTACTAATACTAATGGAAAAATCCAGCCAAACAACCGTATTGGATTTTTTATTAAATTCTTAAAATTTATTTCAGTTTCTATTTTATTTTTGTTATCCATATTTTTCTCAATATTATAATCTAAAATCTAAACTTCTTTTTAATTTCGGGTCACCAATTGGCATAATGTTATTTCTTTTATATTTAAAGTAAAATACTAAAATAATAATTCCTATCAGCAGCAAAGGAACTGACAATTCCATCCAGCCAAAAGGAAAACCCTTTTTACTATACGTAGGCATTGCTACCCAAAACATATCAATATAATGTGCTAGTAGAATCCAGCATGATGCAATCATAAGTTTTTTAGGATTGGTTTTTGAAGGCTGTGATAATAAATAAAAATAAGGAACAACAAAATGGGCAAATATTAAAAATATAGAAAAATAGATCCAACTGCCTTCCCATCTTTGTAAAAACCAAATTGTTTCTTCAGGTAAATTTGCATACCATATTAACAAATATTGGCTAAAAGCAATATATGCCCAAAAATTTGTAAAAGCAAAAAGCAGAGCACCTAAACTATAATAATGGTCTCTAATTATTCCTTTGGCCAAAAATCCGTTTTCGTTTAAATAAACAACAAAAAACGTTACAACGGCAAGTGCGGCTAAAACAGTGCCTGAAAAATAATACACACCAATTATTGTAGAAAACCAGTGAGGTTCAAGACTCATTAAAAAGTCTATAGCCGAAAATGTAATAGTAATAGCAAATAAAGGCATAAATATGGCCGAAAGTTTTACATTAATTTTGGTTAATTTTTGCTCTTTTGTTTTATCTTGTTTTTTCGAATTTCGAGTTAACAACAAGTAGAATAAAATCCATATTGTAAAATAAAATATCATTCTAATTGCAAAAAAAGGAACATTTAAGTATGCTGCTTTATTTTGTAATACTAAATCGGCATTAACTGCTTCGGGATGAGCCCAATGATATAAGCTGTGCATATTTAAGAAAACGGGAATTGCAACAATTGGTACAATTATTAATACTCCACCTAAGAACTCAGGAATTCGTCTAAAAACAGTACTCCAAACTGCACCGCCAAGGTATTCTAACCCAATTATAAAAAGTGAGCCTAAACCGATACTTATTAAAACCATTAATAATATAAGGTTATTAAATGCAGCACGTGTATTATCAACATAATAAGAAAGAATAAGTATTATCAATCCTAACACAAAACTTATTATCCCTATGTTCAATATATTTTTTGGAAATTCTTTTTTAATATAGTTTATTTCATTTTCAGAGTAACTCATTTTAAATCAGACTCCTTAGCATTTAATGATCGTTGAAGAGCTCGGACATATAATATAACTGCCCACCTTTCGTTTGAATTTAATTGAGATGAATACGAAGGCATAACGTTTTGTCCTTCCATTATCACATGATAAATTCTTCCATCAGTCCAATTAGTTACCTTAGCAGAATGAAGACTAGGAGGATTTGGGAATTGCCCGCGTAACCTGCTGTCTCCTTGGCCAAAATATCCATGGCATGGGCTGCAATAAATATTAAATTTATTTTTACCCGTTTGTAAATTATCTTTGGAAAACAATAACGGATTAATCATTTTAACAGAGGCTTCTTCAGGTTTACCGGAGTAAAGATACGGCATAAATCCTTTTGCAATTGTCCCTTTTACCGGTTTTCGCATACTAAACCCATCTTCAAAAACATTACTGCTTTCTTGCGGCAGCGGTTTATTTTGAATCATCATCCATGTAAAAGGTTCCATATACATCAATTTATTTAATGTAAAATAAGTAGTACCCGAAATTATAACCGCAGCAGAAACTAAAAACAATACGAATTTTTTTTCAAATATTTTTGGTTTTATTTTTAATTCTTCATTATCAAAATATATTGGTTCTATTTTATAAGCACCAAGTGAAGCCATAAAGAGTTTTATTTTGTCTTCATCAAATATAGGATCTTCCGCAAGGATACATAACCCGTATTTATCCGAAGATACACTTTTCATGTAATTGGTATCATGTAAAGGATAACTATTATTAGGAAATTTAAAAAACACAAATAATAATGCCAGTACGGTAGCAATAGAAGCAGATAAAACAGTTACTTCAAATATTATTGGTATAAATGCCGGAAAAGCAAAAAACGGCTTTCCGCCAATTATAATCGGGTAATCGATTGCACTAATCCAGTATAAAATTAAAATAATACCTAAAGCTGCTGAAAGTCCAACAGCTAGGGCAACATAACCCAATTTTGAGGGAGGTAATTTCATTGCATTAAAAGTACCATGTACAGGATACGGAGTGTTTACATCATACTTTTTATATCCGTTTTCTGATGTTTTTTTTGCTGCATTTACTATTTCATCAGGTGTATTAAATAAAGCCGTATAGGCAAATAAAATTCTTTCTTCCATTTTAATGTCCATTATGCTTAGGTTGAGCACCATCAACAACTGCTTTTACTTCCGATATAGAAACAACGGGCAGTGCTTTTGTGAATAATAATACTAAAGTAAAAAATAAACCAAAGCTTCCAATTAAAATTCCAAAGTCAACTAATGTCGGTTTATAATATGCCCAGCTTGAAGGCAAAAAATCGCGAGAAAGAGATGTAACTGTAATTACAAATCGTTCAAACCACATTCCAACATTAACTAAAACTCCAATTACAAACATTATTGGTATTGCACGACGTATTTTTTTAATCCAAAACAACTGAGGTATTAACACGTTGCAGGTAACCATAATCCAATATGCCCATTTATAAGGTCCAAAGGCTCTGTTAATAAATGTAAATTGTTCGGCTTGAACCCCGCTATACCATGCGGTAAAAAATTCCATTGCATAAGCATAACCAACCAGCATACTTGTAAAAAGAATTATTTTATTCATTTTTTCTAAGGTATTTAACGTAATTATATGTTCATAATTAAATATCTTTCTAATAAATAATAAAACATTCTGTACCATTGCAAAACCGGAAAATACTGCTCCGGCAACAAAATATGGCGGAAATATTGTTGCATGCCAGCCGGGTAAAATTGAAACGGCAAAATCGAAACTAACAATTGTATGAACCGATAACACAAGCGGAGTTGCAAAACCGGCTAATATTAAATAAACCATTTCATAATGCTGCCAGTGCCTTGTTGAATGCCTCCAGCCTAAACTAAATGTTGAATACAAAACTTTTTTTATTTTATTTGCGGTTCTATCACGTAATGAAGCAAAATCGGGTATTAACCCAACATACCAAAAAATAAACGAAACTGCAAAATATGTAGAAACAGCAAAAACATCCCATAAAAGCGGAGATGTAAAATTAACCCATAACGAATGTTGGTTTGGATAAGGGAATAAATATCCATCCAACCAAGGACGGCCCACATGAATAGCAGGAAATATTCCGGCTGTCATTACTGCAAAAATTGTCATTCCTTCTGCAAATCTTGCTATTCCATTACGCCATTTTTGACGGAATAAAAACAAAACAGCAGATATAAGCGTTCCTGCATGTCCAATTCCAACCCAAAATACAAAATTTACAATCGGTAATGCCCACCCTACAGGATTGTTATTACCCCATAAACCGGTTCCATAATAAAAAGATAATCCTATACATACAAGACCAATTAAAAACATTGTACCGGTAAATGAAATTGCAATAAAGAACTTTTTATTTGGTATAGTTTCAAGAGGTTTTATTATAAGATCTTCAATTTCACGAAGTGAAGCCTTTCCTTCAATAACGGATAACTCTTGTGAAAAATCCACATTAGACACTAAATTTCCTCCGATTGAATATTTCTTAATTTGGCAATATAAGTAACATTTGGTTTAACATTTAATGCTTCCAATACATGATAACCCAATTGGTGATTCCTGGTTTTAGATATTTCACTCTCTTTTTCGTTCACATCGCCAAATACAATAGCTTGTGAGGGACATGCTTGCTGGCATGCCGTAATAACATCGGAACCGCTTAAAGGTTTGTTTGTTTTTATAGCTTCTTGGCGTGCTTCCATTATTCTTTGAACACAAAACGTACATTTTTCCATAACACCACGCGAACGAACCGTAACTTCGGGGTTATTCATTAATCCGGTTAACTCATTTTCATAATATGCATTATTAAAATTATCCCTAAAGTTGAAAAAATTAAAACGGCGTACTTTATAAGGACAGTTGTTACCACAATATCTTGTTCCAACGCATCTATTATAGGTCATTTGATTCAGCCCGTCATCACTATGGTTCGTAGCATTTACCGGACAAACGTTTTCACACGGTGCATTATCACAATGCTGGCACAACATAGGCTGATTACTTAAAATTGGACTTTCGGGTTGCCCGGAATAATATCTGTCAATTCTCATCCAGTGCATTTCTCTACCTTTATCGCATTGGTCTTTTCCTACAACAGGGATGTTATTTTCAACATTGCATGAAGATACGCAGACAGCACAGCCAATACATTTATTCAAATCAATTGACATAGCCCACTTGACGCCGGTATATTGCATTTGTGAGGTAATACTAAATACTTCCGATTTCTTTTTATCTAAAAACTTTGGATCTTTTTTATATTGTAATATTGTTCCTTCTTGAATAATACTACGCGAAATATGTAGATCTTTTGTTGTTTTATCATCAATTGCATGATGTTCTTGAGAAGAAGCTAATTTATAAGTTTTGCCGGTTTTAACAATTGATACGTTATTAATTAAAAATCCGTCCGCAAATAAATTACCAAGTAATATATTTGCGTTTACTCCTACCTCTTTTCCAACTTCACCAATAATATTTCTTCCATAACCTAATTCTATAACAATTAAATTTTCTGCAATTCCGGGTTGAACACAAACGGCAATTTTTAGTTTTTTATTATTTGCCTTAATTTCAATTACATCATTTAATTCAAGATTATATTTTTTTGCAAATGCAGGTGAAACCGCTGCGTAATTATCCCACACGATTTTACTTATAGGATGAGGTATTTCCTGAAGCCAGCCATTGTTGGCATATCTTCCGTCACCAATAAAATAACTTTGTTCAAGGACAATAGAAATACCTCCATAATCCGAAACGGGTTTTAACTTTGATAACGAATTGTTATTAAAATTATAGTTAGTAACAACTTGAGTTATTGGTAATTCAAGTATCCCGTCATGCAGACAGTTATTCCAAAAACTATCAAACCCAACCGATGTATTTACTTTAGGATATATAGTGTTTTTACAATACTCAACTAAATATTTGTGATAAATAAATTCATCAAATACATTATTACCCCCATTTAACCAATACAATAAAACTGCTTCTTTTTGACGTGTAGAAAATATTGGAGAAATAACAGGTTGTTGAAAACTGTAAATTTCTGCTCTTCTATTAAACAGACCCCACGATTCAAGTTGATTATTAATTGGACACACAAAAGTACTGTCTTCCGATGAATCGTTGATTGTTTCGCAAAATGTTATGGAGTATTTAGCTTTTTTTACAGCTTGTGAAAAATTAAGATCACTTGGAAGATGAAAAACGGGATCGGAATCAAAATTTATAATCATTCCAATTTTTCCCGATTCAACTCCTTTAGCTATATTATAAAAATCATCATAAGTGTTAAGATTATTATAATTTTTATAACCTTCCTTAAAATTTAAGAATGTTGATTTATTCAATAGTTCATTTAATAAATTAACTATAATATGTATATCTTCGGAAACATTATTACCGGCTATAATTAATGATTTATTTTTATAAGTTATTAAATCAAATATTAAAGTATTAATTATTTGAGGGTCTATTTTATTATTAATAATAAAATCTTTTAGGGAATAATTTTTAATCAAACTCAAAAAACCGGCTTCAATGTTTACACTATTTAATCCATTATTAAGATATAGTTCATTAGTCAAACATAATAAAAATTCATATTGTAGATTTGGAGATAATCCAACCCTATAATCGGCATTTGAACCGGTTAAACTAAAATTTCCTTCAATTGCATACAATCTGTTGAAATTATCAATATCATTTACATCTCTATTTTTTGTAAATAATCTTATATCTTCAATATTATTATAACCTTTACCTAAAAAATCATTTTCAATTGCTATAATAATTTTCGCTTTTTCAATTTCAATTTTTGGCTTATAATTATAACCATAACTTTTATTTATGGCATTTAAATAATTATTATTTCCTAACAGCTCATAAAAATAATGTTTAAGTGTAGGATATTTAATTTTGAAGTCGTTAATTAAATTAAAAACTGAAGGTGAATTGATAGAATTTGTGATAAATGAAATTTCTAAATTATTCTTTTTGCAATCATTTAATGCGTCAATAATTTTAGCGTCAAAATCAGCCCACATAATTTCTTTATTATTAAACAATGGATTTTTTAATCTTGCCGGATCATATAAATTAAGTATTGAAGCCTGACCGGTTGAACATATTTTCCCTTTATTAATAGGATGTTCAGGATTTCCGTCAATTTTAATTGGTCTGCCTTCACGGGTCTTAATTAAAATACCACAATTTTGCGTACAGCCGTTACAAGTGGATGAATAATAATTTGCTGTACCGGGCAACACTTCTTCAGGTCGTTTTGTATAAGGAATAATATTCCCTTTTTGCCTATAATCGGAACATGCCGTTGCTGTAATTGCAGCAGAAGCAGTTAACAAAGCTAAAAATTTTCTTCTTGAAAGAGCTGATTCTTCTTTTAAATTAAATTTTTCAATTGTTTCCGGTAAAAATTCCTGAATAAGTTTATCCGTATCGGAATTATTTTTATTTAATTTTTCTATACTTTGCCAAAACTTGTTTTTATTAGAAGATTTATCCATTATTTCAACCTTTTCCTAATTTGTTTCTTTTAATTGCATAAGGATGAATATTTATATTAATTTTATCTTGTTTTTTTATTTTTGCAAATAATTTTACCGGAGTAAAAGAAAGCAATGAAAAACCGGCAATACTTAATCCAATTTTTGTAATAAAGTTTCTTCTTTTAATTTCATTTTTCATAATTATCCACTTCTACCTATGACATGTACTACAATTAATAGGTCCTTTATTTATTTGAGTTAGATATGGTAATTGCTTTTCTGGGTGACGATGACATTCTAAACAAGCAGTCATTGTAAAACTTCTTACTTGCGATACTTCTTCCATATTTTTAACATCACCATGGCAAGTTTCGCAGGCAACACCTCTGTTAACATGAACTGAGTGATTAAAATATGCATATTTGGGTACTTGATGTATTCTTTCCCATGGCAATGGTTTACCCGATTCATAATATTCGGTTAATTTAATAATTTCAGGTTTATCTTTTCTAGAAACTGTATGACAATTCATACAAATATTAACCGAAGGTACTAATGCTTGTCTTCCTTTGGTAACACCGGTATGGCAATATTGACAATCAATACCCATTTGTCCTGCATGCAATTTGTGCGAATATTTAATTGGTTGAGTTGGAGTGTACCCCACGCTGTCTCTTTCGGCTCTAGAGATGTAAAAAGTTAAAATAAATGTTACAAGTACAACAAATAAAACAATAGGAATTCGAATTTTTAGAGTGTAATCAAGTAATTTTTTTTTCATTGAAGACCTTGTTCTAACAATACATTATTAAAATTAAAAATTAAAGACTAACAGACTGTTTAAATAATAATATTTGCGTAAATTACGGAAAATTCAAATATTAATTATTTTAAATAAGACATAATATATAATTATTAAATCCAATCTTTAAAATAAATAATATAATTAAATTTCCAAACAATAATAACCAAAAACAATAATTATTTAAATTTAGTTTCCTTTATAAGGCGTCCTTCATCATTATATTCTTTAATATGAATTAATTTGCCCTTTTCGTAAATTTCTTCTGATTGTAAGATTCCGAATGGATAATATTTTTTACTGGTGCCTTCCAAAAAGCCCTCTTTGTAAGCCTCGCGTGCTTTAATTCTTCCGTTTTCGTAAAAGAAATTACATATTCCGTTTAATTTAGAGTCTTTATAAAATAATTCCGCTTTTATATTTTTATTTTCAAAACGTACAACATACACTCCGTCTTTGGAAGTGTCTTTGGAGAGGTTGTATTCGTATAGGTCAACATCTTTGTTTGGTGAAGAGTGATCAAAATTGCGAATGATCACTTTTACAAAATTTTTTACTCTTTTTCCAATTGAATAAATAATCATATTAATTCTTCATTTTAAATCATATATGTTAATTATTTCTTTCAATAACAAAATCAACCAAATATTCAAGGTTCAATTTTGCTTCGCAATCACCAAACACACTTAACGCATCTTTGGCCGATTTGGCAAATTCTTTTGCAATTTTATATGAATATTCAATCCCCTGTTTATTTACTACAAAATCAATAACCTTTTGTATATCGTTTTTACTTTTAATATGCTTAATTATTTTAATAATTTCTTTAATTTCATCTTTTGTGGAAATTTGAAATGCGTACAATAATGGTAAAGTAATTTTTTTCTCTTTAATATCTCCGCCAAGCGGTTTGCCAAATAACTTTTTTTTGCCCACATAGTCTAAAATATCATCTATTATTTGGAATGCCATTCCAAGCGATTCGCCGTAAACTCGCATCGCTTCAATCTTTTCGGGATCATCAGTTGCACTTCTTGAACCAATTTCGCAACAAGTAGAAATTAAAGAAGCAGTTTTATCCGAAATTATTTTATAATAAGTTTCATAATCATTATCAAGTTTTCTGGTTTTGCTAATTTGAAGTAATTCCCCTTCGGACATTCTTTTTACAGTGGCAGTCATTACCTTAAGAAAATCATAATCTTCACCGTCAACGGCAATCATTAACCCTCTGGCTAATAAATAATCACCCATCAAAACCGATATTTTATTTTTCCAAATTGCATTAATTGAAGGCAATCCTCTTCTTTCTTCTGCATTATCAACAACATCATCATGTACAAGGGTTGCAGTATGAAGCAGTTCGACTAAAGTGGCGCCACGGAAACTGCGTTGATTAATTTTACCGCAAATTTTAGCAGATTGAAGAACTAAAACAGGACGGATTTTTTTACTCTTTTGCCTTAAAATGTATTTTGTAACTAAATCTACCAGCCCAACTTTAGATTTTAGAGATTTCTCAAACTCAGCATTAAAATTATCAAGTTCCTTATTAATAGGATTTATAACGTTTTTTAATTCTTTGTTAGACACTTTTTCTCTGGAATATTTTGGAAACCAATATACTTATTTCGTATAAGATAACCAAAGGAATTGCTAATAATACTTGCGATAAAGGATCGGTACCGGGAGTTAATACAGCGGCCACAATAAAAATTGCTACAATTGCGTGTCTTCTATATTTTTTCATTAATTTGGGCGTAACAATACCTATTTTAGAAAGGAAAAAAGATAACATCGGTAATTCAAAAATAGCACCCGCTCCAAGCATAACACTCATAATAATGCTAAAATATTCATCTATTGCAAAATTATTTTCTATTGCACTTGAACCGAATCCGGCTGCAAATTTAAGACTTAACGGAAGCATCACAAAATAAGCAAATACAATTCCGGTAAGAAAACATAATGTGGAAAAAAACACTATCGATTTAATATATTTTTGTTCGTTTTCTTTTAATGCAGGTGATATAAATTTCCAAAACTGATAAAATATGTTTGGAATGCTAACAACTGCACCCATAATTAAAGCTACTTCAAAATATAAAAAAAATTGTCCAAACGGTTTTAAATTTTGAAGTTTTATGTTTGAGGTTTTGGCCGGAAGCAAAAAGATATGGTCAATAAAAAAATCTATAAAAATAAAACATAACAGTGTGCCTAATAAAAGACCTATCAAAGCTTTTATAATTCGCCACCTAAGTTCTTCCAAATGATCTAAAAAAGGCATTTCTATATCTTGAATTCTCTTAGGTGGCAATGTTAAACTCGTATTATTTTGTTAAATTGGGATATAAAGGAAATTTATCGCACAAACATTTTACTTCGGCCTTAATATTTGCTAATTCAGGTTCATTGTCTTGATTGATTAAAGCTTTATTAATTAATGATGCAATTTGTATAATTTCGTTTTCTTTTATACCGCGTGTAGTAACGGCAGGAGTTCCAATACGTATTCCGCTGGTTACAAAAGGACTTTTTGTATCAAAAGGAATCATATTTTTATTTACCGTCATACCTGCAAGTTCCAATACTCTTTCAGCTTTTTTTCCGCTGGTATTTTTATTTGTTAAATCAACCAACATCAGATGGTTATCTGTACCGCCGGAAACAATATCGTAACCGTATTTTAGCAGCTCGGAAGCCAATACTTTAGCATTTTTAATAACTTGTTCGGCATAAAATTTAAAATCATCAGATAAAACTTCGCCAAAAGCAACGGCTTTTGCTAAAATAATGTGCATTAAAGGTCCGCCTTGAATACCCGGCATAACCATACTATCAAAAAGTTCAGACATCATTTTTAATCTATCGCCTTTTAAGGTTTTAATACCTAATGGATTTTCTTTATCCTTCCCAATCATTATAACGCCGCCGCGTGGGCCCCGTAAAGTTTTGTGTGTTGTAGTAGTAACAACATCACAATACTGCAATGGGTTGTTTAACAGGCCTTTGGCAATTAATCCTGCAGGATGTGACATATCACACATTAATAAAGCACCGACACTATCGGCAATTGTTCTAAATTTGGCATAGTCCCATTCTCTGGAATATGCACTTGCACCTGCAATCAATAATTTTGGTTTTTCCTTTTTTGCCAAATCTTCAATAATATTATAATCTAGTACTTTTGTTTCTTTATTAAGAGGATATCCAACCGCACGATATAATTGTCCGGAAAAATTAACAGGTGAACCATGCGTTAAATGACCACCATGATCAAGACTTAAACCAAGTACTGTATCGCCCGGTTTAATTAATGACATGTAAACCGCCATATTTGCCTGTGACCCGCTATGTGGTTGAACATTTGCATATTCGGCTCCAAATATTTCTTTAAGTCTGCTTTTTGCCAATTCTTCGGCCATATCAACAAACTCACAACCGCCGTAATATCTTTTGCCCGGATAACCTTCTGCATATTTATTGGTTAGCACAGAACCCGCAGCTTGCAACACTGCACTGCTAACAAAATTTTCGGAAGCAATTAGTTCCAAATTATTTTGTTCTCTTTTTACTTCTAACTCTACAATGTTTAGTGCTTCTAAATCATTTGTCAAATAATTATTCATACCATACTCTTATTTTAATTTTAAGATTAAGGGACTATTATATAACCACCTATCCAATTATAACATTTTCCTTCAAGTTTTACTTTTGTTCCTTTTTTCAGGCTTCTAAAAAAATAATCGTCTTTGTTTGGAACTGAATTTGAGAGTGCTTTAATTCTGTCAGCGGATTTTGAACTATATTCGCCGGACATATTTTTGCACGTTAAATACTTATTCAATGCATATTGATAAACACATTTATCCATAAAATCCAAACTTCCACAATCACGCACCGATTGTTCATACAACTGCGCTTCAATATATACAGGATAATCCCATTTCGGATCAAAATTTAATGCTTTTTGCAAAAATTCTTTTGATAAAGATAATTGATTTAATTCCTTATACAAAATTGCAATACTAACATAGTTTTGTTTATTGTCGGGCTCAAGATTTATCAGTTTTTTATAACCGTTAATTGCTTTATCAATTAATCCTGCTTTATAAAAACAAAGAACAATTTTTTTAACATAGGCAATTTCATCGGGATATTTTTCAATCAAAAATTCTAACGGTTCAATTGCTTTTTCATACTCTTTATTTTTCAAACAAACATTTGCATAATTTAATGCAGTCGTAACATCTTTTTTGTTATCATTCCAAGATTTTTCCGAATTCTCAAAACCACGACTACCATTTTTGGTAAGTTGACTTACTCTATCATTCCAAAGCTCATTTTTAGGATCATTTTTTTGGAATTTTAAATACAAAGAAAGAGCTTTATCTTTATAACCGTTTGAATCGTTGTTGTTATTATTGTATAATAATCCTAATTTATCTTTATAATAATCATCAATTTTAGCGTCTTTGTTTACTGCGTTTTCGTAAGCTGAAATTATTTCCGATATTTCAGCCTTTTTCCAATTTTCTAATACAAAGGCTTTTTTAATAAAATAATAACTGCAATTATCCGAGTCGTATTCAATTGCTCTATCATACAAATATATAATAGTATCTGTATATTTGCTTTTTTCCAATTCGGAAATTGAAGTACTGTCATGTAAAAAAAACAAAACATCAGACATTTTTTCAAAAATTTTATATTTTATAAACGCTTTCGGTTTATTGTTAATAACATTCCAGCCATGCGAAACAGCATTTACAAAATCGTTATTTTTTTGATATTCATTAAATAAAGAAAATTCTGCCAGAACATTTAAACTATCACGTTTATATATTTCAGCAGAATTAATATTTTCGTTAAAAATCAAAAATAGTGAAAAAAGCAACAAAAACAATTTATTCAATCTATTAACTACATCCAATATTTATATTTTACCTGTCCTGTCTTAAAAACCAAAGTTCGCCAAAACTAATTGAAACAGCTAAATTATATAATGTTTCTTTTAGTAAATTATTTTCTTGTGTTCCTCTAAATCCAAGCAAAAAACCAACATCAATTGTATTTTCGTAACTTAAAGGAAAACTTAAACCGGTAGTAACAGAAAATTGATTTATCCCTGTACCGTTAAATTTATATTGCGATTTTTCGTAGCTAAGACCACCACGTAATATTATTTGATCTGCAAAAGTACTAAATCTGGAGGCAGTATTTCTATGTTCTATGCCAATACTAACTTTATGTACATCCTGAAAATTGTCCGATAATTTATTATCAAAACTGTATTTGGTCCAAGGTTGATACATGTAATCGGCTATTAAGAGATAATTGTCATCCCAAATAAAACTTAAACCAACACCAAATCTATAAGGAATATGTGTATATACCGATAATCTCTCAATTATTTTTGTACCTAAAAGCGAACCGGAAATTAACGAAGTATCGGTTTTTAAGTTAGCGGTATATTTAAAACTAACACCAATATGTAAGTCTTTAATTTTTTCAGAACTAAATATTGAGGAAAAATCAGGAGTTAAAAGTCCTAAAGTATATCCCATTCCTTTAAATTCTTTTTTTCTTCTTACTAAAGCATCTTCATAAACAGAACCATCAACAAATTCCAAACTCGAATTGTTTTCAATAGTACCAAAATAATAATCGTATGAAGCACCAATTATAAAATCAAATGGCAATTTTAAACTTGAACCAAAAAATATTTTGGAAATGCCGCCATTACCTTCATAACGAGTTGTATAGTTGTCAATTGCGCTGTTTACTTTTTGCTCAACAGTTTCATATTGTACAAAAGATTCAGGAGAAAGTCCAAAAACCAAAGATGCACCTAATTCTCTTTCAATAGGAAAGCCAATTTTGAATCCATTAAATAAAGCTTTAAAGTATGTACTTTTATTAGTATTATCTTTAATCGAAATGCCGTTTACAAATAAATTAGCTTCAATTCGAGTGGAATTAATTCTATTCCAATTTGCCGGATTATAATCACTAAGATAATCAAAATTTTGTAATGCAGTACCAAGTCCCCCCATCGAAAATACTCTTGCGGAAGAATTGTACATCATATCTCCTACAGCATATCTAGAATATAACGAACCACCGGAGGCATTAATTATAACATTAAAAATTATAAAAATAAGAATAAGATATTTGATTTTTTTCATAGTTATTGTCGTTTAGTATATACAATTTTTAATTTAGGTCTGTAATTTGTGGATAAAGGACCCCCTATGGCAATTTTATTTACCGAATTTGCCTCATCGGAAAGATTTAATCTCAATCCCTGATTGTCTAAGCCGTCCATCCATCTTTGAATAAAAGGAGTAATATCACCGGAAAACTTTTTATCATTTCTATAAAGATATGAGATACTATAATAAGAATTTATTACATGTTCAGTACTGTCATCTAAAATTATGGCAAAAACCGTATCACTTGTCGGACTGCCAATAAAACTTTCGGTTGAATCCATAAAAATATCTAACGTTGCCTTATTAATTACAACATTTTTAGGCAGCAGGTTAAGATCAAAATGTAACTGAGATCTAAAAGTTGCGCCGCCCATCAAAAATAAATTATTTTTTGAAGAACTTGGTGTTGCATATTCAACAACATGTACATCTTCTGTTGTACTTGCTGTTAATGTATCAAGATATTGTCCTATTTTTTCAACTTCAATTTTAACAACAAAATCTTCCATAGTAGAATAATATGTCAATCCCGGGAAACCTATAATTCGGTTTGTGTTTGCTGTTGGAGAAAATAGCAGCCCGTAGTTTTCACCTGTTAACGAATCTACGCCATTTTGAATCCATTTTAATGCAATAGAACTATTTATTTCGAAAGTAATTAAGCTGTCTGTTATACTTTTATTACTGCTCAAATTAACACTTCTATCAACAGAAAGAGAGTTAAAATTATCTAAAGTAACATCTTCAGAACTCCACGATTCATTAATTTTGTATAAATCAAAATCAAATGCTGCAGTATTATCACCAATAAGATAGTTAGGATTAATTTCCACCCAGCATTTTCTTACAATTATGCTGTCATTTTCTACTTGTGTTGCAATTGAATCGGGAATAATTACATAAAATCGGATTAAACCATACGATGTTGCAGTATTAGTTTTCCCAATTAATATTCTATCGGAACCACTAACATCTATCGAATCTTGGAAATATGACGAAGTTGTATTGATTACAGTGGAATCACTATCTAAAACATACATCCCAACTAAATCATCGCCCGGTATTAAACCATTTCCCGTTGATGAAGGATCATCCGAACATCCAACAAACAAAGATGAAAAAATAATAATTATAAAAAACAACTTAAAACAATTTTTCAAGTAAAAGCCTCCATAAATTCATAAAGGTAAACAAAATAAAATCAAACAACAATTTACAAATTGGTGGATTTTATTCATTTTATCAAGTTAATTATTTTTAATACAATCTAAAAATAACAATAAATTTTAATTAATTAAACTAATATAACGTCTTCTAATTTATAACAATTCTAATTGGTGAGAAAACGAAAAGCAAAAAATGTTCCAAATATTATAGATTTCATTGATGGTCAATTAAATTTTTATATAAATCTATATAGTTTTTTGCGGAGTTAATCCATGAAAATTCGGATTTCATCCCGTTTTTCATAATTTTGCTCCAAACATCTTTTTTCTGTTCATATATTTTTATTGCACGCTTAATTTCTTTTATCATTGCTTTTGATTCGTAATTTTTAAAAGAAAAACCATTTCCGGTGTTAAGCTTTTCATTAAATTTTGTTACAGTATCGGCTAAACCTCCTGTCTCTCTTACTATAGGTACTGTGCCATACATTAAACTGTACATTTGATTTAAGCCGCAAGCTTCAAATTTTGAAGGCATTAAAAACATATCTGCCCCTGCTTCAATTAAATGAGCTAAATCGTTATCAAAACCCAAATAGCAGGAAAATTTGGCCGGATAATCGAACATAGCATCCTCAAAAAATTTATGAAACTCTCTTTCCCCTGTTCCAAGAATTATTAAATTTAAATTTAAGTCCATCATTTCTTTAAAAGATTTTATCATTAAATCAAAACCCTTAGAATCGTGAAGCCTTGAAATCATTCCTATTATTGGAACATTAGGATTATATTCAAGTCCAAATTTTTCAGCAAGAGCTTTTTTATTGATTTTTTTATGATCAAGCGTACGAATACCGTATTTTTCCGGTATAAACTCATCGGTACGCGGATTCCAAACTTCATCATCAATACCATTAATAATACCATGCATCTCTTTTTTTCTGTAACACAAACAATCTGATAATCCTAAAGCCAATTCTTTTTCAGAACAAATCTCTTTTGCATAACCGCCGCTAACAGTGCTTAACAAGTCGGCATATTTTATACCGGCTTTCATAAAATTTAATTTCCCCTTTTGTAAAATACCTTTATCGTTTTCCAATTCTTTGGGAAGAACTGTTTTTGCAAATGATGTTTTTGGAAATACACCTTGAAATGCCAAATTATGAATAGTATGCAATGATTTTATTTTTGAAAACACTTCAGTATCTTTATACACTAATTTTAAATAAGCAGGAACTAATCCACATTGCCAATCATTTGAATGTATAATATCCGGCACCCAGCCTAATTTTTGAATTAACTCGAAAACAGCATGTGTTAATAATATAAATCTTTCATCATTATCTTGGAAATCTTTATTATAAATCGGGTCTGCGTATAAACTATGACGACTTCCAAAATATTCATCATTATCTAAAAAATATATTTGCACACGAGTTTTACTACTGACTAAAAATGAAGACCTTAATGAAAAAATAACCTCTTTTTTACCAATTGTTGTTTTTAAATCTTTTAATCTTACTACTTCATGTATTTTAAATTTCTTTTCGTCAATTGCACCGTATTTAGGAACAATTATCCTTACCTGATGTCCCAGCTCTTGAAGCATCTGAGGTAAAGCTGCAGAAACGTCTGCCAAACCGCCGGCTTTTATAAAAGGGGCTACTTCAGAAGTTACAAATAAAATTTTTAGCTTTTTGGAAGGAGGCATAAATACATAATCCTTTATTTTTTATAATACAAATTTACAAAAATCTTGACTTATTGACAAAATTATTTGCATATTTATTTGATATAGATAATTTTTATTATTATAATCTTTTTTAACAATTTATTACATATTGCTTATGAAAAAAATATTAAAGAATCCTGCTCAAATTGTTACTGTAAACACAAACGGATTGAACTACAAACGCGGATTAATGATGGACGAACTTCATCTTCTTACCGATTATTCGATTTATTTGGAAGATGGAATTATTAAAGATTTTATCAGCAACAAAGATATTTCCAAATATAAATATGATGAGGAAATAAATTTAGAAAATAAAATTATTTTACCCGGCTTAATTGATTGTCATACTCATACTGTATTTGCCGGAAACAGAGCAAATGAATTTAGATTAAAATTAAAAGGGGCTACTTACGAAGAGATTGCAGCCGAAGGGGGTGGAATTAATAACACCGTTAATTCTGTAAGGCTTTCTTCATTTGATGAGTTATTTAAAATCAGCTCCGAAAGAGTTAATTATTTTATTTCAAGAGGTATTACTTCTTTGGAAATTAAAAGCGGCTACGGCTTAAGTTTTTATGATGAAATTAAAATACTGCAAGTAATTAAAGCATTAAAGAATAGTTTTGAGATAGACATTGTTCCTACATTTTTAGGTGCGCATACTTTTCCTCCTGAATTTAAAAATGACCGCCAAAAATATATTGATATGATTATTAACGAGATGCTGCCATATGTTTATGAAAATAAATTGGCCGTTTTTTGCGATATCTTTTGCGAAAAATCTGCATTTTTAGTAAATGAAGCCGATTTAATATTAAATGCTGCAAAAAATATAGGCTTAAAAATAAAACTGCATACCGAACAATTTAATGATATTGGCGGCATTTTGTTAGCTTTTAAGTATGATGCGGTAAGTGTTGACCATTTAGAGGTACTTAAAGAAGAGAATATTATTAAAATTGCCAACTCCAATATGGTTGCAGTATTATTACCCGGAGTTTCCTTTTTTTTAAATTATGATTATGCCGCTGCCGATAAATTAATTAAAAACAATGGTATTGTTGCAATTTCAACGGATTTTAATCCCGGGTCATGTCATATTCAAGATCTAAATCTTGTTATGTCAATTGCTGCTTTAAAAATGAAAATGACTATTGAAGAAACTATTTCCGCAGTTACAATTAATGCAGCTAAAGCAATTGGACTTGAAAAAATAACAGGAAGTATTGAAATTGGAAAACAAGCCGATTTTTCTATTTATGACACAACCAATTATGCCGATATTGTTTATAGTGTTGGTAAAAACCTAAATGTAATGACAATCAAAAAAGGGAATATTATATATAATTCAAAAGGAATAAAATGAAAATTATTGAATGTGTACCAAATTTTAGTGAAGGTTGTAACGAAGTTACATTATTGGAAATTAAAAAAGCAATTAATAATACACCCAATGTTAAACTATTAAGTTTTGAACCTGATAAAGACTATAATAGACTTGTAGTTACAATGGTTGGAGACGAAGACGGAGTTTTAAATGGTGCAGTTAATGCAAGTTTAGCTGCAGCGAAATATATAGACATGAGAAATCATAAAGGAAATCATCCAAGACTGGGGGCTATTGATGTTGTTCCGTTCATTCCAATCAGCGGGTCAACTGTTGAGGAATGTATTTTGCTTTCAAATAAATATGCTCAAATTATTTCCGAAAAATTGGATATACCTGTATATTTATATGAAGATTCGGCAAAAAATGATTACAGAAAAAATTTGGCCGATATACGTAAAGGAGAATATGAAGGATTAGAAGAAAAATTAAAAGATGACAAATGGGAACCCGATTATGGTAAAAATCTTTTTAATCCCAAATTAGGCGGTACTGTAACAGGCTCTAGATTTTTTTTAATTGCCTACAATGTAAATATTTTAAGCGATCAAGTATTTTTTTCTAAAGAAATTGCCGAATCTATTAGAGAAATCGGTAAACCCAAAAGAGATGAAGCCGGAAAAATAGTTAAAATTAATGGCCAAGCTGTAAGAATACCCGGCAAATTTAAATCTGTTAAGGCAATGGGAGTTCAATTAGAACAGTACAATATAACACAAGTATCAATTAATTTGGTAAACTATAAAATCACCCCAATGCACATAGTTTTTGAAGAGGTAAAAAAAGAAGCAGAACTTTTGGGTGTAAAAATTAACGGGTCGGAAATAGTTGGACTTGTGCCGCTGGATGCTATTTTGGAAGCCGGAAAGTACTACTCACAGAGTGTAAAATATAACGAGGCAGAACTTGTTGATATCGCAATTGAAAAGCTTGGATTAAGCTCTCTTCATCCATTTAATCCGCAGGAAAAAATAATTGAATACATGATTAAATAATAAACAGGTAAATTATGAATAATGAAATTTTGCTAAATGAATATTTTGAACAATTATCTTCTTCATCTCCTACTCCCGGCGGCGGGAATGTAAGTGCTTTATGCGGTGGTTTAGCATCTGCCCTTGGAGAAATG
This sequence comes from bacterium, assembly GCA_043805435.1. Lineage (GTDB taxonomy): Bacteria > Bacteroidota > Ignavibacteria > Ignavibacteriales > Melioribacteraceae > JAEXOD01. Next base: position 53,876 of record JAZDHY010000051.1, read on the forward strand.
GTTTGTAATTTGACAATAGGTAAAAAAAAATATTTAGAGTTTGAAAATGATTTGATTGGGTACAAAGAAAAACTTATTGATTATAAAAATCAATTTTTAGATTTAGCTGACGCAGATAATGAAGCATTTAATAAAGTTATGGCTGCATTTAAATTGCCCAAAGAAACAGACGAACAAAAAAGTGTTAAAAATAAAGCTATTGAAGAGGCAACTATTGGGGCTGTTGAAGTCCCATTCAAAGTAATTAATTTAGCTTTAAAAACAGTCGATTTTTTAGAATCTGTTTCTGTTAAGGGGAATAAAAACTCTATTTCAGATGTTGGTGTAGCCGTTTTGCTAATACAAACCGCAGCAAAGGGTGCATATCTGAATGTTATTATTAATTGTTCCTCTCTAAAAGGCAACGTTTATACCGATAAAATAGCTTCAGATGCAGCTAAGATTGTTGAGATGATTGAAAAAACTACTAATAAGATATTTGAAAATATTAAAAATGGATTGATTAATGGTTAACAAATACTATTTTTTGGTTATATATTTTTTGTGTAGTCAATTATTATTGTCGCAAACAATTAACGTTAAAACCGGAATTGAAGTTTTAAGAGATGATAATTTTTCAATTCTAGAAGGCAAAAATGTTGGTTTGGTAACCAACGCAACAGGCGTTGATAGTGAACTAAAATCAACTATAGACATTCTTTTTGAAGCTAAAAATTTTAAGTTAATTGCCTTATTTGGTCCTGAACATGGAGTAAGAGGAGATCATGAGGCAGGAGAATATGTTGAGTATTATACAGATAAATATACTAATTTACCTGTATATTCATTATTTGGAACTACCAGAAAAGCAACTCCAGATATGTTAAAAAATATTGATGTGTTGGTATATGACGTTCAAGATATCGGTTGCCGCTCTTACACCTTTATAAGCACTTTAGGTTTACTTATGGAAGCTGCTGCTGAAAATAAAATCGAAGTTGTTGTGTTAGACAGGCCAAATCCTTTAGGTGGAATTAGAGTTGAAGGAAATCTGGTTGAAGACGGATATATTTCATTTGTCAGTCAATTTAAAATTCCTTATGTGTATGGTTTAACGTGCGGCGAACTTGCAGAAATGTTAAATAACGAAGGATTGCTTGAAAATAATAACAAGTGTAAACTTACAGTTGTAAAAATGCAGGGTTGGAATAGAGATATGATTTTTGAAGAAACAGGATTGCCCTGGGTTTTGACCTCTCCGCATGTCCCTCATAAAGATTCACCGTTTTATTATTGTGTTTCCGGCATCCTTGGTGAATTATATTCTATGTCTATTGGTGTGGGATATACATTACCTTTTCAAACATTTGCCGCAGAATGGATTGATGGTGTAGAAATGGCTAAACAAATGAACGCATTAAATTTAGAAGGCGTTATTTTTAGACCTATTACATACAAACCTTATTACAGTACATCCAAAGGCAAATACATTTCAGGTGTTCAGATTCATATTACGGACTTTAAAAAAGTTAAATTAACAGAAATTCAATTTTATTTTATGCAGGAACACTTTAAAATGTATCCCGATAAAAATCTTTTTGAAATGGCAAAAGAAAGATTTGATATGTTTGATAAAGTTTGCGGCAGTAACAAAATAAGAGAGAATTTTACAAAAAACTTCCGGTTTTCAGATATTAAAGATTATTTTGAAGGATCGGTTGATAGTTTTAAACAATTATCGGCTAAATATTATATATATAAATAATTAATTGAGGGGGGAAAAGAGCTATTCTTTTTCTCCCTTAAATTTTTGAATTGTAAAAGAAAATGTTGAGCCAAAATCCGGCTTACTTTCGATTTTAAATATTCCCCCATTTTTTTCAATCAATTCTTTAGATATTACCAACCCGAGACCTGAACCTTTTTCGTTAAGAGTACCATATGTAGTTTCAAAATCAATTTTGGATGTTTTGTTAAAAATCGACTCCTTATCCATACCAATTCCGTCATCCTTAATATGCAGTTCAATAAAATTTTCCAAATCAGTATAATAAATCCAAACGTTGCCACCTTTGTTTGTAAATTTTATTGCGTTGCTTAAAAAGTTACGAATAATTGTTGTTAATATATTTTTATCCGATTTTACATAAACAGTCTGATTAATATCAATTAATATATTTATATTTTTTATTGATGCATTTTTTTGAACATGAATTAAACATTCGTTAATAACTGTTAACAAATCTAATTTAATAGGCTTGTAATTTGTATTTTGAGTTTGTGCTAATGACCATTGAAGTAAATTTTCCAATAAATAATGACTATTTTTAGCAACTTCATTTATGTCAATAACTAAATTCTTTTTTTCGTTTTCAATTAATTCATCCCAATATTGTAATAACGAATCAGAAAAACCTATCAACACATTAAAAGGATTCCGTAAATCATGAGCAATAATTCTAAATAGTGTATCTTTTGTTTTAATAAGATCTTCTAATTTATTATTTTGCAAATTTATTGCATCATTCATACGTTCCAACAGCTTTTTCGCTTTATTTAATTGGGCTGTCTTTCTAATAAATAAAAAACCGATTATAAATAAAAACATTGAAATTATTAAATAAAGATTTTTTTGATACAATTCTTTATCATAAGCAAGATTTCTAATTGTTTTTTCTTTTTTTAGTAAAGATATTTGTTTTTCCTTATCTGCAATTTCATAATTTAAGTGAAGTTCAGTAATCTGTTTCGATTTTTGTTCGTTATATATAAAGTCTTTTAATTCAGTATATTTTTTATGATAAAATAGTGCATTTTGGTAATTATGCTTTTTTTCATATAAAATTGAAAGCAAATTAAAAGTTGTTATCAGCCCTTCTTTCGATTTAATTTCATCATTGAGGTTGTTCGCTTCAAGCAAAGCAGATTCTGCACCTTTAATGTCATTTAAATCTAATTTTATCTCTGCAATATTATTTAAAGCTTGAACAACGCCAAGTTTTTCGTTTTTAAGAATGTATATATTTTTAGATTTATTATAATAGTCCAATGCTTTTTTATACTGTTTTAATTTGCGATATATGTTTCCGGCTAAATTATCAACAATTGCAATACCACTTAAAAATTTAATTTTGGTACTTAATACTTCAGCTTGTTGTTGATACTTTAAGGATTCGTCAATATTACCCATAATTAAATAAACGTCACAAATATTAGTAAGCGTTCTTACTAATCCATCATTATCACCAATAGTTTTTTTGAGATTTGCCGATATTAAAAAATAGTCTAATGCTAGTTGTAATTTTCCGACTTTATTATATACTAAGCCAAGATTATTTGTAGTATTGGCAATTTCCGAAATGTTATTTAAGCTTTTTCTGATTGTATAAGATTTTAATAAATGTTCCAAAGCAATGTCATAAGTTCCAATAAAATAATAGCAAATACCAATAATATTTTCAGCTTCCGCAATAATTGAACTTTTTCCGGTATTTTTTGCAATATCCAAACCTTTTTTAGCATATTCAAGGGCTTTAAACAAATCACCTTGATTAACATAACAATAGCTAAACATTGATAGCAGTTTTGCATAACCGCTATTGTATTTTAGCTTAACAGCATAATTTAGACCTTCATTTAAGTATGTCAAACCCTCTTTTGCATTATCATGCCTAATAACTTTAATTAAATCATATAATGCATCTATTTTAGCTTTTCCTGTGGCATTTACATAATTAAATCTTAAACTATCAACATTTTGGCCAAATGTAATTGAAGAAATAACAACTAATATCCAAACTAATTTTATCATTACAAAAATTTTCCACTAAAATATTAATTAATTAACATCAAATTCAATATCTCCAACAGGCCAACGCGCTCTTAAATTTAGAGTATCCGGATATACGTTAAATTTTTCCGAATTTTTTTTTGGATAGACTTTTCCATAATTATATGTACCGCTGCTATCGGTATCTTCAAACATCCACATCAAATATTTTCCGGGAATAACCCTTGAAAAATTAAATTTATTATTGGAAATATTTTGTGAATATTTATTGTCCTTATTATATATTTCAATAACTTTTTTTGTGTTAGATTTAGAATTAACTGTTCCGGAAACACCTGAAAAATCAAGATCATTAATTGTTAACAAATCTGCTTTATATAAGGAATCAATTTTATTTCCGGCAGAATCAAAAACATTATCTGTTAATATTTTAAATTTATATTTGGTCTTTGGTTTTAATTTTTGAGTAATGGTATAAAGTATTGTGGCATCGTCTATTCTTTCAGCTTTATATTTTATCAACTCCCCTTTACTGTCGGTTATCAATGACGAATCAATTATTTTGTTCACATTTACACCGTCATTAAAATTAACAGTAAAATAACCATCTGCAAAATCAATTTTGTTCTCATCATACCGGGTTATTAATTTATTAATTTTTGGTTTAATTGTATCAGCAGATTTATTTTGTGCTAAAAACAATTGGTCGTTAATTTTAATATTGTTCGATTTATCGTAAATACTGTCAGCAACAAAATAAATTTCATTGTCTGCATTCAAAGAATCCGAAATTGTTACAAAATATGTTTTTAACTTTGAATTTTTGAATAACTTGTCAATTGAGATTTTTTTTGAATCCGTGGAATCAAATAGATAAAAGTTATCAGTTTTTAGTTTTGTACTATCAACAAATTCGCTAAATTCAATTAATATATGATTTTTATCCGTCATTGTAATTAAAGAAATTGCGGGTTTTATCGTGTCTTCCGTTGTCATTAAAAAACTGATATTTCCAATTTTTTGAAGTTCAAAACTTAGATTAACAGTTGTATCAGCTACGGAATAAGAATCTTCTCCAACGTTATAAAGTAAATCTCTTAATTCGTCAGAAAAGGCAAATATTTCATAATTACCATATTTTAATCCCTTCAATAAAAATCCGCCATCTTTTCCCGATTGTGTTAAATAATCCGGTTTTCTAACAATCGGGTTTATAGTATCACCATTATCAATATATGCATATACCATTATATTATTTTTGCTTTCAGAATATATTTTACCGTTAATTTCACCATAATCAATGCTGTCCCCTGTAGAAAAAGTTAAAGTATAACTTTGCAGCATTTTATTTCTGTTATTCAGGTCAACAATATCAGTTCCAAGATTTATAGTGTAAGTAGTGTTTTTCTTAAGTAAATCGGAATTAAAATATATATTTACTTCTGTTCCGCTCCAATCATATTCAATTTTTCCTTCAATTTTAGGAGAAATAAATACTGCCTCTTGAAAAGTCCTTTTATCTATATATTCCGAAAACTCAAAAGCAATATGGTCATCATCAAAATTGGTAGTACCATCAACAGGATAACTTATTATTATTTCGGGTGGAATTTTGTCGGGTGGTCCGCCGCTTGGCGGAAGTTGATTTGCACATCCATTTATTATAATAAACGATAATAATAACAAAAAAAATTTTATTAATTTCATTTTATTGTATCCAATGCTTTTTTGTATAAAACAACATTTGAATTATGTTCATTTAATGTTCTTGCAAACCTATGTTCCCCTTTTCCATTGGCAACAAAATAAAGGTAATTATGTTTTTCGGGATATAAAGCTGCCATAATAGCTTCTTTTCCGGGATTATTAATGGGAGCAGGAGGTAGCCCACTATACAAATATGTATTAAATGGGGATACTATTTCTAAAAATTTTTTTAATATTCTTTTTGGTCTCTGATCGCGCACTAAATATTGAATTGTAGGATCGGCTTGTAAACTCATATTTATTTTTAGTCTATTCTGATAAACACCCGATATCCTATTAAATTCGCTTATTTTATTCGATTCTCCATCAATTATTGAAGCCAATATTAATATTTCCCTTTCACTCATATTTAATTCTTCACATTGTTTTAATATTTCAGGAGTAAAAAGAAGTTTCATTTCATTTGCAAGTTTTATTATTACATTTTCTTCAGTTGAATTTTTATAAAAATAATAAGTATTTGGAAGTAAATATCCTTCTAAATTATCAGTCTCCAATCCTAATTTTTTAATAAAATCGTTATCATAACATAAAGCCATAAATTTAGCTGAATCCAAATTCAGCTTATTCTTAAATATTTTAGCTAAATCGGGAAGCCAAATACCTTCGGGTATTGTTACAAGTATTTGATTTGAAAAAGGGCTTTTTGTTAGATAATCAATTAAACTAAAGTAACTTAACCCATTAGGAATTTTATATTCACCCGCCTTAATTTTATCTTCAGCACCATAAATAAATGCCGCCAAACGCAAATAAGTTTTGTTGTGAATAATTTTTTTTGAATAAAGCAGGTCAATAACTTCGTTAAATGATGCGCCATTTTTAATATTTATTTCAACCGCTTCTTTCGAGCTATAATAATTTGGTGTATAAAATGTAAAAATTAGCAAACCCAGCGAGAAACAAAAAAATGCTAAAATAATATTTAAGTCGTTTTTGGTCATAAATAAAGAATATTGATTAATAAATAATCAACAAATATAGAAAAATAATAGATAATTTACTAAATGGATTTTACTTTCGGCTGCTATAAAAACTGCTTGGATAAGCACAATAATCAAAATTATACCTTTTGCCCGCTAAATAAAGGCGTAATCCTCTATAAGCAATCATCGCAGCATTATCACCGCATAACTCTACTGAAGGAATTACACAATTTATATTATATTTAACCGCTAAATTATTAATACCGGTTCGTAGAAGTAAATTTGCCGCAACCCCGCCAACAACGGAAATGGAATTTACTGTGTATTTTTTTAAAGCTTTTTCGGTATTATTTAATAACGAATATACTGCAGCTTTTTGAAAAGATGCTGCTATATCGTTTAATTCGTTTTCAGGTATGTTGTTGATATCTGAATACGTCTTTTGAACATATCTTAAAACTGAAGTTTTTAATCCGCTAAAAGAAAAATCAAGTTCATTTTTTGTTTTAGCAATTGGAAATATTATTTTATCAGCATCACCAAGTAAGGCGGCTTCCTGAATTTTTGGACCTCCCGGATACCCCAATCCAATTAATTTAGAAACCTTATCAAAAGCTTCACCGGCTGCATCATCAATTGTAGAACCCAGTTTAATAATTTCCGTATCACTTTTAATCAATAATAATAATGTGTTACCACCCGAAACAGCTAAACATAAATATGGGAATTGTGGTTTGTTTTCCATTAGGAAACCGGAGAACATATGCCCTTCAATATGATTTACCGGTACAAAATCTTTTTTAAGAGAATATGCCAAACCTTTAGCAAATGTAAATCCAACAAGCAGTGCTCCAATTAATCCCGGACCGGCTGTGGCACAAATTAAATCAATATCTGCCAAAGTTAAATGTCCTTCTTTTACAGATTGTTTAACTAAAGGCAATATTAATTGAAGGTGTGCCCTGCTTGAAAGTTCGGGCACAACCCCACCGTAATTTTTATGAACGGTTTGTGAAGAAATAATATTAGATAGAATTTTTCCATTATCTAAAATAGATACGGATGTTTCATCGCAAGAGCTTTCTATTCCTAAAACTATCATTTATTTCAAAGAAAAAATACTTTTGGTAATATACCATGCAAGCTGTGGATTTTCTTGCAATCGGCGAATAGAGTATGCATACCATTTTTCGCCAAAAGGAACATAAACCCTAATTTTATAACCATCATCTCTAACCTTATCACGCAAATAGGTTGTTACTCCATACAGCATTTGAAATTCAAATTTGCTTTTATCAATCTTTTTTTCTTTAATTATTCTATAAGCTTCTTTTAATAAATAGTCATCATGTGTAGCAATTCCTACATAAATGCCATCATCAAACATTTTTTCAAGTAATTTTACAAAATTATCACGTACTTCTTGTCTTCCTTTATAAGCAATTTCTTCCGGTTCTACATATATTCCTTTACATAACCTATAATGAGAACCTTTTTTATTCATTGAAACAACATCATCGTATGTTCTGCGTAAATATGCCTGAACTACAATACCAACATTATCATATTTTTGTCTAAGTTCATTAAACAATTCAATAGTTGTTCCTGTAACAGATGAATCCTCCATATCGATACGAACAAAATTATTGTACTTTTTTGCTCTTAATATTATCTCTTCAATTTGAGCAAAACAAAAATCCCTATCAATCACCAAACCAAGCTGAGTAGGTTTAACCGAAATATTAGAATCTAATTTATTTTTGTAAATTTCATCCAACACTTCTAAACATTCAATTTTTGCAGCTTCCGCTTCTTTTTTTGTACTAATTGCTTCCCCAAGCACATCCATTGTAGAAACTATACCTTTTTTGTTAAGAGTTTTAACAACATTAACCGCGTCAGCCAAAGCAACGCCTGCAATGTATTGTTTAGCAAAAATATGAACAACCGCTTTGGGTAATATTTTTACAAAACCAACTATCAACTCATTCAATAATTTCACAGCTACACCTTTAATAAAATTTTAAGTTTTAAGTTTTTAAATATCAATTATTTGTAAAGACAGTCTAGTCTTATAATTAAAAATAGCAATTAAATAAGAATAACTCAAACAAATTTAACAAATATATTTACAATATTTTAGTAATTATTCCGATTGCTGATTATTATTTATTAGATATCTTTTAATTTTTTGAGTGGTGGTTTTTTCAAATTCTTGTTCTTGGATATGATACTTTTTGATTTGTTTATATGATGGTAATTCATCATTGGCAATTTTTATTTCCTTCTTGATAATTTCGTCTATAAAAAGAGAAGTAATCTGAATATTAGCTTTTTCGGCAGCTTGAATAACTGCTTCTGCATCAACAACAATTTTACAGGCAATTAATTCATCTTGTTTAGAATCTTTTTCACCATAAACAAAACATTCTAAAATAAAAGGACTTCTATTTAATATATCTTCAACTTCTTCGGGAAATACATTTTTACCGCTTTTAGAGATAATTACATTTTTCATTCTACCGCAAATATGTAAAAAACTATCATCATCAAAAAACCCAATGTCACCGGTTTTAAACCAGTCATTAGAAAAAACGGTTTTAGTTTGAGCCGGATTTTTATAGTATCCAAGCATAACATTTGGCCCTTTAACCCAAATTTCGCCAATACCATCATTATCCGGTTCATTTATTTTTACCTCAACACCCGGTAATGGAATTCCTGCTGCATCATCTTTAAAATCATTAAGCCTATTTAATGCAACTATTGGCGAACATTCTGTTAAACCATACCCTTGAAGAAAAGAAAAACCAAATTCGCGCAATCCTTTAGCTACCATAGGATCGGGTGCAGCACCACCGGCAATAAATATCCGCAACGATCCGCCAAATTTTTGATGCATTTCGTGAAATACTTTTTTCTTAAGTTCCTTCCAACCAACAAATGAGGCAAAATTAGTAATTTTTACTAAAGGAGGAACAATTTTTGATTTAATTTTATCATCCTTTATTGATTTACTGATACGTTTGAACATTTTATCAAATAATAAAGGAACACCTAAAAACATAGTAGCTTTTACACGCTGCAAATCATCAATAATGGTTTTTAATGAACGCGCATAATGAACACTACTTCCTGAATATAATGGGCATAACATGCCGCATGTACATTCATATGTATGATGAATTGGTAAAACAGACAAAAATTTATCTTCGGGATACATAAATAACATACTTACCATATCAATCAAGTTGCTTGCAAGGTTTTTTTGACTTAACATTACTCCTTTTGCCCTTCCGAGAGAACCTGAAGTAAATATTATTTCCGCTAAATCATCGGGATCAATTTTGGGTAATTTGCTCTGATTAAACCCGGCAGAATTATCAATTAAGGTTTTCATTATTAAAAAACTATCATCAGCACTTGTCTCATCCATGCAAATAAAATGTTTTAGTTTTTTTGATGTTGAAACTTTTGAAAGCATATCACAAAAAGCCTCCGAAAATATTATTGCCTCAGAATCGGATTCATATATGATATTAAATATTTCATTTTCCGTTAAATTCTTATCAATAGGTACTACAACATAGTTAAAACACATGCATGTAAGAAAACTTACAGCCCATTGCACTCTATTTTCACCAATAATAGCAATATGCGCCCTTTCTTTTATCCCAAGTGTTTGTAATGAATGTCCAAATTTTAATATATTTTCTAAAAGTTCACCATACGTAAGTTTTGGAATTGGTGTATTATTCAAATCCTCTAAAGCGAGTTTATAAAAATATTTCTGTGAATTATTTAAAACCATTTCTTGAATTGATGTAATTTTTGGCACATCAAATAATTTTAATTCTTTCGTTTTCATATTTAACTCGCTTTAGATTATTTAAATAATTATTTGGCTAATTCGTTTAAAATTCCTTTTAATAACATATAGAATTTTTCGACGGCATGAATATTTACTCTTTCATCGGGTGAATGTGCCCCTTGAATTGTTGGGCCAAAAGATATCATATCCAAACCCGGATATTTTGCTCCTAATAATCCGCATTCTAATCCTGCATGTATTGCTTTAACCTCAGGCTCCGATTTAAACATTTTTGCATAAACATCTTTGGATAATTTTAATAGCTTACTGGATAAATTAGGTGTCCAGCCCGTATAACCGTCACTTCCTGTAATTTCACCACCGGCCAAACTAAAAACAGAACGAACCGATAATGCAATGTAATCTTTTGCACTATCAATAGAACTTCTTTGACTTGTGCTAATTTTTAATATTTCGCCATCTGTTTCAATAATTGCCAAATTTGTTGATGTTTCAACTAAACCTGCAATATCATTACTCATTGCTACTATTCCGTGAGGTAATGCAAGCAAAGTGTTAATTAGGGTTGAAGCAAATCTTTTTTTGAATACTTTTTCAACTTTAACTTTCTTTTTATCAAAATTAATAATAATTCCGGTTTCGGATGATTTGAATTCTTTAACTATTTGCTCATGGAATTCTTTAATTAATTTAACAAAATTATTTTCAGCCTTTGGATCAATTAAAATAAGGGCTTCAGCTTCTCTTGGTATAGCGTTACGTTTTGAACCACCGGAGATATTAGCAATTCTGTATTTTTCCGATTTTAATTTATCTAATAAACGTGCTAATAATTTAATTGCATTTGCTTTTCCCAAATGAATTTCTAATCCTGAATGACCACCTTTTAATCCGGTTATCATCAATTCATATGGTTTTAATTCCTCGTCTATTTTTTTTGAATAAGGAATTTCAAATACTCCGGTACTATCTTGTCCGCCTGAACATCCAATATAAAAAGTCCCGTCTTCTTCAGAATCCATATTTAGAAGATACTTGCCTGAAATAAAATCACCTTTTAGATTATTTACTCCGGTCATTCCTGTTTCTTCGTCAATTGTAAATAACAATTCTAATGGTCCGTGTACCATTTCTTTATCAAGAGCAGCGGCTAAAGAAGCAGCAACACCAATACCATTATCAGCACCAAGTGTTGTTCCGGTAGCAGAAACCCATTCACCATCGCTTTTTAATGTCAAAGGATCTTTTTCAAAATCATGTTTTGTGCCTTTATTCATTTCACATACCATATCCAAATGGCTTTGCAAAACAACAACAGGTGTCTCTTCTTTTCCTGAAGATGCCGGTACAGAAATTACAATATTGCCAACTTCATCTTTTTTGTGCTTTAATTGATTTTTGACAGCAAATTCTTCGATAAATTTAATTACCTTGCCTTCTTTTTTTGAAGGGCGTGGAACTTGACTTAAGTCATAAAATGCTTCCCATAATAATTCCGGTTTTAAACCTTTAATAATTTCTTTTTGCATAAAATGCTCCTAAAAACAATTACAAATTTATTTAACTGTGTCTAACAGTAATGATATCACCATCTTTAACTATATATTCTTTTCCCTCAAGCCGCCAAAAACCAAACTCTTTACATTTGGCAAACGACTTTTGCGCCATAAAATGCTCGTACGAGACCACTTCTGCACGGATAAATTTATTAAAAAAATCGGTATGTATAACCCCTGCAGCCTGTTGGGCAGTATAATTTTTTCTTATAGTCCAAGCCCTGCATTCATCTTCGCCAACAGTAAAAAACGATTCCAACCCAAGTATTTGGTATAATGTTCGTAATATTTTACTTTTTGCAGACTCTGTAATGCCATAATCCTGCATAAATATTTCTCTGTCTTCTTCTTCCAAATCAACTAATTCATTTTCTATTTTTGCATAAAAAGGAATAACAATTAATTCTTGAGAAGTAAAATTTTCTTTTATTGAACTAATAACTTTATCCACTTCATCTGTCGAGCTATCATCAAAGTTTACGGCAATTGCAATTGGCTTTAGAGTAAGCAACTGATACCCTGAAAGATATTTTTTTTCCGTTTCATCTAAATTTAACGTCCTCAAAGGAAGTTCTTTTTCAATATGTACAAAACACTTTTCAATAATAGGCAGTTCGTTTTTAACTCTGTCATCTTTAGACTTTTGTAAATCCTTTTTTAGCTTTTCAATTCTTTTTTCAAGAAACTCCATATCGGTTAATAAAAATTCTGTCTCAAGAAATAAAATATCTTGCAGCGGATTGATTTTATTTGCAGGATGCGGCACCGCATCGTTTTTAAAATTTCTGATTACATAAAATAATGCATCATTATTTTTAACATTATTTAAAAATGTTGATGTAATTTTTACTTTGCCTTCGTCGGAGGTTCTTAACCCGGGAATGTCATAAACTTCAATAGTTGTATTAACCTGTTTTTTAGGGTTAAATATTTCCGAAAGTTTGTCAAGTCGTTCATCGGGTACACGAACAACCGCAATACCGGCTTCATCTTTTTGTACGGCATTTTCGTCGTTTTTAATTTGAGCCAGAGTATTAAACAGTGTTGTTTTACCCGAGTATTGTAAACCTACTAATCCAATTTGCATATATCTTTATAGTTAATTAATAAAATCATGATTCAATTTGTGTATGTAAAGCAATTTCTTCAAGAATAGAAGAAACTTTTAAACAGTTTTGAAGGTCACCTGAATAAACAACAGATTTACCTTGTAAATGTACTTGCAGAGTCAAACTTGTAGCTTTATCGTAAGAACAACGTATGGCTTTAATTATTTGATTTATCACTTCATCAAATGAATGCCAGTCATCATTAAACAGTATTACATTATAAGCTAATTTTATTGAAACAGCATCTTCTATTTCTGGACTGCCTTCTTGGGCAGTATGTTCATTTTGCATAATTTATATAAAATTCTTTTCATTAAAAAATATAAAATTGTAATATAAAAAAAAAATTGATTAAATTTAGTATATAGATTCTTTTTTTATAAGAATTATTTAATTTAATCAATAAATGGAGGAATAATGAAAATAGTTGTATGTGTAAGTCATGTTCCCGACACAGCATCTAAAATTAATATTGGCTCTGATGGAAAAAGCCTTGATACAACAGGACTTACATTTGTATTAAATCCTTATGATGAATTTGCAATTGAAGAAGCCTTAAAAACTAAAGAAAAAGTTGGCGGCGAAGTAATTTTGTTAAGTGTTGGTGACGATTCTTTTAAAGAGTCTTTACGTAAAGGATTAGCCATGGGTGCCGATAGTGCAATTTTATTAAAAAGCAGCTCTTATTTGGATTCTCTTTCCGTTTCTAAAATACTTGCCAATGAAATATCTTCATTAGGTTCTGAATTAGTTTTTTTAGGTAAACAATCAGTAGATTATGATAACTCTGTAATAGGTCAAATGCTTTCCGAATTATTAAATTTTAGTTCCGTATCTGTTGCAGTTAATTTTAATATAGATGGAGCAAAAATATTAGCCGAAAGAGAAATTGAAGGTGGTAAAGAAGTAGTTGAACTAACATTACCTGCAGTTGTAACAACACAAAAAGGATTAAATGAACCTCGTTACCCCTCATTAAAAGGTATAATGGCTTCAAAGAAAAAAGTAATTGAAGAAAAACAAGCAAAAACTTTTGATAATTACTCCGAGTTTATTGCTTTACAGCGTCCTGCTCTTAAAAGTGCAGGAAAAATTGTTGGAACTGACGTTACTGCAGTTGGCGAGTTGGTTCGTTTATTAAGAGAAGAAGCTAAGGTAATTTAGGAGATGAACAATGGAAAATAAATTTTTAGTAATTATTGAGCAAAGAAATGGTTTAATAAAAAAATCATCTATTGAAGCTGCCTGCCAAGCTAAACAAATCAGCCAAAAATTTAACTCTTCGGTTGAAGCTGTGATAGTTGGAGCAAATGTTGATGATTTTAGTTCTTTAGGTAATGTTGGAATTGATACTGTTACATTTATTAAAAATCAAGAATTAGAATATTATTCATCTTCTGCATATGCAAAGTTAATAACGGATTTTGTAAATAGTAAAAATTTTGAGTATATTTTTATTTCCAACTCTTCATTTGGAAAAGATTTAGCACCAAGACTTTCTGCAAAATTAGATTGCGGTTTAGTGATGGATTGTGTTAAATTATCTGTTGAATCTGATTGTATTATTGCAACTCGCCCAATATTTGCCGGCAAGTTATTAATGCAGCAAAAACTTAATTCTAAATTAAAAATATTTAATCTTCGCCCAAATGTTTTTGGTATAAATGATTGTGTTGAAGTTGAAGTATCAGTTAATACAATTGAGGCCGGACAATTAAATTTAATTTCTAAAACAATTGAAGTAAAAAAATCCGGTGGTAAACTTGATGTTGCAGAAGCAGATATAATTGTTTCCGGCGGAAGAGGATTAAAAGTTGCTGAAAATTTCAGTTTACTTGAAAATTTAGCCGGTGAACTTGGTGCCGCTGTTGGAGCTTCACGTGCCGTAGTTGACGCCGGATGGAGACCACACAGTGAACAAGTAGGTCAAACAGGAAAAACTGTTTCTCCAAATCTTTATTTTGCCGTTGGTATTTCGGGCGCAATACAACATATTGCAGGAATGCGTTCATCAAAATATATTGTTGCAATAAATAAAGACAAAGATGCTCCAATATTTCAAATTGCCGATTACGGTATAGTTGCCGATGCTATTGAAATATTACCGATTTTAACCGAAGAAATTAAAAAAATAAAACAATAAGTAATAAGATAATAAATTGGAAAAGATAGAAGTTGAAGTTTTAGGTTTATCAGCAAACGCCGGAAGAAATGGGGCGTTTGCTTTAATTTTAAAAGAAATTTACGGAATCAGAAGGTTACCTATTTTAATAGGCTCTTTTGAAGCCCAGGCAATAGCCTTGCCACTTGATGGTACTAAACCTCCAAGGCCTTTACCTCATGATTTAATAAAAAGCTTTTGCGATAATTTAGGGGCTAATGTTGTTGAGATATTTATTGATGAATTAAAGGATAGTACTTTTTATGCAAAAATACTTATTGAATATTCAACTGTAACTACTGAAATTGATTCAAGACCATCCGATGCAGTTGCTTTAGCTGTAAGGACAGGTGCTCCTATTTATGTCAGTTCTGTTGTTATGGATTTGGCTAGCTTTAATCCGGCTTCTGATAGTAACGAATCAAATGAACCGGATTATGAAGATGAAGAAGAAGATTTGTTTAATATCAGCGACAAACCAGAAAAAGAACCAATCAATATTTCTGCAGAATCTCAGATAGCAACTCTTCAAGATCAATTGCGTGAGGCAATAGAAAAAGAAGATTATGAAAGAGCAGCTAAAATTAGAGATGAAATAGAAACAATTAAAAATAGTGGGAAAAGCCTTAGTTAAATATACTTTCCCCTATTTTACATTCTGCACAACGATTTTTTGAGCAATAACTTCTAAATATTTCTATCATTCCTTGCGTAAGAATGGTTTTTTCAAGATATTGCTCCATTTCTAAACTTTTTGCTACATCCGAAATAATTTTGTTATCGGATTTTTGCTTAAAGATATTGTACATCTGTAATATTTTTTTTGAATAATATGGTAATCCGAAAACATCAAAATATACGGTAAAAAAAGGAAAAATAACATTAATAATTATTTCATCTGCTCTTTGAGCACCAACAAAATACTTTATTTCACTTTTAATAGGTTTTTCAAAAACATAATGTTCGCGCCAATATCCTTCTGCTTTAATAACAAATAAATTTCGTATAGAATTTATCAGAACTTCGATATTGTGAATTTCTTTAATTTTTTTAAGAATTACTTCAACAAGATTTTTATTAATTAATGAATCTAAAAATCTAGCTCCTCCGGCAATACGTATTGTTGGAAAATTTTGCGGCCTTAATTTAAAAAAATGCCATTCAATATCTTCTAATATTTTACCATCGTAAAAACTTTTTGATTTGACCCAGCATTTCATTAATCCTTTTATATATTCCGATAAATTTGACGAATCTGATTTTAAGTTTTCATTAAACAAGTTCCCAATATTAAATAACACTGCTTCATAACACTGTATTATATCATCCGAATTTATTTTTTTCAGAAAGTTTAAATCAGCAGCTTTGGCCAGTTCATTCATTGGAATTTTGTTTTTAGAATATCCTAATGCTTCAAATATTAATTCGTAAAATACCTGCTCCCAAATCTCTTTTTTTCTTAAATCAGAATAATTAATATCTTGCAAAACATTTTCCGGACTCATTTGGTAAGCGACTGCAGGTTCATTGCATTTTAATGAATTTAAATATGTAAGTTCTTTTAATCGTAATACAATTTTTTCACATTTTTTATTTAATCTTTCAATACCCAGTTTTGAAAGTGCTTCCACTTTTTCGGCATCAGAAATAAATTTGATTGAATCATGACATCTTAAATAATTATGAAAAAATCCGTTATCTTTTTCATAAGTGCTGCAAAACAAATCAACAATTCCCTGTTCTAAAAAATTTACTAAAATAATAGTAGGTACTTTTCTTCCATCGCGGGTATAAACATATTGGTGATTTTGTTTGTTAAATAAGGAAACATGCAATATTACTTTATTATATTTATTATTGATGTTATGCCCATGATTAACCCAATCTGCATAATTAATGTCTATTTCAACATCACCTATAAATACAAAATTTCCTATCCTGATGCGAGTATTTCTAAAATCAGGACCGGCTTCATCATTATTGAACATTCCAATATCAAGGATTTCAATATCCTCCCCGCCTGCTGTTTTAAGTGTTTTTAAATTTTTATGATTTATCCATTGTTCATAAAGAATTTCTTCGGTTACTTTTGGTGATTCCACATTAACCTCGCTTAAAACTGGACTATTAATTTTAGTAATTAATCTGAATATTAAAATTACTCATATAGTATTTTAATATTAGATAAAATTAATTCAAATGTCAAGAGATTTAAGAAAGAGAATCTATAATTTTATTATAAGAGATAATTGTTTCTTTAATTTTTGAAGGGAAATAAATGCTGTTATCGCAATATAATAAACTACGGCTGATATTTATCATATAGTTTGAAATATAATTTTGGTTAAAAAGAGACACCACATCCTCAAGGCTGCCGCCTTGTGCACCAACACCGGGCACTAAAACAAATAATTTATTAAAATTGGAAATATTTATTTTCAGTTCTTCAATATTTGTAGCCCCAAAAACAATTCCGCAATTATTATTTGTGTCCCAAAAATTAACTTTATCAAGCACTTCCTGATAAAGGTATTTACCTCCCTCAAGTTTCATTTTTTCAAAATCGGACGAACTTTTATTTGAAGTTAAAACCAAAATAAAATTTATTTTATCTTTATACTCCAAAAAAGGAGAAACGGAATCAATACCCATATAAGGATTTAGAGTAACCGAATCAAAATTATGATACTCAAAAATCGACTTTGCATACATCTGAGAAGTATTTCCAATATCTCCTCTTTTGGCATCACCTATTGTTAAAATATCCTTTGGAATAAACTCTAATGTCTTTTCAATAATATCTAAACCTTTTAAGCCCATTTTTTCGTAAAAGGCAAAGTTTATTTTATAACTTCCTGCATATAAATATGTATTTTCAATTACTATTTGATTAAATTTTAACTCAGGGTCTTTTTCTTTTTTCAAATAATCTGGAATTTTATCAAAATCAGTATCCAAACCAACACAAATATGCATGTTTTTGTTACACAAATTCACAAATTTTTCCTGAGCACTTTTCATTTTTAACTCTGCTTACGATTATTATAAATATTTAAGGTAAATCCAATTAATATAATATTTACCAATAATGAACTTCCTCCGTAACTTAAAAAAGGAAGAGGTAAACCAACAACTGGAGTAACTCCTAAATTCATACCCAAATTAATTGCAAAATGGGTAAACATTAACGATAGTACTCCAATAACAACAAGACTGCTAAATTTATTTGAAGCATTATATGAAAGATTAATTAATCTAATAAACAAATATACAAATAAACCTAAAGTAATAATACTGCCAATAAATCCAAATTCTTCTCCAATTACACAAAAGATAAAATCGGTCCATTGTTCCGGAATATACCTTAATTGTGTCTGATTTCCATGTAAATACCCTTTTCCAAATAATCCGCCCGAACCAATTGCTACTTTGGCCTGTAGCGCATTATAACCTGCCCCCAAAGGATCGGTTTCTGGATTAATAAAAGTTAAAATCCTATTTTGCTGATGAGGCCGCAAATATCTTAATGCAAAATCAAAAAAGAAACCGGCAGCAATATTTGTTATTAATACAGAAGCACTTGTAAAAATATTCTTCTTAAAATAAAATAATAATATTACAACCGCCAAAATTGATATTAGAAAAGAAATAGTTCCAAATAATGAAGCAAATGCTGCAACCCCCGGTGATAATACCATAAACAAACTAAACAAACTAATACCACTCCAAAATACCATTGTAACAGTAATTGCAACAAAAACAATCGAAGTCCCAAAATCTGGTTCCAATAAAATCAACAAAATTGGTATCCCGCCAATAACTAAAGCAGTAGCAATTTCTTTGAAGCTATCCAGATTCCTCTTTTTTTCAGAAAGCCAATAAGCAAGCATTAAAATAGTACCTATTTTTGCAAATTCGGATGGCTGAAATCCAAAAAAACCAAGATTTAACCAGCTTTTGGCACCATAAACCTGCTTTCCTATAAAGTGTACTGCAATTAATAAAACAATAGATGCAATATAACTTGGTACAGACGCAAATTTAATAAATTGAGATGGAACGGCATAAACTAAAAATAACGTAATAATTGAACCGATTGCCCAAAACAGTTGACGCGAAAAATTAGACGAAGCAGTTGGGTGATTAACTGTTGCGCTGTAAATAGCAATTAAACCCATCATAGTTAATAATATAGTAGGAATAAATATTTCCAAATCAAACTTGTCTTTTAATCTATACCCAACTTTCATTTAATTTCCTTTTAAAGAATCCTTTTTTACAGATTCATTTTTTACAACTTTTTTATTTTTTTCCAAATATGCAATCATTACATCACGCGCAATAGGAGCTGCATGAGTACCTCCAAATCCAACATTATGTACAATTACGGCAACTGCAATTTTAGGATTATCATAAGGGGCAAATCCTATAAAAAGGGCATGATCTGAGCCATGCGGGTTTTGTGATGTTCCGGTCTTCCCAGCTATAACAAAGCCGTTCTGTTTGATATGTGTTGCAGTACCGGCACCATTAACCACCAAATACATCCCTTCTCTAACAATATCAAAATATTCTCTTTTTATATCAACTTTAATCTCTTTTTTCTCAAAAGGAACAAATTTTTGACTTTTGTTATCAACAAAACCTTTAACAAAATGAGGTTCATATGTAACACCATAATTAGCAAGCATTGCAGTATATTGCGCCAGCTGTATTATTGAAGTGCTTAATTCCCCTTGTCCAATACCAAGACTAACTAAAAAACCATTCCCCCATTTGTTTTTTCCAAAAGCTTTATCATAATAGCCCCTGTCCGGTACAAGACCGGGAAGTTCTTCACCAATATCAATTCCCGTTTTTAAACCAAAGCCAAATTTATGAGCATATTCTGCCCATTTATCAATTCCTATTTTTAAAATTAATTGATAATAAAACGTATTGCACGATTTTTCAATTGATTGCTGAATATTTACATTACCATGTGCACCATGACATTTAAAAAATCTATTTCCAAACTGAAAACCACCCGGACAGTTTATATGATAATCAGGAGTGATAATTCCCTCTTGAAGAGCAACTAATGCCTCAAACATTTTAAATGTTGAACCGGGAGGATTAACTGACATTGTAGCACGATTAAACAAAGGTTTATTAGGGTCACTCAATAATTGAGCCCAATCATTATTTGTAGTAAATGAGGTTAATTTCTCCAAATCAAAATCAGGGGAACTTACAAAAGCAAGAATTTCTCCGGTACTCGGTTCAATGGCAACCAACGAACCTTGTCTTCCTTTAAAACCGTCTTCAGCAGCTTTTTGAGCAGCTAAATCAATACCTAAAACCAAATCATTTCCTTTAACAATTTTTTTATCATCATTGCCATTATTGTATCGTCCAATAATTCGCTGTTGAGCATCAAATAAAATATACTTAATCCCTTGTTCGCCTCTAAGATATTTTTCGTATCCTCGTTCAATCCCCGTCAACCCTATCATGTCACCCATCCGGTATTGGCCTTTATGCTGCTTTAGCTTTTCCTGCGAAATTTCGCGAATATAACCAAACATATGAGCACCCTTAACACCATGCGAATAATCCCTTTCCGAATCGGTAATATAATTTACACCGGCTAAATCATCGGAATTTTCTTCATACCATGCAATAAATTTAAAATCAACTCCTCTTTTTATCAAACGTGGAATATATTTTGAATATCCCTGATTTTGTTTTAATATCTTTGATAATGTACCTGTTTCAAATGCTAGATGTTCATCTAATTTGTCATTTAATTTTGTATTGTAAAATGCCGGAGTTATTTGAACTGAAAATGAAGGTCGATTATTTACCAAAACATTATAATTCCTATCATATACAATCCCGCGAGGAGCTTGCTGATATATTTCTTTAATACTGTTTTCAGATGATTTTTCATTATATATCAAATCATCTATTAATTGCATTTTAATCATCTGAAATAACAGCACAAAGCAAAATCCAATAACTATTATTGAAAGAATTGATTTTCGTGTGGGGGATGCTATTTCAACGTCTATCATTTTAATCTTTCAATTTTATTGTTATAGATTATTGAAGGCAGACTGAAAGCCGAAGAATATAAACCGGGTAAAAGGCTTCGTTTAATAATAAACAAAGATAAAGTAGAAATATTTTCGGAGGCAGACAATATAGATATTATTAAAGAATCAACACTTGAACAAATAAAAACTATAAACATGAACAAAACCGAACCTAAAGTTAAATCAATTTTATTTTCATTAAAAAAGTAACCTGCAATAAAACCTGCAAGTGTTTTACTAAACATCGAACTTCCGATTATGCCGCCTGAAATTAGATCAAACATAAAACCGATAATAAATCCTAACACCATTCCATACATTTGTCCTTTTTTTATCGAAAAATAAATTACCGGTAAAATAATTAAATCCGGGCCAATATTATTATACGAAATTAATGGAACAACCGTAAGTTGCAAAAGAACTAAAGGAATAAATATTAATATAGGGGCAGTAAATTTTTTTATCATTTTTTAATTTTTATCAAGTTTTTTAACGAATCAATCTGTGGATCTCTTTTAATTGGCAACACATAAACATGCGAAAGCCACTCAATATTTACAAACGGTTCAATAATAACAAGACTGATAAAACCGGTTAAATTTCTTTCCTTTTCTTTAACAATACCAATAGGAATATTAGGAGGAAAAATTGAACTAAAATCTGACGTAATTATTCTATCACCAATTAAAACATCATCAATGCCTTGTATATTTGAAATAATTAAACTATTCCCATCCCAATGTAATATACCGTCTATTCCGCTTCTTTGGTCTTTTACGGCAATTTTAAGATGTGCATTTTTAATATGCCTAACAAGCGAATAATTATCACTTGTCTGTTGAATAATGCCAACAAGCCCTTTATCGTTAATAACGGGCATTCCTTTTGAGATTCCGTCATTTAGACCAAGATTAATTATTAAATTACCCTGTACTGCAGATACAAGTTTAGAAACAACCTTTGCACTAATAATTTTTGTATTAATTGTATCCTGCATTTTAAGGAGGCTTTTTAATTCAAGGTTTTGTAGGGCATAATCGCGAAGCAAATTATTTTCCAGCATTAATTCAGCGTTTTTGTGTTTTAGAGCTAAAATATTATCTTCGTTATAAAACAAATGAACAAACTCGGTAAAAAAGGAATTAAAAATTGAAAATGAACCAAACGAATATCTGCGTATGGAATTCATAGCTTCATTATCGTTTAAAGATAAGAAGAACAAACTGATCACCAAAAGAAGGCATAAATAAATATATTCTTTTAATGTATAAAAAAATCTTTTTAAAAAACTTAACATCAATAAGTACGTTTGCGAATAAATACTTTTGAATATCTATTAATATTATCAATAGCTTTGCCGGTTCCTCTTACAACAGCCGTTAAAGGATCATCGGCAACATGCACCGGTAATTTTGTTTCCATCCTGATTCTTTCATCCAAACCTTTTAATAAAGCACCACCACCGGAAAGCATTACACCTCTTTCTAAAATATCAGCAGATAATTCAGGAGGAGTTCTTTCTAAAGTAGCTTTTACCGCTTCAACAATTTGAGAAATGTTTTCATTAAGAGCTTCTCGTATTTCAACACTGCTTACTTCTGCGGTTTTAGGAATACCACCAATTAAATCTCTTCCTTTAACCTGAATGGTAATCTCTTCTTTCAACGGTACTGCCGAACCAACTTCGCATTTAATAACTTCACTGGTTCTTTCACCTATCAACAAGTTATAATTTTTCTTAAAAAATTGCATTATGGCGTTATTCATCTCATCGCCCGCAATTCTTATGGATTCTTCGTGTACAATACCCGATAATGCAATAACGGCAATTTCAGTAGTTCCGCCGCCAATATCAATAATCATATTTCCAATAGGAGCTTCAACATCCAAACCAACACCAATTGCGGCCGCCATCGGTTCAGCAATTAAATGCACTTCTTTAGCACCCGCATGTTCAGCGGCATCCCGTACAGCACGTTTTTCAACCTCTGTAACACCACTTGGCACAGCAATTACAATTCTTCTGGTAGAAAATGACCCTGAACTCACTTTGCGGATAAATTCTTTAATCATTGCCTCAGCTATTTCAAAATCAGCAATAACGCCATCTCTCATTGGTCTTACAACACGTATATCTTTATGTTCACGTCCCTGCATTTCTTTGGCTTTATTACCAATAGCAATAATTTTTTTTGTGGATCTTTCAAAAGCTACAATAGAAGGTTCGTTTAATACAATATTTTTCCCTTTTAAATATACAAGGGTATTAGCTGTTCCTAAATCAATAGCAATATCTGTTGAAAATATATTTAGAAAACCCATAGTTCCTCTTAATGTTTAAAATTTCTAACACCGGTAAAATACATAGCAATATTGCTGTTATCAGCAGCAGCTATAACTTCATTATCACGTACTGATCCACCCGGTTGAATGACTGTTGTAATTCCGTTTTTTATAATTTCTTCTAATCCATCCGCAAATGGAAAAAATGCATCAGAAGCAGCAACAGCTCCTATTAATGAATGATTTTGCTCTTTTGCCTTTATGCCGGCAATTTTTGCAGAATCTACTCTTGACATTTGACCGGCTCCTACACCAACAACTTTTTTGTCTTTTACATAAATTATTGTATTCGATTTTACATGTTTGCATATTACCCATGCAAGTTTTAAATCTTCATATTCAGTTGGCGAACACTCTTTTTTGGTCACTAATTTTATTGTGTCTTTTGGAAAAATCGATTTATCGGATTCTTGAACCAATAAACCCCCTAAAACACTTTTAATTTGTATGTCAGCTTTTTCAATATTTTTTATCTTAATAATTCTTCTGTTTTTCTTTTTTCTTAATTCTTCTAAAGCATCAACATCGTAATCCGGTGCACAAATAATTTCTAGAAAAATTTCATTTAGTTTTTTGGCAGTATCCAAATCTACCTTTGCGTTAAAGGCAACAATGCCGCCAAAAGAAGAAACCGGATCTGTTGTTAATGCTCTTGTATATGCTTCATAAACAGTATTACCAATTGCAGCACCACACGGATTAGTATGTTTAATAATTACACAGGATGTTTCTTCCATGTCACTAATCAATTCAACTGCGGCATTTAAGTCAACTATATTATTATACGATAATTCTTTGCCATGTAAAAAATCGAAATAATTATCAAAATTGCCATAATAATAAGCTTTTTGATGAGGATTTTCACCATATCTTAATTGTTCATATAGTTTATAATTTAATCTAATATCTAATTTTTTAACATTAAATTCTTTTTCAAAATAGTTAGAAATAACTGTATCATAATATGCTGTATGCGCAAATGCGGCAACTGCAAGTTTTTGTCTTGCTTCAATATCTAATTTACCTTCCTCTAACAATGTAACAAAGTCATCATATTGCTCGGGGCTGGTCAAAACAGATACATACTTGTAATTTTTTGCTGCAGCCCGTATTAAACTTGGGCCTCCAATATCAATATTTTCAACTTTTGTATCTAAATCAATATCGGCTCTTGCTGCTACCTGCGGGAACGGATACAAATTAACACAAACAATTTCAATTTGATTAATATTATTTTCAATAGCTTGCTTTATGTCTTCTTTTTTGTCCGGTCTAATTAATATTCCACCAAATATTTTGGGTTGTAATGTTTTTACTCGTCCATCAAATATTTCCGGAAATCCGGTATAATCACTTACTTCAACACAATTTACGTTATTTTCAGCTAATATTTTAGCTGTTTTACCGGTAGCTAATATTGTGTAATCTAAGAGATTTAATCTTTTACAAAAATCTACAATATTGTTTTTATCAGACACACTAACTAAAGCGTATTTGTTTATTTTCATAATTTACTCGTTTATATAAACTCGATTGTTTTTTATTATTATTTTATGTTCTGCAATTTTGCTAATTACATAAGGTAATATGGTGTGTTCAATTTTAAGAACTTTTTCAGCAATTTCCTCTGCATTTTCAACATCAGAAATATCTACGGCTTGTTGAGCAATAATTAGTCCTTCATCATAAACCTTGTTCACAAAATGAACAGAAGCACCGGTAACTTTAACTGATTTATTAAATACAGCCTGATGAACATTAAGTCCGTACATTCCTTTTCCACCAAAGGAAGGAAGTAATGCAGGATGGATATTTATTATTTTGTTTTCAAATTTATCAATAAAACTATCAGGTATTTTTTTCAAATATCCGGCCAAAACAATTAAATCAACATCATTATTTTTTAATTTCTCTGCTAAAATATCGTATGATTTTTCAGTTTCCAATTTATCCGGACTTATTAGAAATGTAGGAATGTTATTGCTTTTAGCAATTTTTAATCCATAAGCTTCTTTATTATTGGAAATTACATATTTTATAGAAACAATATTTAAGTTTTCTTTAAAATACTCAATTATTGAACTTAGATTTGAACCACGACCTGAAATAAAAACTGCAATATTTAACATATTTTACTAATTCAATTTTAAAATGTATTTAAAATATGATTAATTATCAATAACAAAAATAATATTAATCAATCTTTAATTTTCGTTTTAATTTATTAATTAAAGGTTGATATTTATCTTTAAAGTAATATTCGTTTGTATCTTCAGCAAGTTTAATATATTTAATTGCTTCGTTAGTTTTTTTTAGCTTATAAAAATATAAGGCTTTTAAATAATTAAAATAAGGGATACCCCATTTTTCTTTATTTAGTTTTTTCGGATAAACTTTTGTAAGATAATAATTTGCATCTTCCAACTCTTTTTTATTAATAAAAGAATCAGCTAGATACAAGTAAGCAATCATTTTAGAATCATCATCCTTATAACTGCTAATATGAGTTTTGAGATTAGAAATCACCGAATCATATTTTGCAGATTCAAGGTTATTTTGGTTCGCTAATAAATTCTTTCGTTCGTATGTCCAGCCATAATTTTTAACTCTTTTCCCCTCTTCAAAAGCGTATATATCTTCTTGAATATCATCGTTCCCTGAATTTGTATTGGCAATACATTGTTCAGATTCATCATTTTTGCCCAACATTTCATAACAAAAAGCTAATCTATAATTTGTTATGCCTAAATAATCAATTGATTTAGTTAGTTCTGTAAATTTATTAAAGTATTCAATTGCTTTTTCAAAATCATTTCTTCTAAAGTATATATCACCTTTTAAAAAATATGAAAAAGCAGTGGTCTGTTGAAAATTTTGATTATTTAATGAAATTACCCTATTTAACAATTTTTCCGCATTTTGTAAATCTCTGTTCAACAAATGAGTAATTGCACACTGATACAAAAAGAGTGTATTTTTTGGATACTTATTTATAATATTATAAAGATTTATTGTTGAACTGTCATATTCCGCAAAATAATCCGAATATATTTTACCTAAATGAAATGAGGCTTCTGTTTTAGAGTTCATCCCTTTTTTTAATGCAATCTGAATGTTATTAAATCCTTTATTTTGATCTGCCGTTAATCCGGTTAAATTTAATGCCCATTTAAATACCGATGGAACAAAACCTAAAGCGTACTGAAATATGCCAATTCCTAAATTTGCATCATAATATACAGGATTTTCTTCTAAAACATCTTCAAAATATCCTATCGAACTTTTTGTTGCCCAAAATGCGTCTAAGTTTTTTTCGGCAGTTGATAATGCCATTGCCTTAAACATATAAGCTTTACCAAGCAAATAGTTAATTTCGTATTTTTTTTCTGCATTGCTTAATTTATTATTAAGCTTTTCAATTCCTAAATTTAGGTATTTAAAAAACACTTCATAATCACCTTCGTCTTTATTTCCTAAATATGTCCATAGGTAATTTTGAGACATATATAAATACCCTTCGGGTTCGTTTGGGTATGTTTCTATTATTGTATTATAAATTTTTTCAGACTCTTTAATCTGAAAATTATATGACAATTCCAATCCTTTTTTAATAAGGCTTTCTTTTTCAACTGCACAAATGTTATTTGCAATAAATACAAAAAATAAAAGAACAAATATTTTTTTCAAGATTAAATTTTCCCTTGTGAATAATTAAGTGCTGCTTTTACAAATTCTCTAAATAACGGATGTGCTTTAATTGCACGAGATTTTAGTTCGGGGTGGAATTGACATCCCAAAAACCAAGGATGATCTTTTAATTCAATAATTTCAACTAAAGTATTATCAGGTGATAGTCCTGAAATAACCACTCCGTTTTTTTCAAAAATTTCTCTATATTTATTGTTAAACTCAAATCTATGTCTATGTCGTTCGGATATCTCCTCAACTCCATATGCGGTAAAAGCAATAGAATTACTTTTTAATTTACATTTATAAGCACCTAAACGCATAGTGCCGCCTTTTCCTTTAACCTTTTTTTGCTCATCCATTAAATCAATAATGCTATAATTGTTCTTAACAAATTCCGAACTGTTAGCGTTTTTAATTCCACAAACATTTCTTGCAAATTCAACAGCTGCAAGCTGCATGCCTAAACAAATACCAAACAATGGAATTTTGTTAATTCTTGCATGAGTTATGGCGGTAATTTTACCTTCAATTCCCCTGTTTCCAAAACCGCCGGGAATTAAAATGCCCGAGTAATCTTTTAATTTTTCAGCAACATTTTTAATTGTTAAATCTTCAGCGCGAATATAGTCGCATTTTACTTTTACAACATTTTCAGCACCGGCATGTACAAAAGCTTCAGAAATACTTTTATAAGCATCCTGAACCTCGGTATATTTTCCGCATACGGCAATATTAATTGTTCCCTTAGGATTTTTAATTTTATCTACAAACTTTGTCCATGCATCAATTTTAATATTAATATCAGGCAAATGCAAAAATTTTAATACAAGCCTATCAAATTTTTGTTTTAGCAGTACCAAAGGAACTTCATAAATAGTACCACAATCATAAGCAGAAATAACGGCTTTTTTATGTACGTTACAAAATGATGCTATTTTTGTTTTAATATCGTCATCTAGTTCTTGTTCGCTTCTGCAAACCAATATTTGTGGCTGAATACCAAGTTCAAGTAAATTTTTAACACTATGCTGAGTAGGTTTTGTTTTCATTTCACCGGCAGATGAAATATAAGGAACTAAGGTAACATGAATGCTTATTGCATTTTTTCTTCCCAAATCAGACATTAATTGCCTGATTGACTCCATAAAAGGCAAACTTTCAATATCACCAACAGTACCGCCAATTTCAGTAATTATAATATCATATAATCCCGATTCGCCTAAGTGTTTCATCCTTTTTTTAATTTCATCGGTAATATGTGGAATTACTTGCACCGTGGCACCTAAATAATCACCTCGTCGTTCGCGAGTAATAACTTCATCATAAACTTTACCTGTAGTTGTATTATTTGCTCTTGACATGTTTGTATCAAGAAATCTTTCATAGTGTCCTAAATCAAGATCTGTTTCTGCACCATCATCTGTCACAAAAACTTCACCATGTTGAAATGGATTCATCGTTCCGGGGTCAACATTTATGTAAGGATCAAATTTTTGAATTGTAACACTATAACCGCGTTGTTTTAATAACAAGCCTAATGAAGATGCCGTAATTCCTTTTCCAAGAGATGAAACTACCCCACCCGTAACAAAAATATACTTAACCTTTTTTTGAAAATCCATACCATTCTTAAAATTATGTAAATTTAAAGATAACTAAATTTTAGATTATTTTTTAGTCAATTTTAATATATTTTGTGAATAATTTTAAGATATTTAAGTTGGATACGGATCACTTGAGGTTAATTATTACCTTCGCCACCTATGCCTAAAACGTTTTTTGTTAAATAATTTTTTCTTAATTAACGTACTATCTTTATTATCATAAAATTTAGGTCTATTATCAGCTTTAATTTTCCGTTTATAATCAGGATCCAAACCATTAGGGATACCATCACCATCATGATCTGGGGCGTAATCATTTATCCCGTCGCCATTAATATCTACAAATTTATTACCAAGCAAACAACATTTGGCACTATCTTTTTTTGATGGTTTAACTTTTAACGAGTCATCTGCTATATCATTGCCAAATAAAATATTGCTATTTAAATATATTGTAAAAAGTATCAATAATATTAATTTGTTTTTTTTCATATTATATATATAACAAAAAATAAGCCAAAATAAAATAGCTAAATTATATGTTTTTTGAATATTAATGATACTAATTTCTGCTTTTTGTCGAACTTCTCGACACAAATGTCGATTTGCTTAATAAATTATTCTATTTTTTCCTTGCAATATAGGGCAAATGCTAACAAAATTATTTGGCACAACGATTGTATGAAATAGACAAAGCGAGTTCACATTTAATAAATTGGAGTAATATATGAAAAAAATATTTGGAGTTTTAGCATTTGCACTTTTTATTTATTTTGGAGTCAGTTCCGAAATAGATGCACAAAAAGGAAATAATTGCTGGAATGGCTGTAATAATGGAGGCAGATACAACAAAAATCAAGGAAGAGGGATTTGTGTTAACAATATTAATAATTCTTACGGCTATGACGCAAACAATCAGGAAACAATTAAAGGAACAATGGAATCGTTTGAAGTTATTAAAAGGAATAGAAGTGGAGGCGGATTGCATATTACCTTAAAATCAGGCGACTCTAATGTTAAAGTACATATTGGACCTACTTGGTACTTAGATGATATTAATTTAGATATCAATAAAGGTGATAAGTTAGAAATATTCGGCTCAAAAGTTACTATTGATAATGACACATTTTTTATTGCTTCCAAAATCACAAAAGATAATAAAGAATATTCTTTACGCGATAAATATGGTTTTCCAAAATGGAGCAGAAACAGAAACAGAACCTTCAACAACTAATTTTTTATAATCGGGAAGAAATTCCCGATTATTTCTAAAAAAAAACTTATCTTAAATTTATAAAATAATAATTACAAAACTAGGGGATCTATGAAAAGAATTAGTATATTATTAATTGTTCTGACTTTTATTTATATTAATGTTAAGGCACAATGGCAGACTGAATGGTCCAGTCCATCTATATCGGGTGCTTTTGTTTCCGGCTGGATTAACTTCGAAATATCCGGCAATACATGGGTTAATAAAATGTATTTAATTGATGCTAATACTTTTCAAATAATGGAATCTATTTATAGCACAACACCTAAATACTCTTATAATTTTACACAAGCCGAAAAAGACGCGGGATATCTTATATATTCATTACAAACAGATTTAACAGGCGATGGAATAACTGAATTTTATGTTTTATCTTCATATGGAACCGCAACTCCTTACAGACAAGGATTTAAAATAATAGATATAACCAAAAATGATATTTTGCTTGAAAAAAACGAAACCTTTGTTTATTATGACATTCCTTCAATTTGGGATGTTGATAATGATGGAGTTTTAGAATGTCTTGTAGTTAAATATGACTATCCAAATTTTGCCAATTGCAATTTGATTGTATATAACACAGGTATAAATACTTCATTAAATTTTGATTCAAAAACTCAAATACAGTTTGAGTTAAAGCAAAACTATCCTAATCCTTTTAATCCAACTACAGAAATTGAGTTTTCAATTAATGAATCAAAAAATGTTTCTATTAATATTTATAATGTTAATGGTGAACTGGTTAAAAATTTATTAAACGAATACTTGACTCAAGGAAATCATAAAACTTTGTGGAATGGTACCGGAAATGATGGTCAAAGAGTTTCTTCCGGAGTATATTTTTACAAATTAAATGTCGGTAATTTTGCAACAACTAAAAAAATGATAATTTTAAAGTGAGAAACCTTAATGACTAATTTAAAAATACCTTCAAACATTGCAATAAGTGACAGCGGATTTATATTTCTTCCTACATCCGGTGAAACTTTTACTGTAAATTTTTTAGGAAGTGAAGTGATCAAATTATTAAAAGACGATAAAAGCTATAACCAAATAATTGATCATTTATTTGAAGAATATGACACAGAAATAAAAACTTTAACTAATGATTTAAATGATTTCTTAAATCAATTGAAAAACCTAAATGTGCTGAAAGAGATATGAGAATAGCTGTAACAGGATTAAACAACATTGATAGTCCGGGTCCGGGCGTTCCTGTAATAAGAGGACTTCGGGAATCAAACAAATTTAAGACAGATATAATCGGTTTTATTTACGATACACTTGAACCGGGTCCTTATATGGAAGAAGTTGCTAATAATAATTTTATTATTCCTTATCCATCTGCAGGACTTGAGTCTCTATATCAAAGAATCGAGTATATTAATTCAAAATTACCAATTGATTTAATTATTCCAACTTTAGATTCCGAATTATTTGGATTTATTAAACTTGCTCCACGGTTTGAAAAACTGGGAATCAAAACTTATCTTCCCGGAATTGATCAATTAAATTTGAGAGGTAAAGATAAACTTTTTGATTTTTGCAAAAAAAATAATTTCAAAGCTCCTACTAATATTTTGGCTAATTCAATTCAGGATTTATACGAAATTCCTTCCAAACTTTCTTATCCGGTAGTTATAAAAGGTATTTTTTATGATGCCTATGTTGTTAATAATTTTGAAGAATCTGTTACAGCATTTAACAAAATCAGATTTAAATGGGGACTACCTATAATTGTTCAAGAATTTATTAGTGGTGACGAATATAATGTTTGTGCTTTAGGTGACGGCACAGGTAAAACAATTGGTGCTGTTCCAATGAAAAAATTATATATTACAGATAAAGGAAAAGGCTGGGCAGGAATAACCTTAGACGACCAGGAATTAATTAATCTTTCGAATAATATAATTGAAAAATTAAGCTGGAAAAGCGGTATAGAACTTGAATTTGTTAAAGATAAAAAATCGAACGAATATTATTTGTTGGAAATAAATCCCCGATTCCCTGCTTGGGTGTATTTAGCCGTTGCAGCCGGCCAAAATTTGCCCGAGGCATTAGTAGAATTATCATTGGGCAAAGATGTTGAACCGTTCAGTAATTACGAAGTGGGGAAAATATTTATAAGATATTCATGGGATTTAATAACTGATATTAAAAGATTTGAAGAATTTACTGTTAAAGGAGAAATAAATCATGGCTAAAAAACTTTATGAAAGGCCGGTTATAACTAAACATTATTCCGGATTTATGAATAAATTTGGAAGTGCACCGGTTTCGCAATATAAAACTGATATTGAAGGAATTCCGGTAAAAGAATTAGCAAATAATTATGGTTCGCCATTATTTGTAATTTCCGAAAAAAGAATTAGAGAAAACCAACGAAATGCCTACAGAGTGTTTAAAACAAGATATCCAAAAGTCCAATTTGCTTGGTCATACAAAACCAATTATTTAAAAGCAGTATGTAATATTTTTCATCAAGAAGGATCATGGGCCGAAGTTGTAAGCGAATTTGAATATGATAAAGCTCGAAATGCAGGTATCCCCGGTTCAAAAATATTATTTAATGGTCCTGCAAAAAGTAAAACAGCCTTAGAAAAAGCTATTAAAGATAAAGCCAAAATTCATATTGACCATTTTGATGAATTATATTTAATTATTGAAATTGTTGAAGAACTTAATTTAACTGCTGATGTTGCAATTAGAGTAAATATGGATACAGGAATTTATCCCAAATGGGATAGATTTGGTTTTAATTATGAAAACGGAGAAGCTTTAGAAGCCTTACGCAGAATAGTGCATGTTAAAAAACTAAATCTTATTGGTTTACATTCGCACATTGGCACATATATGATGAGTACTGATGCGTATAAAATTGCAGTTACAAAGCTAGTGGATTTGGCAAATTATTTACGCAACGATCATGATGTTTTACTTGATTATATAGATATTGGCGGCGGTTTACCTTCAAACAATACTCTTAAAGGTCAATATCTATCAGCTGATGAAATGCTTCCTTCTTTAGAACAATATGCAGAAGCTATCACTTCGCCACTATTTACAATGCGTTTAAGCAATGATGAAATGCCTACTTTAATTTTAGAATCAGGGCGAGCTTTAATTGATGATGCAGGTTATTTAATTACATCGGTACTTGCAAATAAAAGACTTTCTGATGGCAGGAGAGCTATTATTATTGACGCCGGAGTAAATGTATTATTTACCAGTTTTTGGTATAAGCATAAAATTATTCCTGCACAGCCGACTACTCAATTTACAGAAAATTCTACTATTTATGGTCCATTATGTATGAATATTGACATAATTAGAGATGAAATTCTTTTCCCTTCTGTTAAAGTTGGCGATCATTTAGTTATTTATTACGTGGGTGCTTATAATGTAACTCAGTGGATGCAATTTATTACAATGAGACCTAATGTAGTTATGATTATGGAAGACGGAACAACTGAAATAATAAGAGAATCCGAATCCATAAGTACAATTGAAAATCTTGAAAGAATTCCAGAAAAATTAAATCATTTTTAGGTGACCTTTGAAAGATAAAATAAATTATTTCTTTGATTCCATATTTTTTAGTTATGCACAAATTTTATTTAGTAATAGAAGATGGCTTGGTGCAGTTGCTTTGACAGCAACTTTTATTATCCCCCAAATTGGTATCTTTGGTTTGGTGGGACTTTTACTATCAAACTTTATTGCATTATTACTAAAGTTTGATAAAGAAAGAATTAAAACAGGTTTTTATGGATTTAATGGAATTTTATTTGGCTCTGCAATTCCATATTTTTTTGAAATAAATACTCAAATTATACTGTTTTTTGTAATATTTATTATTATAACTTTTTTTATCTCGGCAGTTTTAGAACATTATTTAGCTACAGCTTTTAATCTGCCGGGATTAAGTTTACCATTTATTATTAGTTTATATATATTTTTAATATTTATAACAAATTATAATACGGTTTATTACAAAAGTTTGACTTCATTTAAGGAATTTGTGATATTCGAATCTTTGACTGATTCAGTTGCCTATTATTTTAAATCATTTGCAATAATTTTTTTTCAAAAAAGCATATTATCCGGGATAATTATATCTATAGGAATTTTATTTTTTTCCAGGGTCTTATTTATTAACAGCATAATTGCTTATGTATTAAATTATTTTATACTAAGCCTAATTTTACCTTATTTTGATCATAATTTGTTATTAATTACATCTTTTAATTCCATATTAACTTCATTTGCATTAGGTGGTACTTTAATATTAATTTCTAAAAAGACTATACCATTAATTGCTTTATCAACTGTAATGATTATTGTATTTACAGCATTTTTCGAAAAATTATTAACAGGTTATTTATTACCTGTTGTTGTATTGCCATTTAATTTAGTTGTGCTATCAATGTTATACAGCTTAAAATTTAGGAAAGAACAAACCGATTTAGTTTTATTATATTTTGCTCCCGGTTCACCTGAAGAAAATTTCTATTATCATAATAACAGAAAATATCGTTTTGAAAGGTTCAAATTACTTTTTACCGAATTACCTGTTTTTGGCGAATGGTTCGTTTCACAAGGAATTAATGGAAAACTGACTCATAAACAACGATTTAAAGATGCATGGGATTTTATAATTAAAGATATCTCAAATAAGGAATTTTCAAACTCAGGAGACGATCTTACCGACTACTTTTGTTATAATTTACCTGTTGTAGCTCCTTTAGGTGGAAAAATTGTTGCTTTAGTGGATAATGTACCTGATAATACAGTTAATAAAATTAACATTAAAAACAATTTTGGAAATACTATAGTAATTGAGCATGCAAGTGGTCTGTTTTCTTCACTTTCTCACTTAAAACAAAAATCAATTAAGGTAAAACAAGGAGATTATGTTGAGAAAGGAGATATTTTAGCTTATTGTGGAAATAGCGGCAGATCCCCTTTTCCTCATCTGCATTTTCAATTTCAATTAACCAATAAAATTGGCGATAAAACTTATGAATTTCCAATTTCACATTTTATAGAACAAAAGGGCGATTTTTATAATTTAAGAACCTTCGATTTTCCAAAAGAAAACACAAAAGTTAGTAATATTGAAGTTCACAAAAAAATTAAAAAAGCTTTTAATTTACAATTAGGCGACGAATTTGAAATTGAATATTCTTTGAATGATGAATTATTTACAGAAAAATGGGAAGTTGATGTAGATATTAACAATCAATTATTCATAAAATCCGATAATAATTCTAAAATTTTACTTTATCAGGTTGAAAAAGTATTTTACATTACCAATTTTTTTGGAAATAAAAAATCAGCATTATATTTCTTTTATTTATTGGCCTTAAAAGTACCTTTAATGTACAAAAACTTCTTATCCTGGGAAGATGAATACCCGCTCCATTTAATTGATAAAAGTTTAATAAGATTTATTTCGGAATTCTTTTTAACATTTGGTGAACAAATAAAGTCTGACGTTAAGTATGGTTATTCAAGTAACACGCTAAATGATGATAAATTTCATCTGCAAGCCGAAACAAGAACTTTAGGTGCAAATTTATTTTCTTTTTATAAAAACGTTGGAAATGGTGAATTAGTTATTGATAGCCAGGGACAGTTTACCGAATTTATTTACAAAAACAAACTTAATAATTTTAATGCAAAATTTATATATAATGAGGATAATACGTTATGATACAAAAAAAATGGTTTTTTATTGCAATTTTATTTATGACTTTTATATCGTATAACTGCAAAGATAGACAAACAGACAAATTGACCGCTTTTACAAAATCTATTCAATTTGAAAAAGATAATAAATACGAAATGGCGTTAAAAGAAATAGAGAAGTTAAAAAAAGATTTTTCTGAAGATTATTTAACTAATTTAAGACTTGGCTGGTTGTATTATAATAATAAAAAATATACCGAATCAATTAAATTTTACAACGAAGCTTTTAGATTAACAAGTAATAAAGGTATTGAATCTTTATTGGGGTTGACCTATCCTTATGATGCACTTGGAAAAACAGATGAAATAATTGAAATTTATAAAAAAGTTCTCGAAATAGACAATAACAATTATACTGCAAATCTTAAATTAGGTATTATCTATTATTATAAAAAGAACTTTTCTACTGCAAAAAACTTTTTATCCAAAGTATATACTTTATATTCATCAGATTATTCAGTTAATTTATATTTAGGTTGGACATTGTTAAATTTGAACAATATTTCCAAAGCTAAAGAGCATTTCATCAATGCATTGATAAATAACGTTAATGATGAAAGTGCTAGAGAAGGTTTGGAAGCTTGTAAATGAAATTAACAATTATAATATTTTTTGTCTGTATAAATATATTTGCTCAAGATTTTAATTTAACATTAAATCCTTCAACTTATTATACTTATGGTAATTATAACAAAAACAAATCTTCTCAGGGTTATTCTGCTTATGCTTCATTAGGAATTAATTATTACGATTACATAACTTTGGGTTTTGATAATACAATCATTAACGATAAAACAGAGTTTAAGTATGATCAAAAATTTGTTATTGTAAGCGGATTAAAAAACCTTTTTCCCTATTATATTAAATTAAATTATGGATATGCTGAAGGTAAATATGATTATAAACCTTTTGAATTTATTTATAAAGATTATACAAATCTTTATAATATTTCTTTAACACGTTACTTTAATAATTTTTATGCGGGAATAAGTTATTCTTTTATAAATGTTTATGGACATAAGGGTGTAAAAATTCATCAACCTCAATTAATTTTGGACTGGATTTTTATGCCAAATTTAATAATATCTTACAGAGGTATTTATTCAAAAGTAAAATCCGATTTACCTATTTATGAGGAGTTTTTACAGGGCGAGCTTTCTGATGATAATAGAAGTCTTTATTCAAATAGTTTTTCATTAAATTATTATCTTAGCGAACAATTATTTATGCGAACAGAGGTTACTTTAGGTAAAAAGGCATATTATTTTAATACCGATTATTTAACTTTTTTTAATCAAGATGATACACAAAATTTCTCGTTTTCAACAAAAGTTGATTCGGAAATATTCAAAAACTTCAGAATTAATTTTTCATATCAATATTTAACACTTGACCATTCCAAAATTAATTATTATTCTGTTGGTTTAAAATATAACTTTATTCAACTATTATAAGTGAATTATGGAATATAGAAATTTTGGAAATACAGATTTGAAAATTAGCCAAATCGGTTTTGGGGCTTGGGGTATCGGCGGACCTGCAATGGCAGGAAATATCCCTATCGGCTGGGGCGATGTGAATGATGAAGATTCTATTAAAGCATTAAAAACAGCTTATAATTTAGGGGTAAATTTTTATGATACAGCAGATTTTTATGGATTGGGACATTCTGAATCTTTGATTGGTAAAACTTTTTATAAAAATAAAGATGTTATTATTGCAACAAAAGTTGGTCACAAAATTGCTGATGACAATTCAATATTTTTAGACTATTCAAAAAAGCATATTCTTAATGCTTGTGAAAATAGTCTAAGACGACTTAAGCGAGACTATATTGACTTATACCAGCTCCATTCAGCCAAAATAGAACACTTGGAGCAAGGCGAATGCATTGAAGCAATGCAAACACTGGTTAAGGACGGGAAAGTTCGTTATTGGGGTATTTCTCTTAATACTTTTAATCCTTTCCCCGAAGCAGAGTTTTTTATAAAAAACAATATAGGTTCCTCATTCCAAGTTGTATATAATATTATTAACCAAAAAGCTAAGGATTTAATTGAATCATCAAGCAAATTGGGTTATGGTATTATTGCACGAATGCCTTTACAATTTGGTATTTTAACCGGTAAATTTAATAAGAATAGTATTTTTAATCAAAACGATCACAGGGCTTTTAGATTAACTTATGATATTTTATCCAAATGTTTAGATGGAACGGAAGCTGTTTGGGAATTACTAAAGAAATATAACACTACAAAAACAGGATTAAGTTTGAGTTTTATTTTATCAAGTATTGGTATTGCAACAGTTATACCCGGAATTAAAACAGAATTTCAGGCAATAGATAATACATCGGGTTTAGTTTGTTTAGAACCTGAAGATATGGAATATATTAATGCTCTTTATACTACTAAATTTTCTAAAATTGTTGAAGATATGCAAAAGCAAGGATAAATTTATAGTCATTTACAAAATAAATAATTTTATATGCACAAAGCAATTGTTATTGATAATAATCCCAGAACAAAAAGCCTGTTAACTAAAATTTTGGAAGACAAATGTCTGTTTGAAGTTAAATCGTATGATTTTATCAAAATTTCTATTCCATTAATAAAATATTTTAATCCGGTTATTATATTTATTGATCAACCTTTCCCTAGATTAGAGCATTTTTCTTTTTTAAAAGAGCTAAAGGCTGATAAAGACACAAAAACAATTCCAATTGTAGTGATGCTTAATAAATTTGATAAAAAGTTTATTGATTCTTTAGCCGATTTGGGTATTTATGAAATTTTATTTAAACCTTATAATTTAGATGAAATTGTTCCAAGAATAAATATGTTTATTAATAAATTTCAGAATGCAAAACCAAAAGTTAAATTTGATGAAGTTATTTGTAATAATATTCAACCATTTGAAGATATTTTGCCACAGTTAAATTTAATTATAATTAGTATTATTAAAAATAACGTAAAAAAGCAATTAAATATAAATGTATCGTTTATACCGGATTCTCAAATTGATTTTATAGAGGATAATATGGTCTATAAATGTAATTATTCCGATACTGAAAAAAATAATTTTTTATCGCTGTCTTTAATTGCTTCAGAAAAAGGATTAATTAATATTACTTCTAAAATTGAAAATATTACTACTAACAAATGGGATGAAATTAGTCTCTCGAAATGTAAAAACATTGGAGATGCTATTTATGGTGAAGTTATTGATTATTTAAAAATCCGTAATTTTGATTTTATTAAAAATAGCGTAGAAATTAATATTAATATAGCAAGTGTATTAAAAAACTTTAATTTAAAAATTCTATTTACAACTGAAGATAAGGATTTATTTGCATTTGTTCTAAATTATAACAAAAACCAAAGTTAAACTAACAGTGGTTTTTATTATAACATAATTTGTTATTCTTTTTATTTTAACAGCAGCATTTTTTTGCTAATAATCTTATTCTCAAATTCTAAAGAATACAAATAAACTCCGCTTGAATATTTATTTGCGTTAAATTCCACTTCATAAGTGCCGCTATTAATATTATCATAATCATTTTTTTGAACAATTTTTCCCAAAATATCATAAATTTTAACACTTACAAAACCACTATTGGGAATGGAGAATTTTATTTTGGTTACCGGATTAAAAGGATTTGGGTAATTTTGATATAAATTAATATTTGTTGGAATAACACTATTTTCTTCAACTTTAGTTATTAACTCATTTTTGAATATTACTAAACCTTTAGCTAAATCAACTACATATATTTTATCATTAATAATCTTTACATCATATGCATATATATTTGATTGATAAAACCCAATTTGAACAGGATTTGTCGGGTCGCTAACAGAAAATAGTGCCACTCCATTACTTTCACAAGCAATTGCAGCAAAATCATTTTCTACACAAACACCGGAAACTGTTCCTATTGTATTAATATAGCTGATAATATTTGGCAACACCGGATTTGAAATATCCACTATCCTTAATCCGCCTGTTTTATCCGCTAAATATAAAACATTTCCTTTAATGACCATTGAATAAGCCGAACCCGGAGTATCAACATTCCCAATTTCCATCGGAATTGTCGGATTGTTAATATCATAAATTCTTAATCCACCCGTTTCAGCCGCAACATAAAGTAAATTATCATTGACTAAAAGATCTCTAACATTTCCCGTCGTAGAAATCAATCCTTTTTCAACAGGCAAATTCAAATTAGTAATATCAAATATTCTTATACCGTATTCTTTATTTGCCACATAAAGTATATTTCCATAAATTGCCAAAGAAACTGCTTGTCCTTGAAAATTTAGCTCAGAGATTAATTTAATATTAGCAGGATCTTTTACATTAAGAATTTTTACACCTTTTGTTTCATCGGCTAAATAAGCTGTTGTATCTATTACCCTTACTTTAACACAACTTCCATCCGTATCATATCCACCAATATAAATTAAGTTATTTTCATTATTAAAATCAACAACATGCAATCCGCCGGAACGTGAACAAATATATGCTTTGTTTTCAACTATAGTTAATGAATTTGAAAACCCGTTAACTTTAAAAGAATTTATTAAACTAACATTATAATTTCCATCCGGTCTGATGGAAAAAACCGAATCACTTTCATCAACCATAGTATTGTTTAATGTGCTTGACACCCGTATTTTGCATTGAAAAGAAGTAACATTAGGAGTAACCCAATTTATTGTTTTTTGATTAGAAGGTAAATTGTCTGCTATTAATATCCAAGTAGCACCATTATCTAATGAATATTCAACCTTATAGTTAGTTGCTGCGCCAAAATTATCCCAGAGGATAGAGACTGACTCCCCCGTATGAAAATTCTCTGCTCCATTTGGATATAAGGCCATTAATGAATTTTCAATATGAACTTTAAACGATATTGTGTTATTAGCCTCGCCAATATCATATATACTTATTCCACCGGCAGTCCCATTTGCAAGAAATATTTTAGGATCCGAAGCACTATTTATAAATGTTCTGCCTACATTAACACTTAAATTGGCATTTCCAACTACCCCGCCCTTATTTGGTCCGCCTCCGGGTCTATATACAAACACTTCATCCGGTGGTCCATCTGCATTTCCTTCATATCTTCTATCAATTCTATAAACCAATAAACCTTCACCATAAAGTGAATTCTCAAAAGTCGAATTTCTTTTTCTGTATTCTAAAATAAAATATTCATTTGCTGATTTAGGAGAAGCTATTTTATAACAATTATTTACAGGTGAAGTTAATGGATTTAACGCATATTCACCGTCAGAACTAATAGTTGGAACAGATTCAATCCATTGCCCATATTTATACTTCATATGGGCACCCATATGCTGTGGTGGATTTAAGTCATTTTCCATAATATCCCAAGTCCCAACCGGAGATATTCCATTATCTGTATAATGATATAGATCCGGTGCGCCTAATGAATGAAACATTTCGTGACACAAAACACCAACACTTGAAGAAGTTAAACTACTTTGCAGCTGAAAATTATATGTTCCTACTTTTTTACCGTTAATATATGCCGACTGACTGTACAAAGACCACATATGAGGCCATAATAATGATGACCAACCGGTTGGAGAACCCGAAACAACAAAACAAACATTATCAATATATCCGTCGTTATCACCATCAATAACTAAATTTGCAGGTACAAACTGAGAAATATATGAAATGGCATTTTTAAGTAATAAATGTTCACGCGCCGTACTTTCATTATCATTATTATATCCTATTGAGTTAGGGCCCGAAGAAGGTATATAATATGCTCTGGGATGAGAATCTTGAAATGAGATCACATTGGTTGAAGTAACAGGATAATAAAAGGATGTAACACTTAACTTATTATATGATACTTCTTCATAGTAATTTTTCATCGAATTTGCATTTGGCGTTGTATTGTTAAACATTAAATCATAATAACTTATCGGTTGATTAAATTCTCCTTCATCCGAAAAACGAATAAATACTACAATATTGTTTATTATTCCCTCAGTAGGTGTTTTTGAATAGGATCCCTTATCTATTGAAAATAATTGCCGTCTTTTTTGCATATCTATATTACTAAAATCAATTTTATCACTTAATCCATATTCCTTAGGATTGATTGAGCCAACAACATATTTTGTTGCAAAAAATTCATCATTCTCTTGAACTCCATAAGTATAAAAACCTGTAGATTTATCTAAAACAATTATGTAACCTTCATTATCGTGTATCCAATTAAAAAATTCATCTCCGGAAACGAAACAATTGACCGTTTT
Source organism: bacterium (assembly GCA_043805435.1). Taxonomy (GTDB): domain Bacteria; phylum Bacteroidota; class Ignavibacteria; order Ignavibacteriales; family Melioribacteraceae; genus JAEXOD01. The sequence continues at coordinate 96,039 of JAZDHY010000051.1, forward strand.
TCCATCAGGTTGATTTAATAATACCGGTAAATTTTTTATTGGAGCAGCAAATATTACCGAAAAAACACAATTTAAGAATATAAATATTGCAAAAATAATTTTTTTAAGTTCTTTCATTTCTTTCTCAATTTAGAGGTCTTAAATAATAAGATTTTTAATTACAAAAATTAATATAACAAAAAAAATATTTGTAAAATAGAATAGTTTTTAACATGTTTTAAGCCAATCAAAAATGATAAAAAGATTTAGATTTATCGTATAGGAATTCTTTTATTGTTTTGAGATTTTTACAACCGGAGTATATATATAAAAAACCCCTTCAGAAAATTGAAGGGGTCTAAAAATTAAACAGTATTAATCAGTTAAAAAACAATACCAAAAGAGAAATAATGAACCTCTGTTAGTCTGTTATAATCTTGATAAGCATAATCTACTTTAATTTTTACTGAATTCATCAAATTGTATTTTAAACCAATACCAAGCGATAAACCTTTTTCAGTATCTGTTTCAAATAATGATGTATAACCTGCGCGTAAAGATACAATCTCATTCCAGCAATATTCTGCACCGGTATTTACATATTCCGAGTGATCATTGGGATGAACAGCATCAAGTGCTAATGTAATTCTGTTATCAACTGTCTGATAAATATCACAGGCAGCTCCAACACGAAAAACCAAAGGCAAATCGTATTCATCCAAATCAACTTTGGTACTAATTAGATTAGATGATCCGGAACCGACTTGTTTATAACTTAATATATCACGTCCATCCATTTTCATTTTACTACCAAAATTGGTTATGCTTGCTCCAATTCTAAACTCATTTAACACAGGTATCTTATACAATGTACCTATATCAAAAGCAATTCCTGAAGCCGATTCGTGCCAAATATATTCGCGTATATATTTGGCATTAATACCAATCGAAAATGCATCAGTTAAATTACGGGCAAAACTAATACCAATCGAAATACCGCCTGATTCAAAATACTCTCCTGTTCCTTCAGGGCTTTCAATTGTTCTGACCAACATTTCATCTATTGATAATACTGATACAAATGCGCCGACAGTACCTATTCCATCAATGTAGCTGGAAACTCCGGCAAAATCATGGTTAATATCTGCAAACCATGATGTATGATCAAAAAAAGCTTCATTTGAAGTGTTATTTGTTAAACCTGCAGGATTCCAATACATGGCCGATATATCATCTGCAGTGGCAACAAAGGCACCTCCCATTCCCAAAGCACGAGGGCCAACGCCAATTTTTAGAAATTGGCCGGCAGTAGTACCTGATTTGGATAAATTTTGGGCATTAATAATGGAGCTGATAAAAATAATACCCAATATAATGCTAATATATTTTTTCATTTGTAAACTCCTATTCCATTTTTATATTTTTTGAACACATAGTATTAATTTCCTTATTTAATTATTGCAAATTTAATAAGTTTTTCACCAATACCGGGTGCATCAATATGAGCAATATATATACCATAAGAAACTGAAAAACCGTCTTTATTTAACAGATTCCAGAATTCTCTTGCACTTTGTGTTCCTGTTTCATGGTATAGCGTAGTTACAGGATCTCCGCTTAATGTATATATTCTTATTGTACATTTGGAAGGAAGATTTTCAAAATATATTCTTCTTTCTCCTCTAATTTGACCCGGCAACTGTGTTGTAGGTTCAAGGTCATTATAGCCAACATAAGGATTAGGAACTACATAAATATTATCCATCTGGGATTTTGTAACATTTTCATTTACCATTCCGGCTTTTGTTTTTAATACATACTGATCATTTACCGTAAACGGACGTTTTGTTTTAATAAATAAAACATCTCCGTCGGTTGGCATTACAGGATCTTTGCTTATGTCTGCCGGTTTAATTATTGTTACTCCCCAAGTAACTGTATCGGTTGTAAGACCTTTTGAGCCGGGTTTAAATATTATTATTTCTTCACTAGGACTCCATAGGCTGTCAACACTGCTTGCTTGATTTTCGAGTAATATTGCATTGATTTTTTGGGGAACACCTGAAGTTACATCGTTAACAGAAAAATTGGTTGCAACTTTTTTAAGTCCGTTTTTAATTATAAAACAAGAATCAGCTTTTTGCGAATAGAATTCGATAGTATAATCGGCCGGATATAATTCTTTTTTTGCACCAACTGATGCAATTTTTACTAAATATTCAAAATTAGTGTTTCCTTCTATCCATTTAGATTCGGCACTATTAAATTCAAGCTTAGGATCATCTTTTACCGAAAGATTTATTCCATTAAACGGAGCATTATCATCTTCCAAATTTACTTTTGCACTATTTACAATAGCGAAATGTCTGAATTCAACATTAAGTTTATTAGTTTCGCTAATTTTACCTTTAACTCTTCTTAAAGTACCTCTTGTAAGGTTAATTAAATAGTCAACATCTTTTACATATGTATTACCATAATCATCTGTTACTTTAAGGTATTCATCATTACAAACATTTTCTTTTCCTAATGTTACATAGTTTGTATCATAAAGAGTTACTGTTTGAGTGTAAACCTTTTTATCAAGCAAAGAATAATTCGTTTTTGATAACACTGTTCCCATATAAGGGTAATCTTTGCTGAAAGTTAATACATATTCACCATCATCGGTTACAGTCAAATCATTCAGAATTTCAAAATTAACAATACCAGTAGCCATACCGGATGTGTGAATAATATTATCGCTGCCTATAGTAGGATGTATATACCCGCTTGTTCTTGGGCCCGGTACTGCCATTGCTGTATTTTTATCAAATGTAATTACAGAAGTAATAGCATCTTTAGTAATCTTTTTAGTTGTTTCCGTAGGTGGAATTCCTAAAGAATCACCACTATCATATGCAACCAACGCATAATAATATGTTTGTCCATTTATTACATTGTTCGAATCAACATAAGAATGAACCAATCCACTATTATTACCCAGATAATATTGAACGCCTCTTCCTTGGTAAGGAACTAAAGAATACCCTTTCCAAGGATCATCAATATTAGAAGACCAGCTTAAATTATGATTAATATCAACATATGGTTCACCGCTGTCATACTTGCCATTTTTATTAACATCTGTATATGGTTCATCAATATAATCAATATCCCACTTACACATATTTCCGGCTTCATCTAATAAAGGTTCTAATAAAAAGCTTGAACCCATTCCATCAGTAACCGTTTGTATATCACCAAATGCGGGGTCTGTACTTCTATAAATTACATATCCCTGAAAATCTTTTCCGGCAATAGGATCAACACTTTCTTCTGCTTTTGTATCCCAGCTTAAAGTGACTTTTTTATCGTCCGGTACAACAGTTAAAGTTGGAGTTACGGGTGGTTTATAAAACTGATAATTTTGATTATAAATTTTTTGTACAGTTTCAGCACTTACAAGCAAATCACTTAAACTTTCACCGCATAAAAGGGCCATTGATATTCTTTTTGTTTCGCCGGCTTTTAAAGAAATATAACCGGATCCGTAAATAAATACAATATCGGTATTTTGTTGAATAGCACTAAAGTTACCCGGTATTGATCTATTCCACATAGATTCATCATTAGATATTTTATCGGTACTCCAAGCCCAGCTGTTAAACGAAGTTAAACCAATCTGGTCTGCTTCATCCAAATCTGTAAACTCAAAATTTGGTTCTCCCGGTTGTAAAGGATCAGGAGATCCATCGGCTTGTTTAAATCCACTTGTAGGGAGACCATCTCCCTCACCAAAATCGTTAGTATTTACAATACCATCACGGCCTACATCATGAATATCAACATTCCAATCATTGTCATTATCAATGCCGTCTTCTTGACTTTCATCAATCATACCATCGCCATCATTATCTATACCATCAATAGTATTTCCGGGGCTTTCTAAAAATTTACATCCAAGGAAACCGGATCTTAATCCACCCCTTCCTTTCATATCAGGATCCCAAAAATATACCATACTACGGGCATAAACAGGAATATTGGTAACACTCATACTATCTGTTGTATAAGGAGGAACAAAAAATCCATGGTCATCTTTATTTTCCGGAGTGGCACCACCAACATCAGGATCGCCATAAATACCAAAAAATACAGAATCTAAATCTTTATCGCTTGTATTTGTTATAGTATAAACAAAAAATATGGTGTTTTCAGCTAAAGCATTACTCCATTGAAATGCCCTTGCATCAATCTGAACACCAATTCCACGACGTGATCTATCTTCATCGTATGGAAAATAATTAAACTCCGCATTATCTCTGTCATCCATAGCCCAATATAATTCTAAGTCGGCATTGGTTGCATTTTGTGATAAAAATCCCGGCCATACATATTCGCCTAAAAATGGATTGTACCAATCACGAGGCCAGCTATCCGGTTTTCCGTCTCCATCGCTGTCATTATCCGGATTTGAAGCTATTAAACCTTGACTAGGATCAGCGCATCCCGGTAAAGGCTGCCATTGCCATAAAGTATCACCGGTTGGATTTACTTCGCGCAACATTGGGCTTGTATAATCCATCAAACCATCAGATATAATTTTTCTTCTGCCTGTAGAGCTTGATTCATCAGGTACACTTGCACCAACAATTGGACAAAATTGATAGACATAATCTAAATTACGCCAAACAAAATTATTTACTCCTCTAATGGCATCTAAACCGGGAGCTATTCCACCATAATTATAAAGCTCAACCGCAACTTTATTACCATTCATAAAATAATGTTTTCTGTCTTTTTGACCCAATATTTTTTCTAATCGGGAAAAATCATAACCTTCTTTAGGAGGCAGTTCTATATAAGGTGCTTGATTATTATTTAGAACATATCTGTTCATATAATCAATAACTGCCTGATGCTCCCTTGCTCTTCTTTGTTCAACTGGCTCGAACTGAGCCATAATATTTACACAAAAACCAAGCAAAATTGAAACATAAAATATATTTATAAATTTTATTTTAATTTGCATATTCTTCTCCATCTAAATCATTAAAAATCTATAGAAAAGCCAACTCTAACTTCTCTAGGAGGTGCATAATACTGTGGTCTTACAAAATATTCATCTGCAGATTTAACACCCGGTGTTTTTGAAGCAAGATCATTAGTGGCTACAGCAGGACTTTGTATTTGGGTTAAAGTATAAGTAGCTCTTCCGGTATCATTATATATATATCTTTCATTAAGAGTATCAAATAAATTAAACACTTTTAAGAAGAAGGTTATATCAAAGTCAAATAACGTAAAAACTTTATCTGCTAATAAATCAACCGACATTTGGGTTGGTTTTCTATCACAATTGGTTCTTAAATAAATTTGAGTATCATTATTTAATGGCGTATACGGTAATCCCGAGCCAAATCTACCTACTACGGTAACGTTCCAATCTCTAGGTTCACCAATAGTAAAAGTGGCGTTTAATGTATGAGTTTGATCCCATGTTAATAATACAGGTATCTTTTCTGATTGACGACCTGAGGACAGATCTAAGAAAAACGCATCTGTGTTTGTTTCATTTCCTTCCGATACTGAAAATGAATAATCCAACGTAAAACCTATCATACTGGTAGCAGTTCGTTTTTTTGTTAAAGAAAAAGTAATACCCTTATTACTTGCATAATCTTTATTTACATACTTATAATAAGTTTCCGATCCGCTAGTACGTATTTGTTGAAGTGCTAAAAGATCTCTAACGTCTTTGTAATATCCGGTAATATTAAAAGCCATATCTTCTGATATTTGTTGTTGCAAACCTAATTCGTAAGTAACAGTTTTTTCCGGTTCCAAGTTTGCATTTCCAAATGTTGGAGTAGCAACAGCATGACTATATTTAAAATCAGGGTTTACATACAAATTCCTGAATGTTGGCATTTGGAAAAAATGACCATAAGAAAAATGTATAATACCTGTTTCTGTTATTGGAAAGGAAAAACCTAAACGTGGGCTAAATTGATGTTTTCCCGGACTATCGGCTAATAATTTAGTTGGATCTATTTTTGCCGGTAAATTGAATTTATTTGGAGATGGATTAAAAATATCCGTCGAATATTTTGAATTTGCGTCAAAATAATCATATCGTAAACCAATATTCAAAATCAATTTGTCAAATTCCATTTTATCTTGAATATATGCAGATATTTCAACCGGTTTTTTTTGATAACTATCATGTAAAGGTGTAATTAAAGATGGAATTGTAGGGGTTTTATAGTTAGCAGTATCACGTAATATGGTAAATGATTCATAATCAAGGATATGTGATTTAATTTGTGCGCCAAATTTTACTTCATGATTATTATTTATTTGGCTTGTAATATCAAATTTTCCACCATAAGTTTGTGACCTTTGATAATATTGCGAATTAGCTGTACCACCTGCTAAAAATGTATAGGTAGAGGCCAAATTTGTTTTATAATCAGGTTGGTAACGAGGATCAGCATGTAAACCTGCCAAACTCATTCCGGCATGAAAATCTACTTCTTCGCCTGCTTCATTTAACAATGGGTACAAATATTGTTTATAATCGTTAATATTATATGAACCCTGTAAAGTATAAAAAGTGGAATTACTTAACGCATGACGAATTTCAAGCGAATTAAGTAAACCCCATTCATAATTATTAAGGTTCGCATCAGGATTATATTTCATATCATGATTGTAATATTGCTGATCATATGTAGAAAATAAAAAATCGTAATTGATTTTTAATGTAGAAAAAGGCTGATAAGTAATTTTACCGGTTGAACTAAAAGATTCTCCTGCGTCCATGGCAATTATTTTACCATCACCACTTGAAGATACTCTTATATCTCTAGAGTCTGCAGGATTTTTCCAAGCAGAATCTGTAGGAAGTTGTTCTCTTTTTCCATAAAGATAGCCGCCATCGTTATTATATCTTCCGGAAACAAAAAATGTTAAATATTTTTCTAAAAATGGAATAGGACCACTAAATGTAAGTTCCCCAACATAATTATTTAGTGGATTAATAGCATCAATATTATAAAAAATATCGTCGTGTGTACTAAGTTGATCTCCGGTATAAAACGAAGCATAACCTTTGTATTTGCTTCCGCCTTCTTTAGTAACAGTATTTACAATACCACTTAAGGCATTACCGTATTCAGCATTAAATGTACCGCTAACAACAGAAAGTTCTTGTATTGCATTGGTTGCAATACTTACCGAACGTGTATTATCAAACGGATTTGATATTGATACACCATTAACAGAATAAGAAATTTCAGTTGAACGACCACCTCTTATGTGCAATTCGCCGCCGGCTCCTTGAACAATTCCTGCTTGTAAGGTTAATAATTGATTTATGCTTTCAACAGGTAATGATCCTATTTGAGAAGCATCCATTGAGGTTTGAGATGAGGTTAAATCTTTTCTAATTAAAGGTGCTTCAGCCATTACAACAATAGTTTCTAAAGCTATATCTTCAATTGCGGTAGTAACATCTAATCTAGTCGTAAAATCAATTGCAACTTTAACATTAACATAACTTTTCTTTTGATAACCAACTCCTGAAATTAAAATATCATAATTACCCGGAGGTATATTATTTATTATATAATTTCCATTAATATCAGTTGCGGCACCAAAAGAAGTTCCTTGTACAATAACATTTATTCCCGGAATTGGTTCTCCGGTATCTTTATCAGTAACTTTTCCGGAAATTTTACCTGTGTTACCAGAAAATATATTGTTTGTAAATCCGGATATAAGTAAAATTATTGATATAAATAGTAATCGTTTTATCATTACTATTCCTCCGATTCAATTAGTTTATAAAATATATATCGGACTTAAGAGTACTTTATTAGTACATACTTAAGTATAAAGGCAAAAAAACATGAACAAAAAGAAACTTTTTGGGCAAAAAAGAAGCCGTGAAAATCACGGCTTCAGTTAAAAATTCAAAATCTGATTATTTTACTAAACTCATTTTTATTGATCTAGTGAAATTTCCAAATTTTAATACAGAGATGTATGTACCGCTTGCAACTTTTTGATTGAAGCTGTTTGTGCCATCCCAAGTAATTTGGTAAGAACCTTTTGCCATATCACCATTAATTAAGGTTTTAATTTCATTTCCTAAAATATCATATACTTTTAAAGATATACTTTTATTTACAGGTAAACTAAAATTAATTTTAGTTGATGGGTTAAATGGATTAGGGAAATTTTGTGTTAATGTATAATCATCAGGTGTAACAACCGATAAATCTATTGGTTTAACATCTAATGGACCGTTATAATCTAAAACTCTTAAATTAATTGCGGTTGGATTCCAAACTTTCCAGTTTGTTACAGGAACAAAAGATCCCGATAAATCATCCCATGTATAAGTTTTATAAGTAATAGAATCGGCAACACTTTGGTAACCAAGTAAAATGTCTTTTTTACCATTGGCATTTAAATCGCTTCCTGCATATATTCTTGAAACAAATGGACCTTCATATTTAACAGTGTCAATAACGCCTAAAGAATCATAAATATCTACATTATGAAATACAGCTGAATCGCCTGCATAAAATAATTTTGAAGTATAATTTTCCGGAGCATATATTGAACCGGTACCATTATATTTCATTCCAATTAAATTATAACCTGCCGATCCGCCAAGTAATAATACGTCTTTACCGTCACCGTCAAGGTCATAAGCATTGGCACCCCAGTGAGAACCACCGGTTTTGCCAGCCAATTGGTAAGCACCGTCACCAATAATTCCCGAAGTAATGCTGTCAGTATTAGTAGAAGCTACCCAGCCATAAACACCATCATTATATGGTTGTGCACTAACTATCATAGGTAAATAATTATATACAGCAGAAGCTCCAACATAAGTAATACCAAAAATCTCTTCTTTGTTATCGCCGTTTACATCACAAGGAAAAACTCCCATATAAGCAACTGCATCTTCACCTAAACTTTTTGTATATTCGGCATAATGATCGGTTCTACCATCAGTTGTTGGTGTAGGGTATTTATAAGAATTTGGACCTAAAGGTTCAATTGACCAAAATCCGTAAAAATTCCAATAATGGTTTACAATTTCTTTAACTCCGTCACCATTAACATCGGCTGCTACAGCATCCCAAAAAGAAGTGCTTGGTGAAAATTTGTTTTCTAGTGTAGTAGCAGGATCACCGCCTTCAACAACCCATGCAGCAAAACCTGAAGCTAAATCACCGTCAATACCAAAGATATAAACATTTCCACTTTGATTTGCAACAATAAGCTCTGATTTACCATCATTATCATAATCAGCAACGCCGGCAGCTTCTCTGTTATGTCTAACTGCATAACCCGTTCCATAAGCTGACAAAGCATCATTATTAAGTATTATTGATGGTTGGTCACCAAAAGTTTGTGCTGTTTTATCATATTGCCAAACTTGTATTTGACCATTATAAGATCCTGTACCACCAACCGGAAAAATAATTTCCAAATTTCCATCTCCGTCTAAATCGCCTGATCTAATCCAACGTGGTGTTGAAGTAGAGCTTGAAGCTAGAGAAAGTGTAGGAGATGACCAAATCAATTCTAAAACATCACCGGTTATTTCAAACATGTGAACACGTCCGCCATTGGAATAATCTGTAGCTAAAACTTCTTGTTTACCGTTACCGGTAACATCATTAGCAACATAAACTCCTCTTAATCCTTGATCTTTTGCCCAAGGTCTAATTGAATCCGGCATAGCATAGTTCCCTGCGGAATTAAACACTGCAACAGATGAAACATATTGTGTTTGGGCATTAATAGTACAGCTTAACACAATTAATATCATCATAGTTGTAAATAACTTCTTCATTACATTACTCCTATATATTTTTTTTGTTTATTAAGTAAAAATAATCTATTTAAATTAAGGAATTTTTTTTAAAATACATAATGTTTTTAGTTTTTTTTAAAATTTTTTAATTATTTATTAGTATTTTAACAGTGTGTAATTAATATTTGATAATGATTTATATTTTTTTGTAACTATTTTTAATATGAGGATTTTATAATGAAAATTAGATGTTTTCTTTTGTTTTTATTTTTTGTTGTTAAGCTAAATTATGCTCAAACTTATCAGTCAATAGATAAGTTAGTTGATATTTCGATTAAAAATAAGATAACCCCCAGTGTTAATGTAATAATTGGTAATAGCAAAAATATTGTTTACCAAAAAGCTTATGGCACCTATACTTATGATGACAATTCAACCACTGTTGATGAAAACAGCCTATACGATTTAGCATCATTAACTAAAGTTTTTGCTACTACAATGTGCATTATGAAACTTGTTGATGATAATAAAATAAATATTGAAGATGTTGTAGTTAAATATTTGCCAAAATTTGCCTCCAGCGGAAAGGACGATATTAAGCTAAAAAATTTACTGCTGCACAATAGTGGTCTCCCTTCCTATTACACCCCTTTAAAAAATCAATCTCCTTCATCAATAATAGACTCAATTTTTACCCTTAAAAAAGCATATTCAACCGGCAGTCAAATGGTTTACAGCTGCTTAAACTTTGTAACCTTAATGAAAGTTGTTGAGGCTGTAACAGGAAAGCAGATGTATGAGTTCTATAATGAAAATATTCTAACTCCACTTAAAATGTCTAATTCTTATTTTGTTCCTACAGCAGAAATTAAAAATAAATGTGTTCCAACCACTCCCCAATTGCAAGGAGACGTTCATGATCCTTTAGCCTTTGGTCTAAAAGGATTGTCCGGCAATGCAGGTTTATTTTCAAATACGCACGATCTAGCTATCATTTGTCAAATGATGTTAAATAATGGTGTTTATGAAAATACTAGAATATTTAAGGAAGAAACAGTAAAGTTATTTACGCATCAATGGGATTCAAGTAGTTCCAGGGCCTTAGGCTGGGATACAAACACTTTTTTTAATACATCCGCAGGGCCTTTATTTTCCGCTTCTACCTTTGGACATACCGGTTATACAGGAACGTCTGTTTGGATAGATCCTGTTAGAAAATATTTTGTTGTTTTACTAACAAATAGAGTTTATCCCGACGATCATGCAGTTGTATCCGACTTAAGAATTAAATTACATAATTTAGCCATAATGGAACTGGAAAATATACCACCACAACCCAAGTTGGATTTTTTAGGTTTTACAGATAATAAACTTGCTGTATTTTTTAACGTTAACAACCAATTTATTAATGTTGATAAATCGGACTTATTTTATAAAACTAAAGATAATTATATTTTTTGTGATTCATTAAAATTAAGCTCTAACAATTATATCTTTAATAATTTAGAGATAAACGATACGGAATTAATAGAAGTAAAATTATTAAATAACATAAATAAAAATATAAGTACTTTTTCCGATATTTATGGATGCCGTGGGAAAAATGCCGAGTTGTTGATAATTGATGCTTGCACGGCCGAATCAACTCCGCAAAGGCCGTTAAATCTGACGGCTATGGAATTTTACAATAATCTGCCTCATAATCTTTGTTTTGAAAGTTGCAGTATTGATTTTTTGATTGAAAACAATTTGGAATTAAATAAATATAAATATTTAATTATTTATTCATCTGAAGAAGCTTATTTGACTTTCTTTAAGAATCAAGATTTTATTAATAAAATTTCAGAGTATGTAAAAAATGGCGGTAATTTATTTTTTTCCGGCTCTGAATTTGGCTGGTATCTCGGAAGAAACGAAAGTGGTGAAGAACTTAATCAAGTTTTTGGCAATTTATTTAGTGCCAAATTTAAGAAAGATAATTCTGCAGAAGAAAAAATCATTGGAGATTCCACCTCAATATTTAATGGTTTAAATTTTACAATTGGAAATAAAGATGCAATTTACACTATTGATTCACCGGATGAAATTATTCCAATTAATAACTCGGTTTCCGCTTTGCTCTATAAAAACAACAATTGCGCAGGTTTGTATTATTCAAATAATAAAGGAAAGGTTGTATATTTTTCCTTTCCTTTTGAAACAATTGTTGAATCATCAGTAAAAAAAGATATTATGAATAGAATTTTTGACTTTTTTAATAATTAATAAGGAATGATTACGATGTTTAAACGCTCTTTTATTTTTAAATTTACCGCCATATTTATTTTATGTGCTTTAAGTACTAAGGCGCAAACCACAAATAATAAAGTCAGTATAAGTTCGGCAACATATACAAATAATGGTATAGTTTTTACTAATGAAAAAAAAGATGCTATTTTTATTATGGAAAATTCTTCGATAATAAATAAAATAAGCGGACTTGGAGTTGGATATTATTTTAATGTTTCCGATAAACAAAACAAAATCGGATTTAAATTAATTAAGGAATCAGGTTTACAAATCCCATGTTATTATGATTTATCCACTAATATAACAATTTTGTTAAACACACCTGTTGAATCATCAGGACAGGTATTTATAAATTCAAACGGTACAATTGTTTATACTATTGGTACTGAATTAAATATTTTGAAAAATAATATCTTGGAAAAAGTAAATTTGGGATATTATGCTAATTTAACACCTATCTCGAATAATGATTTATATGTATCTTTTAACGATAATAACGATCAAATATGGATTTATGATTTAGAATTAAAAAGCAAGTATAAATTAACTACCGATTTGAAAGGGTATTTTAATCCAAAATTTTCCAACGATTCAAAATATTTACTCTATCAAGCATTAAACGGAGAAATATTTATATACAATATCGAATCAAAAACTACAAATTCAATTGGTATAGGGTTTTCACCAAACTGGGCAAAAAACACCAATAATATTGTTTATTATAAAACTGAAATAAAAAATGAGGAGTTGATAAATTCCGATATTTATATTTATGATATAATCCTAAATAATTCAAATAACATCACTAACACATCAAATAAATATGAAATTGATCCATCTTTTAATTCAGATGATACAAAATTAATTTATTCGACTCTTAATCAACAAATCATTAATGAATCGGTTTTTTCTGAAAATAAATTAATAACACCAAATGTTATAAACATTTCAACAAATGTTCAGGAGAGCCAAATAAATTACAAATTTATTAGCCAAAGCAAATTATCATTAAATATTCCATATGTACATCAAGTTTACGATGTTCCTGATTGGCATAGCGGTTATTCATCATGTGCTCCGGCAACTGCAGCAATGCTTATTGCTTTTTATGGAGTTGTTCCTCCTTGGAGTGTTACATGTTCATCTCCTTTCAGTCATTATAATAATTATGGTCGTTATATTTGTGAAAGATATCGTTATAGACAAGTTGATTATAATTATACTCACGAAGATCCGGGTGGTTCTTTAGCAATGGGTGGTTATGGTTATATGTGGCATTCAGGCTCCCCTTATTCAAATATGGCAAACTATTATCGTTATCACGGTATTGCTTCAACTCAAACCGATTCACCTCCTCATTCCGAAGCTTTAACTGAAATTCAAAATAGTTTACCTTATTCTATGTGTGTAGGTTTAACCAGCTCCGGACATTTAATTCTTGCTCATGGTCTTGGGAACGAAATGCATACTTTAGTATTTCATGATCCATATGGTGATAAAAACGGAACTAGTTACCCTGCCTATAACGGTCAATATGCAAAATACGACTGGCCCGGATACAACAATGGCTACGAGAATTTAAATACCGTTTGGTGGTGTATTAAAACTAAATATAATCTTCCTGCACCCGAAGCCGATACTTTAGTGGACGATATGGAATATGCCACCGGTTTTTATTTGCACAACAAATACCCTGCTTCAATGCTAAATTGGTCCGATAAACGACTGGACGGGTATAATGGTCATTTTTGGTACACTACCACCAATTCAACATTATATACTGATGTTGCTTATGCAAAATGGACACCAACATTAACTAAAACCGGATTGTATGATGTGCAAGTTTATATTCCTTACAGTACATGCAAAAACGCAATTTATAAAATATATGGCAAAGAAGGTTTAAAAGTTGTTAATGTTGATCAATCTGCTTATACCGGTCAATGGGTATCGTTGGGAAATTTTGTTTTTACTAATGATAATACCGGTTATCTGCGTTTAGGTGATGCCTCCGATTCTGCCGGGGTTCAAATTGTATTTGACGCTGCAAGATGGGTTTATATAGATTCCACAACAAGCGGCGTTAACGATAATGAAATAAATATGTTAAATAGTTTTTATGTAAACCAAAACTATCCCAATCCATTTAATCCATCTACTTCAATTTCTTACGGTGTACCTTCTTCGGGTCAAATACGTATTCAAATGTTTAACGAACTTGGGGAATTAATTAAAATAATTAAGGATGCAAATATTTCTAAAGGAACTTATACTGAAGTTATTAATCTAAATAATTCGTCTAGCGGGCATTTATTTATTAATATAGTTTTTACTAACGACAAAAGCGGTATAACAACATCTAAAACAATTAAAGCAATGTATTTAAAATAATTTTTTTTAGTCGAGCTGGAGGCATGAAACTATTTTTCATGCCGCTTCTCGCACAGATCCGTACGAACCTTATCCGCTTTTCTTTACTCAAAAAAAAACTATATCTATCACCTCAGTTGGAACAAACTAAACTAATAACACAACAACTCAAGGTTAACAATTATTGCCATTTTTTTCTCATATAAGAATTATCAGTGATTTTGCATTAGATATTATTATATTCTGTAATCTCTATCATTAATAAAAATTTAATTGCATTAATTATATACATATAAATAAAATTACTTTGGGCAAAATAATTTAACAATAATATTCTTCAACTCAGGCCTAAAGGCCAGATAATTTGATTATAATTCCTCATGTCCTAAAGGACGTGGTTATTTAAAATCCTTATAACTCATTATAAAAATACTAATTATGTTATTATCTATCCCCGTTTAAATAACCACAGCATTCATGCTGGGGGCTAACGAAACAAATATAACGGGCTTCAGCCCTGAGTTTTTTCTTTACTTATTGGCTTAGGTGATTAAAAATACCAATGCTATTACTTTCTACTTCAAAATTTGGGATAATAATATTCTTCAACTCAGGCTTAAAGGCCATGCAGTGTAGTTTTTATTCTTCACTTCCTAAACAGACTGCGTTAAAATTTAATAATAGCAGCAATTTGATAAAATATGTGGTACGGCTCTGTCGTACTTGGGATTGTTAGTGATGCACTTGGTTACAAACAGGGTGCTTCTCCAAAGTGCTTAAGAGTAATAAATAAACGTTAAGGCCTTGTATTATTATATGTTATAAGATATAAAATAATCCAGAAGGGATGAAATTATTATAGCAAAAACAGGAAAAAAGACGCAAAACCCTGAAAGGGTGACATTGTTTTTGTTATCAAAATGGCCTTTTTTTACCCAAATTTTAATACGGTTTGTTTAACTTTAAAGGCCATGAAATATTTGTATTAAAAAACCCAATTGCAATATTCCCAAATAACTGTTTTTCTAACTATCTTGTTATCTGTTTGGTTTGAGCATACAGGAAACAAATAAAAAAACCCCGCTTCGGTAAGCGGGGTTAAGTGTGTTACGTGGGCAGAGACGGAATCGAACCGCCGACACAAGGATTTTCAGTCCTTTGCTCTACCGACTGAGCTATCTGCCCTAAAAAACGTCTCTAAAATTACTACTTTTTTTTAATTTTTCCAAACGTTTTTTACATTATTTTTTAATATTTAGCATTATTTTTTATTTTTTTTACATTACAAGTGCCATTACGGCTTTTTGTACATGTAATCTGTTTTCTGCTTCATCAAAAATAACAGAATTTGGAGAATCGCAAACTTCATTTACAACTTCGTCTCCCCTATGTGCAGGTAAACAATGCATAAAAATATAATCCGATTTAGCATTTTTTACTAATTCCGGGTTAACCTGGTATTTCATAAATTTCTTTTTGCGTTCCAAAGCTTCAGCTTCTTGACCCATACTTGCCCAAACGTCGGTATAAACAACATCGGCATCTTTAACAGCTTCAATTGGGTCTTCGGTTATTACAACTTTACTTCCCATATATTTAGCATTAGCCAATGCATCGTTAACAATGCTCTCTTGAGGTTTATAACCGCTTGGAGATGAAATATAAACATCCATTCCAACTTTAGAACAACCGTTTAATATACTGTGCGCCATATTGTTGCCATCGCCAATATAAGCAAATTTTAAACCGCGTAAAACTCTTCTTTTTTCAAGTATTGTAAATAAATCGGTTAAAACCTGGCAAGGGTGTAATAAATCGGTTAAACCGTTAATAACTGGAATTGAAGCGTATTTTGCCAATTCTACAACATCTGAATGAGCAAAAGTCCTAATCATAATTCCGCTTAAATATCTTGAAAGTACTTTTGCTGTATCGGAAACCGATTCACTTTTACCAAGCTGCAAATCATTTGGCCCAAAATACATACCAATACCGCCAAGTTGATAAATACCGGTTTCAAAAGAAATTCTGGTACGTGTTGATGGTTTTGTAAAAATCATACCAAGAGTTTTACCCTCTAAAACCTTATGAGGTCTTCCTATATATAGATCTTCTTTTAATGTTTTTGCAACATCAAATATTTCGTAAATTTCTTCAATAGTCAAATCATTAATGGAAATTAAATCTTTCCCTTTCATGTTTATAGCCATAAAAAGAACTCCTAATTTTTATTTTGAATAATATGAGTACCACAATTAATATTTGTAAGCTGTTTGGCTTCGGTAATGATAGTTTCTTTACCGCCATTTTCAACAAAATTAATTGCAGCAGTTATTTTTGGCCCCATACTTCCCGATGCAAACTGGCCTTCGGCATAATATTTTTTTGCCTCGTCAAGGGTTACATAATCTAATTTTTGCTGATCTTTTGTATTAAAATTAATATATGCATAAGGTACATCAGTTAAAATAATAAAGGCATCGGCACCAATTTCGCGGGCCAATAAAGCACTTGCCAAATCTTTATCAATAACAGCTTCAATACCCTGCAAATATTTATTTTCGTCTAAATAAACCGGTACACCACCGCCGCCGGCAGCAATAACAATATTTCCTTTTCGGGTTAAATCTTTTATAATTTTTTTATTAACAATATCTAACGGCTTAGGTGAAGCAACTACTCTTCTCCATCCCCTTTTTCTAGGATCTTCCTTAAAAACAAAACCATTCGACTTGGTTAATAAATCAGCTTCTTCTTTTAAATAATAAGCACCAACCGGTTTGGTAGGTACTTCAAATGCTTTATCATTTATATCAACTAATACTTGAGAAACCAACGTAACAACATTTTTTTTAATTTTATACTCTGTTAAAATGTTTTTCATCTGTCTTTCAATCATGTAGCCAATTCCACCTTGGGAATCGGCTACACAAATATCTAACGGCATTTTAGCAATTTTATATAAGTTATATCCGGCATCATTACGAAGCAAAATATTTCCTACTTGCGGACCGTTACCATGGGTAATAACAATATCGTAACCTTCGTTAATTAAACCCAACAAATTTAAACATGTATCGTAAGTATTTTTTTCTTGCTGTTGTATTGTACCTGTTTCATCTCCGCGTAAAATAGCATTTCCGCCAAATGCAACAACAGCTAATTTTTTCATAAAATTCCTTTTAATTTTAAAACAGATTCAAGAGTATCGTTGCCAATTTCTTGAAGTTCGTAATTAACACGCGTTGAAGGTTTATTAATTTTTAAGATTCTTCCTAAATCAATTGGAGTACCAATTACAACAGAATCGCAATCCGTATTATTAATTGTTTCTTCTAAATCTTTCATTTGTTGGTCGCCGTAACCCATTGCAGGTAATAAAACGCCAATATTTGGATATTTAACAAATGTTTGGCTAATTGTACCAACCGTAAATGGTCTTGGATCTACTAATTCGGAAGCACCCAATTTTTCGGCAGCAACAGTACCGGCACCAAATTTCATTTCACCGTGTGTTAATGTTGGACCGTCTTCAACCACAAGTACACGCTTACCACGGATAATTTCCGGATAATCAACTACTATTGGAGAAGCGGCTTCAATTATAACTGCATTTGGATTAACAGCTTGTACATTCCTTCTAACGGTCAATATACTTTCAGGTGATGCTGAATCTATTTTATTAATAACAACAGCATCAGCCATACGCATCGAAGTATTTCCGGGGTAATAACTCATCTCATGACCCGGTCTATGCGGATCAACTACTGTAAAAGTAACATCAGCTTCATAAAACGACATATCGTTATTTCCGCCATCCCATAAAATAATATCAGCTTCTTTTTCAGCTTCTCTTAAAATAGCTTCATAATCAACACCGGAATAAATAATACCACCTAAAGCTATATGTGGTTCATATTCTTCAATTTCTTCAATTGTACATTTGTGTATTATTAAATCTTCTAAAGTTGCATATCTTTGTACTTTTTGCGCAACTAAATCGCCGTAAGGCATAGGATGGCGTATAGCAACAACCTTTTTACCTGCTGCGGTTAATAATTTTACAAGTTTTCGCGATGTTTGCGATTTTCCGCAACCGGTACGTACTGCAAGAACAGCAATTACAGGTTTTGTACTTTTAACCATTGTTTCTTTTCCGCCCATTAATCTAAATGATATTCCCGCAGCATTTACAATAGATGCTTTTGTCATAACATAATTAAACGGCACATCAGAATATGCAAATACAACTTCATCAACTTTAAATTCTTCTATTAATTCTTCTAACTTACATTCTTCATAAATTTTAATTCCGTTTGGATATAATTTACCTGCTAATTCTGCAGGGTAAACTCTGCCGTCAATATTTGGAATTTGTGTTGCAGTAAAAGCAACAACATTATAATCTGCATTATCGCGAAAGTAAACATTAAAATTATGAAAATCTCTTCCCGCTGCACCCATTATTAATACATTTTTCTTCGTCATTTTTATTTCTCCTATTATTCAACTGTTACACTTTTTGCTAAATTTCGTGGTTGATCTACATTTAAACCTTTTTTTACCGCTATATGGTATGCTAAAAGCTGCAATGGTATAGCTGTAAGTATTGGCATTAACATTCGTATTGTATCTGGTATTTTGATAGAATAATCAACAAGGTTGTCAATCTCGTTATCATTTTCGTTAGCAATAGCAATAATTCTTCCCTTACGAGCCTTAACCTCCTGAATATTACTGACTACTTTATCGTAAACAGAATCTTTTGGAGCAATAAATACCACAGGCATATTTTCATCAACTAAAGCAATTGGACCATGTTTCATTTCAGCAGCAGGATATCCTTCTGCATGAATATATGAAATTTCTTTTAATTTCAGTGCTCCTTCTAAAGCAACAGGAAAATTATAACCGCGGCCTAAATACAAAAAATTATTCGAATCGACAAATTTGTCCGCAATAGCGGCTATTTCGTCACTCATTGAAAGAATTTTTTTGATTTTTTCCGGCAATAATAAAAGTTCTGTAATAATATTTTTTCCGTCAACAAGGCTTAAAGATTTTTTGCGGCCAATTAATAACGATATTAGCGCAAAAACCATTAGTTGTGACGTAAAAGCTTTTGTAGAAGCAACACCAATTTCAGGTCCGGCATGAATATAAACCCCGGCATCGCTTGTTCGGGCAATTGAACTACCAACTGCATTACATATTCCTAATACAAGTCCTCCTTTTCTTTTGGCTTCAACCATGGCTGCAAGTGTATCGGCAGTTTCTCCACTTTGAGAAATAAAAAACAATGTGTCATCTTTATTAATAATAGGATTTCTATATCTAAATTCAGAAGCATATTCAACTTCAACAGGTATTCCGGTAAATTGTTCTAACATATATTCGCCTACCAATCCGGAGTGCCAAGAAGTACCGCATGCAGAAATTATAATTCGTTTTGAATCGGCAATTCTATCTTCAAAACCTTCCAAACCGCCTAACTTTGCAATTCCATCATCAAAAATCAATCTTCCGCGCATAGAATTCGCAATGGATTCAGGCTGTTCCATAATTTCTTTCAGCATAAAATGAGGATAACCTCCCTTACTGATTTCATCAAGTTTCATTTTGACTTCAATAATATCCTTAATGATATCCGCATCGGCTATTGTTTTTGCGTTAAACTTATCTTTGTAAATTTCTGCAATTTCGTTATCTTCTAAATAAACTATTTGACTTGTGTAGGCTATTAAAGCATTCACGTCACTAGCTACAAAGTTTTCATTATCACCAATACCAATTACTAATGGCGAGCCTTTTTTAGCTACTACAATTTTATCCGGTTCATTTAAATAAACAACAGCAATGCCGTAAGTTCCTTCAACTTCATTTAATGCATACCTAACCGATTGAAACAAATTATAACCTTTTTTCAAATAATCATCAATCAAATGTGCTAAAACCTCAGTATCTGTTTCAGATACAAATTGATAACCTTTTTGTTTCAAACCGGTTCGTAAAGTAGAGTAATTTTCAATTATACCATTATGAATAATAAACAATGATTTATTTACATTATAATGCGGATGTGCATTAATTTCATTTGGTATTCCATGGGTAGCCCATCTTGTATGGCCTATCCCGATGTTTGAAAATAAATCTTCACCTTCAATTAACTTTTCCAGTAAAGACACTTTTCCTTTACTTTTATACAGTTTTGCTTTATTATCTGTTATTATTCCAATTCCTGCGGAATCATAACCCCTGTATTCTAATCTTTTTAATCCTTCTATTAATATAGGAACACTGTTCCTTCCACCGATATAACCTACTATACCGCACATAGTTACTCCTTAAGATTATTATTTTTTTAGTAATTCCTATGAGCGTAGCTAATGATCCGGACAATGCCGCAACAATAGAGGATTAAGTTTTTGAAAATAAAATTTGTTGACTTTTACTATATGTTTCATTTAATTTTTGCAATTTTTTTAGTTTCAGCACGTGTTTCACCATTTTTACTAACAATTACCTTGTAAAAATAGACACCATTACCAATTTCATCGCCATCTTCATCCTTTCCGTCCCAGTAAAACTTATTGAATCCAAATTTAAGTGGTTCTATTGGAATTTCCAAATTTTTTATTAATCTTCCTGCCACTGTGAACACTTTTATTTTAATTTCATCCGGTTTTTCGGTTCCGGTCATGTTAAAAGTAAAATATGTTGAGCCGCTAAACGGATTTGGATAATTATATATCTCTTTAATCTCGTTTTTATTATTTACTACAAAAGAAATTCGATACGATGTCGTATCAAAGTAATTTAGAGATGCATCACGTGCTAAGACCTCTAAAAAATGCGTTCCGTCACGTAAAGACGGGTTCCAGGTTAATATTGCCGTTGAATTGGGATAAGGAGTATATGAAAATATCAGACTATCTTTTGGCACTTGTACATTATTATGATAAACATAAAAAAATGTAGAATCTAAAGGAAGCGGACTATTATCTTTTAATGTCATTAAAACTAAAGGTTTTGCCGAAATAATATCACCATCAAGTATATCTTCACCGTCAAATTTAATTTCAAATGTCGGATTTAATGAATCGCGAGACACATAAAAACTTTTATTCCCAATATTATTATATGTGTACAATTCCCTTTCTTTTAATACACCTTCCACATTTACTTTATTAACAAATTGTAAATTAGATGTGTTAATATTATTTTTTATTGTGATAGTCGAATCGGCCGGCACAGCAATATTTTTTGACAAAAATGGAGTTTGATTTCCATTAATCCAAAAGTTAAGCTGTAATGAATCGGCAGTGGAGGCACCATAATTTTTAACATCAAATGACATTTCAATCGGAAATCCCTGCATTAACGAATCCGGATTAAAGGATAGAGATTTGTTTGCTATATTAATTTCCGGCAGCCCTTTGTAAGATATTTTAATCTTTTTAATTTGCAATGGACTTGAAACACTTTGTGATGAATCGGCAAATGAAAACTTGTACCTTAACGATTGATAAATTACAGGGTCAACATCGTCTAGGGAAACTGAAGTTGCAGCAGAATCTTTTACAATTTCCCACAGATTATTTGTTTTATTAAGTCCCTCTAAATAAGCATAATATGTTCCGTTCGAACCATCAGAGTAAATATTATATTCTGCTTTTTGCCATTTTTTTGCATTATTTATTTCAGGTGATGTTGCAGTACCGCTTGTTTGATAATAAGTACCAACAAACATACTGAATTTAGGAACCATGTTCCATTGATGAACTGATCCAAAAACAACATCATTAACATTATCATAAGTCCATGAATAATATCCTTGATAAGGTTTATAAGGAAGCCAATCAATTCCTTCAAATTCTCCTGTTGCAATATTTAATTTTCTCATAAAACCGTTAATATTGTTTTCATAAGGATAAATATAACCTTTTGCAACAAAAAAATCCGCAAAACTTTCGTACGATGTACCGGTAAAAGCAATATCTTCACGCGATTTTTTAAAATTATTTCTTGGGTCTAATATTCTTAATGTATATCTTGTATCACCGGTTGTATCAGCAACAGTAAGATTATAGACGTACTTTCCGTCAGATTTGACATAAAAAGCCCCTTTTTTTTGTGGCTTGCACGAAAATACATCTAATAGCCCATCCGGGACTTCAACATAATTAATTTTTCCGGTAACCGGATCAATTTCGGTCAATTCGTAAGGATTACCTGTGGCTGCATATATTTTATCATTTAAATAAAATAACGAATTCCATATTCTAATAGTATCACAAGGAACTATCCCATAAAACTTACCCTGTTCTGTTCCATTAAAACCGGTTCCAAATTTATATATATTAGTTACGCCCGCATAATAAGCCAAATGCCCTACAAATAAAAAAGTCCCATCGGTTGTAAATGCCGAATAACTATGTAAACCATCTACAGAATCAGGAAAAATATCTTGAATAAAATTCGAGTTGTTTGGTAAAGGTGGTAATTTTTCCAAATTCAATTTTAAAGTTTTAGTATTTTCGTCAAATATAAGATTATTTGTTTCAAATAATTTTAATTGGACGTTACTTAATACAAAAGAATTTGAATCGGCTGTTAAGGATATACTAAAAGTATGCGGATCAGACCATAAAGGAGCTTGTTCAAGATCCTTAACTCTTGAATGCCAAAAATAAAAACCATTTGGAAGGTCAATTGGCGTTTCCCAGCTTACTATTCCGCTGGATCCAAATAACTCGGGTGAAATAACTATTGGAGAATTAAACGATAAAGAAGTATCAATTTCAATAAAATACGAATAATTTTTTGATAAATATTCACTTGGGTCTGCAAGTATAAATTTAATACGTTTCTTATTTGTAATCATTCCGTTAAGTGGTGCTATAATGCTAGTTTCCTTAACATTATAAACAGGTAAATATTTTTGGGCAGTATTATCGGAATGATCGTCTTCATCAATATCATATAAACCATTTATTTCGGTTTTAAAATTATATAACCCGGATTTATGAGATTTCCAATTAAAAGTTAACGAATCATATTCGCCAAAACTTTGCAAATATTTTGTACCCAATTCAAAAGAAGTATCTGCAGATGAAACATATATTTTAACTGCCACGCTATCATTCTTAAAAACTCTGCCAATGTTTCTAATTTTAACTTTAATAATAATATCATCATCAACAAGTGGAGTTTCGGGAATAAAATTTATATCCGATGCAGAAATCTTAAAATCCGGTTTTCTTACAAAAGCTAAATCAATAGCAGGATCACCTAACAAAGTAAGTAAAGCTACTTGATCACTTTCGAACGAAGTAATACCTGATGAAAAAGTTGCTTTTGCATACCTGATTGCATCACCAACAACATATTTTTTATTACCAAATATTTGGTAGAATAATCTCTTATTCAGTTCTTTTGCAGGCTGCCACATAGTTAAACCTGTATGTCCCCAAAAACCAATAGCTCCTTTATTGGGCACTTTAATAAATTGTTCACCAAAAACATCCTGGTTATCAAAATGCGCCGTATAACATGTAATACTTGAAATAAATGGAAGTCTTCCGCCATTTTCAAGTTGATAAATATGGTCGTTCAAAAATACTGCATCCCATTGATATCCTCCGCCATGACCAAAGAAATTTATCAAAACAGATCCATTATTAATATTTTCAAGAATTTCGCTTGTATTACCAATAAATGGTGCTTGCGAAGGTTTGTTTAAAAATGTGAACACCTTATTTGTATTATAACCTTCAGGTGCAACATAATTGGCTTCCAACGAAATACATTCTTCATTAAATTTAAAATACTCTGCATCAGTTACATCCTGCCCGCCACCTATTAAAAACACATCTTGTCTCCAAAGTTTGCTGTTATCACTTGGGTAGCTGCTTATTTTATCCACTAAAACATTACTCTCTTCAATAGTCTCGCACGAAAGTCTTCCGATAGCCATATCAGGTATAATATCAGCCCCGCTTATACATGCAAACATATTATCACTTGCAGCTTGACCATATTGATATGCATGATAAGGAATTGAAGGTATATAATTTATTCGGCTATTAGTTAATAAACCTCTATAATCACGACTCATATCCCCCATCAAAACCACATAAGAAGCTGCAGGAGAAGACCAGTTTTCAAAAGCATATTTTAAGAAACTTTGTATCGCCCAAGGGTCAAGTAATCCACCCGAAAATTCATTATAAATATCAAAAACGTTAACAACTGAAACACGAGGAGAATTATATCCTGTTAAATTTCCTCGTCTAAATTCAGCCAGTCTATTAGCTGCGCTTAGAAATTTAGGATGAGCAATTATTATATAATCTGATCCCTGCTGAGTATTTCTTAAATCCGAATTAACATTAATTCTTATGGAATCAGGGCTTTTATAATTAGCCGTTGAAAAACAAAAATATTCAGTAGGAATATAAACCTGATCAACAAATTCAACACTCTCCCAAACATTATGAGTAACTGATGCATTTTTAATTATTTCCCCTCTGCTCGGAATATAAACAAGCATTGTGTCTGCAGTCCATCTGTAAACAGTAAATTTTGTTTTTCCAAAATTGTTGGGAGGAGAAGAAAAAATAAATTTATCACCATATGCCGAATTATTTTGCCAGTACTCAATTTCGTACCAATTTATTCTAATTTCATCGCTTCCGTTATCTAATCTATCATAAACCTGAAAATTATTTGTTGGGTAAATACCAACTTCACCAAGTTTAACGGTTTTTTCAAAAGTTGCTTCTCTTTGACCGCTCCATAATTTTGAACCAATTAATTGGCTGGTTAATTCAATATCTGCTTTATGATCGCCGGTTGTAAGACCATGTAAATTAACTCTAAATGTTATATTTACAGAATCGGTACACATATATAAGGGAGATTCAAATGCAGAATAAAAAGCTTCTCTTACTACTCCGGCCATACAAGAAGCTTTACCCCACTGCCAATAATCGCGGTTTCCATTTTCAGCCCAGCCAAAATTTTCAAACAATTCATCTTTTTCAAAGTGTAAAGTCTTTTTGTTTGTAATAAAGGCTTGTCCCCATACCATAGGAAAACCATCAATCTCTTTAAATTGATATCCGGTTGTATCCGCTTGATATGAAAACCAGTAAACATTTGAATTATTATAAATATTAATTTTAGAATATAACTTAGGAGCAGGCGGATATCCACAAAACTGCAAATAATCTCCAACTCCAAAAATGGAATCTTTGCCGGATTCTACATCAATTGGTATTTTAACTCCATTGCAAAATAATTCGAGCTTTGATGATTGAATTACTTTTCCTTCATCTAAACCGGCAGCAATAAAATCATCATATTTAATTCTATATAATCCTTTTTCCTTTAAATAAATCTTAAAATACTCTTTATTTGGGTTGTACCAGTAATCGTCGGTTGCATTTTTTTCGCTATTATCAAGTATTTTTCCTGTCCATTGTTTGGCTTGAGAATAATTAATTACAGAGGTTTCCAAAAAATCGTTTGTTGCAGCATCGTCAACCGGAAATAAATTATTAGTTGTTTTATTGTTATAATCCACCCTGAAAGTGATTTTTTTATTATACAATAATTCTCTTTTTACCGGATTAAATAAAAACGGCGAAATATTAATGTTTTGAATTTGGGCGTATCTTGAAACAAATTTTGCTTTTAATGCTGCTGTAACTAGAGGGAAATAATTATTAGCAGAATAAATTTCTTTATTAAAATTTGTAATACTTAATAAAACACCATCATTAGTATATGTAGGAACCGGTAAAATAAATTTATTGGATATTATTTCTTGTTCATTTTTTAATATTGTAATTTTTGGTTCAGAAGTAAATCCAATTCCCAAGGAAAGATACATTTCCGGTAATAATGGCTCTCCTTCATTATTATTAAAAATGGTTTTACCGTAAATTTTTGTAAAAGTCTTATTTTCAACAATTGTATCCCTAAATTGAAATTGATTGTTAAAGTCCACTTCAATAGTTATTGATTTTTCATTTGAATCAATAATTTTGTAATTCTGCGGATAAATAATTCCACAAATAAATATGAGAATTGTCAAAATCTTAATATTCATAAATAACCCTATTATTATAAATTTAATACTCAACATAGAAATCAAATTATTTCAATGCAAGTCAAAAATATTAATTATTTTTAAAACATGTTGTAATTTAGGGTAATAAAGGACTCTAATGAGTTTTTTGAAGTAGTTTCTGATTTATATTGGATATAGTTAACTGAAAAATCCAAATTTAAATTATAAGAAAACAGATACTTAATATTTAAATGGCTCTTATATGTGTGTTCTAACAAACCATCTAAAAGTTTAGGATTTTTATCGCTTAATAATAATGTTGTACTCACTAAGTATGATCCGCCATAATTATACAACAAATTACCTTTTTCATCATATTTATTATTTCCATGGTCAATTTTATCAAAACGCAAAGTTAATATTAAATTTGATGAATAAAAATATGTAGCCTTAACACTTACAGCAATCGAATTAGGTGATAAGTTAGCACCTAAGGGGCTGCCATTATTAGTATAAGTTAACGATTCTCCAATTTCGGGATGTGAAAAAGTAAAAGGTCTAATTTGAATATAATCGACGTTTATTAACATATTATTAAAAAAGTATGGATAAGTAACATTAAAACCAGCCTGCCATGCTATTCTATTATTTGGAGTATTCCATTTGCCCTTACCCCAAAGATTAAAATTTATATCATCAAACGTAATTGAGCTGACAAATTCGCATCCATTAGATATTAAATATCGAATATCAAAATTTAGAAATGAATTATCTAAATCATTCGATGAACGCTGAGCAGATTCCCACAATAAAAATGGATTTAAATATGAAAGTTCTAAAGGACGATTTGCATATATTATTGCTTGAGTTATACCAAGTTTTAGTTTATCGGAGGGATTAAAACCAATTCGGTTAATAGCAATATATTTTGCACTTTTTCGCTTAACTCCTCCAATCAAAGAATCGATATAAAATATCTCACTCGGTTGAACTAACCAACCATGCAAAAAAGTATAGTTAAACTTTTTATAGCGAAAATTAAACTTAAAAAAATCAAATGGTTGTGAAGAATTTCCAATAATTAACGGATTTAATAAATTGGCTCCCCATAAAATTGTAGTTCGCCCCGCAAAAATTGAAAGGTTGCTATTTTCATAATTAATATAACCGGCAGTACCATCAAAATATTTAATTTTAGTGTTATTAAAAGAAAAACTTCTGCTAACTCTATAATCAAGTTTTGCTGTTTCCTTATCCCCCATCTGAAAACCGTTCCAAGCCTCTAAATATGCAGCTAAGTTATTACCATAATTTAATTTAACTTTTCCACCATATACTATCAAACCGGCAGTATTATTAACACCATCATGTCTATTATTTATATAAATGGAAGAGAATAAAGGATCAATTGTAAAATTAAGAAGTGAGTCTTTATAAATAATAATATTATTTTCTTTTTCGGAAAGAAATGCATCTCGAATGATACTTCGCTCCTCCCAAAAATACTTAGATATTTGATTATCGGAAGAAAATTTTTGTAATAAATTTTCTGATATATCTGCAGAATCATTTTGCTTTAGAAAACCAACAATTGATTTTTTTGATAACGGTAAAACAATATCATCGTAATTTGTAATTTTACCGCTAACTTGTTGGAATTTAAGATAGGAATATATCGGATTTTCTGTACTTATTAACTCCGTTTGTGCAGTTAGTGTATAAAAACTAATAAACAGAATTAATAAAATTTTCTTCATGATATCAACTAAATATTACCATCATTTGTTAAAATAACAAATGGTGTTTTTATTACTATTAATAAATCGCTAAAAAAATTTGCATTTTTATAATACTCTATTTCCATTGTTACACGTTCATTAGGTGTAAGAGTCTGTCTTCCGTTAATTTGAGAATATCCGGTCAAACCCGGTTTGTAATCTAAAACATGTTTTTCAAATTCATTATATTTCAAAGCAATAGACATAATTTCGGGACGAGGACCCACAACACTCATTTCACCTTTAAGTACATTAACAAATTGAGGTATTTCGTCAATACTAATTCTGCGAAACAATTTACCGGTTTTGGTTAATCTAGGATCATTGATCTGTGTTAATTCAGGACCAACAGAAAGTGCATTGTTTACCATACCACGTAATTTATACAAATTAAAAGGTTTGCAATTTTTTCCCATTCTTTCTTGAATAAATATAGCAGGACCTTCCGATTCCAAACGTATGGCAGCCATACAAATTAACATAATTGGAGAAGAAATTGCTAAAATAATTAAACTTATAAAAATATCTGTAATCCTTTTTATAAAGCTATCCTGTTTTCCCATAAACAGTATAATTATTTTTTAAATGTTTTAAATATATCAAAAACTGCATCAATAACCTTAAAAATTTCTTCCGATGTTAATCCGGGATATAATGGCAGCGAAATCAAACGAGGGAAGGCATCTTCTGCAACAGGAAAATCTTTAGGATTGAGATTAAAGGTGTCTTTATAATAAATATGTTGGTGAACAGGCATAAAATGAACTCCAACCCCAACACCTCTGGCTTTTAATTCTTCAATAAATTGATTTCTGTTAATAGTTAATAATTCATGTTCAATTTTAATTGGATATAAATGCCACGCAGTTTCTCTATCTTCTTTTATAGTAATAACTTTAAGATATTCACTCTTCATAAAATGTTCATCGTAAATTTTAGCAATTTTTGCTCTCTCTTCACGCATCCAATCAACTTTGCGTAATTGAGCTAATCCCAATGAGGCTTGAATATCGGTAAAATTATATTTATATCCGGGAGCAACAACTTCATAATACCAAGAACAGGCGTCTGTATAACGTTTCCATGCATCCTTATTCATTCCATGCATTCGCATTAACTTTGTCCTTTCAGCTATTTCGTCATCTTCCGTACACAACATCCCGCCTTCACCGGTTGCTAAGGTTTTAGTGGCATAAAAACTAAAACAAGTGATATCACTTATTGTACCTACTTTTTTCCCTTTGTAAGTTGCAGGTAAAGCATGTGCTGCATCTTCAATAACCTTAATATTATGCAATTTTGCAAGTTGGTTTATTTCATCCATATCGCATGGTTGACCACCATAATGGACGGGAATAATAACTTTAGTTTTAGGGTTTATTGCTTTTTCAATTTCTTTTACAGAAATGTTTAATGTATCCTTCTCAACATCAACAAACCTAGGTATTGCGTTAAAATAACACGCTATTTCGGCAGTAGCCGAAAAAGTCATTGTAGGTACAATTACTTCATCCCCGGCTTTTAATCCTAATGCTTCTAGAGCTAAATGACCAGCTGCAGTCCAGCTGTTTACAGATACGGCATTTTTGCATCTTATTAAATCTTTAAATTCATCTTCGAATTTTAAAACTTTTGGACCCATGCTAAGCCAACCTGACCTAACAGTATCAACAACTTCATTAATTTCATCTTCTGTAATATGGGGTCTGTGAAACTGAATAAAATTTTCGCTCATACAAGATTCTTATTAAATAGTAAAATTATTTTTTCGATAATAAATATCATTCTTTTTATTAATTATTTATGTGTTTTGTATCACAATTTGACAATTTTTGCGCAAAAATATCCTAAATATAAAGTTACTCAAAAAATCATTAATATCACAAATAATCTTTTAAATATAATATTAAATTATTACAAATTTGAATAGTTTTTTTATTTTAAAAATTATTTTTATTTGTCAAAAGAGATTTAATAAATCCATAACCGTATGAAAAATGAAGAATAATTACGGCAAGGCTAAACGCAAAAACCGTTTTAATTCCCTTTTTAATATGTCTAATTGAAAATATAAATATAATTAATAAATATGAAAAAAAAGGGAGTAAAAAAATAAAAATATTACTAAATATAAACGAAAAAATAATATTTAACAAATTAAAAAGTAAAAACACAGAAGGAATAATATGCCTTACTGAAATAAATTTTTTGTGTTTTTTATACCCCAACCATTTAAAATAACCATATCCATAATACTGTTTAAATAATTTTTTAGGTGTATTGCGAACTATATATTTACTTTGTACAGTTGGAGAAATATATATTTTTCTGCCACTTTTTGTCACTCTAAATGCAAATTCATCATCTTGATTTCTTATAAAACGCTCATCATAATATCCCAATTGTTCAAATACTTCTTTTTTATAAAAGGGAAAACATGCCATTTCGGCGGGGCCTTCATATCCCGGAAATCTGTGATTTGCATTCCCAATACCAATTTTGGATGACATGGCTAACGCTATTGCAGTAGCAAATGCGTTTTCACCTACGCTTGTTATTGGTCCTCCAACACACGAAGCATCAGGGAATTTTTCAAACAAACGTAAACCATTGCTTAAAAAATCGTGCGGAAATATTGCATGTCCTAAAACCATAACAATTATATCACCTTTTGCATTTTGAGCACCAATACTCATAGCATAAGGAGTAACTTTTTTATGATTTGTAAAAATCCTTATATTTTCAAACTCTTTTGTTGTTTCTTTTGTAATTGTTAGTGTTTTATCTTCGCTAAGTCCATCAACTAATATAATTTCGTAATTGTCTTTCCCTAAATCTTGATGTATTAAAGATAATAAACAGTTTTTAATATATTTTTCTTCATTTCTGCATGGTAATACAACCGATACAAAAGGCACGTTTTCCATCATTTACCTGTTTTTTGTAATAATAAACTATATGTTTCTGCCATTTTTTTTATTGCGTAATTTAACGAATAATTTTCAACAATCGTTTCTCTTCCTTCTTTAATAAATTTTTGTAATATTTCAGGAGAATCAATTAGATATAAAATATAATTGGCAATTTGATTTACATCCATCGGATCAACTAATAATCCATTAATATTATGACTAACTATTTCTTTAATTCCTCCAACATTAGAAGCGATAACTGCTCCTCCGCAAGCCATTGTTTCAGCAATTGCAACTCCAAAACTTTCCTTAAAACTTGGGTATATTCCAATAGTTAGTTTTTGATGATATTTGTGTACTTGTTTGTATTCAATATAATTTGTAAATTCTGTTTCAGAACTTATACCTAACTCCTCAGTTAATGCTTTTAATTGGTTAAGTAAACTTCCGCCGCCAACAATTAACAGTTTATAATCAAAATCTTTTCTTATCTTTTTAATAAGAGAAAATGCCCTAATTAGGTATTCAACTCCATAGTTAATTTCCAAAGTTTTAACAATACCAATATATTTAACATTTTCGGCTTTAAAAATAGGTTTAAATATTTCAGTATCTATTCCAAACGGAATTATGGTTATATTTTTTTTATAATATTTATTCGTATTTTCGGCTAAATCATAACTTGTAGCACACACTAAAGCCGCTCTGGATAGTAAAAATTTTAATACATAAGGGAATAGTTTATTCCTTGTTGGAAAATCATTAATATCACTACCCCAAACCGAAAGGATATAAGGTTTAAAACCTGATAAAAATGCCAGCAGTCCGTAACTTGTTGCGTAATGAGCATGTAAAATATCCGGTTTAAACTCCTTAATAATTCTTCTTAATTTAAATACGCATTTCAAATAAATCAATTTTTGTAGTGATCCGTCACTTTTCGATTTAATTTTTGAATTTACGTAATAATTGAATACACTAATATTTTTTTTGTATTGTAATAAATCAGGATTTTCCGAAAAACCAAAAACAAAAACATCAAAATTTGTATCAGATAGTCCATTTGCCCATTTTACCGTATGAGCAGAGCTTGGATCGGAAATTATTAATATTTTACTTTTTTTCAAAACTTGTATTCTTATTTATTATTAATTTTTGATATAAAAAGGCTAACAGACAAAATATTAACCAAAATGGAAGGTCAATTGAAACAAATCCGTAGCTTAATATTCCGGCGTATTCAAAAAAACCTCTTACAAAATATGTAACACCAACGGCAGTAATACTTAAGCATATATAATAGTATTTTAGACTAACTTGTTTAGCAGCCTTTATACATCTTAATCCCATTTTGATAAAAATATATTGCAAAACTATAGAAAAAACAAAACCCAAAATTCCTAAATCTGTAAAATAGAACAAATAATAATTATGTGCATGACCAAAATCGGCTTTAATGGAATAATAATCCCAATATAATTGTTCAGGCGAACCCATTAAATAAGGATAATAATCAAACATATAAAATTTTGCAGCCCCGGGACCGGCTCCAAAAAGCCAAATATGCGGTAATGTGGCAAAAATCACATCGTATATTTTATCTCTGCCGGCAGCAATAGAATCCAAACGTAAATACAATGATATCAGCGAATTTATTGATTCAATAAAAACTAAAGGTATCAAAGATAAAACAGCAATTATTCCATACAATATTGCTTTTCTGTTAATATAATAAAGTATAAATCCAACACTTATAAGAAGTGCAATAATTGAAGCTCTTGAATTTGTAATTATTAATCCTACGATAAATAATATCAAAATTAACAATACAGCATATTTTGTTTTTTTATCTTTTAAATAATTTAATAACATAAAAGAAAAGACTATTGCAATAGTAAAAAAAGAACCCATTGTATTTTTATGCACATAAAATGCTTTTAATTGTACTAAATACTCGTCATTTACAGAAAAAATACTAAATCCTGTGAATAAAAATTGATAAAAAAGGATTCCTCCAAAAAATAATCCAATAAGAACAAATGATACTAAAAATAAATAAACGTCTTCATATTTAGATAATAACGCAAAATACAGATAAATGAAAACAAAAAAAGAAATAGACCTAAACAAATGAGGGATACCGATACTACTGTATTTTGAACATATTATGGCAAAAACTAAAATAAAAAAATAGGAAAAAACCAATGCCAAAATTTGTTTTGGCGGTTTGGCATAATTTTTATAATCCAAGCCGTAATTTTTAATAAATAAAAACAATAAACCTACTAAATTACCAATTTGAACTATATTTCGCATCTCCGAACTAAGCGAAGATGTTAAAGTCAAAAAGGCTATAATAGTAAAAACTACAATAATTTTTTCTCCAAACCTAATTGCCAGAATACAAACGACCAATATACCTATTAATAAAGGAATATATTGAAACCAGAGTAATCCGACAAAAACGGGAATTAAAAATAGATAGCCGAAATTTTCTTTAATATTTGAAAATAGTTTTGTCATTTTTTCAATTCAAATTGTTGATCATTTTTAAAGCTTTTTCAACATTTATAATTACTTCATCTATTGATAATCGGTCTATACATTCAAAATAGTTGCAGCCAAATCGTCCGCCATATTTTTTACACATTTTTTCTTCTTTTTGTGCCGAACAGCTAATAATTTTTTGTATATATGAATGATAATTACCGGCAGGTTGATGAAACGATGGATTAGTTGGCCCATATATTGTAAAAGTTGCAATACCTAAATAACTTGCAATATGGGTCGGCCCTGAATCGTTTCCAATATAAAACGTAATATCAGAAAGTTGATCAATTAATTCAGTCAGTGACGAGGAAATAACAAATGCACATTTATTTGTTTCCATCATTTTAATAATATTTTCATCAATGCGTTGTTTATCAAGCATAAACACAACATCATACTTTGTATTTAAATACTTATTTAGTTCAATAAAATTTTTCATCGGCCATTCTTTTGCAGCCCATCCGCTATATGGATTTATTGCAATAATAATTTTTTTTACTTTCTTTTTTGGAAAAAGCGTGTAATCAGCAATTTCCGCATTTTTGTCATAAAGATTAATTACATCAAAATACACTTTTGTTAGCGGAGCTTGTTCTTTTTTATAAATATAATTAGTGTATGCGTTATTTAAATAAAAGTCCGTAAATCCATACTTCCATTTACTTTTAATAAAAAAGAGAACCGATACCGAATTAATTGCTCCGTTAAAATCAAAAACATATTTAAATTTCATTAATCTTATTGTTTTTATAGCCTTAGGTTTAATTATTCTGCTGCTAAAGTAAAAATCATCAGCCTTTATTGTTATAAGATTAATATCCTTAGAAATAAATGTCCTATATAAAACAGCATTATCTTCAAAACATAACACAAAAAGATTTTTATCAAACTTTTTATGTAAATATTTTACACTTGGAACAGTAAATAATGTATCCCCTATCTTATGCAAAGAAATTACAAGTATTTCCTCACTTGTTGAGGATGTAAATAAATTGTTTAAATATTTATTCAGGCTTAAAATAATTTTCAAACTGTATTTGACAAGAATTCTTAAATATATATTTTTCTCAATTTTTTCAGTTATTATCATAATTATATTTTAGTTTTATCGTATTTATTAAGGATTTTAGATAATTATTTATTTCCGAATCTAATATTATATTAAACAAACCCACTATTATTATAAAAACACAAATAAATATAAGTTGGTTGAAATATTGAAAAAATTTAAATTCAAACATCAAAAAGGATGTTATAAAAAAGGCAATAATTGATTGAACAAAATAATATAACAAATTATTAATAAAAAACGATTTTTGTGAAAATTTCAAAAAATATTGAATTCCTACATAACCTGATAAAAACATAAAAATAAACGCTAAAGTTGATGAAATTGCAAGTGAATTATGATAATATTGATCAATTAATAAATAACTTGAAAATACTTTTATAAAAAACGAAACTAATACTATCAATAATAAATATTTAACCATACTTAAACTATATAATAATTTATTCATAATTGAATATCCCGCAATAAACGGAATTCCGATAGCGTAATACTTTAATACTTCAGAAGTTAATAAAGTATCTTTATAAGAAAATTGCCCGCGTTGGAATAAAATATTAATAATTGTCACTCCGTTATAAAAAAACAAAATTGCTATTGGAATAGTTAACATAAAATTGTATTTCAGACTTTTATAATAAATTTTCTCGTTTTCGTTGCCAAGATTATTACCCGAATTAAATGAAAATTTAGAAAAAAGAACCGTTGCAAGAGCCATTGTAAAAATATTAACCGGCAAATTTATTAAATTATTTGCATAATTTAGTGCCGATATTGCACCGGTTGATAGCTTTTCAAAATAATATCTATCAATAAAAGAATAGGACAATGATATTAATTCTATAATTACGGTAAAAACAAAAGCAGAACTAATAATATTTGTTTCGGTTTTAATTATTTGAAATATTTTTTTGTTAAAGTTAAATTTTTTAGTTATTGGTACAATCATTAACACAAATTGAACAAACGTTGCAAATACCGTTGCATAAGGAATGACTAAAATACCAAAACTTGAATTAAAAAGTACTATTGATGTGACAATTATAGCATTCCATACAAGTTGTGAAACAGCGTATATTACAAAGTTAAACTTTGCCTGGTAAAAAGCTGCAATTATAGATAAAGCTGCTGTAAGAGGGACTGTAAAAAGATATATAACATAAATATTTTCGGCTAATTTAAATAATTCTTTGGATTTGTTGGCAATTAGTATATTTAATATTGGCTGCTTAAATATTAATAAAAAAACGAATATTAATATTCCACATAAAAAAAACAGGTAAAAAGAAAAATTAAAAAAATCGTTGCCTTTAGCATTCGCAGATTTGTTTTGTTCAAATTTGTTATATAAAGGAATAAAATAGTTTTGAGCAAAATAATAGATGGTTGAATTAAGTATTACTGCAATTGTAATGGCAACAAGAAAAATATCATATTCATCGCTTAATCCAAAATAATAAGCCAATACAATTTCTCTAATAAAACCAATACTTTTTCCAATTAAGGTTAATACCGTTAATATTAAGGTGGCCTTAATTAAACTTTTTTTGCTATTACTCATAATTTTAATTTAATTTAAATTTTAAATTTAACCATTTTTTTTTTCAGATACTTTAATTTAAATTTTCCATTGTTAATTTATTTGTAATTGTTTAAATTATATACTCAATAATAAAATATTTTAGAATCATTTAACTTCCCATTATGCTCTTTAACTCTATTCACTTTATCTTTTTTTTTATAATTGTAACTACCTTATACTTTTTAATTGATCATAAATACCGATGGTTTTTATTATTAACAAGTAGTTGTTATTTTTATATGATTTTTGTTCCCATCTATATTGTAATTTTGGGGTTTACAATTGTTATTGATTATTTTGCCGGTATTTATATTGAAAAGACAAAAGGTAATAAAAAACGAATGTTTCTTATTTTAAGTTTGATAGCAAACATTGGTATTTTAGCTGTTTTTAAGTATTATAATTTTATTAATGAAAATATAACGCTTCTTTTTTCCGAATTTGGAATTAATAACCCAATCCCCTATTTGTCTATTTTACTTCCAATAGGACTCTCTTTCCATACTTTCCAGGCAATGAGTTACACAATAGAAGTGTATAGAGGTAATCAAAAGGCTGAACGAAATTTTGGCATTTATGCTTTATATGTTATGTTTTACCCGCAATTAGTTGCCGGTCCAATTGAACGACCTCAAAATTTGCTTCACCAATTTTACGAAAAACATTACTTTGAATATAATAGAATTGTTGAAGGATTAAAATTAGTTTTATGGGGTTTCTTTCAAAAGATTGTTATTGCAGATCGCTTAGCTATTTATGTAAATTCTGTATTTAACAATCAAGCACATCACAATGGTAATACTCTTGCTTTAGCATCAATATTTTTCACAATTCAAGTTTATTGTGACTTTTCCGGTTATTCAAATATTGCAATTGGTGTTGCCAAAGTAATGGGTTTTAATCTGATGACAAATTTCAAACGCCCTTTGCTTGCAAAAAGTATTGATGAGTTTTGGAAAAAATGGCATATTTCATTATCATCTTGGTTTAGAGATTATTTATATATTTCTTTAGGCGGAAATCGTGTATCCGTTCCCAGATGGTGCTTTAATCTTTTTTTTGTATTTTTAATTAGCGGGTTATGGCATGGTGCTGCATGGACTTATATTGGTTGGGGTGCTATCACCGGTTTTTATTTAATATTTGCAATTTTTACAAGGAAATATAGGACAAAATTAAAAGAAGTGATTGGATTGAACAAATTTCCTCTTTTTGAGCGTTCGATGCAAACGATAATTACATTTCTTTTAATATGTTTTTCTTTAATTATTTTTAGATCAAATAGTGGCTCCGATGCTTTGCAGATAATTACAAAAATATTTTCCTTTAGTGGAAAAATATTTTATGATGATCCCGCATTAATTGCTTATTCAATTTTTGGGATATTATTTTTATTAGCTGCTGAGTTTAAACAAGAGTATTTCCCCGGAAAATACTTATTTTTTAATAATAAAAGTTGGGTTATTCGTAATCTTACATATTCGGCAATAATAATACTGATATTAATATTTGGTGTATTTGACGGTGGTGAATTTGTTTATTTCCAATTTTAAAATTATATAATTAAAAAACTAATGAAGAAACTGAAAGAAAATCATTTTTTATATTTTTTAAGTAAATTATTTATACTTTTATTTTTTGTCGCAATTTTCGATTTTTCTGTTGGATCTATTCTGCACAAATTATACTTTAACCAAAAATCGGGAGCATTGTATAGAACCACTTATTCTTTAGAAAA
This sequence comes from bacterium, assembly GCA_043805435.1. GTDB lineage: Bacteria > Bacteroidota > Ignavibacteria > Ignavibacteriales > Melioribacteraceae > JAEXOD01. The sequence continues at coordinate 134,202 of JAZDHY010000051.1, forward strand.
AACAACAGCCAAACTACTAATATTTGGTTCTTCAAAAGCAACTTTTCATTATAATCCCTTAATTTTTCAAGACGAATTAAATATTTCCTGTTACAATGTTGGAAGAAACGCAAATTTTATTTTTTATCATTTCGCAATTCTTAAAGGAGTACTTAAAAGATACACCCCTGAAATTATTATCTTAGATTTAGTTCATGGCGAATTTGAATCACAAAGAGATAGTTACGATCGTCTTTCGGCATTATTACCTTATTATAAAGACCATCCCGAATTACATTCTATAATTGAAATGAAAAGTCCATTTGAAAAATATAAGCTTTTTTCAAATATTTATCCGTATAACTCCACATTATTTACAACAGTGGTAAAAAGTCTAACAACCGATAGCAGTATTGACATAAATGGATTTACTCCTGTTAATAATATTTGGAAAGAACCAATAAAGATTGAAACAGATTTGGAATCGGGGAAATTTGACTATACTAAAATTAAATATTTTAAAAGTTTTATTGATTTATGTAATAAAAAAGGCATTAAATTATTCATAATTGTATCGCCATATTTTTTCAAATCGCATTCAGTAAATCCCACAATTAGTTTAGCAAAAAATATCGCTGCAAATAAAAATATTACTTTTTATGATTTTTCGAAGGATACAACTTATACAAACCATAATAATTATTTTAAGGATCCACTTCATTTAAATATTTATGGGGCCGAAATATTTTCAAAAATGATAGCTAAAAAACTAAAAGCTGAGATAAATATAAATAATTGATTCATGTATCAAAAATAATTATTGATATAATGGTTTTTTTTTGTTATTTTTGTTGTTCTAAAATGCACCCGTAGCTTAATTGGATAGAGCATCTGACTACGGATCAGAAGGTTCGGGGTTCGAATCCCTGCGGGTGTACAAAAAAAACATTTAACTACTTGTTAAGTGTTTTTTGTTTTTAAACCATTTTTTATTTATTCTCAAATTTAATATTAATTTTTACTGTTTTATCAAGCGTATAAGCTATCCATATCAAAAGTATGGGAACAACAACAGTAAACATTCTATTATAAGCACTTACTAAAATACTTGCCCCCAAATATAAAAATGCCAAACTTAAAAGAAAAACAATTGGTAAAGCAAGCTGTCTCCAATTAATTAACGATAAAAACCCTGCAAATATCATCAAAAACACAATTAACGCATTTGCCGGTATTCTTAACAATGTTTTATAGCTTTGGATAGTGTACGAAAATGGATAGTTAAAAAGAAGCCTGCCAATATTATTTAAGCAATTTTTAGCATATTTTATTGGATTTTTTTTAATATTATTAATTGCATATCTTTTAAATGCCTCATCCCTTTCTACTCCGGTATATTTATATATTTCCTTATAGTCTTCGTTATGATGAGCCTTGAGCGAATCATTAATTCCAGATATAGTTGTCTCGTCCTTATATAAAAGTTCGGGGTCAAAAAAACTTCCATATTCATTTTCGTTTAGCGAACTCATACAATATAGCGATAAACCACCCGAATTTCCAAAATAAAAAACCTTACCGGTTAAGTTAAAAGTATATATTAAATATGATAAGATAGTAATAAATGCCACAATCATTATTAAAATTATTTTTCTATATATAACATCGTGATACTTAAAAATAAATAATATAAAGCTTGCTGTTAACAGAAACAAAAGCACATAACCAAAAATTATTTTAGTTAAAACTAAATATCCAAAACAAATTCCGGCAAAAATACAATTTCTAAGATTCTGTCTTTTATCTTGTAACGCAGTAACAACAAAATAAGCAATACAAACAATCAAAAAGGCCGAAAAGGTTTCTGTTATAATTAAGGGCATGTCTTGATATGAATTGTAATATAAAGCCCAAAAAAGACCAAATATTAAAGCTGTTTTTGCAGAAACTAATTTTTTGAGAGTTATAAATAATATAACAACAGAAAAATAATAAAAAAGGACATTTAACAATGCAATAAAAATATAAGGAATATTAAAAGCAATAAAAGGCAAAATTACAATTGGGTAACCCGGGCCATTCCACAAATTTATATATGGTGCTGCAGGAGAATAGAAACCATGAAGAAGATTTTTGGCAAAATTTATATATCTTTCTTCATCACCTATAAAATAATTTTTTTTTTTGCGCAATTACAAAAACAGAAAGAATTAATAAAAAAGGCAAGAAAATTACAAAAGGATTATTAATAGACAACATTTTAACTTTTAAGTTAAGATATCTTTTGTTTTTAATTATTGTCATACTTAATTTAACCCAAACTATAAATATTAATAATTAATCTTTAATTCTTTACCCTTAAAAATATAACAGTTTCTAATAAAATAATTCCATAAAAACACAATAAAAGTAGCTGTTATTTTAGAAATCATCTTATGTATAAAAAAATACTCAATGCAAATAGATAATATTGTTACATTTATTAATAACCCAATTGCGCTTACTCCAAAAATTGCTATAATTTCCTTTTTTTGCGAAAATCTAGCACCTGAATTAAAAACATATTTAATACTCAACAAATAATTTAAATATGTTGCCAAAACAAAACCAAAAGTTGCAACTGCTAAATAATTAAAACTTAAAACTTGAGCAAAAATAAAAAATATCACAAGATCTAAACAAGCTGCAGAAGCACCAACAAAAAAATATTTAATAATTTTCATTTAAATAAGTTATATTTAATTATGCATAATATTGCGGAAACACCATCTTTCCAATTAATTTTTTTCCCTTCACTATAAGTCCTTCCATAGTACGAAATACCAACCTCATAAATTCTAATATTTTTTATTTTAGCTACTTTAGCGGTTATTTCGGGTTCAAAGCCAAATCTTTTTTCAACTAATTTAATGGGTTTTATTATTTCCGCCCTAAAAAGCTTATAACATGTCTCCATATCCGTTAAGTTAAGATTTGTAAACATATTAGATATATATGTTAAAAATTGGTTGCCAATTGAATGCCAAAAAAACAATATTCTATGCGGTTTGCCGCCTATAAAACGACTGCCATATACAACATCTGCAAAACCATCAAGTATTGGAGTTAACAATAAATTATACTCTTTTGGGTCATACTCCAAATCCGCATCTTGTATAATTATAAAATCACCGGTCGCATTTTTAATTCCCGTTTGGATTGCAGCCCCTTTCCCTTGATTAAAGGAATGTTTTATATATTGAATATTTTCGGCATTATTAATTTGTTTATATTTAAATATTTCGTTTTCAGTATTGTCGTTGGAAAAATCGTTTACAATAATTATTTCTTTTTCTATATCTTTTATTAACTGAACTGCTTTAACTTTATCTAATATAAAATGTAATGTTTTCTCTTCGTTATAAGCAGGAATAATTATTGATAATTTCATTAATTTAGAATTCGCATTAGTATGTATTAAAATATTATATTTGTAAATAAAACATTAATTTTACTAATTATTTTGCCCATAGTCAAGATTTAATAAATTATAATCACCCATTTCCGTGTTTAATTCTGTTTTTTTAATGTAAAAATAAATTTTGTGTCTTTTTTTAGTTCACTCTCCTCCTTAATAGCACCGTAGTTATTTCAATAAACTCTTTTGCTGGTATTAAGTACAAACCGGTTCCTTTCTCATCTTCCGTACAACATGTTGCAATATGAATATCCATCCCAAATAATTTGCCGGTGTCTGTTTTATTTATTCCAATTCCGTCAAATGCAATGGTAATTTCAACAAAATCATGTAAATACTTACAACTAATGTTTAGTACCCCGCTTTTGTAAGTAAATTTTATAACATTTGGAATTAAATTATCAAATGTTGAATTTATGATATATTTAACAATAAAAACAAACGTCTTTTAAGGTATATTATTATTAATTACAATTTCTTTCTTCTTGACCAAAAATTCCAATAACCAAATTGTGCTATTAACAAAATTCATTTAAATCAATAAGTGCAAAATTTTTGTCTATTCTTTTTGTTTGCAGTTTTGATGGTTCTAACACCAAACAGACTAGCAGTTAGTTTTAAAAATATTTATTAATATTGTAGTTTAGTCTCACAAAAAAAATTCATTAGTTTACCAGCTAAACAAACTATGCGGAAATTGAGGAATTTTTCTTATATTTGCAGTAATTTACCATTTCCCACTTTTGTTCTTCATCTCACCTGCTTATATTATACCTAAAATTACATCCAACTTTATATCTGTTTAGTAAAGCATCCTTATTTGATTATATTTTGTCAATTTATTTAATATTTTTTTAACTGCTTAACGCAAAATAGTTAACAAAAAAGGCATTCCCAATCTTATTTACATCTTGTAATTTGATATAAATATACTTAATATAAACATTAATTGAATTAGCAATAATCTATTTTCAATTTAAGTATTTTTGCAATGTGTTTTTTTTTGGATAGAATTAATTCTTTCTCACTAATATCTAACGCATAAAGGCACTATATGAAAACAATATTAAAAATTATTACCTTCTGTATATTAATACTTTTATTTTTCCAATGTAGCAAAAATGATAATGGTGTTCAAAATCCACCAAATGAACCTACTATTACCGATAAGATAACAACTGTTCAAAATACCGGAGATAATCTTCTTATTTCTCTTCTTGCTGTCAAGGATACTGCATCCGCATTGGATTCTGTCTTAAAGGTTTTTTTGAAAGATACTACAGTTCTTTCAGGATCTGTAACTTCACAAGGGATCACTATTAAATACAAAAATGGAATTATCGGAGGCATTCTTATTAATCCCGAAGATGGTTTACCTTTAGAACAAAATTCTCTTTACAAAACCCCTTTAATTCCTGCCGATATTAATTCTTACTCCCCGACTTCCAAAAAGACTATTTTTATTAATCCATCCTATGAAGAGCGTCAATCATACGCAAATGGAATAATAAATCTTTATAATTCAATTTTTCCTAGAATAGGTTATAACCCGCCAACTACTGTATTAGGTAATGCAGCAACAATAGAGGTCATGACAAATCTATCCGGATATGGAATTATTCATATTTATTCGCATGGATGGGCTTATCCCGACAAATATCATATTTACGAAATATACCTTATGACCGGAGAAGATGTAAACGCTACTACTAACAAAAAATATGAGGATGAGCTTCTAAGCGGTAATATCCCCATAATTAAAGTTCATCAAGGTTCTACAAAATATTTTTTAAGTTCTACTTTTTTTTCCGATAAAAATAATTTTTCAAAAGATTCTACTTTGTTTTATGGTGGCTTCTGTTTCTCTTTCAGAGGAGGATGGTCTAATGCAATGTTAGATGTTTCCAAAGCCGGTTCATATACCGGGTTTACCTGGCGAGTTTTGACCAGTTGGAATGCTTCACTCTCTCACTCTTTAATGGATACTTTATCAAATAACTCACTTGATTCACCGCGGACATTAGATTATTGGTTTACCAAAACACCTAATATTGCAAAACAACTATATGATCCAACAGATAAAGTTTATTGCAAAATCCAGTATGTAGGTCATTCCGATTTAACACTTTGGTCAGCATTGGAAATAAATATTTCTCCAAATCCTGCAACTTCAAAACCAAAGGAATCAATCACATTTACGTCTGAAGCAAATAATAAACTTCCAACTCAATTTAAATATATTTGGAATTTTGGTGACCAAACCGGTGATATAACTGTAAATAACGATAGTGTAAAAACACATACTTTTGCAAATGTTGGAACTTATAACATTACAGTTAAATTATATAATCAAACAAATAAATTAATTACTCAGGCCTCTTCACAAGCCATAATTACTTCTTCAACCGGATGTCCGGCAACTATAAGTTATGCAGGAAAAACATATAATGTTGTTAAAATAGGCACCCAATGCTGGTTAAAAGAAAATCTTGATGTAGGAACAAGAATTAATGGAACAGTCGATCAAGATAATAACAGCCAAATTGAGAAATATTGTTATGACAATAATCCAGCTAACTGTACCACTTATGGTGGATTATACCAATGGGATGAAGCAATGCAATATTCAACTGCTTCCGGAGCACAAGGTATATGCCCACAAGATTGGCATATTCCAACTAAAGCCGAATTTGAAGCTTTTGCAGCAGCGGTAAGTAACGATGGCAATGCGTTAAAAGCTACCGGACAAGGAACCGGAGATGGTGCCGGAACAAACACAAGCGGATTTTCGGCATATTTAGCCGGTTCCAGATTTTTCTCGGATGGGAAATATTATAGCTTGAATGATTTGGCATATTTTTGGAGTTCAACAAATTACAGTACTATTTATGCTTATATATTATTTTTATCAAGCACTACAAAAAACATTGAAACTGCAAGTTACCAAGATGGAGATTGGGGTTTTAGTGTTCGTTGTGTTAAAAATTAGGCATTTTTTTTATTTAATTAGTTATAATGAACCGATCTTTTATTTATTATTAATTCGTAAATCAAGTTGGTTTATTCAAAACGAGTAATAAAGATAAATATTTATTGCTCTTTTTGTTTTTTATATCTTTATTAATCCCCTACTCACCTGCCAATATTTATACTTTACACAGATTTGCACTCTCTGTATATTTAACCATCGTTGGTGCCCTACTCACAATAATAATTATCTGTTTTAATCTAAATATTTTTTAATGATTTATAATTTATTCCGTTTTTATAATTTTTTTCTTTAGTATTATAAATATAAATATTTAAATCAATAAATTTATTGCAATCATATATTTTCAAATAAAGCAAATTCTCTTTTGGGTTAAAGCCAAGTATTATTTGTTCAAGGTTGCCTTCTTCTCTTTTCAAATTTTCAGGCACTAAAATTATTGGGATTTCTTTTTTATGAAAGACTTTTTTATATGTTTTGTTCCCTGTTAGATTTAATAAAATATCCTTATCACCTGCATATAACAATTTAATGAGCAATGTATTTTCACCATACTTGACTGGTTTATACTCTTTAATTGGTTGTATTTTATTTTTAAAGGCAAAACTTGATGTATTGGGATAATTAATAAATTCGTACCAGCTGCATGTTTCATTTATTAATAATTGATGTTTAACATTAAAAGGAAAATGAGTAAATATTAAATTTTCAGGCGGGGTTAAAAAATAATATTCATCATATTCTTTTACAAATATTTTGTCATTTCCAACATAACCTGCCCCCCAAGTTGCATCTAAAAGATACCATAAACCATTTATTTCAACTGCATTCCACGAATGATTGGCCTTTTTAGGTTGAATTTTGGGGAGTGAATAACCATAACCTACGGCATAACCGGGTACCTCAACACATTTAACACCGGCTATCCCCGCCATAACAGCAAATAAACCTCCATATCCTGAACATACACTTTTTCGGTTTTTAAAAGCGTAATCATAATTTCCTGCGTTTTGAATATTACCACTAAAGTAAGATTCAGTATCGTAGCTTATGTTATCGGTTATCCATCTAAAAATTGCTCTTATTTTTTCAAGATCACTTTTTGCCGGTTTTATTAAATAATTTGTCAGCAATTTAATATCCTGTGTATATTTACTTGGTACATTCAGGGCAAAACTATCAATAGATGAATAATTATAAGTTGGTTGAACTTTTCCTGCCATATTAAAATCATAATTTGGAATATATTCGGCTATCGTATTATTAATATATTCAGGAAATTGAATTGTGCTTTTGGCCTGTTGTTCCGAATGTATTGAATAATTAATGGCTCCGGTATATGAACCCATTTCTCCCTTATTTTTTGAAACAAGAGATAAAGTGTAATTTCCTTTTTCGGGAATAAAACATTTGACTATTGTAACATCATTTTTTTGCTCAACAAAAGTATAATTATTATCATCCAAATTACGTTCATTTTGTTTTAATATTGCCCATATAAGTTTATTTGGCGGAGCTGTAAAGGTTAAAACAACAATATTGTTTTCATCAAAAAAACTATTAATCAAGTTTATACTATAATCCCATTTGTAACTTTCTTTAATTTCGTTTTCCTCTTGAAAACCTTTATCCGTATTTTTTGAAGAAACATTGTAAGGATTAGCTATGACTATATTAATACAAATAACAAATATAAAAGGAAGGATCAAACCATTTATAATATACCTTGAGTTAAATCCCATAATTTTCTCCTATATTTTTTGCCATAACTGCATTATTATTTTTGTTAACTTGTTATAATAGAATTAAATTTTTATAATATTGTAATATAATAATAAAAGAAATGATAAGTAACTAACCACTTTTTAAGTTAAGTGATAAATTATTATACATTTCCACTCACTATCAAATTAATTTATTATGTTTAAAGAATATACTATTTACATTTAGATTTGTAACATCACAGTAATGCAACGTATTAACCGGATTTTTATAAATATTTGTTATCTCTTGACTATTAATACGAATCTCCTTTGGGGGTTTTAAACTTTATTTTAATCATAATAATAAATATTTTATGCATATTTAATCTTATTAGGTGTTATAACCCTGATAAGGGTTACATGTCATTAGTTAAAAACACCTGCAGCGTCCTGAAATAGGTTGACTCGAAAAAGATAAAAAAGTCAACCAAAACAAGGACAAAAAATGGAAAAAGCAAGAAAAAAAGCAATATTGGAGGAAAATGAAAAGCAATATTATCCAAATGCATTTAAGAGAAA
>JAZDHY010000052.1:0-2914 GCA_043805435.1 bacterium
AATAACAGGCGAAAAATAAAAGCTTTTTACTTTATTTTCTTTATCAAAATCAACACTCCATACACAATCTGTAATTGAAGCTAAAATTTTATCTATTTCTCCTTTTGATTTAAGTAATTGATTTTCGGCTTTTTTGCGGGCTATAATATTTAGTAAAAGAATAAATATTAGAATTAATAATACTAAAAAACCAATTCCTACTTTAATCAGTAATTCTTGATTTTTTTCCCAATAAGTAACAGGAAATATTATTATTTTTGAATCTTTGGGCAACAAAACCAGATCAATGTCAAATTTTTCTAAAATTAAATTATCGAAAAAATATTTTCCAAATAAATTATTAACAACCTTTAAATCCTTTGTCGATTTTCCCTTTAAAATCTGTAAAGCTAATATACATGCAGCTCTCCCTTGCTCAAAAGGATTAATAAATTTTCCACCAATTATTCCTTTGCGAAGCATATCAATCTGATTTCCAAAAACCGGCACCCTGCTAATTCGGGTAATAATAGTGGCAATATTAGAATAGTTATAAACTATTCCATCCTTATCCTTGCTTAATTCGCCTTGTAAAATTACCTGCCCTTTTTTTAATTTTGATAATTTGGCAGTTAGTTGGTTGATGGAAGGATTAAGAATACAAGTAAATTTTACACCTATATTTTCAAATTTTTTTGTACTTTTTATATATTCTGGGTAAATCACCTTTCCGGTTTCTGTACTGTCAAAAAAAGTCACAATTTCTTTTGTTTCCGGCATAATATTGAGGATAGTTTTAATATTATCTTCGTACTCCATGTTTGTAATAACTCCGGTAAACTTTTCTCTATTTACATTCAGTAAGTCCAAAGGACCATTTATTCCACAAAAAACAAAATTTGCTTCGGGAAAAAGCTCTTCACCATATTTCTGTAAAAAAAATAAAGCATCTTTATCAGTGCATATAACAACTTTAAATTTAAATTCTTTATATTTTTGTTTTATCAATTCATAATACATTGTAGCCATTTTAGAATAAGCAAAATTTTTAGAATCAAGATATTCTATATATAAATTACCTGTGTATTTTCTTGAAAGTAAAACATTTTTTATTCCGGCAACCTCATTAGATGTCCATTTAAATTCGGGATGATATGAATTTAGTACAAAAATTGGTGAATCGTTTTTTGCTTTAAGGTTAAGAAATGCCACTAAAACCAATAAAATTACAGTGTAGTATTTTTTCATATTTATAAACCTTAGTTATAGCATAAAATGATAATTATTTCGATTAATTTCAAGTAAAAACTTATTATTAAAAACATTTAATTTTTATTTTTGAATCATAAATAAACACATTAATAAATAAAAAAAGATGTTAAATCCTGCTTTCTTAATTTTTATAGGCTATAATAATTTGTTCAGTTTATTTCTCCTCAACTATTTTCAAAAATCAACATTTTACATACATACTGAACCAAGTAAAAAACTATTTTACTCTATTCAAGTGGTATTATCCTTTGTAGATATTTCTAATAAAATAAGTATTAAAACAAAATATATTTTAGCAGCATATTTGCAATTAAGATAATGTATTAATGTTTTTATCAAAATATACAATAAATTTAGTACCTTCACCTTTTTTGCTTTCAACAATAATTTCTGCTCCATTTAAATTGGCATATTTTTTAATTAATGCCAAACCCAAACCATTACCTTCAAATCTTCTGCTATAACCTTGTTCTTCCTGCGAAAAAGGTTCAAATAATTGCGGTATATATTCGCTTGAAATCCCAATGCCGGAATCTTTAACTTCAACTGCCAATTTATTATTTTCGCTATCAAAAACGTTTACTTCCACACCACCGGAAAAAGTGTATTTAATTGCATTATCAATTAAATTTTTAATTATTACATCAAAAGTATATTCATCGGCTAAAATTGTTTTTGTTGTGGAATTATAATTATAATTCAAATATATTTTTTTATCTATTGCGGATTGATTAAAATCATAGTGTATTGCTTCTGAAATTCTGGTATTAACATCTATTTCTACAAAAGTAGGCTGAAAATAACCGGTCTGCATTTCAGCCATATTTAAAATTAAATCAATTGTTCTAATAATTCGTTTTCCCGCACGTGTCATTATTGCAAAACAAGTCTTCAAATCATCATCAATTTTTTCTTCTAGTTCGTCTTTTAATAGCCCGGCAAAACTTAAAATTGCGTTTATTGGAGTCCGTATTTCGTGTGACATTTGTGCTAAAAATTCATCTTTTAATTTATCTGCTTTTTCAGCTTTGTCTTTGGCACTTATTAGTTCAAGTTCTATCTCCTTAATATGAGTAATATCTTCTTTAACAGCTAAATAATGAGTAATTTCTCCGTGATCATTTTTTATTGATGTAATTGTAGCCAATTCCCAATAAGTTTCTCCATTTTTTCTTTTATTTAAAAATTCACCTTTCCATTCTTTACCCGATTGAATAGTTTCCCATAATTTTGCATAGTTCTCTTTTTTGTAATGTTCGGTTTTTAAAAATCTTGGATTTGTATTTTTAATTTCCTCAAAAGTATAACCTGAAGATTTTTCAAAATAAGGATTTACATATTCAATCAAACCATCAGTATTGGTAATAATTACAGAAATAGGGCTTTGTTCAATAGCTTTAAGATTCCTTAATGAAATTTCCTGCTGCTCCCTGGATTTTGTAATATCTTTAGTTATTCCGTCAAAACGCAAACCTCCTAAATCGGTTTTGGTTAAAGTTATATTCTGCTCAATCCATTTAATATTACCATCGGCAGCAATTATTCTAAAAACAAATTTAGAATTGTTGACAACATTATTAAATAAATCATCATAAGCTTTTTTGATAATGTCAGTATCTTCATTAATTACAAGTTCTTGCCATCTGTTTACATTTTTATTAAA
>JAZDHY010000053.1:0-67588 GCA_043805435.1 bacterium
TGTTTTGGGATGCAGTTGAGTTGCGCTAATATTACTATCATTACGGTAAATAGCCCGCAATAGTGCTACTTTTAGCCCGTTTTCGCTTCATTTTGCCACTGTTTATGCTATTTTAATTTATAATGAAAATCGGTGTTTATATAAAACTTTTTGAGGTAAAAATTACTAATGACCGGATATTTTTTTACTGATATTTTTTCTTTATTACATCTATTATCAACGGAACTTTACATACTACACTATTATAGCCATAATTTTTAGGTTTCTGTATTAGAAGTATATAATGTATCTCTTTTTCAGTTCTTCATTTAATAGAAGATGACATACGCACTTTGGCAAACTTGTTAACTTTTATATTGCTCCATTATTAAATGCATTTATCCATAAACAAACCAACTAAAAACTAATTTCATAATTATTTGTAGCATTTCTTGAGTTTTTTATTTTTGTTATTAAAGATACGACCGGTATTTTTCCCTTCTGTCACATATTAGTCCTCCTCATGCAATTACTTTTTTTTCGATCGGTGTTTTACAATTTATTTGTAACTTTTTTTTTTGACATTTGTATTATTCCTCTTTTTTTAATACAAACAGACTACTTAATCGTGTGTGTATATAACATTATTTATATAATTCGCATTATACTTTTTTATCATAAGAGGGAGAAATAAATCACAAAATATTTCTCATATCAACGAAACAGTTAACAATTCCTCAAATCAGCTAAAATATCCAAACTGAAATTTTTAATCTCTAACAAAATTGTTTAGTGTTTCCGGTATTTCAATAGATATTTCAACCAACCCAGCAAATTTACCATCCTCAAAATACGGACTTTGGTGAATTAATTTTTTCTTTCCTTTTTTTTGAATTGTATAACTGTTTGGCTTACCATTTTCAAGCATACTTTTTACTTGCGACCTTGAGGGTTCGGGATGACAATCTAAAACATTTGAACCGATTAATCTTTCCCCGCCTTCATCTTTAAATGTTTCTAATGCTTTTTTATTCATATAAATAATAATGCCTTCTTTATCACAAACCGTAATTGAGGATGGAAATTCATTTTGCCAGTTGGTATTGTTCATTTTAATTCCATTATTAGTTATTTTGGTATTTGTCAAATTGTGCAGTAATGTTTAAAAAAACTCATTTTATTATAATTAAATCTAAGGATTTTATTTTAAAATTAAAAGAAAATATCATTAAGTATTTCATTTTACTATTAACAGCATTCCAAACAAAAGTTCAATAAATAAACAACTATTAATACTTAAAAATAAATTGGCCTAAATTATTTTAAAAGTCAACTTTACACTTTATTATTAAGCCAAGTATTATACAAAAATAAGCTAAAGCGGTATTCGGTTTAACGGATAGTTTGCGTATTATTTTGCACAAGAAAATCCATCCAGAAAATAAATAAGTGCTTTTGCATTTTTTGATGATACATCAACTCCCCATCGTTCACAGAATTTTGTAAACATCATTAAATTCAGCTTATGATCATAATTAAAAAATTTTGATGAAACATCTCCCGAAGATTGTACATTTACGTCTAACATTTTGAATGGTGCATCACATGATAAATCAAATCCGTTTAACTGTATGGATTTTAATTTCGGACTATCTTTAGTTTGAAAATAAACTTCTCTCTTTTCAATATCGAAAAAGATGCTCCATTTTGTATCTTCCATTTTTACTTCTTTTGTCAAAATATTAGACAAGTAACCAATAGCTGATGTATCTGTCTGCTCATCAAAGGAATTAATTTTTGCAGCTACATCAATAAAACGTCGAACTGAGTGGAATGGATCACTGGGGGGTATTAAATTTTTATGATAATAATCCAGAAGTTCTGAATATGGGTTGTTGGTTTGGGCTGCAATTGGCAGTTCTTTCCCGGTATGATAAATAAGTTTTCCTTTCAAGAACTCAATGCTTGCACAATTTCCATTCAAATCCGCTACAAGAAAATGGCATTTATCTTCAGCAAGTCGAACTAAAGAGTCAGTAGCTATTACTTCTGAAACATTTTTGCAATTATCTAACATATATTGGACCCAAAAGCCACTAACCAGCGGAGGTCGTTCATCCTCTTCAGGAAGATTTGTAGAATCTAAAGACATAGTACTAATAACTAAACCGGCTTCATTTATTCCGCACCAAGCAAATTCCCGCCCAACAAGATTAAAAGTCAAGCTTCCATATTTAGAAGTCCACTTTGCCGTTTTTCCTAGTGTGTTAGTTAAATATCCTTGTTTACTAATGCCTCGTCTATTTACAAATATTAATCCGTCACCCCACATGAGATCGAGATTGGCACCAAAAAAAGTACCGCTGGATGTTTTTAAGCATAATGATGTACAGTTTTGACAAAAACTATTTTGTGATAATAATAATAAACTGCTAAATAAAACAATGCCAAAAAAAACATGCAAATTCAATTCTTTTTTTTTGCAAAACATTTTCAAAGCTTAAACCTCATCAATTAATTAGAATAATCAATACTGCACAATGCTATATCTCTGTATTTCCTAGTATCATTTTTTCAAGTTTGTTGATTCAAACTTGATAGTAATACTACATGGTTATATATTCCCCTGTTTTTTTGAGGGGATCCCGTGCTGCAAGAAGGAAATTCTTTTTGTCAATTTATGTTGTTCATGTATTTATTCCATTAATATTTATTTAACTATTAAAATTAAATATATAAGGAATAAAACACAATATAAAATAAATACACATCACATATATCAATATTTACATTTCTTTTTTTGTAAACAAAATTACCAAGATTTTCTCTTTTTCAACAAATCACCGTAAACTCTAATATATATTTATGCACTCCTAAAATTATTATTTAATTTATCCATTGTTTTCCTCAACATACCTGTTTTCCCACTTTCCGGCCATTTTTACTGGTAAGGTAAAATATTACAATAAAAATCTAATATCAAAGAATTTTTCTAAGAAATGAGAATACCGAAATATCCTAAAACACATTATTACAAAAAAAAATTAATAAAATTTGATAAAATAATGCTGTTTTTAATACATTTTTTATATATTTAAGTAGGCATAAATTTTGCACTTAAATAAATGCTTATTTTATATAAATATTAGAAAGGTACAACTGTATGGAAATTTCGCACATCGAACACATTGGAATTGCTGTTAAGAATCTTGATGAATCTATTAAGTATTATGAAAATATTTTAGGCTTAAAATGTTATGCCGTTGAAGAAGTAAAAGAACAAAAAGTAAAAACGGCATTTTTTCAAGTGGGACAAACTAAAATTGAACTGTTGGAATCTACCGAACCTGATGGGCCGGTTGGTAAATTTATCGAAAAAAAAGGTGAAGGAATTCATCATATGGCTTTTTGTGTAAACAATGTTGAAGAGTCATTAAAGGAAGTTGAATCAAAAGGTGTTCAGTTAATTGATAAAACTCCACGTAAAGGTGCTGAAGGACTAAACATTGCATTTTTGCACCCAAAATCTACAAACGGTGTATTAACCGAATTATGCGCAAAGTAAAATATTAAATATTGAAAGTATAAAATGACTTAAAAAGTCATCAATTAGGAGAAACTATGGGAATACAAGACAAGATTAAAGAACTTATGGCAATGAGGGAAAAAGCCCGACTTGGCGGCGGTGAAAAAAGAATTGAATCGCAGCATAATAAGGGAAAGCATACTGCTCGTGAACGTATTGAGATGCTGTTGGATGAAGGTAGTTTTGAAGAATTTGATATGTTTGTATCGCACAGAACAGTTGATTTTGGATTAGATAAACAAACTTATCTTTCGGACGGAGTTGTTACAGGTTATGGTACAATTGACGGACGTTTGGTTTATTTATTTTCACAAGATTTTACGGTTTTTGGCGGTTCTTTATCCGAAATGTATGCTCAAAAGATTTGTAAAGTTATGGATAAAGCAATGAAAGTTGGAGCTCCCGTAATTGGCATTAATGATAGTGGTGGTGCACGAATTCAAGAAGGGGTTAAAAGTCTGGGCGGTTATGCCGAAATTTTCGAAAGGAACATTTTAGCTTCGGGAGTAATACCTCAAATTTCTGCAATTTTTGGCCCTTGTGCGGGTGGTGCAGTTTATTCCCCTGCTTTAACCGATTTTACAATTATGACAAAAAACACAAGCTATATGTTTGTTACCGGACCTAAAGTTGTTAAAACCGTTACAGGAGAAACCGTAACCGATGAAGAACTTGGTGGTGCAATGGTTCATGCTACTAAATCGGGGGTTACACATTTTGTTGCAGACGATGAAGCAGAAGGTTTGTTGTTAATAAGAAAATTATTAAGTTATTTACCTCAAAACAATCTTGAAGATCCCCCAATAACAGCTTGCGATGATCCTATTGATAGATTAGATGATATATTAAACGAAATTATTCCGGAAAATGCCAACAAACCTTACGATGTTAAAGAAGTAATACATACAATTGTTGACTATAGCGAATTTTTGGAAGTTCAGCGACATTACGCCCCAAATATTATCACCGGATTTGCCAAATTTAACGGAATCCCCGTTGGTATAGTTGCTAATCAACCAAGCTTTTTAGCCGGTGTTTTAGATATTAATGCTTCAAGAAAAGCAGCCCGTTTTGTTCGTTTTTGTGATGCTTTTAATGTACCTATTGTTACATTAGTTGACGTACCCGGATTTTTACCCGGAACAGCACAAGAGTATGGCGGAATTATACTTCATGGTGCAAAATTATTATTTGCTTATGGTGAAGCTACCGTTCCTAAAATTACTGTTATTTTACGTAAAGCTTACGGCGGTGCTTACGATGTTATGAGCTCTAAACACTTACGTGGTGACATTAACTATGCATGGCCGACTGCCGAAATAGCTGTTATGGGTCCACGCGGTGCAATTGAAGTTTTACATGCTCGCGAATTAAGCCAAATTGAAGATCCTGCTGAAAGAGCAAAATTTGTTTTTGAAAAAGAAGATGAATATAAAAGAAAATTTGCAACTCCTTATGTTGCGGCTAAATATGGTTATATTGATGACGTTATTGAACCTAGAAATACTAGATTTAGAATTATAAGAGCATTACGCATGCTTGCTACTAAAAAAGATACTAATCCTCCTAAAAAACACTCTAACATTCCACTTTAACAAGGAGGTTAAATGCTTATATGCTTTTTAAACACAATAGATACATTGTCAACTACAGCCGGTAAGGATTCAACCGGTGTTATACAAAAGGCTGTTAACGATACTGTTAAAGCCGTCAGTGAAAAATCTTTTAGCAATATGACTTTTGATTTTTCAAATATTGAATCAGGAAACGGAACCTTAATTACTATTGTAGGATTGGGAATTGTTTTTATGTCTTTGGCATTATTAACAATTTTTTTAGTGTATCTTACAAAAACGTTACAATTTTCTCTTCAGCAAAAACAAAAAAGAACCGGAGAAAATAAAGCTCCAAATCAAAAAATACTGGACACCACAGGAGAAATAGATGCTGCAATTTCTCTTGCTTTACATTTAAGTTTTTCTGAACAACATGATCTGGAAGACCATGTATTAACAATATCAAAAGTTCAAAAAATGTATTCTCCATGGAGTTCAAAAATTTACGGTTTAAGAAATTTTCCACGCAAATAAAACGGAATAACTATGAAAAAGTATAAATTCACAATTCAAGGCAACACTTACGATGTTGACATTCTATCGCTTGAAGATAATATTGCAGAAGTTGATGTAAATGGTACTACGTATAAAGTTGAAATACATCGCGAAATTAAAACACCCAAAACACCTAAATTAACACGATCTTTAGCAGTTCCTGCATTAGAAGCCGATGTTGCAAAAACAAGCAAACCCAATGAAAGGAAGGGTGGCGGTAATATTAAAGCTCCGCTTCCGGGAGTTATATTAGAGGTTAAAGTTAAAACCGGTGATATAGTTAAAATTGGTGATACTCTATTAGTTATGGAAGCCATGAAAATGGAAAACAGCATCAAAGCTGATAAAGAAGGAAAAGTAATTAGTGTTAAAATAAATCAGGGTGATTCTGTATTAGAAGGCGATATCCTTGTAGAAATCGGGAGTTAATAAATGGAAAAATTACTCCAAGCGTTAGCTCAGTTTTATAGTTACAGCGGTTTTGCCAATATTACTTTTGGTCATGTTATAATGATTATTGTTGGCTTAATATTTTTATATCTTGCTATTAAAAAAGATTATGAACCATTATTGCTTGTGCCTATCGGTTTTGGTATTTTAATTGGCAACATTCCTTTTATCGAAAATGTTGGCCTTCAGATTGGTATTTACGAAAATGGGAGTGTTCTCAATTACATATATTTTGGTGTATTAAAAGGAATTTTTCCACCCCTTATTTTCCTGGGAATTGGCGCAATGACCGATTTTTCAGCTCTGCTTTCTAATCCAAAACTTATGCTTTTAGGTGCCGCCGCTCAAGTTGGAATTTTTATTACTTTCATTTCTGCTTTGGTTCTCGGATTTACTCCGGCTCAAGCAGCTTCGATAGGTATTATTGGTGGTGCAGACGGTCCAACGGCTATTTTTCTTGCTTCAAAATTGGCTCCTGAATTTATTGGTGCTATTGCTATTGCGGCATACTCTTATATGGCCCTTGTTCCTGTTATTCAACCTCCGGTTATGCTTTTATTAACTACAAAAGCTGAACGAAAAATAAAAATGAAACCTGCACGAATTGCCACCAAATTAGAAAAAATAATTTTCCCTATTGCAGGTTTGTTATTTACTACTTTTATTTCTCCCGGTGCTTTACCATTATTAGGAATGTTGTTTTTTGGTAACTTATTAAAAGAATCGGGCGTTACAAAACGTCTTAGCGAAACCGCATCCAGACCATTAATTGATATTGTTACAATATTGCTTGGTGTAACTGTTGGGGCTTCAACACAAGCAACAACATTTTTAACTCCGCAATCTGTATTAATATTTGTACTTGGTGCTGTTTCTTTTATGATTGCCACTGCCGGCGGCGTATTATTTGCCAAGTTCATGAATTTATTCCTAAAAGAGGGAAATAAAATAAATCCTCTAATTGGTGCTGCCGGTGTTTCTGCTGTTCCTGATAGTGCCCGCGTTGCACATATGATGGGATTAAAAGAAGACCCCACAAATTATTTATTAATGCATGCTATGGCTCCTAACGTTGCCGGTGTTATCGGTTCTGCCGTTGCTGCCGGTATTTTAATGAGCTTTTTATTAAAGTTAGTATAAATTTTTGAAAAAACTTAAATAATCCCTTCCTAACAGGAGGGGATTTTTTTGAACTCAACATATCTTGTTATCTGTTTAGTATCACTTCAAATAAATCATTTTTTTCAAATCGTTAAAAACAGGTATTTTTCCGGCACCGGTTACTTCAATTCTGTACAAATATATTCCACTGGTGTAACCGCCCATATCTATTTTGGTTTCGCTATATCCTTTATTTTTTGTTCCCTCAATAATTGTGCTGATTAATTCCCCTGTAATTGTATATAATTTTATTCTTACTTCGCCTTGATTTTTTAGGTTATAACTAATTGTTGTGCTTGGATTAAACGGATTAGGATAATTTTGATATAAACCATATTCCATGTTTTCGGTTATATCCACTTCTTCATTTTCGGTTATTGTTACATTTAATTCCGTTGAACATTCACTCTCATTATCGGAATTATCAACAGCCGTTAATTTGTAATAAATTTTTAATGTGCCTTTGTTCATTATATCGTAAAATAATGTATCGTTTATAGTCCCAATTCTTTTTGTACTGTCAATAACAAAATTTTGATTAATGTCTTTATAAATATTATACCGTTTAAGATCAGATTCGGTATTATTCTTCCACGTTAATTTAACTCTGCTTATATCTTGTTCATATACAGCCTTTAAGTTTTGAACCGGCTTAGGAGCTAAATTCATATAACTATAAGCCTCCCCCAAAGGTCCTCCAAACATCCCTAAATCACTTCTTGAACCGTCCACATCTAATATATTTGGGTCGCCTCTGTCAATTGCCGGAGAATACATCTGCAGTCTAAAATTATAATCACCACCATATGTCGGTAAAACATCATTTACAAACATCGGGTCGGCTACTATATCATGCGCACCCGCTGGTAAATTTGTGTACAGCACTCCATGGTTTTCATAAAACATATTATAATCTAATTTTCCTTGATTACCGTATGAATATAAGCCTTTTCCATTGTGTGCCAAAATATTATTTTTTATTATAAATAGTTTTGGCATATTTCCGGTTACAACTGCACTTCGTATGCTATTTAGAAAAGTATTATTAACAATAAAAGTTGTATCGGTTGGCGAACCGTAATACGAAGTTGCAATAACAGCATTTCCAAAACCATAAACTAAATTATTTTTTATCGAAATTTTATCATTTCCTTCAACCTCTATTCCTGTATCATTGTTTTCATGAACAGGGATACTTATTATATTATTATAAATATTACATGTACCGCTATGAAAATAAATCCCTTTAGAATCCGACTCTTCGGGAACGATAAACAAAATATTGTTCTTTACATTAAAATGATATAAAGTTGTCATCGAATACCCATCCAAATGAATTCCCTCGTTTACTCTTTTTAGTATTGTATTATTAACACTTCCACCATCATTAATACTTATTCCTGAATATGTAGAATCTATCTTACAATTATTTATACAACAATTGCCGTCAGTAGTAAATACTGCATAACTATAAATTTCGCCATTTACTCTTTTTTTCTTAAAAGTGATGTTATTTAGTTCAATAAGACAATTTTTGAACCTGCATAAAACAGATTTATAATCTAAACCATCTACGCCGGTACCATCAATTATACATTCATCAGTATCTAAACCAATAACAGTTATGTTTTTATTCTGCAAGTATATTGTTTCTCTATAAACTCCTCTGTCAACATACACTGTATCGTTAGTCATGCAATATTGAAAACATTTTTGCAGACTATCGCATGCTGTTTCCCATGAAGTATAAGGAACAGTACTGCTGCCATATTTACTTATATATCTTATTTCACTTTGTAAGTTTATAACAGTAAAAAATAAAAGAAGAAATATCAATAGAGATTTAACTGGTGTCAACATATAATTACCCTTAATCCTTTTTGTTGGTCTATCAACTATTAATTTTGTAAATTAAATAGATTCATTTACTTACAATAAAAATCATTTTTTTGATTATTTTTATTAGTTACCCATTAAATTACTTACAAATTTTTTTAAAAACAACTAAAAGATTAATACTTTAATTTAATATTTTAGATTTCAATTAACAACTACAAGTTAAATTTTGTTTTGTAACAAAAGAATTCAAAATAATTGTTTTTATAGATAAAAATAGAATTTTGAGGTTAACAATTAATCCAAATTTTGCATTAGATATTATTATATTTTGTAATCTCTTTATTATAAGGTTATGGGAAATTTAATTGCATTGATTATATACATTTATATAAAATTATTTTGCGTTATATAATTTAATAATAATGTTTTTCAAATCAGGCCTAAAAGCCATGTTGGGTGGTTATTATTCTCCTTGCCCTAAACAGACTGTATAAAAATAAAAAAAACAGCAGTAATTTAATAAAACATGTGGGAATTGGTGGTGGTGCGTATGGTTACAGACCTGGCACTTCTCCGAAGAACTATAGGGGAATAATTATATACTAAAGTACTGTATTATAATATGTTAATATGTGTTTTTAATCCCGGAGGGATGATATGATTATAGCAAAACGGAAAAATAATCGTAAAAACCCCATCGGGGTGACATAATTTTTTATTGCCAAATAGACGTAATTAGATATTTATCCCCAATTTTACCACAGTCTGTAAAGGACGTGGTTATTTAAAAGCCAACCAACTTATTATATATAAATAATTTATGTCATCAATTTTTCCCGTTTAAATAACTCAAACCTAAAGTTTAGTAAACCGACATTTATACTGCGAGCAGACAGAATAAAAATAACGAGCTTCAGCACTGATTCTTTCCCTCACTTATTGGCTTAGGTGAATTAAAATATCAATTCTGTTGCTTTATCCGGGTTAACAGAATTAGGGCCTATTATGTACGCGTGTTTGTCTAAATTAAAAAGGCTGCCTTTTCAGACAGCCTTTCCTATTAAATGAGAGCTTTAATATTTTATTACTTTAGTAAAGTCATCGTTTTAGCAGTGTTTAACGTTTTACCTGTTTCAGTAGTAACGTTTAATTGATAAATATAATTACCACTTGCTAATTTTGATGCATTAAAGATTTGTTTATGTGTTCCGGCTGAAAAATTATCGTTAACAGCGGTAGCTACTTCTTTACCCAACATATCAAATATTTTTACAACTACACGAGAATTTTCAGGAATAGCAAATTGTAAAGTAGTTGAGGGGTTAAAAGGATTTGGATAATTTTGAGATAATTTAAATTCTGTCGGGCCGGCTACATTAACCATTACAGTATTTGAAAATTCATAACTGCCATCAAAATCAAGTTGTTTTAATCTGTAATAGGATGATCCTACTACTGTATTTTGATCAAAATACGAATATGATTGTTTTTCGGTTGTTGTTCCGTTCCCTTTTACAAAACCAACTGTGTTAAAATTAACGCCGTCATTACTTCTTTGGATTTCGAATCCTCTGTTATTAATTTCAGTAGCTGTCGACCAAGTCAAGTCAACACCGCTTGTTGTTGAAGATGCTTCAAAGGATGTTAGTTCAACAGGCATAACTGAATTGGAAAGATAAATTTTTCTATCTGCAGGATCCCATTCAGCTCCCCAGAACGATTTGTAAAATGTTCCGTATGTTCCCCATGGCATTTCATTTCCCAAATAACCGTCAGGGTCAAAAATGTTCATCAATACTTCAACGTATTGTGTAGCTGATGAAAAACCTAATTGATCTAAATGAATTAATAATTCCATTGTATAGCCGTTATCAAGCTGAGTAGTATCATTTACAATTGTAGTTGAACCTTTTACACTTGCTCCAACAGCAGCACCTGCAGGTAATCCGGATTCAAAAACAACATTAGGATTTACGCCTGTAGCGTTGTAATATAATTTAATTTCTTTTGTTTCGCCTGCTGCATTTTTAATTTTCATAAATAAGCCATCACCTTCCCAACTGTCACCAAAACGACAAACTGATTTATCGTTTGATGAAATACCAATATAAAGGTCTAAACCGCTTCTAAAAAATTTAACCGAAGCATGTGATTGTTCTGTATATGGTCCTTTAACCAATACTTCACCTGAAACTGTAAAGGCATTATCAGGAAGAGCTATAACCGGACCAAATTCTAAATAATCATATGATGCGTTCCACGATGCTTCTGTTAAAGCTCCGTCAACTGTAATAGGTTCAGTGGTAATTAAAGCATCCATTGATGCAGGATTTTTAAACAAAAGTACCGGTTCATTTGAAAGATAAATTTTTCTATCTGCAGGATCCCATTCAGCTCCCCAGAATGATTTATAGAAAGTTCCATTTAATCCCCACGGCATTTCATTTCCTAAATATCCATCAGGGTCAAAAATGTTCATTAATACTTCAACATATTGTGTGGCTGATGAGAAGCCTAATTGATCTAAGTGAATTAATAGTTCCATTGTGTAACCATTATCTACTTGTGTAGTATCATTTACAATAGTAGTTGAACCTTTTACACTTGCTCCAACAGCAGCTCCTGCAGGTAATCCGGTTTCAAAAACAACATCAGGATTTACACCTGTAGAATTGTAATATAATTTAACTTCTTTTGTTTCACCTGCTGCATTTTTTATTTTAAGAAACAAACCATCGCCTTCCCAGCTATCACCAAAACGACAAACAGATTTATCATCTGAAGAAATACCAATATAAAGATCCAAACCGGTTCTCACAAACTTTACAGATGTATGAGATAAATCAGGAATAGTTAGAGCTGTTCCTTTTACAAATACTTCTCCCGATACAGTATGTACATTAAGCAGTGTTTGTGCAACAGGACCAAACATCAAATAATCATAAGATCCTCTCCAAACAGACTCTGTCAAAGCTCCATCAACTGTAATTGGAACGCTGGTAACTAAAGCATCCATAGATGCCGGATTTTCAAATATCTGTGCATTTGTGCTGATACTTAGAGCTAACAGTATCATTACAACACTCAATACTTTGTAACCTACTTTCATCGCTTGTTTCTCCCTTTTGTTTTATAATTGTTATTTGTTAAATATTGTACATGGTTTATAAAATTATTTTGTCTTAAAATTGTCAATGTAAACGTTTACATTGATATTTTAAAATAGGCAAATTTTATTTACGTGTCAAGTACCAAAATAAATTTAATTAACTTTTTTTATTTTAACAACGGTTAGGTTTATTAAAAACAAAAAAGTATTATTTATTAATTTTTTGATTTTTTTGTTATAATTTAATTATTATTAAAAAGGGGAGGTGCTGAACCTATAGCAACTTAACAAACAATTTTTATGATAATAAATGAGGGTAGTTACTTCAAAAAAAAAGGATTTTATTAAATTATTCAATTCAGTTTGTATTGAAATGCGATTATTTTCGTTCTGCTCCTTTTGGTACAAGCCTGCAGACAGAATATCGCACTACAATAAACCATTAAAAATTTTCAACCGGAATAAATACCAAAACAACTTATTTTATTTAAGACTATTTAACTTTTAAAATAATACAGGTAATATCGTCGGACTGCTCTGCTCCTTTTGTAAAATCATCTAAATTTTGTAAAATTGTATTTAATAACTGTTTTGGGGTTTTTAACGAATTTTTTACACAAATATCTTCCAACAGTTCATCGCTAAATTCTTCGGATTTAACATTCATAGCTTCGGTAACACCATCAGTAAACAAAACAAGCATATCATTTTTTTTAAGTTTAATTGTTTCGGATTGATATGGAATCATGGTCTTCATCATTCCTAAAATTAAACCTCCGGCTTCCAGTTTTTTTATTTTTTTATTTCTAATTAACAATGGAGGATTATGTCCGGCATTTACATAAGTAAGTTCTTTTGTGGCATCGTCAAATATCCCCCAAAAAAAAGTTATAAAACTGCCGCTAATAATATTTTCAGCAACCAAATCATTAATTAGGTTTGAAGCAAGTTCCAAAGGAAGATTTTGTTTGCAAATAGACTTAAGAAATGCCTGAAGGTTAGCCATCAATAAAGCTGCCTGAACTCCTTTTCCCGAAACATCTGCAATTGCAAACAACATTCTGTGATCATCCAGCATAACAACATCATAATAATCCCCACCCACCTGCTTTGCCGAAATATTATCTGCGTCCATATCCAAATATTTCAGTTTCGGGAAAGTTTTAGGAAGTAGATTTTTCTGAATTGTCATAGCCAGCTCAAGGTCTTTTTCCATTTTTTGTTTTTCAAGCGTTTCTTTAAATAAATTAGCGTTTTCAATAGATATAATTGCCAAACTTCCTATTGCTTCTAAATATTCAATATCCGGTTTACTAAATGGTTCTTCACTAGTAAGCCTGCCAATTATTAAAAGTCCTTTGGTTTCACCCTTTATCTGCATAGGTATTATTAATTCAATATCCTCATCTAAAAACAAACTATACCTTGCTTTAATATTTTCTTTGCGTAAAGTAAAATCAAAATTACGGTAATCGTATTTTTTTAATAATTCACCTATATTGTTTTTATATTTTGTTTCCAATATATGCAAATCATCATTTGTAAAAAGCACAACAGCAAATTTTGCTACCATCAGTTGACTGATTATTGAAAAAACTAAAAGTTTGCCAATCATATCAATTTCAAGCATTCCGCTAAATTCTTTGCTCAAATCAAAAAGAGAACTTAACTGTTCAACTTTACTTTCAACGCTTGTTCTCGATTTTTTTAAATCCACTTCTAATATTTTGTTATACAAATAAAGTCCTGCATAACTTAAAACGGTAATTAAAAACTTTTTATCCTTTAAGGTTATTAAATCTTGCCTATCAATAAATATTTTTCCAAACAGCAAATCACCAAATTTAATTTCGTAATGAAATTTAAGATTATTCTTTTGCAGAAGCACCTTAAGCTCATCAGTCATTAAAAGATTATTATCCGCAATATGCTTAAAGCTTTCAGGTAATACAATTCCTTTCGACTGAGGAACAATCCAACCATTTCCGGTTTTAATTATAACCAATCCGGTAAGTGCTCTGTTTTTCTTTAAACATAAATCAAATAAGTATTCACTAATAATACTAATATTTTCGCTATTATTCAGCATCACATTAAATTGAGTAAACACATTAAATGCATCAATTTTTTCTAAATCATATTCTTTTGCCATTTAAAACCTTAAATAATTTTTCTATAACTTTGTTAATTTTATTACTACATATTCTTGCAATTGTTATATATATAAATTGTTGTTAATTAATTGCTTACCGGAAAATCCTTTTATTTGATACAATATTAATAAAACAAACGTAATATTATTGTTAGCTGTAAAACACTTTAAAATTGTAAAAAACCGCTAAACCTTCATAACAATAAATATTTCCCGCAACTAATTAATTAGAAACAAGAAATATTTAATTTAAAATTTATAAAATTTCGAAAACGAAGAACCGTTATATCAAATCAACAAAAGAGCTGTAATCCGGTTGAAAAAGTCTTTTGTAATTTCGCAATGCAAAGCCATCGGTCATGCCAGCAATATAATCGCACATTATTCTGGATTTATCTATTACTTCTATTTGATTTTTTATTAGTCTGTCGTTAAACTCGGGCAGTAATTTCATCCCTTTGTTTTCTACAATATAGTTTTGTTCAAAAGCTTCAAACAATCTTTTAATCAAATGATTTGCTTTATACTCCATTTGGTGTAACTGCGAAGTATTAAACACAATATCAACTGAAAGTTTTTTGAACAATTCCAATTTGTCTTTTATTGCATTATCAATATACAAAATATATTTATATCTGTTTGTATAATTATCTAAAAATGTTTCTCTTTCTTTAATTTGACAACCTTGAATAAAATTGCCAACCAAAGCACTTAACTTCTTTTTATAGGTGTCTAATTTTATCCAATCGGCTAATTCGGAAAGTATCTTTTCTTGTTTTAGAGAAAGATTTTCTTCATTAGCGTTGCCCCATCTTATTAACTTGGAATAAGTAATAAATCCGCCCATAATGCTGTCAATCAAATCATTAATTGCATAAGCCGTATCATCAGCAAAATCCATTATTTGGCATTCAATACTTCTAAAGCTATTTAATTCTTTTTCGGTTTTAATATAATCGGAATAATTTAAATTATTAAAAACAAAATCTAAATATTTTTTTTGGTAATCGTATAAAAAATGATTTTCTTTGGTAGAACTTTCGGAATACAGGACTTTATATTTTAAGATGCTGTCTAAACTGGCACGAGTAGGATTCATTCCTCTCTGCCTGCCTTCATCACGAAAAAATGTTTCCGATAACAACCGCAAGGTCTGTGCATTGCCTTCAAAACCGCCATATTTACGCATAAGTGAATTAAGAATTCTTTCGCCGCCATGCCCAAAAGGGGGATGACCTAAATCATGGGCCAAACATGCAGCCTCAATTAAATCGGAATCCAAATAATATTCTTCATTAAATACGGTTATTGCTTTTGTATTTAAAAAATAACATATAGCCCTTCCAATTTGAGCAACTTCAATAGAATGAGTAAGGCGCGTACGGTAAAAATCGTATTCCCCCGGTAAAAAAACCTGAGTTTTTCCCTGCAATCTTCTAAACTCCGAAGAATGAATAATCCTATCTCTATCAATCTGGAAAAAGGTTCTGTATTCTCCGGTCCTGTTACTTTCTTTAAGCCGTTCAAAATCAAAATCGTTATAAAATTGGTTTTTGGAAGTCATATGTTCCTCTCCAAAATCAAACTTAAAATTGTTAAAAAACAAATATAAATATTATATTATGAATAACCACGAAAACTTTGCAATAAATACAAAATCTTTAGTTCTTATTTTATTTGATGTTTCCAATAGGTGATTTATAACTAAATAAAAATCACTACCCGTTTTAGGTTTCCAATTAAACCGATAATTAAAATTTAATTCCTTATTGTCATTGTTCCACTGGCAAAACACCGAACTTAGCATTTGTGTTGAAATATTATATTTAATTCTACTGCCAAATTCGTAAGTAGAAAATCTACTTGAACTAATAGAAATTTTGTTATACTCAAAATCGCCTTCAAAAATTAAATGTTTACTGAATACAGAAGTAATCGTTGCTGAATATGTTTTTTTATAACCATTATAAAAATTACCAATTTCAAAATCTGCCTGACCATATACCGCTTCACTTGTAGAAGTTAAAAATCCGGTACTGTAAGTCGTAAACCAATATTTACCGGGTCTGATTTTTGTAGTATCAAATATTTCAAAATTTTCTTTAATATAATCAAAATTCCTTTCAATACCCAAATAAAATTTATGACCGTTGCTAGTATTAAAACCGATTGGTTGAAAATACATTGAAGCTTGCTGCAATTCATTTTTAGAGTCAAAATAAAAACTAGACTGCGTTGGACTAATATTAAGTCTTCTAATATTGTATTTATTTATCCAAGGAGCAATACTTAAATAATACGAATATTGTTGAATTGCCCCCCGTTTAATAAATCCTAATTGGGGATTAAAATGATCTTGAAAAAACGAATAACTCACAAATTGGTCAATTACGTCATTAGGTAAATCAATTGCAAAATAACCCGCCCAAGTATTACTAGGATTATTATTTTCAAACGATTTAGCAATTCTTGAAGTTATAATCAAATTTTTATCGCCAAGAAAATTATTAAAAGTAAATTCACAATCAGCTCCAACTCCCCTATTAAATCCATCTTTGGTTTGTTTATTGGTAAATATTACACCGGCATACGATTGATTGAACAAATCGTACTTTAATCGTGTAACAGAATAATTTGTACTTAATTCATCATTTTTTGCTGCTGTTTGAACATCAAGAACACCAATTTCATAATCACCAACTCTACCAACCAACTTTGCTCCGCCAATTAAAGGTATCTCCTCACCTTGGCCTATTCCTATTCTTCTGCTATAAAAAAGAGTATTCGAACCACCCATATTAAATTTAAATGTATTAACACCCTCTAAAAAAAAATCCCTTTTTTCTTGAAAAAACAAAGGAAATCGTGTTAAATTTATTTGGGCTCTATCCGATTCTACTTGTGCAAAATCCGTATTTATAGTCAAATCCAGCGATAAAGTTTCGGTAATTCCATATTTAATATCTACTCCCGGTTCGTGCACATATTTATTTCCGCTTGCATTAAACTCGGCCCCTCCTGTTATGTATGGCACTATGTATATAGGATCACCTCTTCTAATGCCCTTTATCCCCTTAAGATCTCCGGCTTCGGCTATTTTTATTAATCCTTTGTCAGATCCGACAGAAGCCCATAAATCTACCTCATCAAATCTCTTAATACCCCTTTCAAAATTAATACCCCAAGTTTGTTCATCTTGATTAAAAAATTTGAATGTGGAAAAAGGATAAACTACTTCCGCCTGCCATCCTTTGTTGGTAATTTTAGATTTAACATCCCACACTCCATCCCAATCTTCATTAAATCCCGAATAATCTATTCCGCATATTAAGGCGTCATTTTGGGCTGATAATGGATTAATTGCAAACCAATAAGCATTTCTATTATCGTTAAAAGTATCAAAAATAATTCTAAAATAATCATCTTTGCTTAAATAACCATCCCATTTCATCTCTCGGGCAACAATTTTTTCCGGTTCATCATCATAACACATAATGGAAAAATAGATATTATTATTATCATAAAGAATTTTTACTTCTGTATTAAATGATGCCGAATTACCTGCGGCCGGTTCTTGCTGTGTAAAATCACTTATCAGATTTGCTTTATCCCACTCTTTATCACTCAAATCGCCATCAATAATAGGAGGAGAATCGGTTTTGACCGCAAAACACTCTTTTTGTTGAGCAAAACCGTTAAAGAAAATAAACATAATTACAAATAACAACTTATATACTATTAAATTACGCACAAAAACATCCTAAAACTTAAATAAACAAAATCTTATTATAAATAATCAATTAAATTTAAATTAACGTTTTTTTTACTTAACTAAAACAAAAAAACATCATATTTTAGTAGTTAGTTTATTTTTTTATATATTAAAAGATGATGTCAAATAAAAATCCAATTACACCCGTTTTTTTACTTTTTTTATTAATTACCACAGTTTTGATTTTTTTGAATTACATTACTGCCGATATTAATATAGGTCCTTTTCAAATTAAAAAAGTTGATTTGTTTTCCGACTTACGCCCCGAGGAAACAGATTCGCTTCTTGCAAATTACAAACCGCAAGTTGATAACGATAAAATTGAGGATAGAGATTTAGATGAATTACTTGCCAAACTTACCATTCCTATTGAAGATTTTGGAAATTCCGGTTTAAGTTGTTTTTACAATGCTTTGACCGGTTTTCAACCCGGCGATAAATTACGAATTGCTTATTATGGTGATTCTATTATTGAAGGTGATTTGTTTTCACAAGATTTAAGGAATTATATACAAAAACGATTTGGCGGTGCGGGCGTTGGTTTTGTTCCTATTACAAACAATAATTCCGGAATTCGAAATACAATTCAGCATCAGTATTCAAGCAATTTTATAAATTATTCTATATTAAAAAAGAAACCGCAAGGAATTTATTTTGGAATTAACGGTTTTGTTTATTTAACCGATACTACATCCGCTTATAACGATTCCTTACACTCCAATACCGATAATTATTGGGTAGAATATGAACAACCGAACAAAACTAAAATTTTTAATTCGGTTAGAATTTTTTACTCAACTTTAAGCGATTCGGCATATTGTACTTACTCTGTTAACGGTTTAGAATATAATGAGCTATTGCTTCCAAAAAGCATCTGGGTAAAAGAAGTTAGAATTGATAATATCAACTCTGATAAAATTAAAGTAAATTTTTCTAAACACCTTATGTTGTATGGTGTAAGCTTTGAAGATAATCAAGGTGTTTTTGTTGATAATTTTTCTATTCGCGGACATAGCGGTTTACAATTAACACGTATTCCACAAACAATGCTGGAATGTTTTAATTCTTTTATGAATTACAAATTAATAATTCTTCAATTTGGCGCAAATGTTATTACTGAAGAAACAAAAGATTATTCGTGGTATAAAGAAGGAATGGTTAAAGTTATTAAGCATTTTCAATCTGCTTTTCCAAATACAAGCATTCTTTTAATAAGTTCCAGCGATAGAAGCAAAAAAGACATAAAGGGTTTTAAAACACTTCCCTGCTTAACCAAACTAATTGACGCTCAGCGCAATGCGGCCAAATCCACCAATATTGCTTTTTGGAATATTTATAAAGCAATGGGAGGTAATAATTCGATGCCTTTGTGGGTTGAAGAAAAATTGGCTTCGCCAGACTACACTCATTTTAATTTTGCGGGTGCTAAAATTTTAAGTGGTAAACTTACTAAATCATTATTTTTAAAATTATAAGAAATATTTAATGTATTTAAGCGAAAACAAACTAATTGTTTTATTTTTATTTTTTTTTAGTTCTGTTTTTTCACAGGAGTCTATTTTAGATACCTGTAATTATAAATTTATTAAATATTCGCAAAATATTATTAATAATGATGAAATTGGGTTATCCTATTTCTTTACAAAATTACATCAAATGGAAGAAACAAATATCAGCAGGGTTTCTATTTATCATTTAGGCGATTCTCATGTTGCCGGACTATCTTTTCCCAATCGGCTTGAGTACAATTTCCAAATAAATTTTGGTAAACTTGGCAGAACCGTTTATAACCATCCTAATCCGGTAAAAAAATCTAAAAAAAGAAGTCATAAAAAAAGACGCAAAGGATCGGACGAACTTGGATCTGATTTTTACTTATATAATTCTGAAAACACTTCAAGCTTTTTTAACTCCAATGATTCGTCATTTGCTTTTGATTCTTTAGTTGTTGATACAGATACAACATGGTTCCATAAAATACCGATTCAAAAAAGAGGAGTTTTTTATAGCATCTATGGTAACGTGGGCAAATCTTTTGTTTATTTTGTCAATTCTGCGGAAGTAATCAATCAACTGAAGGAATCAAAACCTGATTTAGTAATTATTACACTTGGAACCAATGATGCTTTTGGAGTTAACTTTGATTCTTCCCAAACAGCTTTTCAAATAACACGACTGATACAAAAAATACGTTCAGTTAACTCAAATACATCAATAATTATTACTATCCCTGCCGAATCATTTACCAAACATAATGGGCCAAATTCAAACATCTTGGTTATGCGTAACATTATAAATACTGTATGCATTAAAAATAAAGTTTGTTATTGGGATTTTTATAACATTATGGGTAGTGGAAATTTGATGGATGTTTGGCTTGAAAATGGACTAGCCTATAAAGATAAAATACATTTTACAAAACAAGGATATCAGCTAATTGCCGATTTATTTTACGTTGCAATTATGAAAAGTTATGTAAACTTTTTAATTAACAATCAAACCAATTTTAGATAAGTTTATTAATTATATTTCAATCCCAAAACTTTTCAAATTACATTAACACTTCCCTTATTTTTGCGTTCCTGTAATTTTTACTACTTTTCTGATTATTTTTTTTTACACTACACAAGATTAACACTAACAAATTAACCAAATTTAGTTCGACATAACCAAATTATTAATTTTATAACGAAAATCGGATAATAATTAAATTTTTTTTATTTATTTATTTGCTTATTTACAACAAATACCTTATATTTTGAGCCAAAATTAACTTTTATCCTTACTTATTAAGAATTATGACACTAGACAACACAGATATTAAAATATTAAACAAACTGCAAGAAAATGGCAGAACAAAAAGAAGTGTAATAGCAGAAGCCGTTGGGCTTTCACTTCCTTCATTAAGCGACAGAATGAAAAAATTAGAAGACCATGGCATTATTGAAGGTTATTATGCTAAATTAAATCGTAAATATTTTAATTACGATATAATGGCATTTATTTCAATTATTATGGATTCTTCTAAAAATTACGACCAATTGGCCGAAAACATTAAAGAGACACCCGAAATTATGGAATGTTATTCCATTCTTGGAGATGGCTCTCATATGTTAAAGGCTATGGTAAAAGACACTAAATCGCTTGAATTGCTTTTAAGTAAAATTCAAGCATGGCCCGGAGTTAACCGAACGGTTACTTCATTTGTGCTTTCAACAATAAAAGAGTCAACTAAAATAAATATATAAAGGAGCTAATATGCCAAAACAAAAATCTGAAGCACAAAAAGTGCTGGATTATATTAAAGAAAAAGATATTAAGTTTGTAGATTTTAAGTTTATGGATTTCCCCGGACAGTGGCAGCATTTAACAATTCCAACTGCCGAATTCAGTTTAGAATCGTTTGAGAATGGTTTAGGTTTTGACGGTTCTTCTATGCGGGGCTGGAAAGCAATTCACGAAAGTGATATGTTAATTATGCCCGATCCTGAAACAATGATTCTGGACCCGTTTATAGAAGCTCCTACAATAAGCTTAATTTGTGATGTTTACGAACCCGCAACAAAAGAAAAATATTCGCGTTGTCCTCGTAACATTGCTCAAAAAGCAGAAGCATTTCTTAAATCCACAGGGTTGGCCGATACTGTATATTTTGGACCGGAAGCAGAATTTTTTGTTTTTGATGATGTAAGGTTTGATCAAACGCCCAACAGTCAGTTTTATTTCCTCGATTCAAACGAAGGCAAATGGAATAGCGGCCGCGATGAATCACCAAATTTAGGTTATAAACCAAGATATAAAGAAGGTTATTTTCCGGTTCCTCCAACAGATTCTTTAATGGATTTGCGGAATGAAATGTGTTTAAAATTAATGGATGCCGGCATACCTGTTGAAGCACAACATCACGAAGTTGCAAGCGGCGGACAATGCGAAATAGATTTAAGATATCAACCGTTAATTAAAGCTGCTGATCAATTATTGTTGTTTAAGTATATTGTAAAAAATACTGCCCGCTTATATAACAAATCCGTTACATATATGCCAAAACCAATTATTGGCGATAACGGAAGCGGTATGCACGTTCATGTTAGTTTATGGAAAAAAGGAGTACCTTTATTTGCAGGAAACGGTTATGCAGGTTTAAGCGAAATGGCTTTATATTTTATTGGCGGAATTTTAAAACACGCACCTGCTTTACTTGCACTTACCAACCCGACAACCAATTCGTATAAACGTTTGGTCCCCGGTTATGAAGCCCCTGTAAATTTAGCATATTCACAACGCAACCGCAGTGCATCTATTCGTATTCCAATGTATTCTGCATCTCCAAAAGCTAAACGTGTGGAATTTCGCTGTCCCGATGCATCAAGCAATCCATATTTAGCTTTTTCCGCTATTTTAATGGCAGGCCTTGATGGCGTATTAAACAGAATTGACCCGGGTGACCCGCTTGATAAAGATATTTATGATATGGCTCCCGAAGAGTTGAAAAACGTTCCTTCAACTCCCGATTCGTTAAGTGCGGCTTTAAAAGCTTTGGCAGATGATCATGAATTTTTATTAAAAGGGGATGTGTTTACAGAAGATGTTATTAACACATGGATTAATTATAAAATCGAAAAAGAGATTAAACCTATGTCGTTATTACCGCATCCTTATGAATTTGCTCTTTATTATGATGTTTAGACAATAAAAGTCTCTTGTAATACTACTCAATACATAACCCTGCTAAAATTGAGCCTTTAGCGGGGTTTGTTGTTTTAAATAATGTTCTTTAATTCTTCCAAATTATCAATAATAAAATCAGGATTATGTTCTTTTAATTCCTCACATGTCCTATAACCGTATGTTACGGCGCATGATTTAATGCCGGCATTTTTACCGCACATAATATCCATTTCGGAATCACCCACCATCAACATCTGATTATTTGCTAGATTTAAAAAATCGGCAATGTGCAATAATGGCTGCGGGGATGGTTTTATTTCCATACCAAACCTTCTGCCAATAATCATATCAAAATATTTAATTATTTTAAAATGGTCTAATATTAACTCTGCCTGTTCTTGCGATTTTGTTGTAAGTAATCCTATTTTAATATTATTTTCAAACAAATATTCAAGTATTTCAAATAAGTTTGGGTATGGTTCAGATTCGTTAATAAATTTAAAATAATTGGTTTTATAAACATCAATAAAATGTTCAACATCTTCAACTTCAATATTCATTTCATCAAAAATATCCTTAAAATGAAGGCCTATTTTTTTATAAAACTCTGTTTCATTTATTACAGCATTAATATTTAAATCCTTAAATGTTTTTAATGTTGCAAAATAAATATTTTTATGTGAACTAAATAAAGTACCATCCAAATCAAAAACAACACACTTTATATCAGATTTCAAACTAACCTCTTTTTTTAACAATTTCGCTTAAAACTATTGCCGAAGCAGAAGCAACGTTTAAAGATTCGGCATTACCATATTTTGGTATTGTCAATTTTTTATCTACAATTTTTAATAACTCTTTTGAAGGACCATTGGCTTCGTTGCTAAAAATAATAAACGATTTTTTTGGTAATTTGGTATTATAAATATTTTCACCTACTAAATCGGTAGTATAACATGTATAACCATTTTCTTTCAAAAACTTAATATGTTCAACAAATCTAATCTCTTCTTCAAAATCCAAATGGAATATTGACCCCATACTGCTGCGTATCGTTTTAGGATTATAAATTTCAGCACAACCCAAACTTAAATATACATTATTCACTCCAAACCAGTCACAATTACGTAAAATAGTACCTACATTACCAGGATCGGATATATTATCCATTCCAATAACAATATCGTCAGCTCTAAAATTCAAATCTATCGGTTTTTGATCGAAAACAGCAAAAATTCCTTGTGGGGTATTTGTATCGCTAAGTTTATTTACTTCGTCTGTTGGTATTCTTTCAATAATAGAACTCTGTTTGACAAACTCCATAAAATCTTTATTTTGCTTATAAAATTCCTCTGTAACAATAACAATTTCTACTGTAAAGTTACTGTTTAGCCCCTCTTGAACTAGTTTTTTACCTTCAACAATAAATTTATTTTCCTGTGTTCTATATTTTTTATAAAGCAGCGAAGAATAGTATTTTAATAAACGATTTGACAGCATAAATTTGTATTTTGTTTATTTAAAGATAAATAATTCAATAATAAGATATTCAAAAAAAATGCTATATTTGAATTTTATAATCATCCCAAATAAGCCATTTGAAATGATATTTTTTTTCAATTTTTAAAAGGGGAGCTAAACAATTACAGTATAACAAGTTACTACTTTATTAAGAGCGACTTTTACATATCAACCATACATCTTACAGGTGTCATTATCTGTACTTAAGTTAAATAAAATCATTTCAAAGCCTCACTAATTTAGCGTATATGCTGAGTAAGTATTATTAGTCACAGAGTGACGAAATGTTTATAGCAAATCAAACCAACACACATATAAAGCCCCATCGGGGGCGATATATAACACAATATAAAATAATACGTTACAGTCTTGTCAATGTCGCTCCGCTGGTGCTGAATACCGATGTTGGGGATCTTATTTTTCTATAAACATTTCGTTCGACAAGGCGGGATTGATACCTTTAAATATATAATCTTCTGTATATTTACCCTAAGTTTATTCCAATAAGTCAGTAATTATTAACAATTGGTAATTTTTAATGACTTATTTTGGATTATCTAAAACAAAAAAAAATTATATAAAAATACCTCACTAAAAAGAACGACGAGGTATTCTAAAATAAATGTATTATATTAAAAAGTTATTTTATTTAAGCTGCTTTCTTCCTATCGGTTTTTGCAAAATATTATTACTCTTGTGGGATGAATTTTTAAATTGTTCCGAAAGTGATTTTAAATCTATTGCAAGTTGATTTAAGTTTTCTGTTGCTTTTGCAACTTCATGAATTCCTTCAGAAGATTGGTTTGTTACAGAAGTAATTGTATCAACATTTTGACTTATCGATTCCGAAGTCGAAGATAATTCTTCGCTTGCGGTTGCAACCTGGTCAATACTTTCCACAACCTTTCTGGAAGCTGTAATAATATCCTTTAATGAGTCTCCGGCTTGCCCGGCATATACTTTTCCTTGTTTAACTTCATCGGTTCCTTTAGTGATTGAATCTACGGCAAGTGAAGTATCTTTCTGAATTTTTTTAATCATTTCTGCAATTTCTTTTGTAGCTTTTGTTGTCCTTTCGGCAAGTTTTTTAACTTCGTCGGCAACAACGGCAAAACCACGCCCTTGTTCTCCTGCGCGGGCAGCTTCAATTGCAGCATTTAAAGCAAGCAAGTTGGTTTGGTCGGCAATATCGTTAATTACCTGAATAATTTCACCTATCTGATCACTGCTGTTTCCTAGTGCTTTAATTGTATCGGCAGCCTGAACAACAACTTCGGCTATTCTATTCATTCCATCAACAGTTTGGTGCATCACTTTTCCGCCTTTTTCGGCCATTTCACCTGCTTTTTTGCTATTTATTGATGCTTCCGATGCATTACGTGATGTTTCAACTATAGTGCTTGTCATTTCCTCAACCGCAGCAGCCACATCTGCAACCTGGGCGTTCTGTTCTTGCGAGCCGGTTGCCAATTCTTCAATTGTAACGGAAAGCTGTCCTGTCATGCTTGTAATGGTTCCAATTGCTTCTTTAAGAGACATAACCAATCCGCTTATTTTTTCAACAGCTCTATTAAATCCATCGTACAATTTGCCAATATTATCATCTGTAGTTACATCTAAATTAACATCTAATTCGCCATTTGCCAGACTATTCATTTGAGTTAAAATCTTATCAACACTGTTAGATAAATAATTTTTTTCAAATACTTTGCAGTTTTCTTTTTTATTTAAACCGTTAAATATTGCTGTTGCCATTTCTTCGCATGTACGATATCCGCAGCTTGAACAATCCAATATATCTTCTTTTGTTTGTTTAAGCATTTCTTTATAAATATCTTCAATTTTATTTTTATCCGGAATTTTAATTCTTGATTTAAAATTGGTTACAGATAAATCAACATATTTTCTATCATATAAACCCGATGCCCAATATTTATTAATCACTTTGTTAATTTTCATTTTGTTAAATTTTTTGCTTTTTAACAATCCTTTTTGTTTATACGTTTTTTGCATCTCTAAATTTCTTTTTTCAACTGCACTTTCCAACTGGTCAACCGATTTATTTCTATCCGTTCCGGTTCCTCCATTACAGCCATGTTCGCAATTTAAGCAGTCAACTAAAACAGGATTAACCCCACTTTGAACATCTTTATATAAATTTGATAGATAATGATATATTACTGTCGGTCCTTCAATTTTGCGCGATACATTTAACATATTTTTGTTTTCTCTTTCAACTGTTCGTAACAAACCACCCGGCGTTGAAAATAAAACGGCTCTTTCGGCAGGCTGGTTATCAAACTCTGTTTCCGGAAATCTTGTTATATTGATATTGTTGTTTTTAATATATTCAACAAATTTTACTTGTGTGACATTATAATCACCCTTACCAACTTCTTCAAACTCTCGTTTTTTTGCGGTACATGGTGATACGATAAGCACTTTATGAAACATGTATTCCGGATAATACTGTTTAATCATTTTTATTGTATGCATCATCGGGCTATCTGCCGGGGCCAAATACTGTAATAATTCAGGATGATATAATTCAATAAACGATACAATAGCAGGACATGGTTGGGCTATTACCATTTTAGGACTATTATTTTTTACATGTTCCAAATAACTTTTAACTGTAAGTTCCGCCCCAAAACTAACATCAAAAATTGCTTGAACCCCTAAGGATTTTAACCAACCGTTAAAATTTTTGTAATTGTTTGGAAATTCTGCAGCAATTGCTGGTGCAACAACAGCTACAATTTTTTCTCTCCTTTGTACGGCACCCATAAACAAATCAAAATCATCAATTATTTTTCTCGCGTTATGAGGACATCCATGGATACATTCCCCGCAGCCTATACATAAGTCGTCAATTATCTTAACATGGTCACCACTACCATCATTACAGTATTTTACAGGACAAACTGCAATACATCTATGACAGTTAACACATTTTTCTTGGTCAACTTCAATTATTTTTGCCAAATTCATTTTTTTCTCGCAGAATAGTTAGAAATATATTAATATTTATTAGTTAACTTATTGATCAAATAAATTACTAAATAATTATGGTTTTCTATAGATGAATTAATAGTGATTGTTAAATAACTAAGCCGAAAGTCAGAATAATTCAGTTTAAAAAGCATATTTATTATTAGCAAAAAACAAAGAACAATAGCTTTTATTTAGTTTAATACATTATCTAGTATTAAAATAATTTGTTTCGAATATTATTTAAAATAGTGAATATATATAACATTACATAGTTAAAAATCAAAAAAGTCTTAATTTTATTAGCTAATATTCATTTTAATTCATTGTTAAATAAAATAGAGCTGTCCTCCCTAATAATTATTCTCCACATCTATTTCCAAAACTACTGCATGGTATATTGTTTATTCTGACATTTTCTTTTATAATTACAAAAATGTTAGCGTCAAACATTTCTACTCTCATAACTAATTATTTATACCCATAAGGAATAATTTTCGTTTTTGAAAGTATTGTTAATTTTTTATTTTACCATTTAGCGTTTTTTAGGAGGAGATGAGGATTAAACATTCGCTTCAATTTTATTATAAAAGCAAATGTATATTTTTAGAATCGGATAAGCAAAAACCAAAATTATCACAAAGCAAATAAAAAAAACCGTAGTTGATTTGCTTAGCTACGGTTTTTTTTATAAGAAATTAATAACTATTTTTTATTTAATAAAATTCATTTTTCGTGTTGCGGAAAATTCATTTACTCTAATTTGATAAATATAAACTCCGCTTGATAAAGCAGAAGCATTAAAATTAACTGTGTATTTACCTTCGTTTTTATTTTCACCTACTAAATTAGCAACTTCTTTACCAAGCATGTCATATACTTTTAGGGTTACATAACCGGCCTGCGGAATTTGATAAGCGATCATAGTAGAAGGATTAAATGGATTTGGAAAGTTTTGTGCCAACTCGAAATTATAATTCAAATTGTTATTATCATCAACACCGGTAGGATCGGCATATATAAATTTATAAGCACATTTTCCATAAACATCTATAACATAAGCAGTTTCACCATCATTTGAAAATGCAACGTCACAAGGGGATTTCATTGGTGCACCCAAGGCATTTGGAGTATCACCACTATTTGCAGATGGCAATTCATCGGCAACAGAGGCGAATGAACCCAAAAGAGAAAATCCTTTTACCCAGCGGCGTAACGAATCTATACCTGCTACCCAAAGATAATTATTTTTTCTATCAACAGTAATTCCATATGGAATTGAAGAATCGAATTGCAATAAACC
The DNA here is from genome assembly GCA_043805435.1 of bacterium. Lineage (GTDB taxonomy): Bacteria > Bacteroidota > Ignavibacteria > Ignavibacteriales > Melioribacteraceae > JAEXOD01. Next base: position 28,643 of record JAZDHY010000053.1, read on the forward strand.
AACTGCATCAATAACTTTTTGACTTGTATATCCGGCCGGAGTTAAATAGTCTCCGCCTTCCCACACAGAAATTCCCCCATTTAAACTTGTAGAAGATAAAGCGTTACGTGAAGTGTAAAACGGGGTGGTTGTTAAATTATAGTCACCATTAGGAATTACAGCACAATCACGTATAATATCAAAACCGTTGGTGTGTGGACCATTTATTTCCATTGGCTGAGAAGACATATAGAAATATGAACCGCGTCCCGGTGTTGTTCTTAAAGTAGAGAAATTATAAAATCTATACGATGGTCCTTGATATGGAATACCTCCAATAATGACTGAATCTTTTGTGGCTGCAATTCCGTGAACTGTTGTTCCCCAACCGCTGCCGCCAATATTAAAACCAAAAACTTCATAATTGGCCGGATCGGCATTTTTAAAATAGAAGGCACTAGAAGCTCCTCCGGGCTGCTGCTGGTTTGGAATACGTGCAGAGACTAATAAATCTGTTCCAATAGCCGTAACACCTATTAACTGCCCAACTCTTCCGCTTGCAGAATCCTCTTCTCCTATCTCAAAAAAATCAACAAATTTCGTAAATTCCGTTTGATTTGGATCGAGATAAAAAATTGCATTTCGTGCATAACTGCTTGTAACTTTTGAAGATATTACATATAATCTATCCTGAGAATCCATTGAACACAAATATGGATTTACATAATTAGAATCAGCCTGTGGAAATTTTACTTCCCCAACATAAATCCACTCTTTTGTTTGAGCAAAGGATATCGTAAAAACACATAAATAAAACATTAATAATTGCATACGTAAAGTTAATTTCAATTTAACCTCCCAGTTAAATAATTAATTTATAGTGTTAAAAATAATATCGTGCACCAACAGCTCCATCAATTCCAAATTTAGCAGAAGGAAGCAATTTAAATACCGGAGCTATTTGTAAAAATATATCTATTGGCATTGTTTGACTTACCCAGGCAATTCCTACAACACCTCTCATTCCTAATCCAAATTCCGCCTCTTCTTTTGAACGTACTCGAACACCGAATCCATAAAAGATAGGAAAATTTTCAGAAGATTGAATAATTGTATTATTATGATACAAATAATCGACATGTATTGCAAATGAATTTTCACTTCCAAAAACTCCAACGCCTAAACCAACCTCAACAGCATTATTGGGGTTTAAAAAATATTTTCCGTTTAATCCTGTTGGATCTCCGGCCATAAAACCAATTCCAAATGACCGTGTTTGAGAACATAAACTGCTAAATGCTAAAACAACTATAATAATTGTGCTAAAAAAATATTTTTTCATTCTTTTCTCTTATTAAATAAAAACCATCCGTAAATTTAATTTTTTTTCTGTTAAAATTAAATTCAATAAAAAATATTACATAAAAATTGTTAAAATAAATTATATATTTGTATAATTATCAAAAAAAAATGGTGTAATAATGAGCGATTTAAGCAATAACGAAACTGTCAATTTATTAATGGATGAATATTCCTCTGAATTTAATTATAAAATGAATGAAACAGCAATAATATTAGCCGCCGGACACGGTAAAAGAATCAAATCGCAAACTTCCAAAATGTTGCATCAAATTTGGGGAATTCCTACTGTTGAACGAGTTTATAATTCCTGCACTAAAGCCATAAACGGAATTAATATTATTTTAGTTGTCGGCATTAAGGCCACAGATGTAATAAAAGTAATAGGTAAAAGAGCTAACACGGTTTTTACTCACCAAGCCGAACAGCTTGGTACGGGTCATGCAGTACAGATAGGTTTGGAAGCAATAGATTCCAACAAATATGACGGAATTGTTTATGTGTATGCCGGCGATATGGGTTTATTGGATGATAAAACGGTAAAGATGTTTGGCGATAAATTTAAAGAATCAAATAGCGATATGATGGTTTTAACCGGCCTTTATGAAGGTAAACCTGAAGAAAACAGCTACGGAAGAATTATCCGTGTTAAGGAATATGACATTAATGGCAGCTACTCCGGTGAAGATTTTGGAAAAGTTATTGAAATTATTGAAAATAAAGATATTATGAAATTACCTGATGATAAACCATACGTCTTACAGTTCGGCAATAAAACATTCAGTTATACAAAAGAAGAATTGATTAATAATAACGAATTTAATTCGGGTGTATATGCTTTCAAATACAAATACCTGGTAGATTTAATTCAAAATATTGAAAATAACAACGCTCAAAAAGAAATTTATATTACAGATTTGATTGCTATTTTTAACAAACAAAACCTGACTGTTTCAGCTGTTAGCCCCAAAGAACAACATGTAATAATGGGATTTAATGATAAATCCGTTCTAAAAGAAATGGAATCAATTGCACGTAAAATTGCTTATAAAAGACTAAAAAACATTATCGAAATTGATGACCCTGATGATTTTTTTATTGACGAAACCGTAATAGATGATATTCTTGAAATGGATAAAAAAGGTATTCCGTTGGATATTAGAGTTGGGAAAGGCGTTTATATTGGAAAAGGAGCTCAACTTAATTACAATTTAAACCTTCTTAAAAATGTTTTTATTTCCGGTAATATTATTTTTGGTGAAAATGTACATGTTTGGGAAAATGTCCACCTTTCAACATTCCGGCATCAAAAATTTGTAATTGGCAATAATGTAGAAATTTTATGGAATAATATTATTAAGGGAAATATTATTATTGGGAATAATAGTCGAATCGAATCCAGTGTAAATATGACCGGAAGTGATGATTATCCTTTAATTATTGGCAATAATGTTGTAATAAAAGGTACTTCTTATATTTTTGGTTCAATTGTTGACGATGATTTGTTTATTGAACATAGTGTTTTAATAAACAAAAAAGTAAATAAATTATTAAAAAAAGACGGTACTGTTTTACCAATTAAGTTTTATCTTCCTATGCCGGAAGGAATTGATGTAATTGAATCGTTAAAGTAATTCTTAATTTTTAATTTTGAATTTTTAATTGAAAAGATTATTAAAACCGCAAACTTAATGCTGCGGTTTTTTTATAGTATAAACCAATTTATATATGTTAAGAGATTAGCAAACTTACAAAAAGAACATTTTTAAGAAATAAAACAAGCCGGCAATTAACTTTACCCGTTTTCCCCTGTCAGTCGTGCAATTTGTAACAAATAAAACCGTAACAAATCCTGCTGTTTTGGGTTTAAGGCCTGCTCTTCAATTTTAATTATTCTTTCAACTTCTTTAAGTGCTTTAATAATATTTATTGGTACTTCAACCATTTCTTCGGAAACTGCCGATAAAAATTCAAAAGCTGCACTTAAAAATTGCTGCATGTTTTCATCGCCCGAAGATTTAAATACATTTGAAAAATCGGAGGGTATTTTTTTTCGTTTTGGAGAAAAAGGAAGTTCTTTTGTGCTGCTATTTGATGATAACGAATATAAAGCAATAGCTAATTCAACAAAACTGGAAACACGCATAAAAACCGGTTTCTCAAGCAATGTCCATATTTTATTACGCCAATTATTAATTTCAATTGGCATTAAAAGTAGTTTTTTAATTTCTTTTAACCAATTTATGTTTATATCTCCATTAATGGATTCTAAAAGTTTATTGTAATCTGTATTGTACAAATCGGGTTGTAATAAAACAGCCAAATCGGGACGTAACGTAGGCAATAAATCGGCAATAAACTTGCCTGAATCAAAAAAGTCCGTAACATTTAATCCATGCCGGCGTAATAATTCTTTTTGGAATAAAACTAGATATTTATTTTGGGCATCTACATCTTCGCGTAAAGCCAGCAGTGCCGAATTACCTGCTTGAAAAGCCTTTTCCATTTTATTAATATACTTTAATTCGGTATCATGATAAATTCGTAAAGTATGCAATATTTCGTAAACGGGTAAATTTGGTAAAATTCTATCCTCAATTATTGCAGCCGAATCACCATCAGGAAAACTCAGCTGCATAAAGGCATCTAATGAGCGGAACATTCCCGAAGTTAACTGATTAATACCAAGTACTGTTGTTTGAGCCAAATTATGCGAAATAGCACGCAATAAACTTCCATACCGAGAAAAAGGGATTGTTACGGCAATTTTTTCTAAAATCTTTTGACCTGCATCACCCGAAACACCTTGACCGGGGCGAATTGTAGGCCTGTCTCTTAAAGCCGGCGAAGTGCGGGCAATAAAATAAGAGATTATATGAATACCTACTATATCTTCATCTTTTCCGTACAATATTTGCTTAAAGTTTTCGGTAAATATTGAAACAAATTTTTCAAACAATTCATCTTTTCTGCCAATTGTAAGTCTTTCAAGTTCTTTTAAACCGCGCGTTTTAAATTGCAGGCGGGTTTCGTTTAATGGTTCCCCAGCTCTTACAATTTCAGTTTCATAAAACTTTTGCGATTCTTTTACATGATATAATAATTGAGATAATTCATTAACCGCAAGGTATCTTAATTTTTCCGATATACAGCTTTGGAAAGTTCTTAAGTCACCACCGGCAAAAACTCCAATTAAAGGAGTGGCAGCGTATTCGGTGCTTTTTTTTGTGGATTCCTTAAGATATATGGAAAATCTTTTTGTTGAATCTTTTGATTTAATAAAAGCCGGTTTACCAACAATAGGGGAATAATATCCCCCTTGTCTCTGCATAGGTTCACCACTTCCCATTTTCATTCTAACTTTTCCAATTAAACCTTTTTCGGCCAGCCATAAGGTTAAATCGTATTTGGCTTCTTTGTATAAACTTCTGCCTGCTGTCTGCCCTACCTGCTGACTTAAATCGGAGCCTGCAACAAAAACTTCGGCAATAATTTCTGTAAATCTTTCGCTTGTATCTTGGTTAATTTTTCTGCTCTGGAACGAATATTCCCAAATTTTACTTAAATAATTTTTTAAGTTTTTAACAGCAACAATATCTTCAAATAAAGGAATTAACCAAATATTGGGGGTTATAACGGAATTATTTTCGCGTATGTTTTGCTCGCGCTGGGCGTGCATCTTTCTATCAAGCGAAATTAAAGCTTCCGGTTTGGATGACATACTAATCTGCAAAGCCATTACCATACCCGGGTTGCCGTATCTGCCCGATATTTCATTAATTTCGTGAATATTATGAACAGTAGTATCAATTGCAAACTGGTCTTGTGTGGTTATCATTTTTTGATGAATACGTGGTGTAATAATAAACCGTTTTAATAAGTCCTTATATAAACAGGCTTCTATAAATAATTCGTGATTATTAATGTTATTTTTAATTTCCGGCAATAAAGTAGAAAGTGTTTTACGCAGCTGCTTATTTAGCGAAAAATAATATTCTAAAGTATTTTTACGCTGATTACGCAAAACAAGCATTTTGCTTTCCAAACTATCGTTATGTTTCCATAAAGATGTAATTGGATCTTTTGCTAAATGCAACTTCATTCCTATTTTGCGTAGTTTGCCCGGTTTTAAATTATATGGTAAAATACCTCGTATTCTTTTTTCCAATTGGTGTGTAAGTGTTGTAATTTCACTTAACAAATTAGAAAAACGTTTATTTGTATCGGGCAGTTTTTCAATTTCAGAAACTAAATTTGCATTAATATTAATTGTATTATTCTGCTTTAATAATAATTGCACTAATTTAGCCTGACGTAAAACATTTTCAATCAATACTGCTGCTACTAAACTGTGTCCCTGACCTGAAGGACGATTGCTTCCATCCCAATCGCCCCAAAATGATACAAAAGTTTGGAAAGTTTCATTTGAATGAAGTTTGAAATAATTTTCAGCAGTTATAATTGCCTTAAGATCAAGCAATAATTCCGAAGGTTCTTCGGATGAAATAATTGTTACATTTAATCCAATAAACTCTTTTATCAACTCATCGGCTGTTTTTTCAATTTGTTTAATGCCATTGTTTTTATGTTTTAGCAAATTTTCTATAATTTGTTCAAATAAAAGTTCAACACGCAACGAATACATTTGTGTTGGATGAACAGTTCTATCATATAATCTTTGCTTAAAAACTTTTTCTCTTCTTTCAATATTATCTTTATAAAACTCTTTTTCAAGTGTTGCAATTAAACTTTTACCTTTATCGGCAAAAGCAATTTCTGCAAGTTCATTCATTATTGTAAGACGGTCAAAAAATCGAAGTTTAAATGACTTCAACCTTTCGGGCAAAAAATAGTTATTAAAATTATTTTCGTATTCTTTTATTTTAAGACTGCTTCTGTTTTTGGCAAAAAATGAATGTGCTTGAGTTGTACACTCTGCTATAATATTTTTTTCAATATTACCCCAAACATTATTGTAATCTTCAATTTTAAACAGTTTGTTTAAAACAATTGGTTTAACTGTAAACTGTTTTTTATTATAATTAGCCTCTTCTTCGGCAATCATTCTATTTAAATCAATTAATACTCTTCTGGTTTTTTTTAATAACACTTCCGCATTATCCGTACCGCCAATTGTTAGCCTAAAAGTTTTCCTTCCTGTTTCAAATCCCTTTTCAGTACGCGCAAAGGTTGAAAGGGGCACAAGTCCAATTCCCTGTCGCGCCAAACCCGAAGCTAACCAGTCCAACGATAAACCGGCCGGTAATTTTTCAATTGTCATTTGAGGATACATACTTGCCTTTGGAGCAGTAATTTTTATTTCAAATTTATTTCTATCTTTGGGTAAAATTGAAACCGCCTCTTCCAAAGCATTCATTCTATTAAAAAATATTCTATTTCTTAAACTCCAATAGGCATTAGTATCTTCAACCTTATTTCTGTAAAACAAATAAGCTAAAAACATAGCCGCAAGATTAGGTTTAATAGGAGTATTTATTTTGTTAAATTTATCAACTAAATTTTCATCGCGTATTTCAGCAACCGTTAATCTGGCTCCCGCATAAGAATCTGTTTTTGATAACGAATGAATTGAAATAATATGTTTGGCATTTTCACTTGTAATGTAACCGAAAGCAGTTAATTCATCAGAAAGCTGACGCAATGTTTTTATTTCAATTAGTGTTTCAATTGGTGCAACGTTTTGATATGACAAATCATCAATAACATTAATATTTCTTTCAAGCAGCCATATTAATAAACGTTTTAATTCGGATTTATCAAATTCCTGTCCGGTGGCGTTATGGGGATTATTTATTGCAACCGCTCCGTAATTTTTCCAATTTGTATCATTTATAATTTTTTCGTTAACCAAATTTATTATTGCATCAACGTCAAGCTGGAATTTATCGGTCAAAGGTACTACAAAAACATTGGGAAAACAGTGTTCATAAGTCCAGCTTAAATCGGGAATAACAACTTCATCAATACCGCAATGAAATCCTAAAATTCCAAGGGCAGTACGCGAAGAACCGCTAACCACACAACAATTTTCAATATTATATTCAGGATGATGTTTAATAAAGGAAAACAAAAAACTATTCCTTAACTCGTTAATCCATTCAATAGAATTTATATTTTTAACAAGTTCATTTAATAATTCAAAAGAATCCGTTTCGGCAAATTTATCAAACGTAAAAAACGAACTAAGATGTTCCGATTTATTTGCAATACTGTTTTCAATTTTAGTTATTTTATTAATAAATTCATCAATAAATTCCGTTTTATTATTAATAATTGTATTTAGTTTGTTTTCAAATTTAACTGAATAAGATTCCAATAAATTATTTTTTAATATCGGAAAAGAAGAACTTTCAAAAGCAGGTTCAATAATAATTCTATTTTGTAATTTGATATTTTTGTTATCAATTAAGTTTTCTTTCAAAATATATGAAAGTAATTCCACTTCGCTTGCTGACGGTGTTCCCTTAAGTTGAAATTGCATGGTTTCAATTACTTTAATTAAATCGGCATTACCGGCAATAAAAACGGTTGCAAGGTCTTTTAATAAAGGTGAAAATATTCCGGCTGTTAAAAATCTTAATACTCTATTTTCCATCTTTGCTTCACGGGCAAGCGAAAGATGATTTGGGGCATCATCTACTTCAACAAAAAATAATGGATGCTTTAAACTTAATTCGCGTAAAATTCTACGAGTTTTTTCTTTAGTGTTTTTGCCAAGTATTAAAAATACGGGCGTTTTGTTGGTGCTATCAAAAAAATTTATTAACTGTTGTAAAAAATCTTTTTCTTCAATCGGCAGTTTTTCAATAATCAAGTTTGGAAAGGATAACAAATGTTCAGGTAAAGTATAAGAATATAAAAATATTTTAATCGGTTTGGTAATTAAATAATTATTTAACGAATGCAATAAAAGACGTAATGCTTCATCTATTCCACCCGAGCTTAAAATAATTTCTCGCCTTCCGCTGGTTTCACCCAAATCGTACGATAACGGTTCCTGTTGGTCTTTAATTAGCCAATTAACAAATGATTTTATAAGAAAATTAGGATCTTTTTTATTAAACCCGCCTCGGGGCATATAAGGAGCACTTTTTTTTATAAGATTAAGAATAAATTCCAGTTTGGTTTTATCACATTTGTCATGTCCAAGTTTTTCGATAAATAATTCAAGTTTGTCTTCGGATAAATCTTCATTTTTAATATCAATACCAACAGCCAAACGTAAATAAGCAGAAGATAAACTTATATCTTGGGCCGGATTACCAATGTGAAAATTAACCCTTTCTTCAACAGGCACATTTGAAGATGCAGTTGCTTCACTTACTTCCGAAACTTTTGCTGCCTTTATTGGTTTCAGTTTAAAATATTCTAAAAAATCGGTTTGTTTTGTCATTTTTAAGATTTACACAAGATATTATTTGTTCTTTTCGTCAGAATTTTGTGATGTTTTAGTAACAGCATTTTGTAAAAAAGATTGAAACATTCCTATTAAATCAATTCCTTGCGAAACTTCGTTTGGAGAAAGAGATACAATTGTTCTTGCATTTTTTAACGACTGGCTTGCCTCCGCCAAACGTGCAGCCTGTGGAGTGAGCATTAATAGTTCAGGATTATTTTTCAACAATTCCAGTTCTTTACTTTCGTATTCAAGCAGCATTTTTTTCCTTTGTAATTCATCTTCCATACGTTTATTGGCTATAGACGATTCTTTTTCCAATTCCGATTTTTTTAACTCGTATTTTTTAAGTGCTAATTCATTTTCCATTTTAGCAATTTCTTCGTCCGCTTTTAATTTTGTTTTAGCAGCAGCAATTCGGGCTTTTTGATTTAACAATTCTGTTTGTTCTATAATACGTGCCGATTCCTGCTGGCGCATTGCGTCCGAAATTTTAGTATCCATCGCTTCAAAAGATTGAATTGTTAAAGAAATAATTTCAAGTCCAAGTTTTTGACTGCTTGAATTGGCATTACCTTTTAAGTGGTTATGAATTTTTTCGGATGATAAATCCTCTATTTCAAAATTTTCGGTAAATTCCTTTACTAAACTTTGAAGAATCGTTTCCAATTCTTTTACAGATTTTGAAACTGCATTTATATTCCAACCGCCAACCTTAATTAATGCCGGTATATTTTGTAATGAAGCGGCTACCGTTACTGATAATTTTATTTTTATATCAAGATTACCTTTTGCGGCAGCTTCAATAGTCTGCTGAGAGGAAAAAGTAGTGTTCGGTAAAGCTAAACTAAAATGACGTGGATAATAACGGCTTTTACGCAGCTTTATCTCTTCATTTGCTTCATAAAGAATAAGATGATCCGGCTTTCGCAATCTGTATTCAAAAGCAAATAATACAACTATTAAAAGTATAAAAACACCCGCAATAATCAACATGGTATAACTCCTGATTTATCGTTTCCAAAAACTTAAATATTATAACATATTATGTTAAAAACCATAAATAAAAATTTATGGTATATAATCACTTAATCTTTTAAATTATTTTTGTATTTAGCCTTTAGTATTTAAACTAAAAAATTAATTGCCAAAAATATTTATTTTCTATGCGTCCGGGGTTTTTTTATAAATGGACGTTTTGCTGTTAGATTATATATGCAAATATACGAATAAATTTCCATTTCAGCCACAAAATAGGACTTTCGATTTGTAAAACAAGTATAAATAGTCTGCCTAAAAATATAAGTTTCATTATTTTTTATATTGCTGCTAAAACCAATAATTTTTGACAAATTTATCGGTTTTAGTTACAGCAGAAATACATTTCCCATATTTACATCAATAATTCTTATTAAACAGCTTCCGCATTTTCGTTTAACTCAACTTCGTTAGACGAATAAACATAATCCAGCCAAGTATCATATTTTGGATTTTTACCATGGATAACATCCGAATAAGCCTTTTGCAGATTTGCACAAACAGCACCGGTTTTTCCGTTCCCAATTTTTCTGTAATCAATTTCGCTTAGTGCTATAACTTCTGCCGCCGTACCCGTTACAAAAACTTCATCAGCAATATATAACTGGTCGCGTGAAATTGTCTCTTCAACAACTTTATATCCCATATCACGCGCAATTGTAATAATAGAATCACGAGTAAAACCCTCTAATACTCCATTTTTGGGAGTTGTGGATATAACATTATTACGGACAACAAAAATATTTTCACCGGTACATTCCGATACATTGCCATAAGGATCCAGCATTATTGCTTCGTCAAAACCGCCTTTTACACTTTCGCTTTTTGCTAAAACAGAATTAACATAGTTACCTGCAATTTTGCCTTTAGTCATCATTATGTTAGGGTGGTGACGTGGAAAAGAAGCAACGTTGGCACGTATTCCGTTTTTAAGTGCCTGCTCGCCAAGGTAATTTGTCCATTTCCAAACCGCAATACCAACTTCAACTCCAATATTAACAGTGGAAAGACTCCATCCTCCCTCTTTAATATAAATTAACGGACGTATGTAGCATTCATCCATTTTATTAATTTTAATCAATTCTAAAGATGCATCGTATAATTCGTTAAACGAATATGGAAGTTCACTTATTCCTAAAATATGCGCACTTTGATGCAATCGTTTTAAATGGTCTTTTAATCTAAATACTGCCGGCCCGTTTGGTGTTGAATATGAACGAATACCTTCAAATAATGATGTACCATAGTGTAATGAACTTGTTAAAAAATGAATCTTAGCATCCTGAAAAGGAACCATTTTCCCTTCCATCCAAATAAAGTCCGATTCAAACGGCATTGTAACTCCTGAATTATAAATAATTTGTATTGTGTTTGTTAATTAAGTTCTATTTCTAAAATACTGCTACACAACTCTGCCATGCTGATTGTTTGGGAAGATATTTAGGTTGCAAATATGGGCAAGTTTTCTAACTTAACAATAGTTTCCCTTTATTCAGCCTTGCATTCATTTCCCTATTTTAAACAATCATCCCCGTTTTTCGGGCGTATTCAAAAATACCACCTTGTTCAACTATTGGCAAAACGGATCCTAGCGGTTTTAATTTATATTGTACATTAGTGGATAGATTATTTACAAAATTATTTTCCAAATTTACTTCAAGCAGATCTCCGGTAGCTATTATTCTCGAAAGGTCTTCACTTGATTCGTATGGAACCAAAAAGCCGCCGTCAACCGCATTGCGAAAAAATATTCGCGCATACGAATTTGCAATAACTACCTTTACTCCGGCTTTATTTAATGCAAAAGGAGCATGTTCGCGCGATGAACCGCAGCCAAAATTATTTCCGCCAATTACTATTTCAAATTCCGATTTAATTTCCTCCCCTTTAATAAACGGAATATTCCCAAATGGCAAACCCGATGAACCGACAGGAACGGCAGATAAAGCAAAGTGTCCATATTTATTTGATTCTTCTTTTTCTGTTAAACTATACACAAGATGTTCGGCCGGAATTATCTGGTCCGTATCAATATTATTACCCAAAACAAAAGCTTTTCCGGTAATTTGTTTATTCATTTTTCTCTCCAGTATAAAAAACAATAATCATATCAAATTAAAAATTATAAAAAATCTCTTGGATCGGTGATAAAGCCGTTTATTGCAGAGGCGGCAACGGTTAACGGAGAAGCCAAATATACTTCCGAACTTTTACTGCCCATTCTTCCGGGAAAATTTCTGTTTGTTGTAGAAATCACAACGTCCTTATCAACCGCTCTGCCAAAAGTATCATCAGGGCCGCCTAAACATGCAGCACACGATGATTCAGCAATTTTACATCCCGCCTCCTCAAATATGCTTTTTAATGTTTTTCCTTTATATTCTTCAATTTCCAATTGTTGTGCAGTTAAAACACTTGCCGGTACAATAAAAGTAGGAACTTTTGTTTGCCTGCCAAACAATATTTGCGCAGCATATCTAAAATCGGTTATCTTTCCGCCCGTACAGGAGCCTATATAACATTTAGTTAATTTTGTACCTGCCACATTTTTAACAGTATCTTTATTATCAGGGCTATGAGGTTTGGCAACTAAAGGTTCCATTGTTTCTACATTGTATTCGTATTTGCCAAAATACTCGGCATCATCATCGCTGGCAAAAATTTCAAACGGTTTAGCAGTCCTTTGTTTTACATAATCAATAGTTTTTTCGTCTGCTGCAATTATACCGTTCATTCCACCGGCTTCAATAGCCATATTGGTAAGTGTCATTCTTTCTTCCATACACAAATCATAAACAGATTGACCTGTAAACTCCATAGCTCTATAAGTAGCACCATCGGTTGTAATATCACCAAGTATCTGCAATATTAAATCTTTTGCAGTCAAATAATTTGGCATTTTACCGGTAAAAGTAAACTTAATTGATTCCGGTACTTTTTCCCAAATTTTGCCGGTTCCCAATATAAATGCTGCATCAGTATTACCCACTCCGGTTGCAAACATACCAAAGGCACCCGACGTACAGGTATGAGAATCCGTGCCAAACAATACTGTTCCGGGCAAATTAAATCCTTCTTCCGCAAGTGCAATATGGCAAACTCCCTTATATCTATCAGTACCAACATCATAATAGTTATTAAGTTTTTGTTCCTTTGCAAACTCTCTTAAAATTTCAACATTTCGGTTTGCATGTTTATTGTTTGTAAAAATATAGTGATCCGGGAATATAACAAGTTTATCTTTATCCCATATTTTTGCATTTTCACCAAATTCATTTTTCCATATTCCAATTGTCGGTGGTCCGCATACGTCATGTGTCATAAGAATATCAACATTCAACCAAATGCTTTCACCCGGAGTTATAGTTGTTTGTCCCGCTGCTTTGGCAAGGATCTTTTCAGTAATCGTTTTTCCCATCATAAATCCTAAATATTAGCTGTAATCTGTTCTTCATTTTGAAATGTTTCTAATTTATACTTATATATCTCTTGCTGGTTTATAGCCTGTAAATAACCTTTCCCACTTGCTTCAATAACATCCGTTGAAACACCCCTGCCAATAAAAGATTTATCTTTATAGCGGATTCTGACAACAACCTCACCAAGGGCTTCTCTTCCCGAGGTAACAGACCGCACCTGATACGATTCAACAAGTGTTTCAATTTGTAAAGCTCTATCAATAGCATTAAATAATGCGTCAACAGAACCATCCCCGGTTGCTGAATCTGAAAATTCCTTATCCTGACTTTTCACTTTAACGGTTGCAGTCGGAATTGAATTTGTTCCGCTATTAACGCTAATGTAAATAAGCTTATAAAAATCGTCATCTTTATGCAATTCATCTCCCATAAGAATGCGCAAATCATCATCATAAACTTCTTTTTTCTTGTCGGCAAGTTTTGTAAAGGCGTCATAAACTTTTTGTAATTCTTCTTCAGTAACATGGTAGCCAAGTTCCACAAGCCTTACTTTTAATCCATGCCTGCCTGAGTGCCTTCCTAAAACAATTTTTGTTTTTTGAACTCCCACATTTTCCGGTACCATAATTTCGTAAGTTTCTCTGTTTTTTAACATACCGTCCTGATGAATACCGGACTCGTGTGCAAAAGCATTTTCACCTACAATTGCTTTATTTGGCTGCACAATTATGCCGGTAAATGAAGATACCATCTTACTTGTGTTGAATAATTCTTTTGTATTAATATCAGTATAAAAATTAAATAAATCCTTTCTTACGTTTAATGCCATAACAATTTCTTCCATTGCAGCATTACCGGCACGTTCACCAATACCATTAATAGTACATTCAATTTGTCTTGCACCGTATTCAACTCCGGCCAGTGAGTTGCAAACAGCCATACCAAGGTCGTTATGGCAATGAACACTTATAATTGCCTTATCAATATTTTTAACTCTGCGTTTTAATTCCGCAATTTTAGCTCCATATTCTTTTGGTATTGTATAACCTGTTGTATCAGGTATATTTATTGTGGTTGCACCTGCTGCTATTGCAGCTTCTACAACATCGGCTAAATATCCAATATCGGTTCTTCCTGCATCTTCAGCCGAAAACTCAATATCATCACAAAAGGTTTTTGCATATTGAACCATATCAAATGACATTTGTAAAACTGTTTTTCTTTTTTCGTTAAGTGAAACTCCGTACCTATCGCTGCCAAACTTTCCAAGTATATGATAATCGGAAGTACTTGAAAAAGTATGAATTCTTTTTTTTGCTGCATTACTAACTGCATCATAGGCAGATTTAATATCAATTTCTTTTGCACGCGATAATGCGGCAATAATTACCCCTACTTCTCCTGCTATTCTTTTAACAGCTTCAAATTGAGCCGGAGAAGAGACCGGAAAACCTGCTTCAATAACATCAACATTTAGCTTTTCAAGTTGTTTTGCAATCTCTAATTTTTCGTATACGTTTAATGATGCACCGGGGGATTGTTCGCCATCGCGTAAGGTAGTATCAAAAATTATTACTTTTTCAGACATTTTTTTCACCTGTTTTCTAAATGTTATTTAAGTTTGTTAATATTAATTGTGTAATTTCTTTTGTGCCGACAATTTTATCATCCTTTTTACCAATATCGGTTGTTCTAAAACCTTGTTCCAAAGTTTTTTCCACACCGTTAATTATATAATTAGCAGCCTCTTTTAAGTTAAAGGAATAATCAAACATCATTGCTACAGATAAAATAGTTGCAATTGGATTAGCCTTGTCTAAGCCTGCTATATCCGGGGCACTGCCATGTATTGGTTCATACAAGGAATATTTATTCCCCAAACTTGCAGATGGAAGCATACCAAGACTCCCGGTAATCATTCCCGAAATATCGCTTAATATATCCCCAAATAAATTTGATGTGAGTATAATATCAAATTGTTTCGGGTCTCTTACAATCTGCATTGCGGCATTATCAACATACATGTGATTAACTTTTACATCGGGATATTCCAAATTGATTTCGTTAACTGTTTTTCTCCATAATTGCGAACACTCAAGTACGTTTGCTTTATCAACCGAAGTTAAAACTTTCTTTCGTTTTAATGCAGTTTGAAAAGCTAAACGAGCTATTCTTTCAATTTCGTATTTTGAATAAACCATTGTGTTCCAGCCTTTTTCATCTGTAAATCCTCGCGGTTCACCAAAATATATTCCTCCGGTTAACTCACGAAATACAATAAAATCAGTTCCTTCAACAACATCTCTTTTTAGAGAAGATGCTTCTACTAACGAAGAATACACTTTTGCCGGACGGATATTTGCAAAAAGCTCAAGCTCTTTTCTTAACCGCAACAACCCGGCTTCCGGCTTCAATTTGTGGTCAATGTTTTCCCATTTATAACCGCCTACGGCTCCCATTAATACCGCATCGGACGAAAAACAAGATTGTAATGTTTCCTCTGTCAGCGGAGTACCAAATTTATCAATGGAAGAACCGCCAAA
The DNA here is from genome assembly GCA_043805435.1 of bacterium. Classification (GTDB taxonomy): domain Bacteria; phylum Bacteroidota; class Ignavibacteria; order Ignavibacteriales; family Melioribacteraceae; genus JAEXOD01. The sequence continues at coordinate 44,398 of JAZDHY010000053.1, forward strand.
AAGTTTTTCTTCAATGTTAAATTTAACATTAAACTTTTCGGCAGTTTTTAACAATACCTGCACTGCCGAATCTATAACTTCAACACCTATTCCGTCACCGGGTAAAAGTGTTATTTTGTAACTCATACCCCAACCTCTTCCTTCGGATTTTTTTTCTTTAACCAAGACATCATACTTCTAAGTTTTGCTCCAACGGTTTCAATTGAGTGTTCTCTGTTTTCTTTTCTTAACTCTTCCATATTTTTTAAACCGTTATCATTTTCAGCACGCCATTCTCTGGCAAAACTTCCATCTTGTATTTCAGTAAGAATTTTTTTCATTTCCGCTTTGGTTTCTTTAGTAATAATTCTGCTTCCTCTTGTCATTCCGCCATATTCGGCAGTATCACTTACGGAATAATTCATTCTTGAAAGGCCGCCTTCATAATATAAATCTACAATCAATTTTAATTCATGCATACATTCAAAATAGGCCAATTCAGGAGGATAACCGGCTTCTGCCAAAACTTCAAATCCCGCTTTAATCAATTGTGCAGATCCGCCGCACAATACAGCTTGTTCGCCAAACAAATCTGTTTCTGTTTCATCTTTAAAAGTAGTTTCAATAACTCCGGCTTTTGTACCGCCAATTCCTAATGCCCAGGCTAAAGCCATTTCTTTTGTGTTGCCTGTATAATCTTGATGAATAGCAATTAAACATGGTACACCATTATTTTCTAAAAAAGTTCTGCGTACTAAATGTCCGGGACTTTTAGGAGCAATCATCATAACATTAACATTTGCAGGTGGCACAATCCATTTATAATGAATATTAAAACCGTGTGCAAAAACAAGAGTTTTGCCTTCGGTTAAATAAGGAGCAATAGATTTTTCGTAAACCTGTTTTTGATGCTGATCGGGCAAAAGAACCATAATTACATCAGCCCATTCACTAGCTGCATCCACCTCTTTAACTTCCAAACCTGCATCAGTTGCTTTTTTACAGGAAGTACTTGTTGAACGTAAACCCACACAAACGTTTAATCCGCTCTCTTTTAAATTTAAAGCGTGGGCATGTCCCTGGCTGCCAAAACCTAATACTGCAATTTTTTTATCTTTTAACGAATTTAGTGATGCATCTTGATCATAATATACTTTCATTGTAAACCTCTATATAAATTTTAATTTGATGGATATTCTTTTTTTTGTAATTTTACCTGTTCGCCACGTTTTAATGCAACAGTGCCTGAACGTGCTATCTCTTTTATTCCAAGTGGTAAAAGGATATTAATAACTGCATCAATTTTTTCAGGCGGTCCGGTAACTTCCAGCATAATTGATTTATTATTTATATCCACTACTTTACCATGGAATATGTCGCAAAGATTTTTTATTTCTTCTAATGAGTTTTTTTTGTAGTCAACTTTTATTAAAGCCAACTCCCTTTCAATATGGTTTATTTCCGATAAATCTACTACTTTTATTGTATCAATCAATCTGTTTAATTGTTTAACAACTTGATCAATAATCTGGCTGTCTCCAACTGTAACAATAGTCATTCTGGAAATTTCCGCAATTTCCGTTTCGCCAATGGAAATACTAATTATATTAAATCCTTTTCCGCTGAACATTGTTGCTACGCGATCGAACGCACCAAAATGATTTTCTACAAGTACTGAAATAATATGCTTCATTAAATCATATTCCTGGGGTTTAGTTGTTTTAATAACATATTTGAATTTGAAGCTCCTGCCGGAACCATAGGAAATACTAAATCATCTTTAACTACTTTAAATTCCAATAATATCGGTCTGTCATTAATTGATAATGCTTTTTCAAGCAAAGCATCAACTTCTTTTGGATCATCAGTTGAATAAGACTCAATTCCAAAAGCTTCTCCAACTTTAACAAAATCAGGATTACTTTGGCTTAAATCTGTAAAACTATATTTTTCGGCATGAAACAATTCCTGCCATTGACGTACCATTCCTAAGAAACTATTATTTATTATTATAAATATAATCGGTAATTTATTTGCTCGGGCAGTAGTCAACTCTTGAATATTCATTTGAAAGCCGCCATCGCCGCTTATCGAAATAATCGGTCTATCTTTTACACCAAACGACGCCCCTATTGCTGCCGGAAGCGAAAAGCCCATTGTACCAAGGCCGCCGCTGGATAACAAAGAACGTGGATTATTGAACTGATAAAATTGTGCCGTCCACATTTGATGCTGTCCAACATCGGTAACAATAACAGCTTCACCTTTTGTTAATTTCGATAGTCTTTCAATTACAAATTCAGTTCTTAATCTACCGTCGTTATCTTCATAAACCATCGGGCATTCATCTTTCCACGCATAAATTTGTTCCCACCAGTCTTTAACATCCGGTTTTTTTGTCATTTCAATTGTTAACTCAGCCAAAATATGTTTTACATCACCCACAATCGGTAAATCGACAACCACATTTTTATCAATTGCCGTCGGGTCAATATCTACATGTATTTTATAAGCATTTACGGCAAAAGCATCAATATTACCTGTTACACGGTCATCAAAACGTGCACCAAGCGAAACAAGCACATCACAATTTTGCACTGCCTGATTTGCACAATAAGTTCCGTGCATACCTAACATCCCCATACATTGGTCATCTATACTTGGATAAGCCCCCAAACCTTGTAAAGTAGTTGTAACAGGCAGATTGTTTTCTTGCGCAAATAATTTTAATTCGCCCGAACCGCCGGACATAATAACACCCCCGCCGACATACAAAACCGGCCTTTTTGCGTTGCTTATCATCTCGGCGGCTTTTTTTATTTGCTGAGAATGTCCTTTATATGTTGGTTTGTAACCACGTATATCAACATTGCTTGGATACTCAAATTCACATTCGGCATTAATAACATTTTTTGGCAGGTCAACTACAACAGGCCCCGGTCGTCCTGTTGATGCAATAAAAAATGCTTTCCTAATTGTTATGGCAAGTTCTTCAACATTTCTAACCAAAAAATTATGCTTTGTAATCGGTCGTGTTATACCTATAATATCAGCTTCTTGAAAAGCATCGTTGCCAATTAAATGCGAGGCAACCTGCCCAGTAAAAACAACTATCGGCACCGAATCCATATAAGCGTCCGCTATTCCGGTAACTGTGTTTGTTGCACCCGGCCCGGAAGTTACTAAAACGACTCCAACTCTTCCGGTTGCTTTGGCATAACCTTCTGCCATATGAACTGCACCTTGTTCATGTCTAACTAATACGTGTTGTAAAAAATCTACATCGTATAATTTTTCATAGATTTTTAATATTGACCCACCGGGGTAACCAAATATTGTGTCAACCCCTTCATGTCTCAAACATTCAAAAAATATGTCTGCACCTGTAAGTAATTTATTTGCCATTTTATATTATTCCTTTATATTATTTATATTCCGGTAAACTTAATACGGCACCTTTGCTGGCAGATAATACCATTTTTGAATATCTGCTAAGGTATCCTTTTTTAATTTTTGGTTCAAAAATCGGTAATTCTTTTAATCGGTTTTCTATTTCTTGATCAGATAATTCCACATTAATCGATTTATTGGGAATATCAATAGCAATAATATCACCTTCTTTTATTGCTGCAATTGGCCCTTTGGCCGCTGCTTCCGGCGAAACATGCCCAATGCAGGCACCACGCGTTCCGCCCGAAAATCTTCCGTCAGTTATTAATGCAACTTTATCACCAAGTCCCATTCCCATTATTGCACTTGTAGGACTTAACATTTCCGGCATTCCGGGGCCTCCGGCGGGGCCTTCATATCTTATTACAACTACATCGCCGGCTTTTATTTCTTTGTTCAATATTCCTTCAAGGGCACTTTCCTGCGAGTTGTATATCCTTGCAGGACCTTTATGCACCAACATTTTAGGGTCAACAGCTCCGGTTTTTACAACAGAACCTTCGGGAGCCAAGTTTCCATACAATACCGCAAGACCTCCTTTTTGAGAGTACGGATCTTCAAGTGAATGTATTACTTTTAGGTTAGTAATTTTTGAATCCTTTATATTATCTTTTAATGATTTTCCGGTAACGGTTAAACAAGAAGTATCTAACACGCCTTCTTTTTTTGAAAGTTCGTTTAATATTGCAGATATTCCTCCAGCATTATTGACGTCTTCGATATGTATTAATTTAGTTGCCGGACTAACCTTACATAAATAAGGTGCAATTTCGGAAATTTCGTTTAATTCCCTAAGGTTAAAACTAAACCCGGCTTCTATTCCAATTGCAATTGTATGCAAAATTGTGTTTGTACTTCCGCCCATTGCCATATCAAGAGCAAATGCATTGCGCATTGATTTTAGCGTAATAATATCCGACGGTTTTATATCGTTTTTTACTAAATAAACAATTTGTTTTGCGGCGGCTTGTGCTAATTCCAACCTTTTGGGATCAACAGCCAAAATTGTACCATTTCCCGGTAAAGCCATACCCAAAGCTTCCATCAAACAGTTCATCGAGTTTGCAGTAAACATTCCGGCACAAGAACCACATGTAGGGCAGCTAAAATCTTCAAGCTCTTTTAATTGCTCGGCATTTATTTCTCCGGTTTGAAATCTTCCTACCCCTTCAAATACTGAAATCAAATCTGTTTTTTCGCCGCTTGGTAATTTTCCGGCTTTCATCGGTCCGCCTGAAATAAAAATTGTTGGTATATTTACTCTTGCTGCCGCCATTAACATACCGGGAACAATTTTATCGCAATTTGGGATACATACCATACCATCAAGACGATGCGCTTCAACAACCGTTTCTACACAATCGGCAATTAATTCTCTGCTTGCCAGCGAATAGCGCATTCCTAAATGCCCCATCGCTATTCCATCATCAACCCCTATGGTATTAAATTCAAAGGGAATTCCGCCTGCCTCGCGTATTGCTTGTTTAACAACTTTTCCGAATTCTTGCAAATGTACATGACCGGGAATTAAATCAATATAAGAATTGCATACACCAATAAACGGTTTTTTAAAATCCTCATCCGATTTAATAACTCCGGTTGCTTTTAACAAACTTCTGTGCGGTGCTTTATCAAATCCTTTTTTTATTAAATCTGATCTCAACTGAACCTCTGAATAAGTTTTAAAATATTCAGATAAACTTATTGGATTTTGTCAATCCCTAAGTTTTTGTTGTTTGTATAAAATATTTTTTGATAGGGATTGACTTATTTATTAGCTGACAATAATAATTAGACCGAGAAGGCTAATTATGACTGTAGAAATAATGCTAATAATAATAATCCCTGATAAGGTAATATCTGAAAGTGAAATATTGATTACTGAAAATGACGTTACAATGCGACTACTGCGGTTTCGTTTTGCAGTAGTAAAGCTTGGGGTAATATGTAATTTCGCGTTGTTCATAATTTATGAATACAAATATATTCTTAATATTTTAATTGTCAAGTGAAAAATTCATTCTTCTTGACGAAATATTCATTTATTTGCATAAATATGCGCTATTTTTTCTCCACTTTTTCCAAATCCTCATAATTATCTTTCGTAAAGTCTTGATTTGGAAAAATACCATCTTCGGGCAGTATCATATTAAAACCCGCAATTTTTTCAATTTCAACAACTACATCTTCTGTCATTAAATCTAAGATATGCCCGCCCGATGTTTTATCTTTGGAAAGAAAATGAAGATGATATCCCGGAACGTTTACACCGTTGGCAAAAAACGGGCATTTAAAACCAACTATTGTGCCTTCAATATTTTCTAAATTAAAAACAGACTGCATTTTTACTACTTCTGTTAATGGTTTGTAAGGTTTGTTTTGCTTGGGTACAGATCTGGTTGTTAGCATCTTAAATTTTCCGGTTATTTTAACCGCATAAAAATAATTTGGTGACGGGAGAAGAGAATCTACAAATTTTGTACACTTTTCGTAATTAAGGGGAATATTCAAATTCCTTTTTATCTCGCTTTTAAATTTTGTAACAGTCATAAAAGGAGTTTTAATTGTATCCGGCATTATGTTAACAGAACAGTCTGCCTTAACTTGATACACTACTCCTTCAAAAACAACCATTTCACCGTCAACACCATTAAAAGTACCAATTCCAAAATCACCATATAATTTTAGCTGTTTTAGTGTAAACTGACTGTCATAATTGCTTTTTAATAAAGCATCAATTGTTGAATATTGTGTTAAAGTGTTAGTTTGGGCTGTTGTTTGTAATTGGAATAATGCTATAACAATTACAAAATATTTAATAATATTTTTCATTTTAGGCAACAATCGGTTATTAATAAAATAGTTTATATTTTTACTTCAATTAAAATTATGGCAAATATACATTTTAAAATATTAATTGTAAAATGTGTGATTAATTTATATGTTAAATATCAATCAGTAAGCTATTTTCCCTTGTTTTATTCTGTTATATTACCTAAGTTTGTACTAAATAAGATAAAATAACTTATTATAAATTTATAGTGAACAATTTTATCTGTTTTACTGTTATCAGTTTAAGCAAAGCAAAAATTTTTTTTTGCTTATTAAAAGTATGTTCTTTATTTTGTAGTGTTAATCAAACAATTGTAGCTTGGACTTTTACCCGTAAGCACTTATAACTTAAAAGCTGGCGAGATAAATCTCGCACTACAAAAGAGATTGACATTTTTTTTCTGGCAGGTATTTATATAAAACGTAGTACTGCCTAATTGTAGCTCGAGCTTTAGCTCGTAAGCCCGGAAAGATTAAAAAAATCTCGCGCTACAAAAGAGATTGTCAGTTTTTTTTCTGGCAGGTATTTATATAAAACTTAGTACTGCCTAATTGTAGCTCGAGCTTTAGCTCGTAAGCCCGGAAAGATTAAAAAAATCTCGCGCTACAAAAGAGATTGACATTTTTTTTCTGGCAGGTATTTATATAAAACTTAGTACTGCCTAATTGTAGCTCGAGCTTTAGCTCGTAAGCCCTTATTAATTAAAAGCTTGCGAGATAAATCTCGCGCTACAAAAAAGCTTAACATGTTTTTTTTGATAGGTATTAGAATAAAATAATATACTGCCTAATTGTAGCTCGAGCTTTAGCTCGTAAGCCCTTATTAATTAAAAGCTTGCGAGATAAATCTCGCGCTACAAAAAAGCTTAACATGTTTTTTTGGCAGGTATTAGAATAAAATCAAATACTGCCTAATTGTAGCTCGAGCTTTAGCTCGTAAGCCCTTATTAATTAAAAGCTTGCGAGATAAATCTCGCGCTACAAAAGAGATTAACATGTTTTTTTTGATAGGTATTAGAATAAAATCATATACTGCCTAATTGTAGCTAGAGCTTTAGCTCGTAAGCACCTATATAATTAAAAAGCTGGCGAGATTTCCGCTATTGCGGAACGCGCAACAAAAAAAATTGAGCTATTTATTTATTAACATAAAATAATAATATGAGTAAAAACAATATATGAATAAAATACTTAAATCGGTTTTGTTTTTATTAATGAGTTTTGTAATTATTGCCGGAATTGCGTTCCCTATTATAAGCGGAAAGCCGGAACATTGGTATCAATTTCCAATAATACCGGGTTTGGAAGAAAAGGCAAAAATAATTTTCTTTCATGTTCCAACTGCCTGGCTGACCGTAATAGCTTTTTTGATGTCAATGATTTATGGCGGAAAATACTTAAAAACAGAAAACTTAGATAATGATATAAAATCATTTACTGCAATGCAACTTGGAATGGTTTTTTGTGTTCTTGCAACCGTAACCGGTTCAATTTGGGCAAAATTTACTTGGGGTGCTTTTTGGCATTGGGATCCAAGAGAAACAAGTATATTTATTTTACTTCTTATTTATGGTTCGTTGTTTGCTTTACGCAGTGCCATTGAAAATGAAGAAAAACGTGCACGCCTATCGGCAGTATATTCTATATTTGCATTTTTAACTGTTCCTTTTTTTATTTTTATTATGCCAAGGATTATGACCGGTTTGCATCCCGGTTCGGCAAACGATGACAGCTCAGGTCCGGTTGTTAATTTCCACATGGATAAAAACATGTATCTTGTGTTTATTCTTTCACTTATTGCTTTTACAATTTTATATTATTGGTTGTTTAGATTGGGTTATAGGTCGTTATTAATTAAAGAAAAATTAGAAAAAAAATATATTTCGAGGTAACATGGAAGGTCTATCTGCGTTTTTTGATAAAAATTCAATCTATGTAGTTTTATTTATTGTTTTAACTATATGGTTTGGAATATTTATGTTTTTATATAGTGTTGATAAAAGACTAAAAAAAATAGAATTGGATTTTGAGGAGAAATTTAATGAAGAATAAATATATATTTGGCGGAATTATTATTGCTGTTTTTTTTACAATAATGGCTTATCTTTTTACTCAAACCGATATAAAATATGAAAATGATTTTAGCAAAATTGTAAATTCTCAGCATACAATTAAAGCTACTGGGGCTTGGGTAAAGAGTAAAAACTATAGTATAGATAAAATCAACAATGAATTCTCTTTTTATATGATAGATAGCTTTGGTAAAGAATTAAAAGTTGTATATAGCGGTGCTATACCAAACAATTTTGAATCTTGCACAAGTGTTGTTGTTACCGGAAAATTCAAAAACGGTAATTTTGTTGCATCCGATATTTTAACAAAGTGCCCGTCTAAATACGAAACACAAATGCCTAAAACAAACTCGTAATTTTAATAAGGAAAACTGATGATAGGAAATATATTTTTGACCATTGCTTTACTTGCAAGTGTGTTTACATCCTTAATGTATTTTTTTACATATAAAGGCTACAATAATACTTTAAATAAAGCTCGTATTGGTTATCATGCAATGAGTATAATGGTAATTGCTTCTTCAGTTATGCTTTTACATGCAATACTAACACATCAATATCAATATAAATATGTTTACGAATATAGCAACAGCGATTTACCTATTGGACTTCTTATTTCTACCTTTTATGCAGGACAAGAAGGCAGTTTTTTGTTATGGACATTGTTTACCATAATAATAGGACTTATTTTAATGGATTATACATCAAAACGGAGCGATTTGGAACAGCGTGTTATGATGATTTTTTCATTAGTTACCACTTTTTTACTGGTAATGATTAACCCCCTGTTAAAAAGTCCCTTTACATATATTTGGTCCGATCCATCATTTGTTGAACTTACTAAAATTAATCCAAACTTCTTAAATCTTTCATTCATTAGTAATTTTATTTTTGAAGATCAAGGAGCTCATAAACAGTTCTTTAAGTTAAGCAGCGATTCCTATGCCATCTTATCTTCAAATGGTATAAGCATAAATGATTTTATTATTCACGGAAAGGGATTAAATCCACTTTTACAAAACTTTTGGATGCAGATTCACCCGCCTCTATTATTTGTAGGCTTTGCAATGTCCGCAGTTCCTTATTCGTTTGCCTTAGCAGCGTTGTTAAAAAATGATTATACCGACTGGGTAAAACAATCTTTACCCTGGGTTTTATTTGGTTCCATGGTACTTGGTTTGGCTATTATGCTTGGCGGTTATTGGGCTTATGGCGTTTTAGGTTGGGGCGGTTATTGGGGTTGGGATCCAGTTGAAAATTCATCTCTTGTTCCCTGGCTTATTGGAGTTGCTTCAATACATACCTTATTAGTTCAAAAGAGAACACAAGCATTGCCCAACAGCAAAGGTAGATTTGTAAAAACAAACTTAATTCTTTCAATTTTAACTTATGTATTAGTGGTTTATTCTACTTTTTTAACCAGAAGCGGAGTATTAAGCGATGCTTCGGTACACTCTTTTGTTACACCGGGAAGACTAGTATTTTTGTTTTTATTGTTAAATGTTATTGTTTTTACATTTTTAGGATTTGGCGCAATTGCTTACAGATGGAAATATTTAAACGAACATTTTAATTTTGAAGAAGATGTTCTCTCACGCGAACTTGCATTATTTACAGGTGCCTCAACATTAATTGCTTCTGCAATTATTATAATTTTTGGAACTTCACTTCCAATATGGGGAAAAGGTGTTGAAAACTCATTTTATAACCATTCGCACCTTCCAATTGGAATTATAATAGGACTTCTTATGGGGTTCAGCCTTTTATTGAGATGGAAATCGACTTCAAAAAAAGAACTTATTAAAAACGCAAAATATACTTTAATTATTACAATAATTGCAACTGCTTTAATTGTAATATTTGGAGAAATAAAAGATTTAATGTTAATAATTTTTACGCTTACTACAATTTTTGCTTTAGTAATTAATTTGGAATTTGTAATTAATAAAATAACCAAAAATGTTATATTTATTGGTTCATATGTAGCTCATATTGGAATTGCATTATTTATGCTTGGAGTTATAGCAACCGGTGGTTTTACGCAAAAACAACAAGTTGATTTGGTTGAAGGAGAATCAACTAAAGTTTTAGGTTACAATTTAACATTTACAGGATATGAACCTATTGAAAATAATACCAAATATGCATTTAATATTGAAATAAAAAAAGGCGATAATATTACTAAAGCAAAACCTGTTATGTATATTGCCGAATTTAACAACAGCTTAATGCGCGAACCCGATATATTAAATTTAATAACCAAAGATTTTTATATTGAACCGCTTGGTTATAATGACGAACAGGGGAATAACAGCGGAAGTGAAATTTCAATAAAAAAAGGAGAAACCCATACTTTTGAAAGTAACGAGATAACATTTACCGGATTTAACTTTCCGGAAGATGCCATGAAATCCATGAGTGCCGGAACAGGTTTTCAAATTGGGGCATTATTTAATGTAGCATATAACGGCAAAATGGTAACAGTTGAAACAATTATGAAAAGCACAGGCGGTAATAAAGAGTTTTTACCTGCAGATATTAAGGATGCCGATTTACGCATTGAGATGACAAATTTGGATGCTTCCGGATTTGTAAATGTTAAGTTTTCAAAGCTTTCTGTTCCAGACCAAAAGTCCGTCAAAACTCCCCCTTCACTTTCTATTGAGGCAAGCACAAAACCGTTTATTATGCTTGTGTGGTTAGGAGTAATTTTTATGGTTTTTGGTTTTATTTTAGCTACTGTAAAAAGGACTAAAGAATCTCAGGTTGTTTAAAATTAGTTTAGGATGTTTTAAAATATTATTAATAATTTAACAAGGTTTTTGTTGTAATAAATGTTTTATTATGTTTACAATTAAAATAATTGATTAAAATAGTGCAAAAAGAAATGAATTATACGAAAAAATTTGTAAAATAGAAAAAAAATTCATAAATTTGTGTTCTTTGCAAAAAACAGGTGGATAGATGAAAAGAACGTTTCAGCCAAGTATACGAAAAAGAAAAAATAAACATGGTTTTCGTGCCAGAATGGCGACTAGAAATGGTAGAAAAGTATTGGCTCGTAGAAGAGCACAAGGCAGAAAAAAACTAACCGTAAGCGATGAATAATCGTGAAAGTGTATGACCTTCCTGAAGATGAACGAATCAAGCAAAAAAAAGAATTTGATGTAGTTTATTCTTCAGGAAAAATCATATTTTCTGAAACAAAAAAAATAAAAGCAATTTATTGTTTTTTGAAAAACCAAAACAATCCGGGTACTAAAGTTGCCTTTGCAATTTATAAAAAAGCCGGTAATGCTGTTTGGCGAAATAGAATTAAACGCCTTTTGAGGGAATCTTATAGACTTAATAAAGTTGAATTAAATGAGTTGTGCAAAAATAAAAGCCAAACATTATTGCTTGTATTTTCACTTAATTCCGTTAATAAAAAAAAGTATAATAAGATTTTCTTAAAAGATCTCTTACCCGATGTTATTAGCATTATAAATAATGTAAAATTAACGTTAAAATCCCAAATTTGAATATTTTAAGAGGTTATTATAAAATTTATGGATAAGCAAACAACCTTAGCCTTTGTACTGATAGGAATGATTTTAATCACATGGTTATACTTTAACTCTCCTGAACCACCAAAACAATCCAAGCAAAACAAAGATACTACTTTAGTTCAAAAACAAAATATTGCTAAATCGGACACAACCGAAAAAATTGTTGAAGAAATAAAAGACACTACTCTTAATTCGGGTCCATTTGCTTCATCTAATGCGCCTGAACAAATAATTACAGTTGAAACCGATTTGGTAAAATTTGAAATTACCAACAAAGGTGCCCGACTTAAACGCTATTACCTTAAAGAATATAGCACTTGGTATTATAATAATAAAAAAGAAGATGATTTTAACAACCGTCAAGTTCAATTGATCAATACGGAAAAAGGCGGCGACTTAAATTTAGTTTTTGTTACTAAAGACGGCAAATTAATAAATACATCCACTTTAGATTTTAACGTAAATTTAAATCAACCTTATTATAGAATTAAAGGTAAAGAAACAATTGATTTTTATTTCACTTACCAGTTTGATAACAACAAAAAGATTTCTAAAAATTTTACTTTTTACGGCAATAATTACGAATCTTTACTTGAAGTAAAATTTGATAATATGAAGGATATTATCAGCGGCATGAGATACGACTTAGTTTGGGGAAACGGAATAAACTTTGTTGAAGAAAACAGTGTTGATGAAGCAAATTATGCCAACGCAAGTGCTTATTCCGGTGACGAACAAGTAATTGTTGATGCTTCGTCGATTGGTGAAAAGGTACAAAAAGATATTAATGGTACAATTGATTGGGTTGGTATTAGAAATAAATATTTTGCAATAATTTTAGCCCCTGTTTCACCAAATTCTGATGGTGGAGCAAATTTTGAAGGTATTCATAAGGCAACCAAAAGAGGCCAAAAAGAGATTTATTCTGTAAGTCTTAAGTCTCCATTTAAAGGTCAAGATACGCAGAGTGACAAATACAAATTTTATATTGGTCCCGTTGATTATAGTTTGTTGAAATCATACGACAGAAATTATCAGGCACTTTACGATTTTGGAAGTTTTTTTGGACTTAAGTTTATTACACGCCCAATTTCCGAATATGTTTTATTACCCGTTTTTCAGTTTTTGCATATTTTTATTCCAAATTATGGTTTTGTAATTATATTCTTTTCACTTCTGATAAAAATTGCATTACATCCTCTTTCAAAACAAAGCATGAAATCGATGAAAAAAATGCAGCTTTTACAACCAAAAATTGCAGAATTGAAAGAGAAGTATAAAGATGATCAAGCCCGAGTACAAAAAGAAACGATGAAGCTGTACCAAGTATATGGTATCAATCCTGCAGGCGGTTGTTTGCCAACCTTATTACAAATGCCAATACTATTTGCATTATTTACTTTTTTTAATGTGGCAATCGAATTACGTCATGAACCTTTTATTTTTTGGATAACAAACTTATCTTCACCCGATGTTATTTATACTTTACCCTTTACTGTTCCTCTTTTTGGTGTAAATAATATAAGCGGACTGGCACTATTGCTTGGTATCACAATGTTTTTACAACAAAAACAAACAACCAAAGATCCGTCACAAGCTGCACTTGTGTATGTAATGCCCGTCATGTTCACTCTTATGTTTATGAATTTTTCTTCCGGGTTGAATTTATATTATTTTATGTTTAACTTGTTATCTATTGCACAACAGGCAATTTATAACAGACAGAAGGGAAATGTTGAGTTGGTTCCTGTTACCGGACCTGTTAAAAAAGGAATTTTTTCTAAAATGATGGAAGCTGCCGAAAAACAGAACCAATTAAAAAAATCGGATTCAAAAAGGAAATAAAAAAAAATAGTCTTGAAATAAATGATTAACAGTGCAAAAAAAATATTAGTATTATTATTTTTTTTTGGAAGCGTAAAATTTTGCTTTGGCCAAGACACAATTATTTACAAATTAGATTTAGTTGAAAAAAAACTTCCTTTTGGACTAGTGTTTAAGGATTTTTCAAACAAACCTAAACTTGGGTTAGCCTTAAGCGGAGGCGGTTCACGTGGACTAAGTCAAATCGGCGTACTTAAAGCGTTTCAAGAGAATGCTATTCCAATTGATTATATTGTAGGAACCAGCATGGGCAGCATTGTGGGAGGGTTATATGCTTCAGGTTATTCTATTAACGATATTGATTCAATTGTTACCAACGCAGATTGGGAAGAGTTATTTAATACAAATGAAGCTAATCGCAGGGAACTGTTTATTGACCAAAAAATTACCGAAGATAAGGCTATTTTTGCCTTACGTTTTGACGGTCTAAAACCGGTACTGCCTACTTCCATTATCAGCGGTCAAAAAGTAACAAATTTTTTAAGCCTTTTAGAAATTAATGCCCCGCTGCATTTTTATAATACCTTTGATGACTTATTATTTGATTTTCGCGCCGTTGCCACAGATTTAATAACAGGTAAAATGGTAGTTCTTTCCGATGGTTCTCTTGCCAAAGCAATGCGTGCCAGTTCGAGCATCTCCTTGTTATTGTCACCCGTAAAAATAGATAGTCTGCTTCTTGTTGATGGCGGGTTAGTGGCCAATATACCATCGGGTGTTGTTAAAAATTTGAACTCCGATATTATAATTGCTGTTAACTCTACTTCTCCTTTAAACAAACGTGAAGAATTAGCCTATCCATGGGTTATTGCCGACCAAATGGTAAGCATTCCTATGAGTATTATTTCCAACAAACAACTTGAAAATGCCGATTTTATTATTGTTCCCGAATTAAGTGATTTAAAAAACGATAATTTTTTAAGCATTCCAAATAGTATTAATGCCGGTTATTTATCGGCTTTACCTTTGATCGATTCAATTAAAAACTATTATAAATCTTCATATCTGTCAAAAATTGGATACCCGCAAGATCGGATTACTGATTTTACTTTTTTCTTTGATGACCGAAAAATTAAAGACAAATTAACTCCTTTTTTTAATAATAACCGCTCATTAAACTTACTGGACTTATACTACCAACTTTATTATATTTACTTAGAAGGATGTTATAAAGACCTCTGGTTTGAAACAATAACTGATTCCAATAGCACAAAGATTAGTATTATGAGTGAATATAATAAACAAATAGAAACTATACGAATTGAAGGTATTACGCAATTGGATGTGGAAAAATGTTATGGAATTTATAAAGAGTTAGTAGATAAACCGTATTCATCAAAAGCTGTATTAAATAAAACATTAGAGTTATTGCGTTTGTATAGAAAAAACGGATATTCTCTTGCGGAAATCGAAAAAATAAAATTTGATGAGGAAAAAAAAGAATTGTTTCTTCATGTTTCAGAGGGATTTATTGAAAAAATTATTGTCAGTGGAAACATTTCGACTAATCCGGAAGTTATTTTGCGTGAATTTCCTTTGGAAGAAGGTAAATATTTTGAATTTTCAAAGGTTGAACAAGGGATAATAAGTTTACGAAGTACAAACTTATTTGATGAAATTGAACTAACAATTGATAAAAATGGGCAAGGTAATATATTCAAAATAAATGTTTTAGAAAAAAATCCTGCAGTATTACGATTTGGGTTTAGGGTTGATAACGAAAATCAAGCTCAAATATCTCTTGATCTGCGTGATGAAAATGTATATGGTACAGGTACCGAGCTTGGAGCTACATTTTCCGGTGGTGTCAGAAATCGTACTTTTTTAACCGAATATAAATCCAATCGACTTTTTAATACTTTTTTTACTTTCAAACTGAAAGGGTATTATGATTTGTTGGATATTAATTTATATACTGACGATACCGTAAAAAACGCCAATAGATTTAAAAGAGTTAAAGACAGCGAATACAGACAAATTAATTATGGAGTTTCTTTTGGGGTTGGTAGTCAGGTTGGGAAAATAGGGAATTTTATTATCGAGGCACGTTACGAAGCAAATGAGATTAAAAACAAAACCGATTACATCGGTTCAATATTTAAGTTAAATTTGGCTGCAATAAAATTTGATTTGACAATCGATTCGCAAGATCGATTTCCTTATCCTAGAAACGGTTTTTATGTTAAAACGTTTTATGAAACGGCCCAGCAAAATTTTGGTAGTGACATTGGATATACTAAGTTTTACAGCAATTATGTTACTACTTTTACAATTAAAGAAAAACATACACTATCCACACGATTTACACTTGGTTTTGCCGACGAAACTCTGCCATTAAGTCAGCAGTTTAATTTTGGCGGTCAAAATTCTTTTTTTGGTTATAGAGATTACGAATTTCGTGGCCGGCAAATTTTAGTAACGTCTTTTTCATATAGATATTTTTTACCTGTTAAACTCTTTTTTGATTCGTATGTTAAATTTAGATATGACCTTGGTTCTATTTGGTCAAGCAGGCAGGAGATTAGATTTAAAGATTTAAAGCATGGAATTGGCGCAACATTATCCTTGGATACACCTATAGGGCCGGCAGATTTTGCTGTTGGAAGAAGTTTTTATTTAAGGCAAGGTGGAGTTGAAGATATTTTCAGCTGGGGTGATGTTTTCTTTTATTTTACAATCGGTTACGCTTATTAATATTTTTTATTCTATCTTTATTTGCTAATTGAATGCATAATTTACTTTTTGATTCGTTTCCCAAATTTCTAAAGTGGTCAGCAAGTTTTAATAACAAATCTTTTTTTTCAGTAACTTTTTTTAAGCCTTCATCAACTGTTTTAATTATAGTTTTATTAAATTCGTAATCATACTCGTAATTAAACAAATTGAGCATATTAATATACGGTTCATACCTTTCCGGTTTTGCTTTAATTGCTTTTTTATAATATTTTACAGCATTTTCCGCTCTATCAATCGGCTTATTATTTTGTTCAAGGATATTACCAACCCAATAATAAACTTCGTAAGCGTTGTCGGGAAACTCCTTACAATAGGTTTCGGCAAATAAAGTTATCTCTTCTTTTGATAAAGCCGGATTGGCAAGCAAAGTTTGATAAACAAACGGATCCGAAATCCGATTCTTTAATGCTATCTGGAAGGTATCAAAAAGTGCATTGGGGCAGGAAGCATTTAAAAATATTCTTTCTATTTCTTTTTGTAATACTTCATTCATGCTAAAGTCTATTATCTTAAAACTTATTAGTTTAAATTTAATAACATTTATGATAAAATCAAATAGGGATAAATTATATTTTCCCTATTTGATGAAAACAATTTTACTTAAAATTCAAATTCTAAACCAAATATCGGTAATAACGTCCATTGATAAATGGTATCAGACTTTTTTTCAGTTTCATTCCAAAAATATGAAGCAACGTTTTTTCGGCTGTATGCATTCCAAACACTAATATACACAACCAAATTAGTATTAGTAAAGTTAAATCTTCTATCTACACGAACATTAAGCGAATGATAATCGGGATATCTATCGTTATTGATTTTATTTCCATCTAAAACAGCTCTATTTAAATCCTGCGACTTTTGTAAATCAAACGGTGTATAAGGGGTTCCGCCCGCATAAACCCATCTAAAGCTAAATTCCCATTGATTGTTAGGTTTATATCCTCCTTCAATTGAAGCAATAATTTTGTTATCGTAAACTCTTTTTCTCCAAATGTTATCTAGGGCTGCATATTCTGTGGTTGAATAAGAGAAGCTGGCAAGTCCATAAAAATCCTCTGCAAGCTTTTTTTGTACCATAATCTCTATTCCCTTGGAAAATGCTTTACCTCCCGAAATTAAATTTGTGTGATTGAAAAAATATCCGGATCTATAATATATTTCGTCAATTAAAAATAAGGAGGGTTGCGCCGGATCTAATGGCAGGTTTTTATAATTTTTATAATATAAATCTACCGTTAATCTTGTATCTTTGTTAAGCAATCGTTCATACCCTATTATGTAGTGAACTGCTTCCGGATCTTTTAAGGTTTTATTATTACTGCTTTGTGATAATAAAATTGTAGGAAGATTTTGGTAAAATAGTCCTGTAAATACCTTAATTGAAGACAAATCATCCAATTGATAATTTATGGAAAGCCTTGGCGAAATGGTTTTTTGCTTATTATATGTAAAATAATCAGCTCTTGAACCAAATGATGTAGTTAAATTTTTAAATAAGTCAAATGAGAAATTTACAAAGGCACCATATTTATCCTCAGTAAATTTTGTTATGTGTTTTTCTTCGGGTACATTATTCCCTAAGGCGTCGGTAAATTGCCCATAAAGGTTATTATAGTTTGTGTTAATAAATTTAGATTCTATTCCAAAGGTAACATTTAAAACATTATTTAATCTAATATAATTAACATTCCTAAATTTAATTTCCTGTTCTGTTGAATTATTTTTACGCAAAAATAATGCTGAACCGGTTTCATAGTAGTCCTCATCAAACTTAGTTGAAGTAAACGAAAGCGAAGTATTTGAGTAACCCGCTTTTCCCCAAATTTGCTGCCAGTTTAATCCTGTTGTATTTTCAAAAATATCCTGATTCCCATAATATATCATATCGTTTTCAATTGCGGTTTTTTGATCTTGATTGTTGTGGTCATCACCCCAAATACCAATTAGTTCTAATTTATTGCTTTTGTTTACGTCATATACAACTTTCCATTGGTAATCGCCATAAGCGGGTGCTACAGTTGTTCCAATATTAACAGCTTTTACCAGCAAATCAAAATAACTTCTTCTTGCCGAAATCATATACGAACCTTTATCGGAAATTGGTCCTTCAACAACTCCTCCAAATCCTGCAAAATTTAAATCTATCTGTCCTTCAAAATTATTTTTATTCCCTTCTCTAAAACTCATATCCATTACCGAAGAGAGTTTATCGCCATACACCGGAGAAAATCCTCCCGAATAAAAACTTACATCATTAATAAAATCAACATTTATTAATCCTAACGGACCACCCGAAGCTCCTTGAGTGGGAAAGTGATTGATATTTGGAATTTCAATATTATCAACAAAAAAAGCATTTTCTAAAGGACTTCCTCCGCGCACAACCAAATTATTGGTTTGGTCATTTACTTTGGCAACACTGGGCAGGCTCATCATAATTCGGCTTACATCTCCTGCGGCTCCCGGAGCTCTTCTAATCTCTTCGTACGAAAAGTTAACTGTATTTACAGGCTGCCTTTCTACTTCTGTAAAATAGCCCGCTGTTACGCTTATATCTTGTGTTTGATAAACCAGTGGAGGTAATTCTGCTTTAATGTATGTACTTCTTCCCGACCTGACAACTACATCGGTTTTAATTATAGTTTCGTAACCTATAAAGCTAATCTTCAAGTTATAACTTCCTACATTTACTCCAAATATTTTGAATTTGCCATCAATATCGGTTGCAGCTCCAAAATTTGTATTTTCAATTAATACTGTAGCTCCGGTCAATATACTTTTATTATCTTTATCAATTATCTCACCCTCAATTATTCCTGTTTTGCTTTGAGATAAAACATAACCTGAAACCAGAAAAAATATAAACGCCCATAACAATCTGTTATTTTTCATTTTATTTCCTTTTATTAGTAATTTTGTTTCAAATAGGGTATAGTTTACCCATAAAAAAGCATTGGCTTTTTTTTATTAAACCATATAATTAAACTATATTATTTTATTACCGACTGAAGCCGACACCACAATTAAAGATATATTTATTTTTATCAATATTTGTTACTCTCTATTTACAGACCATGTTAAAATTTGGGAATGCTATGTTTCCCTTTATTTTTATTTATGATGTTGTCAAATATTATTATACTTGGGTTAAAACCCATTTTTGATTTAGTTGAATCTCAGGCATAAATGCCGGTTTATCAACCTTTAGGTTAGTTTTATTTAATATTGCATAATGTGTAGTAATAATATTCATTTCCGTAATTCATTTTCGTAAAAGCACTTCGGAGAAGTGCTATGTCTGTAACCTTACGCACCACCCAAATCCCCATGAACTCCGGCGGAGTTCCATGTTATTACCCAATATTATCACAGCTAGTTTATCCATCCGTCATATTTTAATTAAATTAAATATTCGATTCAATTACCTTAATTGTTATTTTTTACAATATTTTCCTTTGACTTACAAATCCCAAAATGGTTTATATTTCCTTAACATATTTAGATAACAGATGATTAAAATACTCCTCTCTATTTTCCATAATTTTTAAGTCCTTCTTAAAAAAATTTGAAAACAATTGGGGCATAATACCGGGCAAAATAATTGCCGATATAATTTGAACTAAAGATAAACGTAAATCCTGCTCATCAAAAACTTCTCCATTTTCCTTTAGTTTTGTTATAAAGTCCTCCAAAAATGTATTAAATTTTTTCACAAACAGCGATTCGTAATTATTATTTACAAAAGGTTCAAATAATTGTGCTCGCGAAATTCCCGGATAATTTATCATTCCTTCAAACCAGTCGTGCAATAAAAAATGAAGTGCCTGATAAACATTAAATTTTTTTTCTTTAATAGCAATAATAGGATCTCTATAAGCCTGATACATCGAAAATTCGAGTGCTTTTTGAAGCAGCTCTTCTTTACTGCCAAAATGATAATTTATTGCCGCTACATTTACATCGGCAATTTCTGCTATTTTACGAACTGTTATTGCATTAATACCGTTTTTTTCAATAAACTCTAAACTTGCAAATAATATTTTTTCTTTGGTTGATTCTTTTTCGTTTTTCATAATTTTAATATAACTCAAACATTTGCGTATAATATAACAAAATTTCAAGAACTTCTTCAAGCAATTGCTCTTTGCTTCCAAAAAGATAATTGATATCAGCAATTTTAACTTTTGTTATTTCTTCTATTTTACAATTTGTAAAAGTAGTGATTCCTTTTTTTTCTATATAATTTATAATTAATGCCAATATCTTTTCTTTGGATAATTCCATTTGATATTTCATAATTTTAGTAGATCTCAAACAAACGTAAATTATTATACAAATAAATTTCAAAAGCTTCTTCAAGCAGTTTTTCTTTACTTCCAAAAAGATAATTAATATTGTCTATGTTAACTTTGGTAACTGCCGTTACGTTGCCTGCCGTAAAAATATTATTTCCTTCTTTTTCTATGTAATCCAAAACGGCAAATAATAATTGGTTTTTGGCAGTTTCTTTTTCGTTTTTCATAATCTCACTAAATTCAAACAAGCGTTTAAAACAATTGTTTAAATTTAGCAAACTTTTATGGATTTGTCAAGGAAAAAAAGTAATAATTACATTTATAGTTTCAATAATTAAAGAATAAGATAATTTATTAAAACCCGCCGTGGTAATTTTTTAAAAACAATTACTTTGCTCTTTATACTAAACAGACATTTCGGTAGGTAGCATATTGAGATTTATGTTAAGCCGGATAAATGACCGGACTATGTTATAATTGTGGTTTTATGAAAAGTCGTAAAATAATATCTTTATAAGTTGAATACGTCCGGAGTTCCGGTTTTTGTGGTAGTGCCTATGGTTACAAACTTTTAACGGAGCGTTTGTTCAGCCGAGCAATAAATACACGTTAACGCATTATATAATAATATGTTGCGTGGTATAAAAAAATCACGTAGGAATGACATGATTATAGCAAAGGCAGAAAAATAAATGCAAAATCCAAATAGGGTGACATTGTTTTTGTTAACAAATGGCCATTTTTATTTTTACCCAAATTGCGATATAGTTTGTTTAACTTTAGAATCAAAGACATAGTTGAATAAAAAGCCGAACTGCAATATGGCCAAATAACTGTATTTCTAACTACCTTTTTATCTGTTTGGTATTAGTAAGTTTATTAGAATACTAAGGTGTGCTTTAAGTTATTTGTTCTTTTTTATCATTTTTTTAAGTTATCTTGTATCTCATGCAAAATCTGAATGATAGAATCTTCGCGTTCAATAATTTTTTTGTAAAAATTTGTTGAAGTTATTACAAATTGCAAAATTTTATAAACAAAATAAATAAAAAATGCTACAACACAAATATTAAGCAATAATGTTAGTACCCATATTCGTTCCATTTCCATACTCCTATTTTAATGATCACCGATTTTCATTATGAACAGAAATACTCAAAATCAAAGGCTTGACCCAATTTTGAATAAAAGTTTATAGTCAAACAACCAAGGGATTTGAGTTTCACCGTCAAACCAATCTGTTTCATGTAACAAAGATAGATGAACCTTTTTGTTAAGTGTGATTGTAATTGTTTTATTAATTGAATTAATTTCAAAATTAGAATAATTTTTAATAAACAAACGATTTATTGTTTCAGATTTACTGTTTGAAAATCTAGCAATTTGTTCGGCAAATAATTTGTAAACAGTATCAGCCAAAATTGATATTGTTAAATCAAAATCTACTTTTACTACTATTGATGAACTTAGGTGATTAAGATGATAGAATTCAATCTGCTCGGAAATAGATTGCTCGACAAGCCATCTTTTAGCATATTTTAAGATAATAGCTTTTTGACTTAAAGTGAAATCGTTTGTTATTAAAAATGTCGGCTTTTCTCTTCCGTTATGTGTAATAATTATCTGTCTTAAATTCCCCTCGTAACCCGTAAGTGTTATTTCTTTTTCACATGACGTGATGTTTTTATGTTTTCGCTTAAATTCTTTCCCCAATTTTGTTACATGCCATTGTTCATCCGGAATATTTTCAATGCTATCTATTAAATCTTGAGATCTTCTCCTTAAAGTAATAAATTTTATATCGTCATCGTTGAGCTTGCTAAGTTGCGCATATGTTGTGAATTTTGAATCAAACATTAGACAGTTAATTTTACACCCTGTTTCCTTATAAAAATCTACAAATTCAATAATTGATTCGGATTGTGTTTCTTGCTCTGTTCCGGCACTTCCATATTTCAATATTTTACTTCCTTGGTCTTGTACCAACAAAGCAAGAACGCTTTTTATTCCTTTATTCCTTTTCCCTGACCAGTTTTTCTCTAATTCGCTTTCTTCGCCCCAATGTGGTATGGCTGTAAAATCCAAATTAAAATCCCCATTGCTGCTTTTTAGCTTTTCTACACTTTTATGTAATCCCAGCAGTAATTTCTTATTCATTTCTCTGGTAACTCGATATGAATACGAGCTGTACCATGCCGATTTCGGCAAAACATTTAATCCGGCAAATAAGCCCAATCCTCTGTCTATACTGTAATCATTGCTATGAGATAACCGTTTTGTTGACATTAATTTAAGGGCTAAAAAAGATAAAACAGATTGAACACTACCTATTTGCTTTGTTTCAGGGTATTCTGATTCTTCTACAATTGATGCAATGTTTAAGGCTTGAAGT
>JAZDHY010000054.1:0-42009 GCA_043805435.1 bacterium
TGTTTTGGGATGCAGTTGAGTTGCGCTAATATTACTATCATTACGGTAAATAGCCCGCAATAGTGCTACTTTTAGCCCGTTTTCGCTTCATTTTGCCACTGTTTATGCTATTTTAATTTATAATGAAAATCGGTGTTTATAGGTACACTTAACGGTGGCGGAAATAGACTGGAATGTCATACATCAGGCGGCGATATCGACCTTAAAGAAATTGGGAAATAGATAGTATTAGGTTTTATTTGGTTGGTTCAACAAAAAAAAGGACACCGTGTTAGTGTCCTTTTTTTGGTGTGATTAAAAAACTTATAACGTAAAATACATTTTGTATTCAAAAGGATGAGGCATTGTACCAATTGCCTTAATTTCTTCTTTTTTTGTTTTTACCCACTGATTAATTAACTCATCGGTAAAAATATCACCGCGTCTTAAAAATTCGTGGTCTTTTTCCAAAGCATCCAAAGCTTCGTTTAAATTGCGCGGTAAAAAATTAATTCCTTGTGTATCCGACTCGTCACAAATGTTTTTATCAAACGGGCCATAACCTTCTTTAACAGGATCAATTTTATTAACAAATCCGTCAATTCCGGCAAGCAGCATAGCAGTTAAGCACAAGTAAGGATTAGCCGTAGCATCCGGAGGTCTATATTCAAATCTTGATTCTTCGGGATTTGATATGTACTTAGGAATACGTATTGCTGATGCACGGTTGCCGTGTCCATAAACCAATGCAACAGGTGCTTCAAATCCGGGCACTAATCGTTTATATGAATTTGTACTTGGATTTGTAAAAGCAGAAAGTGCCGGTCCATGTTTTAATAAACCGCCAATAAAATATCTTCCTAGTTCATTAATGTTGCCATATTCACCTTTTTGATAAAATGCATTTTTACCGTCTTTTTGTAAAAATAGATGCAAATGCATCCCATTACCCGGTTGGTGATACATTGATTTTGGCATAAATGTAACATACAAACCCTTCGATTTTGCAAGGTTAAAAAGTATGTATTTTGCCATAACAATATTATCTGCTGCAGTTAATAAATCAAAAAATATTGTTTCAATTTCCTGTTGTCCACGTTCGCCGCCTTCGTGATGGTGATATTTAACATCAATCCCTAAATCCTTAAAATATTTACATGCTTCATCTCTAAAATCATCATACAAATCAAAGGGATTTGCAGCATGGTAAGCACGTTTATAAAATTCTTCTGCGTGTTCAACTTTATAATATGATGTTGAAGTACGAGTGTCATACTCAACATTTGAAAAAATATAAAATTCAAACTCCGGTCCCCACATCGATTTATCAATTCCGGTGATCTCTTTTAATAATTTTTCTGCTTGTTTAGCTAAATATCTGCCGTCTTGCATAAAAGGAGAATGTAATCCGTCTGTAAGTACAATGTGCGAGTGAAAACTTAAAGTTGGTGTATCTCTAAAAGGGTCAATTACAGCAGTATCCAGATCAGGAATCATAATCATATCGCTGTTTTCAACTTTTTTAAAACCATAACTGGAGCCGTCGAAACCAACCCCTTCTTCAACAATTTTATTTATTATGCCTTCTCGTACAGGTAAAGATATGTGGTGAAGTCTGCCGATTAAATCAATACATTTCAAGTCAATCATTTCAATATTATTTGATTTAATCATTTCATTAATAACATCAATGTTATTTTTAGACATGGTTTCCTCATTATATAGAAAAAAAAAGACATCCCGAAGGATGTCTTTCACAAATTTAAAAAATATTAACCTTTATAATTAATATACTCGAGACCAACAAATTTTGCTTGTGGTCCTAATTCTTCTTCAATGCGTAATAATTGATTATATTTGGCAATACGATCTGTTCTGCTAGCAGAACCGGTTTTAATTTGACCGGTATTTAAAGCAACAGCCAAATCTGCTAAAGTTGTATCTTCCGTTTCGCCCGATCTATGGCTAACAACAGAAGTATAACTTGCACGGCGGGCCATATCAATTGCATCAATAGTTTCAGTTAAAGTACCAATTTGGTTTACTTTAATTAATATTGAATTTGCAACGCCTTCTTTAATTCCACGGCTAAGTTTTTCAGTATTAGTTACAAATAAATCATCACCAACAAGCTGAATTTTGTTTCCAATTGTATCGGTTAATAATTTCCAGCCTGCCCAATCGTTTTCATCAAGGCCGTCTTCAATTGAGATAATAGGGTATTTACTAACTAAATCGGCATAAATTTTAACCATTTCTTCGGAAGTTTTTTCAGATTTATCCGATTTTTTGAAAACGTAAAGACCTTTCTCTTTATTAAATAATTCGCTTGCAGCAACATCAAGGGCAATACTGATTTCTACACCCGGTTTGTAACCGGCTTTAGTAATTGCTTCAAGGATAATTTCTAAAGTCTCTTCATTAGTGCTTAAATTAGGAGCAAAGCCGCCTTCGTCACCAACAGAAGTATTATAACCTTTTTTCTTTAATACGGATTTTAATGCATGGAAAGTTTCTGCACCCATTCTTAATGCTTCAGCAAAACAGCTTGCACCATGAGGCATAACCATAAATTCTTGAAAATCAACAGTATTATCGGCATGAGCACCACCATTTAGAATGTTCATCATAGGAACAGGTAATACGCGTGCATTAACTCCGCCTATATAACGATATAATGGAATTTCCAAACATTCGGCAGCAGCTTTTGCACAAGCAAGAGAAACGCCAAGCATAGCATTAGCACCAAGTTTAGCTTTGTTTGGTGTACCATCCAATTCAATTAAAATCTGATCAATTTCCACTTGATCAACTGAATCTAAATCAATGATAGCGTCCGCAATTATTTCATTTACGTTATCAACTGCATTTAAAACACCTTTGCCTAGATAACGATCATTATCGCCATCGCGTAATTCAACAGCTTCATATTCACCTGTTGAAGCACCACTTGGAACAGCAGCACGTCCGATAACTCCGGATTCTAATACAACCTCTACTTCAACAGTGGGGTTTCCTCTAGAATCTAAAATTTCTCTTCCTCTAACATCAATTATTGTAGTCATTTTATTTCTCCAAATTATAAAATATTCAAACTTAAAGGTATATAAATTATTTAAAATTTCCAAAGACGTAAAAATTATAGCATTAATCTATCATTCTTTTAATATCTTTATCTTTTCCCAGAACAATTAAAATATCGTTATTTTCTAAAACAGTTGTTGCCGTAGGAACACCATAAATTCTTTCTTTAATTATTTCTTCTCCGTTTTCTTCACTTTTAATAACATAGCGGCGTTTAATAGTAATTAAATTAACATTGTATCTAATTCTTAAATCAATTTCTTGCAGCGATTTACCAATAAAAGCAACAGGTGCTTTAATTTGAACAATGTTATAATCTTGACCAAGCGGAATGTAATCTAAAACATCTTGATTAATTAAATTAAAGGCAACTTTACTAGCAATTTCAAGTTCTGGATTTATAACCTGATGAACGCCAAGTTTAACAAGTATTGTTTCCTGTATTTTTGAATTAACACGGGCAATAACTTTTTTAACCCCCATTTGCAATAAAAGAACAGATGTTAAAATTGTATTTTCAAAATTGGTTCCAATCGAAACAACCACTGCGTCAACTTTATCAATTCCAAGTGCTTTGAGAGGTTTTATTTCGGTAGCATCAAGGCGTACCGCATGAGTAACTTTATCCTTAATATCTTCAATAACATCCATATTTTGATCAATGGCAATAACTTCGGCTCCTCGTTCTGCAAGTGTTATTGCAATACTATTGCCAAAATCTCCTAAGCCAATAACAGCAAATTTTCTGTTCATAATTGTTCCTTTTATAAAATAGAAATATTATCTTCCGGTAAATCATAAGCCGGATTTTCTTTTGTTTTAATAAGTGAATAGATAAATGCTAAAGGTCCAACTCTACCAATAAACATCATTAATATTAATATTATTTTTCCAAAATCGGAAAGATAAAATGTAATTCCTCTCGAAAGTCCAACCGTACCAAA
The DNA here is from genome assembly GCA_043805435.1 of bacterium. Lineage (GTDB taxonomy): Bacteria > Bacteroidota > Ignavibacteria > Ignavibacteriales > Melioribacteraceae > JAEXOD01. Next base: position 4,008 of record JAZDHY010000054.1, read on the forward strand.
AGCACTAAATACTTCAAATGATATGTCTGTTAAACTAAATTTGTCGGTTATTGAAATTAAAAATATACCTGAAGTAATTAACGAAATTGTTAAAAACGATTTTATCAAACCTCTAAGCAGGGTATCCTTTGGGATAGTTCTGTTTTTATAAGTTACGTTTTTGGAATTACGAATAACTGCTATTGATCCGAAGATAATTAATGCAAAAGTAGTTGTTTTTATACCACCTCCTGTACCTCCGGGAGAAGCACCCACAAACATTAAAAAGCAGTAAAAAATAGTAGTAGCCAATGAGGTTTTGCCATAATCAAAAGTATTAAATCCTGCTGTGCGTGCCGAAACGGAAGAAAAAAACGAAGCGTTTAATTTTCCAATGGTATCCATGTTTTTTAATGCCCCGTTGTATTCTAGAGCATATGTTGCTAAAGTTCCAATAACAATTAATATTAAAGTGGTAATAAGTACAATTCTGGTTTGAAGTGAAAATTTTGTGGAAATATGTCTGGTGCTTATTTTGTACGATTGAATATTAAAAACATTCATAATGGTACCGAAACCGATACCACCCAAAATAATTAACAAGGCAATTGTATTAGTAAAAATGTAATTTTTATTAACCAAAGAATCCATCAGATTGGCACTAAATATTGAAAATCCTGCATTACAAAACGCAGAAATTGCATGAAAGATAGAAATAAATATTGCCTCGCTTAATTTTGGTACCTGGTTATGAATACTTAAGAACAACGATACTGCTCCTATGGCTTCTATGGCAAAAGTTATTAATGCCAAATAGCTGATAATTTTTGTGATTGCTCCAATGTTTTCTTCATCCATCAAATCGCGTAAAACAATTCTTTCTTTAAATCCAAGACCACCTGAAAGGAATAAAGCGAAAAACGTTGTAAATGTCATTAAACCTAAACCACCAATCTGAAATAATAACATTATTACAATTTGTCCAAATTTTGTATAATAGGTTGCTGTATCAACAGAAATTAAACCTGTCACACATACAGCACTTGTTGATGTGAATAGTGCGTCAACAATGTTATTTGAGCCTTTTGTAGTTGCCGTAGGCAGCATTAATAAAAGTGCCCCGACCAATATTGTAATAAAAAAACTTAAAACAAATAATCTGGATGGATCTAATTTGGATTGTAATATTTTATTGTTATAACGTAATCCTCCCAGTATTAAACCAATTACAATAAAAAATTGAGCAAATATAATATATAAGTAGGCAATATCTTCAATATTAAAGGCAAAACCGATTTTTTTTATTATGCTATTATCAAAAAACGATAATATAGCTTCAACAATAATGAAGATAATAAATAAAAATTCAATTTTATGCGTTAGTAAATATTCCTTTTTTTCTTTAGAAAATAGGAATAAAATAATTTGGTAAATAATAAAAAATATAAAAACACCAATAACCGAATCGTGTAAAAATATAGCAAATTCACCTTTTAAACTGAATCCATATTCCAGTATTATTGATGTTAATCCGATAATGCTTGAAAAAATAATTAATACTTTAAGAAGTTTTGTAAATTTTTCTTTTGTACTTTTCATATGGTATAGCTTTTTATAGCATTGTTAACAAATAAGTTAATTGAACTGCGTAACTCGTTTTCGAAAATAGAATCAATTGTATAGACCAATAACTTAAATTCAGTAATATTGTCAATAAAATTGCATTTTGTAAGAAAAACTTCGGGTTCTTTTTTTATATAGGTGTATGGTGAAGAAAGTGCAGCTTCATAAATAATATTTTGTATTTGCTCTATTTTGTAACCTGAAGGGAAAGAAAATTCCATAATAATTTGTTTCTCTTTTTCACCTAAATTAATATTTGTTACAGGAAAACGTATAAATAATGAATTGGGAATAGTAATTTCACTGCCGCTTTCAGTAGTTACTTTTGTATTAAGCCATTCAATGTTTTTAACTATACCTGTATTTGAATTAATGGAAATATAATCCCCAACGTTAAATGGCACTTTTATTGAGAGAAAAAATCCTCCGGCAAGATTTTTTAATATACCTAATAATGATGTTCCAACAAAAATTAAAAATAAAAAAATAAAAATTAAAATAAATTCAGTTGTTTTATTAAATAATTGGTATAAAATCAAATATCCAATGCTTAACCACATCAACGCTTTTATTATTGTAATAAAAACAAACAACAAATGAAAAGAAATTTTATACTTATTTTTTTTCTTAACAAAATCAAATACTTTATTAAAAAATATTCCAATAATTATTAGTAAAAAGATGCGCAAAAAAGTCCAAAAATTTATGTAATTAATAATATTAATTGAATTAATATCAAAATTATTTTCACTTATAGGGTGTTTTTTATACGAAAAAAGTGGAATATTAAACGTATCAATATTATTTAAAGTTTTGGTGTTTGGTTTTTCTTCTATTTTATGACTTATAGGATTAGTTATAGCAGTATCTAACCTAATAGCTGAATCCGGTAAAGTAAAAGTCTTAAGAGCCTTCGTTTTTATTGAATCGGATTGAGCTAAAAGTTGAAAATTAAAAACAAATAAAATATAAAAAACAATTTTTAAGTTTATCATTATAGCATATTTCTCATAATTAATTCAGTTTCAATAATTTTAAATACAAATTTATTAATAAAATAACGATTCGAGTCAAAATCTAATAGGTCATGATAAATTAAATTTAATTTAGCCAAATGATCAAGCCTGCTTTTTGCTTCTTTTATATTAAGATTATACATTTCGGCAATTTCACTATCGGTCAACCAGCCATGAACAAAAATAGTTGATAAAACAATTAAATATTTACTTTCCATTTTAGATAAAATTGATAGAGAAATTCTGTGTGGTGATTTAATAATTAGTCTATTACCAACCACATCATCTATTGATTGGAGCCAATAATACATTGCTGAAATAATATTCCCTTCGGAATACTCTTCGAGCCGGATAAAAAAGTCATCAGAAAGTTGTTTTTGTTCGCTTTCACTTGATTTAATTTTTTTAAACTTATTTACAAATTGTCTTAATTCATTAGGCTTATATGTTATATCAAATCCAGTTGCATTATGCCTGCTCATTACAATTGAACGAATATCCTTTTGATGTAATGAATTGGTAAAAATCTTTGCAGTAAAAATCTCATTCATTCCAAAATTACGGATTAAAAAATTCCAAGGATATTTACCCGCCGTACAAATCCAAAAAGTATTATTTTGAGTTTGAGAAATTAAATAAGAAAACATTCTAATAGCTTGATAACCGTTAATTTTTTTTAAAAATAGTTTGCCTGTGTTTTCTAAAATAAAAATTCGTTTATTCGATTTATCATTTAACTCGCTAATTAATTCTTCTATTGATAGAACTTTTGTATATCCAATAAGATTTGAAAAAACAGCCAATAAAGAATTCTCCGTTGTAATAGCATCCATAAATTGATGATGGATTATTTCTAAATCCTTAAGAATAACATTTTTTATTGTATTTATTAAACTTCTTTTCCCGCTTCCCGGTTCTCCAACAATAATGGTAGATGAATCTTTATTTTCGTAGAATCGGTCCAATGAAAGTTTTATTTTTTCAATAAACTTATCACGACCGATAAAAAAGTCGCTTGTTTCAAGTGGTGTTCCGTCAAATAGTTTTCTGTATATAAAAGGTAGATTTTTTAGCTTTTCTTCATTAAAATAAATCGATTCGGACTGAATATCTGCTTCGGATTGTTTTTTAATTCCTATCTTATAAAGAAAATATTCCACGCTGTTTTTAAGGTAAATTGTATAGTTTTTGCTAATTTTTTCTTTTAATGAATAATATTGGTGAGCTATTTTAAATAAAATCTGTTGTATTTCGGTCTTCAATGCTCTTTTTTTTAGGTTATAGTTAATTTTATAAATTTCATTGTCGGCTAAACCAAAAACAATTAATTCATCAATTTCTTTAACAACAATATTTACCTTGTCCAAAATTTTATTGTTAATATTAATTTCTAATCTAATTACTTCATCATTTAGTTTTGAAAGTTTTGTTTTAAGCTTATCAAATAACGAATGAATGATTTCAATAGCCAATACCGATCCTGAAACATTATCCTTTTCAAACTCCTTTTGAGCTGTTTGAATATGATGATCAATTATGGAATGAATATTTTTAATTTCAAGAATTGTTATGTTTAAATAATTTAGTAAAAGTTCATTCACTTCCCCAATTTCACGTGGTAATTTGTATTCAAGCAAGTCTTTTGAAATGAGCCGAATATTGGTTGATTTTAATTGCTTAAATTCGGGAAGGCGGTTAAATATGGATAAATCCGATTCTTCTAAAAGGAAAAGTTTATCTGGTAATTTTTTAGATATTGAAGAAAATGTTTTTATTAATTCTTCAATTAATAAATTAAATTTTTTACTTTTCCTTATATATTCTAAATTATGTAAATTTATCTCTAATAAATTTTTGACTAATTCGTTGTTTAAAGATTTAATGTAGTTTCCTAAATTTAGGTCCGGTTCCTTTAACTTGGCATCGTAAAGCCTTATTTTGGAGAGTACCAAACTATTAAAATCTTTTAAATTACTGTTTATGTTATCCGAAATTTCGCCAAGCGACGTATTAACAACTTCATTTAATTCAACCTTTAATTTTTTTATAATAAGTTCTTTCTGAAACAATCCCAAAAATCCCAAATAATAATTTATCCAAAATCGTATAGTATCCAGCGAAAACTCCCTTGCTTTTTCGCTTTCAAGAAATATCTTAGAAAATTTATGATGAACGGCTTGAAGTTTCAAATTTGTTATATTTTCAATTGCAGTAATTAACTGATTATAAGGGTTTGCCAATGCGTATTGTAATCTGTTGCTAATTTGATTACTAGTTTCATTTATTTCGTTTTGAATGGTATTTATTTCAATTATAAATTGTTTATGCAGTTCTTCAAAGTTTTCATAAATAATTGTGCTAAAAGCAATGTTATCCTTCTCGTCTAATACTTGATCTGTAATTTTATTGAGATTTATAAAATGGTCATTAAATAATTTCCGGATCTGGCGCAAAGTATTTAATCGTTCAATTCCTACTAAGTTTACAGTTTCTAAAATCTCTTTTGAAGACTGACCTAATAAATAGTATTTAACAAGGTTTTTATACCATAAGGTAATTTGTAAAGTGTAACTTTTATTAAAGAGTATTGCAGCCGAAAATTTAATTTTGTACCAAAACTTCAAAAGTTTTAATCTATAATTATCCTCTTTTTGAATTGCGAAATTTTGTTTTGTTAACCCAATTGGTATTTCATCCTGCAATCCCTCTGTCAAATCGGATAGAGAAATAAATATTCCTTTTATTAGTGGTTCTAAGTCTAAAATTCGTTTTTCAACCGATTTTCTATTCTCCGCAAGTTTAATGTACCAATCAGTAATGTTTTCTTCAGATTTTAATAATTCTTTTTTTACAATTTGAGGTGTAAGTTTTGGTTGTAATAAAAACTTTTTAAGTTTATAATATTCATCGCTATAATGTTCTGTAATTTCAATAACAAGTTCAAGAGATTCTTCGCTTCTGCTGGATATAAACTTTTTTTCAAATTCACGGAATATTAAATTAAGTTTAAATAAAATTTGGAATAATGATTTATTTAATTTTGGATCATTAATTTTAGGTTCGTTAAACTTTGTATTTTTCCTTTCTGCTTGAGTAAGTCGTATTTCTGTTTCAGGTATTTGTTCAATTTCAGCAGCAGTTTCATTCAATTTATTCAAAGCTGTAATTTTATTTAATCCATATTTGAAAATAAGAGGATTTAATAACGAGTTAATAAAAATAATTGACATCAATAAGGGAATATAAACAGAAAATTGAGGCAGGTATATTGTAGAATAAAAAATTATAATTAAAGCTGTTGAGCCTAGAGAGGTAAATGCTGTCCAGCCAAATTTATTAATACCTGAGGGATATTTTGTTATTGTAGTAGATATTTTGAACGATATAAATATATAAATAATCCTTATTAGTGAAATTAAAAATGCGGCAATAAATATATTTACGTTTTCCCACAAATTAAAACGCGAAATAAAAAGTGCAAAAAATAAAACAATAAAAGGAGACGCAATTTTTTGCAGAGATACATTTAAACCCTCGGAATGTGAAGATTGATTTTTAACTATATAACCCGCAATTAAAAAAGTAATTAATGTATTTAGTTGAAATATTTTACAAACTTCGCTGCCAATAACAATAAAAGTAAAAATAAAAATAATAAATTCGGCTTTTATATATTTTAAATAAAAAATTGCAATAAATCCAAGCAGCAATCCAAATAATATTGAAAATGATATTGAAGTACCGGTATTTGTTAAAATATTTGGAGAAACCGTTAAATTAAAAAAGAGGGAAGCAAATACAGTTATAAAAAGTATTAAAAAAATTACGGAAAATTCGCGTAAAATGGTAGAATATCTAAAAAACGCACCTTGCTTATCCGTAATAAACGAATTTTGCACAAGTGTATGTGTAAATTCAATTGAGGAGTTAATAAGAAAAATTGAAATTATTACGGCTGCAATAATAATATGACTAATATGTAAAAGCGATAAATTAAGTACGTAAATTGAAATAAAAAATATTACAGGCGTGAAAAAAAACAAAAATAATAAACCGGAAATTCCAATGTTTAAGAAAACAAGTTTATTCAGTTTTTTTATTACAGGTTTATGAAGTTCAAAACCTGCCGAAAAGGAGATTAAACCGAGGGCAATATTACTTATCAATATTATTTTACCGGTAACCTGCATTGATAATACCGGAATAAAAAGCGGATTAGTAAGTAAATAAGGTCCAAAAATAATACCTGAGGCTAAGTACCCCAAGGTACGAGTTATTCCCAACGAATGGGTTATTTCACCTAATGTAAATGCGGATAAAATTATAAAACCCAAACCTGCAAGAATATTGATTAGTTCAAATTCTTTACTTAACTCAATATTTTTAATAAACAATAAAATTGAATAAAGTATAATAATAACTAATAATCTGCGTAAAAATCGTATCATAAGTTTTTGCTTTTAATATCGTCAAAATCAACTAGAAAATTTTTTGCTTTGTAAAATCCGTAAAAATTATAAAAAACAACCGAAGCTAATACGGCAGTTAAAATTACATTATTAATAGGATTATGGAAAATAAAACCGAACTCAATTACCATTGCACAAATAATAATATCAACCGAAAGTAAACCACTGCCAATAAATTTTGGGATTGAGTGTTCGCCTTTAAGAGCAGCATAAGTAAAATATCCTGTGCTTATTTTAGCTATGTATCTTAACAAGATAAACAATATTATTGCCACAGCAGTAATTAAAAAAGAAGATGGGATCCAAAAAATACCGGAAAAAATGACTATTAATACCCCTGTTGGCTGATAAATTTTTTCTAATACTTCGGTAATTGTTTTGCTTATTTTAGAAACATTGGCCAGTATGGCACCAATAATAAAATTTATAAATAAAGGCGAAAACTTTAATAAATAGGCTGCTGCACTTGAAAATACTACAATACCAATAATTGCCAAATAAATTTTGTTTTCATCTTTTTCGTTGCCTAAAAACAGAAAAAATAATAATCCCATTGTTGTAGAAAAAAATATACTTAAAACCACCCATTCAATTGATGTAAAATGAGCAATATTTATTGAACGTGCGTGAAAAATACCAAATAAGAAACCGTAAACAAGTAAACCTACATTAATATTTAAATACGAATTGTTAAGCATTAATTTAGATAAAGAACCGCTTAAATTATAACGTTCAAATAATGTTTGAATAAATGAATGTGAAGTAATAAACCCGGCTATTGCAAGAAAATATGCGCTTTTTATTAATGTATATAAATTATTTCCGTCAAAAAATGTTAGATATAATAAAACAAAAGAAATACCGCCCAAAAATATAAATGAAAATAAAATTTCTATAAAAGAAATTAGATAAGCCGGTTTATTTATTTCAAGCAAATATTTAAAATTAAACTTTAGACCAATAATAAACCCTAAAAATCCCAAAACTATTAAAATTCCCGGTTTAATTTGAAATAGTATCTCAGGATTAATAATAATGGGCAGATGAAATCCAAAAGAATAATTTAGCCAATTTGAAAAGGCCGGGCCAATTAATACCCCAAGGAATACATATTCAATACCTATAAGCAGGTATTGTGTTTTACGTAAACGCTGTACCAGTAAATGAGTTACAAGATAACCAAATAAAAATATTACAAGAAGCAAAAGTAAAGGAGTCATTACAACTAACCTATTTAAGTACAATATATTCAAAATACTTATTTTTTGTGGAAAAACAAAAAAAAGTTTTATTTTTAATAGTTAATTTAACTATTTATATTTATTATTAATATTAAAATATTACTTAGGAGAACAATAATTGTCGGAATTATTATATAATGTTAAAGATGAAGTATTTTTAAATAAAGGTCGTGAAAAAAACGTACTGTATAAACATCCTTGGATTTTTTCCGGGGCGCTGCAAAGATTTGTTGGCCAACCAAAAAACGGGGAACCTGTTTTTGTAAAAAGTTCGCAAAACGATCTGCTTGGAATTGGAAGTTTTTCTTCACGCTCGCAAATTAGTATCAGAATGTGGTGTTATGGCACCGAGGTTTTTGACAATAGTTTTTTTGTTAATAAAATAAAACTTGCGTGGCAATTGCGGAAGAAATTTATAAAAAAAGATACTAATGCTTACAGGGTTGTTTTTGGAGAATCGGATGGACTACCCGGTTTTATATTGGACAAATACGCCAATTATTATGTATGCCAATTTTTATCTGCCGGGAGTGACTATTTTAAAGAAGAAATTGTAAAAGCCATTATAACGGTTTTTGACCCGGTAAGTATTTATGAAAGATCGGATAGTGATGTTCGTAAAAAGGAAGGACTTGAACCGATAACAAAAACATTATATGGCAAAGAGCCAAATGAACTTGTTGAAATTGAAGAAAACGGTTTAAAGTTTTTGGTTGACATTAAAATTGGTCATAAAACCGGCTATTATTTAGACCAGCGTGATAATAGAGCCGAATTATTAAATTATGTGCAAGATTCCGATGTGCTTAATTGTTTTTCTTATACCGGTGGTTTTGGTATTTATGCCCTTAAAGGGGGAGCTAAAAATGTAGTTAATGTTGAATCCTCATCGGATTGCAACATAATTGCCAAAAAAAATGTAGAGCTAAACGGACTTGATTCATCTAAAATTGAATTTGCCACAGAAGATGTATTTAAATTATTAAGAAAATATAGAGATAGCGATAGAAAGTTTGATGTAATTATTTTGGATCCTCCAAAATTTGCAGAATCTGCCGCACAAGTTAATAAAGCCAGCAGGGGATATAAAGATATTAGTTTATTGGCAATGAAATTATTGAATAAAAATGGAGTATTGTTTACGTTTTCGTGTTCGGGACATATTGACAAAGGATTGTTTAATAAAATAATATGCGGTGCTGCGTTTGACTCGGGGAGAGATGTGAAAATTGTTAAATCAATGTCTCAAGCTCCTGATCATCCAATTGCGGCTAATTTTTCGGAATCTGAGTATTTAAAGGGATTAGTTTGTATTGTTGTGTAAAGAAATAATTTTTCCATCTTTCATTTCAACAACATTATCGGCAACCTTTACTAATTCCGGGTTATGTGTAACTATTAAAAAAGTCTGATTCATTTCGTTTTTTAGATTTGTAAAAATTTGGTGCATACTTTCGCTATTTGCGGAATCTAAGTTTCCGGTTGGTTCATCAGCAAAAATTATTTCGGGTTTATTGGCCATTGCACGCGCTACTGCAATACGCTGCTGTTCGCCACCGGAAAGTTCTGCCGGTTTATGATTTATACGCTCACTTAAGCCCAATAAATCCAATAATTCTTGTGCTCGCTTAAATGCCTTATTATATGATGTACCGTTTATCATGCAGGCAATGGCAACATTTTCGGCTGCGGTAAATTCCGGCAATAAATGATGAAATTGGAATATAAAACCAATATTTTTATTACGATATTTTGAAAGACTTTTATCATCAAGTTTAAATATTTCAGTGCTGTTAATTGCTACTTTTCCGCTATCGGGTTTATCCAAACCTCCCAAAATGTGTAAAAGAGTACTTTTACCGGCACCCGAAGCACCAACAATAACGGTTATTTTGCCTTTTTCCAAATCCAGTGAAATATCGTTCAATATGGTTAATCTTTTGTTTTCACCTTTATTGAAAGATTTAATAATATTTTGTGCGGTTAAAATTGTTGCCATATTATCTTATTCCCACTTAATAGACTCTATTATTGAAAGTTTTACTGCACGTTTTGCCGGATAAACAGAAGCCAAAAACGATAGTAAAAATGACATGCCTGCAATTGCAACTAAATCCCAAATTCTAATTTCCAATGGCAATGCATCAATTATATATTTTGTTGGATCCATTGGGTAAAACTTAAAATATATTTGCATATAACAAACAAATAAACCTAACATAAGTCCGGTAATTGTGCCAATTAGTCCTACTAAAATTCCTTCAAACATAAAAATTTTAAGAATTGATTTGTCGTTAACGCCCATTGAGCGCAATACCCCTATATCTTTTTTCTTCTCAATAACACTCATTGTTAAGGAAGCTAAAATATTAAAAGATGCTATTGCAATAATTAAACATAATAACAAATAAGCCGCCCATCTTTCAATTACCATTACATTATATAAGTCTTTATGCAAATCGTACCATGTTTGAATTGAAAAGTTGGCTTTATCTAATTTTGAATTTAAAAATTCCTTAACGTTTTCGGCAGATTCAATATCGTTTAAATATATTTCGTATCCGCTTATTTTATGCTTAAGATTAAATAAATTTTTTGATGCATCCAAAGATGTAAAGGCGTATGCCTCATCAAAATCTTGGTTATTTGACTCAAATACAGAACCGATAATAAATTTTTTTGTTTTTGGGATTGAAAAATTAATTAATGATTTTTCGAGATTATTTATTGAAGTAACGGTAATTGTATCGCCAATGCGGGTCGAAAGACGCAAAGCACGCGGTAAACCGATTGAAATAGGGGGAATTAATGAGTTAACGTATAAATTATTTTCGCCCATTATCATTTTATCTTTTAAACCCCAATTGTCAACTGCATAATCTTTGTCAATTCCTTTTAAATTTAGTATTTGATAATTGTTTTTGCACGAAATTATTACTTTTCCTTCAATATAAGGATAAAAACTTTTAATATCTTTATTCAATTTAACAGTATTGTTTATATCCTTAAATTCTAGGGTGGCTTTATCCGATATAAGATTTATTTTAATGTGTGGATCTATGTTTACCAAAATTGATTTTACAAGCGATCCAAATCCGTTAAAAACAGAAAGAACAATTACCAAAGCAGCAACACCAATTGTAATTCCAATTGTTGAAAGCAATGAAATTATTGTTATAAAATTTAATTTATGTTTTGATTTTAAATATCTTTTTGCAATAAAATATTCAAACATAATTACTCGAACCTGATTGCAGAAATTGGGGTTATGCGCGATGCAATATAACTTGGCAAAATGGCTGTTGTTAAACACATAGCCATTGTAATTAAAGATACAGTTAAATAATGTATAGGATTTATTGAAATTGGTACGCTTGAAACAAAATAAATTGAACTTGGAAGTGCAATTACTTCAAAATATTTTTGAATAAGGCTTAAAATTAACGCAAATAAATTTCCAAACATTAATCCATACAAACCTAAATAAAAACCTTGAACTAAAAATATGTTTATAATTTGTTTTCTTGTTGCACCAAGTGATTTTAGTATTCCAATTGCGCCTGTTTTTTCCAAAACAATCATTAATAATGTTCCAACAATGTTAAAAACAGCTACAATTATAATTAAACCAAGCACAATTGGTACTGGTTCTTTTTGCAATTCCAGCCAAGTAAAAATATTTTGGTGCACCTTGTATATTGAACGGACATAATACGGATATCCTAAAGAATTTTGCAATTTGGCTTCTATACTATCTAAACCTGCAATATTGTTCAATCTTAAATTATAACCTGTCACTTTATTATTAAAGCCTAAAAATTCATTTACATCTTTAATGTTTGCATAACAATTAATATCGTCATATTCAGCCATGCCGGATTGGTAAATACCGGAAACAACAAATTGCTGTATTGCGGGAGGATTTGTTTCGGATGGGGGAGAATCCATACGTAATGTAAAAATAGTTACTTTATCTCCAACTTGTACAAATAATTTTTCGGCAAGTTTTTTACCCATAATTAAAGCCGGATTTCCGTTTGAATCGGAAAATCTATATTTGCCGGACACTATAAACGATTTAATATCCGAATTATCGAAAATAGGATCAATTCCGTAAATAAAAATCCCTTCGGAAAGAGCTTTAGATTTAATAATTGCTTCTTTGGAAAGATAAGGAGCCATTGAGCTGACATTACCATTTAATTCTTTATTTGTAAAAGAGATCAAATCGGGATTAAAAGATACATTTTTTCGTCCAAATGTTGTAACTTGTATGTGCGAATTAAGTTTTACTATTTTTTCGCGTACAACGTGGTCAAATCCTTCTAAAATGGAAAGGGCCATAATAACAACGGCAACACCCAGGCCAATGCCAAATATTGAAATAACCGAAACAAGAGACAAAAATTTTGAGTCTTGTTTGTTTTTTACATACTTATTTGCTATAAAAACTGAAATATTCATGTGGAAATATAAAAAAAATAACAATAATAAAAAAATAAAAGAAAAATGTTTGACATTTGGAAAAAAAAAGAGTAATTTAGTAGTCCTTGATATTTGAAATCGGGGCATAGCGTAGCCCGGCTAGCGCGCCTGCTTTGGGAGCAGGAGGTCGCAGGTTCGAATCCTGCTGCCCCGACAAAAAACCCAAAATTGTTCTTTAAAAAAAAGTGTAAATTGAGCGCCAATAGCTCAATCGGATAGAGCAACAGCCTTCTAAGCTGTAGGTTAGTGGTTCGAGTCCACTTTGGCGTACGTTTTCATGGTGAGTATAGCTCAGTCGGTTAGAGTATCTGGTTGTGGCCCAGAAGGTCATGGGTTCGAATCCCATTACTCACCCACAGTATTAAATAAAATGGCCCCATCGTCTAACGGTTAGGACCTCGCCCTTTCACGGCGGTAACAGGGGTTCGAATCCCCTTGGGGTCACACTTAAAAATTTGCAAAATCTCATTTATAAAATACTTATATGAAAAAAAAATCACATAATGAGATAATAGCTTTACAAAACGAATATCACACTTCTGTTAAAGAGTATTCCAACATCCCATTTTTCCCGTCATTATCATTCTACTATTACTTAATAAAAATTATAATTAAAGGTTCTAAACTTGGTAAAGCCGGTTTGTACGATGTTGAACGCTGGTCTGAATCGGGTGTTGATATTTTTAGGGCACTTGAAGATACGGGCATTAAAATGCATTTTACCGGAATGCAGCATGTACGCGAAAATTTAGAACCGACTATTTTTATAAGCAACCATATGAGTACTTTAGAAACAATGGTGCCGGTTGCAATTATTGAGCCTATAAAACCTGTTATTTATGTAATTAAAAAGGAATTAAGTGAATATCCCGTTTTTAAGCATTTAATCCTTGCTACAGATCCTATAATTGTTGGAAGAGAAAATCCCCGTGAAGATTTAGTTAAAGTGTTAAGCGATGGTGCCGAAAAACTAAAACAAGGTAAATCTATTATTTTATTTCCGCAAAAAACACGCAGCCCTTATTTTGACGTTAAAAACTTTAATTCACTTGGTATTAAATTAGCCAAAAAAAACAATGTAACCGTTACTCCAATGGCAGTATTAACCGATGCATGGGGGAATGGAAAACTTATTAAGGAATTTGGTAAGATTGATGTTAAAAAAGAGGTAAAAATTACTTTTGGGCAGCCTTTTAAAGTAACCGGAAACGGCGTTGAGGAAAATAATAAGATTATTGATTTTATTAAAGACAATTTGACCAAATGGGGCAGAAAAGATTTAATAGTTGAATAAAAAAAAACCGCTTTTAGCGGTTTTTTTTATTGTGCTGCTACTAATGTATTTTTTGTGTATTGGTTATAAATATTTTTACAAATTTCTCTTACTCTTTTACTTTCATCAAATCTTATTGTTTGTTTAATAGTAAATATACCTCTTAAATCACCAATTTTATATAATGATAAAGCTGCTGCAATTCGTGCCGATTCGTTTTTATCATTATTTAAAATCTGTTGTAAAGGAATTACCGAAGATTCTAACTTTAAATCACCCAATACTTGAATAGAACTGACTTTTAACCCCTCAATTTCGGAATCCAAGTTTTTTATTAAATTTGTTTCTATGTTTGCATTTCTTTTTGCAGCTGTAAATGGGTGTGCGCTTGTTATGCTAAAGCTGATAATTAGTAAAAATACTACTGTGTATATAACTTGATTTTTCATTTTTTTTTCCTAATATTTTTTGTTTTCTGTTAATTAAGACGTTGGTAAAAATATTAAGTTGCATGGGTAAAATTAAAAATCATCAAAATAAATTATTGGAATAATAAGTTCAAAATTGCTTTCTTTTTACAATTATCATAATTTTGTACATTAAAAGGAGATAAAATGAAAATAGTTGCAATTAACGGTAGTCATAGGGGTGAACAAGGATATACTCAATTTTTGTTAAATTTAATTAAAGAGGGCGTAGAAGAAACCGGATCTGAGTTTGAAACAATTGTTCTTGCAAAACAAAAAATTAATATATGCAAAGGATGCAGGGTTTGCCAAACCACAAAACATTATTTAGAATGTGTTTATGATCAAAATGATGATGTAGCACAATTATTTAATATAATAAGGGATGCCGATTTTCTTATTTTTGCTACTCCTATTTATATATTTAATATGACAGGATTAATGAAAATATTTTTGGAACGTATTACCTCTACAGCCGATTCGGCTATTCATACAATATCAGAAAACGGATTATTTTTCCATCATATAGATAAAACTTTATTTTCTAAACCATTTATGTTATTAACATGTCAAGATAATATTGAAGACGAAACCAATAAAAATGTTGTCAGTTATTTTAAAACGTTTTCTAAATTTTTAGATGCTTCTTTAATTGGAGTTATTAATAGAAAACTTGGCGGATTAATTAAACATGGTAAAGACAAAACAGCTGAAAGTAAATATCCGGAAATAATAAATATTTATAAGGCAATTAAAAATTGCGGAAAAGAAATTTCCAAAACCGGGGTTATTGCAAAAAAGACGTTAACTGAGGCAAATAAAAATATAATAAAAATGCCGGTTATTGTAGAAATATTGTTGAAATTTAACTTTATTAGGAATAATAAAATGATTATGAATAAAATATTTGAAAAAGCTAAACAAAATATGGTATGAAAATTATATATAATACTAATTGAAAAATAATATTTTGATAATATAAATTATTTTTGTTATTTACTATGCTGTTTTTTATTTAATGGCGCGTTCGTCTAGTGGTTTAGGACATCGCCCTCTCAAGGCGGAGATCACGGGTTCGAAACCCGTACGCGCTACTCCTTTTGGACGTTATTTAAGCCTTTCTATTTTTATCTACTAATTTTGGTACATCAAACACCATATATTTCCAAATTTAGGAATTAATAAACTATTTTATTATTTTCACGTCTAACTATATAGATTCTATAAATCGTTAACGTTATTCAATAAAAATATTAACTAAAACATCTATAAATATATAATATTTGGCAGACAGTTATTTTGAAAATTACAAATAGTAATAATCTTTTATGGGGAGCAAAAGAATGAGCAGTCAGTATATTACGCCAATATGCCTTAATGCTATTTACCTCCTATTATTTGAAATGAACAAAAGAACTAACATCTTACTGTCGTTTGGTTGAATAATTTTACTTTTATATAATGAGTTATACTTTTTTTACAAACCTCACCTTTTTTGTTGCCTATAATCACACCAAAAATGATTGAAGCAACCCAAATCAAAACAAATAGTCCTTCCATTTTAGTAGCCCTATCTTGTATTTTAACCCTAAAACAATATTTCTTATAAATTCATTTATTTAATGGAACTGTAATGCTATCCTAAAAGCTAGTTCCATTTTGTAGAATTGGATTATTTGTTGGAGCAGCTCATTAAAAGTATTTTGCTTTTGTAACTCAAGAACTTAAATCGTCAATAAAATTATCTATTATGTTGTCAACTTTATTTCTTAACATGATCTCCTTCGAAAGCGAATGTATTATGCATCCAGAAAATATGATTTTTCCTGTTGGTTTTACTTCGGAATAGGGTATGCTATTCTCAGTTTTACATTTTGGGCAATTAATTTTAACTCCTCTCTTAATACTGAATATTTAGTAATTGTAATTTGTATTTATCACTCAACGTAATTATTTATAAATTAATCTAAAGGTATATGTAAACTAATTCGGTTCCCTTCCGCCACAATATATTCTTTCTCCAATGCAAAAGCAATAGTCAGTCCCGCAACAATACCGCTTGCAAATCCTCCAATAACATAAGCCGAATTATCTGCGATCCCATTTCTAAAAGCAATGTAGAAACATGCGACTGATTGTAAGGCAAAATAAAGACCGGCTCCCAACATCAACTTGTGGGGTCGACTATAATTAGACACATATTCAACAGGCTTATATACGTCCTTATTAATTAAAATTTTGTTTTCCGGTTCAAGCGGCATGTCTATAATTTCATTTTCACTAAATATCAAGGCTAAGTCTTTTTGTGGATTATAACTCAAATCGTATACTTTACAATACATTGTATCGTTTGATAATCTAATTTTTTCTATTTTATATGTATTATTTAAAATATTGTAAACAGCCCATCTAAGATTTTTTGGAGAATCGTATACTTTTACATCAATTACGCTTATTTTTTCACCATTATCAAGTTCAAAATAATTTGCACCAATTATTTTAGCTATTTTAAATTCTTGTGAATACATAAAAGTAGGTATTAATATAAACAATAATATGATTTTTTTCATTTTCTTCTCTAATTATTTCACACGCTCGTTAGAGTGGATTGTACGGTTTTTGCTTTTTGCTTTTGTAACTTAACATAACATTTATTTAATTTCTTTTTGGCCTCTTCAACTTTTTCGCCTTCAACAACTTCTCTTTTAAGCACTTCTTGGCTTATAACATTTTTAATTTGTGGGATTTCGATTCGTATTTCGGGACAAAGTTTCTTTAATTCTTTTTTTATGCTTTCAATAATCGTATCGGATAGTAAAACAGCGGCAATAAAAAACTTGCTAAGTGCTTGTTTTTGTTCTGCAAAATCTAAAATGTGGGATTTAATCCATCCTTCTTTGCTAAGCATAAATAAATTAGAAACGTGTTCTAAGTTTTTATGGTTTAATGACTGGAAGTCAAATTCAAGAATTAATTCTTGGTTAATTGGCTTAGCAAAAATCACTCTAAAGACTTTCCAAATATTCCCATTGGTTAATATAACCCATTCTATCCCTTTATTTGCTGCATAATCAACTGCTTGCTTAACTGCTGTTTCTTTCAATTCTATACCGATTGCTTTTGCTTCAATCAAATATTGATAGGTGCCGTTTAATTTAGTTGCTAAATCGCAATAAGTACCTCTTATCATTAACTCTGAAGTTATTTCGGAATATTTATCAAATCCTAAAACCTCATAAAGTATGTCTGCAATAATGGTAACAGTATCACTTTCGTTTACATCTCTTGATTTTGCGTTTAATAAAACTGGCTGGAATCTTTTAATCCCATTTGAAATTCTTTCTTGAATTTTTTGCGGCATTGAAAACATTTGAATCCCTCTTATATTTATTAATTTTACATGAATTTATATAGTTTAAAACATTTTAACAAAACCTTATTTTTGATTTTCAGACTTTATATTAGTGATACTTTTTGGCTCGGTATAGTTAATTTCTATATTAAAAACTTCCTCAATAGCCCTTTTTGTTCTATCTCGTAATTCTTCAAGTTTATCGCTTAAATATTTTCCAAACAAAATATTTGATTTAACAAAGTCCTGTTCAAATTTTATAGCATCATTGTTCTGCACAGCAAAAAGCTTTATAAGTAATTCCTACTAATTCATATGTTTTAATTTATTCAAATTATTTTAATCTTACAATAAAAAAATATATTTAATTTAATAATTTTCGCACTAATACATAAAAAGTTTAATTTTTTGTATTAAAAGTTTTAATAAGTGAAAAAGTTAATAAATTGGCATTAATTTTAATCAGTTTATATTTGAAAATAAACAGGGTTAATTTACTTAGCAAAACATTTAATAGTCCTCGTAAACCCGTACTCTACTCCTTTTCAAAATTATCTTTTAATTATAATTCTCCTCCTTTGATTCTTCTACAATAAGTACCCACGATATCCAAATTTAGGAATTAATGAACTTTTTTATTATTTTCACGTCTATTATATATATTTATCAATTGACCAAAATATAGCTAAATATAAATATTTGGCAGATAGTTGTTTTAAAAATTACAAATAGTATTAATCTTTTATGGGGAGCAAAAGAATGAGCAGGCAGTATATTATTGTTACAGTAATTTTTTTATTTTTTGAAACCTTTCACCTTTTAAGTGGGTGCCAACCTAAAAAAATGGAAGAAAAGAATACATTTTTGAATTTAGATTTTGAGGTTGGTGTTAATTATAAACCTAAAAATTGGATAATTGAAGGAAAAGGGTACACTCTTAAACTTGATCCGTTAAATGCTTATCATGGTAAGAATGGTCTAAGAATTACCAAATATGGTGAGGGAAGATTTGGCACAGCCGGTTCTATATTGCCCATTAATTCGGTAAAAGGAAAACATATTTTATATACCGGATATATAAAAACCTTAAATGTTAATACAGGGTATGCGGGATTATGGATGAGGGTTGATTCAAATAATGCTTCAATTAAATTGGAAAATATGAATAAATATGGTGCAAAAGGTTTATCTATTTGGACACGTTATTCTATTGAAATGGATATAAATGAAGGGGCGCAATTTGTTTGTTTTGGTGTTTTATTGGATGGGGATGGTACTGCGTGGTTTGACAGCTTAAATATTTATGTTGATGGAAAATTGTTTACAGACGAAAATTACAAACCTTTTATCCCAACCAAAGAAGAATATGACTGGATAAAGACAAATGCGGTCAAATTATCAACTGTTGAACCAAATAGTAATTTTGATGATATTGCCCCATTAAAACCAATATTTGATGAAGCGGAAATTATATCATTGGGTGAGGGGACGCATGGGACAAGTGAATTTTTTAAAATGAAAGATCGGCTGGTTAGATTCATCACTCAGGATAATAAAAATGCTGTTTTTGCCATTGAAGCCAATATGCCGGAAGCAAGACTGCTAAATGATTATATCCAAACCGGTAAAGGAGATGCAAAAAAACTTTTAGACGGCCTGTATTTTTGGACTTGGAATACACAAGAAGTTTTGGATATGATTGAATGGATGAAAGATTATAATCTATCCGGCAAGGGGAATATTGAGTTTTGGGGGTTTGACATGCAAACTCCTACAATAGCATTAAAAAATATTGCTGAATTTATTAGTAAAAATGAACCTGCTTATTCGGATTCAGTAAACAATTTAAATAATATTATTACTGACTGTTATGAGCAGTTGATGAGAAATTATAAAAATCAGGATAAAAATTTTGCTAAAAAATGGTATAACGCAGCTAATATTTTATCTAATCATTTAAATAAAAATCGTTCTCAATATCTAAAACTACATGATAGTACAATTGTAAGCTTTCTAATCCAAGATTCAAAAATAGTTTTACAGGGGGCTGAAACGTTTTTATATGGTTATTATTCGCGTGATTTTAGTATGGCTCAAAATATTATATGGATTAAAGAACATATTGCAAAAGATAAAAAATTAATTTTATGGGCGCATAATGGGCATGTTACTAAAGGTAAAAAGATGATGGGTGATTATTTATTTAAAGAATATGGGAATAAAATGTTTGTTGTCGGTTTTTGTTATTATGATGGCAGTTATACAACCAACGGAGTAAAAGGACTTGAAGCATATTCTACTGATCTGCCCAAAGCTGAAAGTATTGAATGGATACTTCACAATATTGGAATAAAAAACATTTTTCTGAATATAAGAAATATATCAAATACGCCTAACGCTATTTGGTTAAATGATCAACTTAATATTAGAGATATAGGTTCTTATCAGCCTGAAAAAGCTTTCTATCCATTAAAATTACCAGAATGTTTTGATGCTTTAATATTTATTGATAAAACCACTCCTACAAAACTTTTAAAGGAGTATTAATTAAAAAAATAAACGCATGTGTTTTGTGGTTTAGGATATTGAATATATTAATACAGTCGGTCGATTGTGGAAATAATTATATATATTTTTCATCATAATCAATTTTGTTTACATTCAAAAAAGAAACATACTCATCAATAAACGTTTTTTTTGCGTGGTGTTCTTCTTGGTGTTTTATGTATGTGATAACCCTATCAATATCTTTAACGGAGTTTGAAAATGCACCGTAACCTTCCTGCCATCTAAATATTCCATCTGTTAATTTATTATCGTTAATAAATTTAGAGGAGGATTGTTTAATATCACGTACTAAAGCATCAATTTGTATTGTAGGCGATAGGCTTAAAAAGATGTGAATATGATCCAGATAACCCCCAATTATATACAATTTCTGATTTCTTTTTTCTATAACTCCGGTTATATATTTAAATATTTGTTCTCTAATATCACGCGTTAATACCTTTTCTCTGTGTTTTGAAGAAAAAACAATATGAACAAATAATTGCGTGTATGTATTTGACATAATTTAATGGATTATTTATTATTTTATAAAATAATAATATTTATCTGATTTTGCAAATAACAATTAATTTTTATCTATTAACAGAGCCCACCTACGGCGGGCAAAACCAAAATCTATTGAAAATACGCAACAGCGGGCAAAAAAACACATGCAAAAAAACACGCAATATCCAAATGATTGTTCTATTAACAGAGCCCACCTACGGCGGGCAAAACCAAAATCTATTGAAAATACGCAACAGCGGGCAAAAAAACACATGCAAAAAAACACATGCAAAAAAACACGTAATATCCAAATGATTGTTCAATTAACGGGGTTACCTACGGCGGGCAAAACCAAAATCTATTGAAAATACGCAACAGCGGAAAAAAAACACATGCAAAAAAATACGCAATATCCAAATGATTGTTCTATTAACGGGGCCACCTACGGCGGGCAAAAATTAAAAAAAGATTGTAATTCCCCCGTTAGGGGGAAACCGTTAATAGGGAAACCGTTAATAGATATTAATTCCGGTTAAAACAAATTTGGAAATTTGTACCGCGGTCTTTTTGGGTTGTATAAGAAATTTGGGCGTTATTAATTTCGCAATATTTTTTAACCAAAGCCAAACCTAAACCATTACCGTCAAATCTTCTTGAATAACCATGTTCGGCTTGTGTAAATGGCTCAAAGATGTAAGGTAAATAATCCTCGTCAATTCCTATACCTGTATCAGAAATGCTGACAATTAGATTGTCAGAATCAACTTCATCAATTGATATACAAACACTTCCCTGTGGTGTAAATTTTAAGGCATTATCAATTAGGTTGGAAAAAATGTGAAAAACAGAATGTTCATCCAGTTTAAGATAAGGATTACTAACACTGGAAATTAATCTAAATTCTAAATTATTTGCTTCGGCTTGTTTTGAAAAATCTTTATGTAATTTTTCTAATAACAAATAAATGTCTATTTCTTTTGAAATGGTTTGGTAACTGCCTTTTTGGATTTCAGACATATTAAGTATTAAATCAATAGTTCTAACAATTCGTTTAGATGCATTATTAATTGATCTAAGATAAGATTCTAAATCCGAATTTAATTTATCACTCAATTCTTCTTCAATTAATGAAGAATAATTTACAATAATATTAACAGGAGTTCTAATTTCGTGAGACATTTGTGCTAAAAAATCGGATTTGAGTGAATCGGATTTTTCGGCATTACCTTTTGCCTTTTCAAGCATCTTAATGTATCTATCTTTTTGTATTATACCGCTTATTGATGAGGCTGTAGCACGTAAAATAGACTCCTCGACTTCATTCCACTTCCTTTCTTTTTTGCAATCGCTGAAGCCTATAAAGCCCCATAATTCCGATTCGGTAATTATGGGTACAACTAATACAGATTTAATATCTATCTTTTCAAAAAAAACTCTTTCTTTTTCGGGGAATTGAGAAATGCCTCCAAAAACAGTTTGTTCCTCCGATAAAAGTTGATGCCAGCGAAAAAAACGTTCATCACACAATACATTATTTAATAACGGGTTATGTAAATTAGGACTAATATTTTTATTAACCCATTCAAATTTTATACTTGTAAAAAGGTTGTCCGAATTTTTATCATAGTTGATTTCATAAATATAAACCCTGTCAACTTTTGCAGATTCTCCAAGTATTTTTAATGTGGATGTAATTGCACTTTCAAAATTATTTACCGAAAGCAAAGATTGAGTAGAATCGGAAATACCGATAAGTAAATTTGTATGCTTATCAAGAGTTTCTTCAATAATTTTAATTTTAGTAATATTTGAAAAACTTTCCAAATAAAATACATTATCATTTATTGTTACAGTTGTAACCGATGTTAAAATTGAAATAATTTCGCCGTTAAGTTTCTTAAAATTTGTTTCAACATTATCAACACAATAACTACCATACCAATCGGCTTTGCTTTCTTCATCAACAATAAAATCAAGTCTCGATCTGCCAATTACTTCTTCATATGTAGAATCAATAATATTAAAAGCCGCTAAATTAGCATCTATAATAATATTAGTATCTTTTTGAATTAAAAGAACAGCAACATTTATAGAATCAAGAATTAATTTTAGCTCTCTTTTCTTTTGATTAATAATTTCAGTTTTAACAGCAACTTTTTGATTGCTTACCGAAGAAAGAAATTTAATATCTTTACGGAGCTGATAATTGTTAATAAATGAAGAAATTTGATTTGCATGAGCAGAAATTAAACTTAAAGAAAATTGTTCATAATTTCTTTGTCCATTAACAAGATAGACAAATATAATTCCCAATATGCCGGAAGGAGAGATTAATGGCACAATAATAACGTTGGTAATTAGTTCTAAGTCTTCTTCAAGTTTATAATAAAAAATATTGCCCGAACTTAAAACGATTGAGATTATATCATCTTCAATAAGCTTTTTATATATAATATCACAAGGAACAATAGCGTTTTTTTTGTTCAGTCGTGTAGATGCAAACACAAAATCGCCTTCGTTAAAAGTATAATATGATGCAGCAAGTGAAAGAGGAATTTCGAGCAGTACATCTAATCCTTTTTCAATAATAGTAGAAAAAGGTTCGCTTTTTACTCGGTGCGAAGCATAAGACAACATTGAATTAATAAATCTTTGCCACCAAAAAATTGATGGAGTATAGCCGGTTTGCATTTCGGAATTCATAAAACTCAGTATATTAAATTAATCAACCAATAGCAGCGATACAGTTTCATTAAAACTAAACAATAAATTATCCTTCATTTTGGTAAATAACTCTTGAGGTAATACAATTGTTTCATCAACCTTAGGATTAGGTCTAGGAACAAAATCATCACCCGGAAATCCAAGTTCCAGTGAACGAGCAGCAATATCACCAAGGTGAACAGCCGTAACTAATAAATCCAGCCGACCGCTTACAAAACCCGAATGATGATATGCAATAGCATTGCGTAAAGATAAAGGGAGTTTCCATTTTGCCGCTAAAAGTTCACCGGCAAAATCATGTCCAACGCCAATAATCTTTTTCTCAGCTTCTAAAATTGTAATTTTATTATTTTCTGCATATTTTAGAGCTTCTTCGTATTCAGCAGGGTATTGATCAAAAAAAACCAATTTCCCAATGTCATGTAAAATACCTGCAACAAAAAAATTTTCAAGTTTTGTAATCCCAAGCGCATTTCCAATTAATCGTGTTGCTGTTCCAACACCAATAGAATGAGCCCAAAAATCAACCGGACGAAAACTATGAACAATTTTCTTTTTTGTGAATAAGTTTATAATTGATAAAGCAAGAACGATATTTTGAATTTCGTTAAAGCCTAAATAAAGAATAGCCCTTGAAATAGTGTCAATTCGGCCCGAAAAACCGTAAAAAGGTGAATTAACAACCTTTAAAACCTTAAATGAAGAAGCTTGATCGGCAGATATTATTTTAGCAAGGTCATCAACCGTAGTATGAGTATTTGATAAAGCTTCGGAAAGAGATGAATAAATAGTAGGTAATGTAGGAAGATTTTCAATACCATTTTCAATATTTTCAGCAATTGTCATAAATTAGTTTCCTTTTTCATTTACAATATCAAACATCAGTTTATTAATTGCCATATTGTAAATATCAACCTCTGTTTTATTAGCCGGTTCCCACAATAATCTTCTTTTTAACCTTTCGGTTGCAATTTTTTTTAATTCAACATTATCAGATTCATCAATAAAATTATCGTTACTATAATGTACGCTAACAGCAGCAATTCCCCAAGTTCTAAAAAGCGATAAATGTTTTAAATTAAATAAAGTACCCGCAGAAATGAGTACTTGCCCATATTTATTTATCACTGAATTTGAAAAAACCATTCCTTCTTTTAAATTTTCAACAGGTGTATTTTTAAGCATCAATTAATCAACATAATTATTAAAAAGTTCTCCTCAATTTAATAATAGGATTTATATATCACAATTAAAATTTATAATATTATCCAATTATCTTATTTAATATAAAAAAAAAGAGTTATTTACTTAAAAAACAACTCTTTTTTTTTATAAAAAAGTATTTAGTCAATCAAAAACAATCAGGCTCTCAAAGCATCTACTATTTTTAATCTAGAAGCTCTTATAGATGGTAAAAATCCTCCAACAAAACCCATAATAACAGCAAAAATAATTGATGATATTACAATATCCGGGGATAAAGCAAACGAGAATTGAAGTTCTGCAAAACTGCTGAAATTTAAAGTAGAAATAGTAATAAACTGTAAAAATGAAGCTAATACTAAACCAAATACACCACCAATTACAGCAATGGAAAGTGATTCCACAAGAAATGCAGTAAGAATACTTCTTCTCCTAAATCCTAATGAACGCAATGTACCAATTTCAATAGTTCTGTTTGCAACTGCACTATACATGGTAATCATAGCACCTATTATTGAACCAAAGCTGAATATAACAGTTATAAAAGTACCTAAAATACTAATAAAACCGGATAACATTTGACTTTGTTCTTCAAAATATGTTTTTTCAATTTTCGCTTCAAATTGTTGTAAACGTTTTTCAGCATTAAATGCTTTCACAAAACTATTATAATTATTTTCACTTGTAAGTTTAAGTGAAAGACTTGAAACCGCATTTCCTCTGCTAAAAGCATTTAACAGTTGTGATGCGTCACCCCAAATCTCCGAATTAAAACCACCTCCGCCTGCCGAAAATTTTCCAACTATTGTCCAGTCGTCACCTGCAAAGCGGACTTTATTGCCAATATTTGCACCAACAAATCCTTTTTGTACGCCTTCTCCAACAATAAGCTCGCGGACTCCAAAATTAAACATTCTTCCTTGAATGATCTTTACTTGTGGACGGAGATCAAAAATGGTATTAGATACACCTCTAACCATCAGGTTGCTTAATCCGCCACCTTTTTTGCTTAAATTAATAACAACAACAGGTTCACCCGAAATAATTTGGGTACCATCGGTTCGTTTTGCTATATATGGAAGAGTTCTTATTGTACTTTGCGTTTCACCATCAATAATACTACTGATTTCACCGGTAGCGGCCTTGCGTGTAATTATTACATTATCGGTGTTGCCGGTTGCAATTAAAGTTTTTTGAACACCGTATGCCATCATTAAAACGGCTGCAAAAACAAAAACAACAAGGGCAATACCAAAAACTGTAATGCCGGTTGTAAGTTTTCGTACTGTTAAATTTCTAATTATATACTTAAATGGAATTTTCATAATTGCCTCATTATCCTATATGTCTAAACCCATCAACAATTTTTGTGGTTAATGCCCGCTGAATAGGGAAAATGGAAGCGAGAAAACCAACTAAAAATGCAGATGATATTGAAAGAATTAATGTAATAGTTTCCAGCTTAAAAACCGGGAAAAAGGCTTTTGGAATTGCAGCGGCAAAACCTTGAATTATTGGGAAAGATAAAAATAATCCAACTCCGGCACCAAAAAATGAAATTACAAGAGATTCGCCAAGAATTAAACCTGTTAAATGAAATCCGCTAAATCCGAGTGTCTTAAAAATGGCATACTCGCGTGTTCTTTCTCTGGCAGACATTATCATTGTATTTCCAAGTACCAGCATAATAATTCCAATAATAATAAATGACATTACGTTCATTGAAGTTAAAATAGCACCTGAAGCAGAAATAAAATTTTGTGTAAATGCTCTTTCGGTTTCAGTTTTTGTTTCTGCTTCCGAATTTTTAAACAAAGCATCTATTTTTGCTGAGATTTCGGCCGATTTATTAGGGTCCTTAATTTTAATTATATACCATCCAACTTCGTTGGCTCTTCCCGGCACATCAACTTCCATTCGTTCATTTAAATATTTCCAGTGGAAAAACATTTGGGTACAATCTGTGGTTTCAAATTTTGGTTTATAAATACCACGTACAACAAAATCCCAACGACCCGGATAAATGTCACCATCAAGTGTCATTATAGTGCCAATTTTTAAATTGTATTGTTTAGCTATATCCACTCCAACAACACACGAATTTCGTTCTTTTTTAAATGTTTCCATTTCTTCTTTTGTTAAAAGAAATTCAGGATAAACTTCAAACATTGTTTCTTCATCAACAGCAGTTCTTGCAAAAAACTGGTTTTTATCAATATATACTCCTCCAAACCAATTTGCATAAGTTAATGTTTCTATCCCTTCAATATTAAGAATCTTTTCACGATAAGAATAGGGAAGAGGAAAAATAAAAGATATTGCCTGCCGTGTAATTAATCTATTACTGGAAGAAGCCTCAACACCATAATACCACGCAGTAACAACAGTTTGCAGCATGTTAAAAGCAATAACAGCAATTGCAATACCAAGTATAGTTAATAAAGTGCGCAATTTATGGCGAAAAGCATTTTTGAAAACAATTTTTAGTATTTTCATAATTTCACCTATTCTAAATCCCCTTTATCCAAATGCCTGGTAAGATGAGCTTTTGCAGCGGCATTTGAATCATGGGTTACCATAATAATAGTCTTTTTAAATTCTGTATTTAATTGTTCTAATAATCCTAAAACTTCTTGAGCAGAAACCTTATCCAAATCTCCGGTTGGTTCATCTGCTACAATAATAATTGGATCTGTTACTATTGCGCGTGCAATTGCAACTCTTTGTTCTTGCCCACCCGAAAGCTGTTTTGGATAATGAAACATCCTATCGCCCAAGTTAACAAGATTTAAAGCCAATTCAACATGTTTTTTCCGTTCAGCTTTTGAAAGTTTTGTTAACAGCAATGGAAGTTCAACATTTTCATAAGCTGTTAATACTGGTATTAAATTATAAAACTGAAAAATAAAACCAATATTATGTGAACGCCATTTGGCAAGCTCCGATTCGTTATATTTTGAAATATCGTTACCGGAAATGGTAATATTACCTTTTGAAGGTTTATCAATTCCTGCAATAAGGTTTAATAATGTTGTTTTCCCTGAACCTGAAGGACCCATTAATGCCAAAAAATCGCCTTCATTTACTTCAATATTAATATTGTTTAATACGGGAACTTCAAAACTATCCCGCCAATACGATTTTGAAACATTTTCTACTTTAATTAATGCGGACATCTAATCTCCTTTTCTTTAGAATTTAACTTTAGTTTTTTCTTTTATTACATCGGTTAATTTATCAATTATTTGATCGCCATTATTTAATCCTGAAACAACCTCGTAATAATTACCAAACTGTCTTCCAATAGTAATAATGCTTTGATGAGCCATATTATCTGTAATTGTAAATACTACTTTTCTATTACCTATTTCACGAATTGATGATAACGGAACAAGAATTATCTGTTTTTCATCTATTTCGGTATTGTTTTTTTCCTCAAGTAAAAAATTTACTTTTGCACTCATTTCGGGCAATACTTTTTTATCATAATTTACAAAGCCAACCTTAACTAAAACAGTAGCTTTAGATCTGTCTGCGGTTGGAACAATTTTGGCTACATAACCCTTGTATTTTTGATTAGGATATGCATCAAGAACGATATCGCAATTTTGATTTAATAATATTTTTTGAATATTTGATTCCGAAACATCTGCTTCAACTTGTAAAGATCTCATATCTGCAATAGTAACAACAGCCGATTTGGAAGTTGCACTGCCCGAAAGAGGTGATACCATTTCGCCAATATCTGCATTTTTTGTTAAAACCGTACCGTTAAAAGGAGCACGAATTAACATATTTTCCAAATTTACTTCTGAAGCTTTAATTGAGGCATTTGCTAAATCAATATTAGCTAATGCTTTTTCATATCTTGCTTGGGCAGATTCAACTATTTCTTCTGTTGTGGCATCACTTTTAAGTAATTTTTGCTGACGATTTAAGTTTTTTTCAGCATCTCTTAATTCGGCCTGATATAATTTTAAAGTTGCCTGTGATTGTAATAATTGTGCTTTTATATCATCATCTTCAAGTCTAGCAATTATTTCATTCTTTTGTACCTCATCACCTTCAACAACGCCAAGAAATAATAATCGTCCTGTTCCTTTAGAAGCAACAGAAGCTTGTCTTTGGGCAACAACATAACCGCTAGCTGTTAATACAGCATTATTATCTGAAGGAAAACTTAAACTGACTTGATATGTTTCAACTTGTACCGAATTATCAATAAACTTTGGATATAATAAATATACCGCAATTAAAATAATGCAAAATATAACTGATAACACAATGTTTTTGATTAATTTTTTTCTTGCAGGGGACTTTTCCTTAATTTCATCTTTACGATTAATTCGTAATGCAGATAAATCCGGTTTTTCTGAATTCATAAATAACTTCCGTATTTTTTAATAAAATTCAAACTTTTATGGATAATTTAAGTAAAATATGCTAAAATAGTCTTAAAAAGCAAAAAATACTAAAACTATCAAAATTTAGACGTTTCTGATCAATTGTAGTTCAACATAAAGTTCAAAATAAAGATCAAATATAGTAAACAGATGTACACTTGTCAAGATAAATTGAATAATTTATTATAACTTTTGATTAAATAATAGTCGGATGCAATAAAATTTGTTAAAAATTATTTATTGATAAATACAATTATTGTTATTGCAGAAAAAATATGGTACAAAAATAACATAACAAAATAAGTATGTCAATCTGATTTTATAAATATCGAAATAAATTTTAAAAATATTAGTTTGCTAGGAAAAAATAATTAATTAATTTTACTATGGTAATAATCATTAAAACAATATATAAAAATGAAAATATTAGCTTTGGAAAAAGATGTTGTAATTTATAAAGGATCGGATTATTCAAATATATTGGCTGAGGAAGCCAAAGTTGTGTGGGATTTGCAAAAGCAAAATATAATACGAGAAATTTATTTTAGGGCTGATGTTAAATGTGCGGTTATAATATTGGAATGTGAAACAACAAAAGACGCTTTTGATATGTTACAAAAATTACCGTTGGTTCAAAAAGGAATAATTGATTTTGATATTATTCCTTTAACAACATATACCGGTTATGAAAGGTTGTTTAAATAATTAGTAGATTAATATAAATTTGTCATCATTCGCAGTTGAACACCTCTAAATTCCGGTTCATATCTACAAACACCGCCAATACAAATATTACCTGCTTGTTTAGAACCTGCTAATAAACTTATATCTGTATGTTCGCCAATTTTGTATCCCAACTGAATAAATCCCCATAATTTTCTGACCTTATAATTCGATTTTGGTTCGGATGTTTTCATTTCAACAACAGTAGAAACAGAAAACTTTGGAGAACGAAAGTATTCTATCATTATTAAATCGGAATAATATTTTTCAAAAGTTGTTTGGTCTTTTGTAAACTGATGTTCAAAAATAACTTTTATTGAATTTGTTTCATCCAAATAGATTTCGTTTTCAAAAACGGGTGTAAAATTTTTAGTATTTGAACTACTCTCAAGAGTATAACAAAATGCAAAAGTACTTGAAATTAAATCGTTCCATTTATAAAATAATTGAGAATAATATTCTTCATAATTTAAGCCGGCCGGTATATTTGTTTTGTTGGCTCGCTGAAAATATGAACCTTTGGGTAATGATTTTGTTTTGCTGTAACATAAATTGATTTCAACATCTTCCAAAGGTGCATAATTTGCATCAACTTGAAATCCCGATTCGTTATTTTGATCTAAAGTTGAAGGATGACGATTTAACAAAATATAAGTATAGTCTTTGCGGACAGAAGGGGGAGTGTTATAGATAATTGAATTATCGGAAGAAGAAAATTTAAAATTATCATAATATTTATATTCACTTGAAATAGAAAAGTTTTGATAATAAAAGTTAATTCCGGAATATAATCCTTTTCCCGCTATAGCTTCATTATTCTCAAAATTATTTTTTTTCAGGTCATTGTTTTTTTTAACACCAAATTCAGTATATAAATCAAAATTCCAAATAGATGGCTGCAAACGTGCCGAAATCATTTCAGTTCGCGCAATATTTTCATATTTAGGTAAATTAACAGCATAACTAACACCAAGTTTCAAAAAGTCGGTTAATTTGTATTCCAAATCAACAGCGTGTAAAACATCTTCTCGTTTTTGGTCAAGATTTTCAGCCGAACCTGATAATGTAGTTATAAAAAGATCATCATAATTGCCTTTAATCATTAAACCCATAAGATTGTTATCAATTCTTAAATCGCGGTTTTCATAACTTTTTAATACCATTCCTCTACCAAACATAACATAATAATTGCCTGCAGAAAACGAAAGCCCCTGGTTTTTGTCACCCAAGTCTACACTTATATATTTGAAAGCAATATCGGATGTTACTTTTTTATTTCTGTTTACATTAGGATTTGGGTCATTAGGCTGAAACGATTCGAAACGAATGCCGGCAGAAAAAACATTATATCTATAATTAAGATTTAACCAATTTTCAAAAATTTCGGTTTTGTTTTCAATATCAAACGAATATTTCAATTGATTGGAAATATATAAACCTGAGGGTAGAATATATTTTTCCTGAGCAGATGTATTTAATAAAAAGTAACCCGCAAAAATTAACAAAAACAACAAATTTTTCATAAGTTTTATTATTTGGAAAGTTCAATAAGTTTTGCTTTCAGTTTAAGTTCGTCACCTTTTTTAAACCCGAGATGGTTATATACTATTTGACCTGTTTTATCTAAAATAAAAGTATAAGGAATGGTTTGTACCGAATATTTCCTTGCTGCATCTTTATTTGGATCAAGAAGAGTCAAAAAATTGAAATTATTGCTTTTAATAAATGGTTTAACTTTTGAAATACTTTTTTCGTCATCAATAGATATTGCAATAAATGTAATATTATTATTGTTTAACTCCTCTTGTACCTTTTTATATTCTTTTAATTCGTCCATACAAGGTTTACACCATGTTGCCCAAAAAGATATTACAATAGGTCCTTTATTAAGGAGCTCAATTAATTCAATTTTTCTGCCATTTATATCGTCAAGAATAAAATTAGGAGAATTTTTTAAATCCTTATTTTGTGAGAAAATAATGGTTGAAGATATAAACGTGAACAGTAAAAATATTTTAATATAATTTTTCATTTATTTCTCCAAAATCATTTTTTTTGTTATAAATTTATTATTTTGAGACAATTTATAATAATAAACACCGGAAGCAATGTTATTATTTGTAAAACTTACGTTAAAACTGCCAACACTTTGATATTCATTTACCAATGTACTAATTTTATTTCCAAGTACATCATAAATTTCAAGGGTAACAAATCCGCTTTGAGATAAATAATAGTTGATATTTGTTGAAGGATTAAATGGATTTGGATAGTTTTGTTCTAAATTATACAAACCTACTCCGGTATTTCCGTTTTCAACGGATACTACTTTAGCAATGGTATTAATATTATAATTAAAAAATTCAGTGGTATTGCTTAAATTACCAATAGTCAATTTAATATTTGAAGTTCCATAATTAATTTCCGGAAATACATGAATTGAAATTGTACGTATTTCTTGAGGACTTAATGGTGAGCCGTTAAATTCTGTTGTATTTACACTATCCAAAAATGGGGCAAAACAAAATTCAAAACATAAAGAGGCAGACCAATTTTCAGGCATATCTAAAACCTGTTTTTTGATATAAATATCTAAGGGGGAACTACTCACATTTTTTACTTGAAAGTTGTAAACAACTTCGCTGCTTAGATTAACTACTTGTGATAATTGTGATGTGATAACAGTAAAATTTTGTGAAAATAAACTTCCTGTTAAAGTAAATAAGCTAATTAATAGTACTGATAATTTTTTCATAAAAAATCTTTTAAAATGTTGAATTTGTTTGTAAAACTTCTTTTGTTTGAGTGTTCTGAATAAACGATATAACTTGTAATTTGTCTTTTTGCCATTCCGGTTTAATATAAACTGTAAAATTAAAATTCAAATCGGCAATGTCAGTTAATTCACTTAATGTTGAACCGGTAAAATTTGGAATCATTAATCGCATTACGTCATAAAACTTGGTTTCTAAATTATTACCCGGAGGCGTTAAAAATTCTATTTCCGATTCAACAACAGCTATTTTAAGGCTTAGATTATTAAATTGCACAATTGATTGATTTAGTTTATGTACTTCCACATGGATAAAAAGAGAATCGTTATTTATTGTTTTAGAAACATCAATATTAAAACTACTTACTTTTTGCAGATTTGTATTAATTACTGCTTTCATTGATATTGAATCTAAAGAGTTTGAAGTAACGCGTCCGTCTATAAAAGTTGAAGGTACATAATAAATATTATAAAAATTAAGTGCATTAGAAATCTCGGAACTATTTGCCAAATAAAAAGGATCATTTACACTGGGGAAATTAGCATGATAACTTATTGCAACAACTTTTGAATGCCCATAAGTGTATTGAGAAAGAGATTTAACAATTAAATTAGAAAAAACACATGGCGAACAACTTACATTTGCAAAATCTTCAATTAAAACAATTTTAGTTTGTTCGGCCGTTTGAAGTATGACATTTACAATATATTTTTTGTTCTCTTCAATGTTTAACTCTGTAATTGAATCTAAATAACCGTCCCTTACAATCTTAATAACATGATTTCCGTTTTTTATTTCAAGAGTATCAGGAGTAAAAAAACCTGTTGTTAAACCATCAATAAAAATTTCTGCTCCCGATGGATAGGAATTAATAATAATTTCAGATGTAGTTTCCGAATAATTTTGTTCAACGGGCGGAGAGGTTTCGCATCCCGATAACAAAATTAATATTATTAAATAAAAAGGGAAAAGTAGTCTTAAATAAATTTTCATAATATGCTTTTGATTAAAAAACAAATTTAGTGATAAAAACTGTTAAATAAAACACTAATAAAACTTTTTGGTTACTAAAATTGTATTTATACAGATAAAAATAGTTGCTGTTAAAAGAAAAAAAAAGTAAATTTATAAAGTTCAATCTTATTGAAAATTTATAAATAATTTTGAAGGATTTATATAATGAAAAATTATTTTATTCTTTTAATTTTTTTTTATTTCCCCTTAATTATGTTTGCCCAAAAAACATTGGAACCAAAATCAATTGAGGTTAAAAAATTAAATTCAAATGCCGCTGTTTTACGACCACGGGAAATCAAAAATAATAATATTAATAAACAAATACTTAGCAACGTTGTAAAACACGAAGAAAAAATTATTGAACCTATAAAAGTTATTGAAGAAGAGAAAAAAACACCTATATTAAATAAAGAACTTTTTATTCCTAAAAGTTATATTTACAATTCAGCTAAAGAAAAAAAAATAAAGGGTACAATTTATTCTGACGGTTCATTATATTGTTATCAGGTTGGGGCATATAAAAGTCAAAAAGTTGCAAAAGGGGAAGTTGACAAATTAAAGAAAAAAGGCTTTTCAGTATATATTAGCGAGTATAAAATTGCTAAAAAACCAACATGGTACAGAGTACGAATAGGTGATTTTGATACACTTCAAGAAACAGAAATTTCGTTAAAAATGTATAATAAATTAATTAAAAAATAAACAATTATGGAGGCAACATGAGAAGAAGTAACTTTTTAAAATTATTTTTTATTTTAGTATCTTTTGTTGTATTTGGATGCAGAACTTTACCACCGGTTGAATTTGAAAATTCGAATCAAATTTTTATTGAAAAAACCGTTGATAAAATTGACCTTGGTTCAACTTTCCCAATTCCTACGGGTTCTTCGGTTGCGCTTTTATCAATTGAGGTAGATAGAACTTTAGATATTCCTATTGTAGCTACAATTGAAGACCAATTGGTACGTGCTTTATTGAAAAACCAGTTTGTTGTTTTAGAACGAGATAATGATATGTTAAAACACTTGTTAAAAGAATCTCATCCTACGGATTTCAAAAATTCTTATTCGTTAATTGTTCCTACTTATTATATAAAGGGTGATTCGACTGCAACTTCTTTTGATTTATTAAAAACACATCTTAAAGCCGCCGATTATATTGTATCATATCGTATTTTAGAGTGTGGTTTAGTTTATGGAAGAAATGTTACAGATGGTAATATTGCACGACAGGGTTTGGTACGTTTACATATTCGTGTTCAACGTGCCGATTCGGGTGAAATTGTTTATGCCGATAATTTAAGCGGTGATTACAAAGATAGAGTGCCGTCAGATTTTACAACTTATTATGAAAATTACCACTATAATTATTACTCGTTTGAGTATCCGCTTCAAAAGAAATAATTTAATCAAAATTTTTTGGCTGTCTTTTGGCAGCCTTTTTTATTTTAAATATGTTATAAAATTTTTACTATTTTTTCGTAAATGGTTTGCATATTAGTTGGCTTTAAAATGTAATCGCTTACACCAAGCGTAACAGCTTTTTGGATAATTTCTCTGCTTTTATTAGAAGTCATTACAATTATAGGAATAGCATTGCATGCCGAGTCTTTTCTGGCTTCTTCCAAAAACTCTATTCCACCCATAATAGGCATTTCTATATCAAGCATAATTAAGTCCGGTATATCCTCTTTTAAATGGTCAAGTGCTTCTTGTCCGTTTTTTGCTGTATCAACTTTAAATTCGCCTCTCATTAAAAGTGCTTTTTGTAACATTAATGAAAATGCTGCACTATCATCAACAACAAGTACTTTTTTCATCTATTTTCCCTTATAAATGCAGTATTTATTACAAAATTGTATTTATGTGTGTATGCCTTTTTACAGTATTAATTTAAATCTAAATATCAATGTATGAAATAATCGAAAATTATGAAACAACAAATTATTTGCTTAACAAAAAAAATAAAATAAGTTGCTTTTTTATAAAAATATACTTAAAATATAGTGTTCAAATGTTTACTAATATGCAAAAAATAATGGAAAAAAGTGTTTTAGGAATAGATATGCAGGCTTACCGTCTGCCGGAAACCAAGCGGAGTAAGGAATTAGTTCCTGTCGTTTATCCCGAAGTGGCCCGCAGTAAAGGAACGGTTGATTTTGATATTTATGATTACGAAATGCTTTTTAATGACGAAGCAACAAAAAAAATAATACGTGAAGGTAATACCGTAGGGTGTTTTTATATCGAATCGCCCGGAATGCGGTCGTTATTAAAAAAACTTACCTGCGATACTTTTGAAATGCTTACCGCTGCAAGTTCTGTTATTCGTCCCGGTGTGGCCGAAAGCGGTATGATGCAGGAATTTATTTTACGCCATAAAAATCCGTCTTTGCGAAAATACCTTATTCCTGAACTAAAAACGTATTTGGGTGAAACTTACGGTGTAATGATATACCAGGAAGATGTTATTAAAGTTGCCCATCATATAGCCGGATTAACGCTTGAAGAGGCTGATTTATTACGCCGTGCCATGAGCGGTAAAATGCGGTCGCATAATGCTATGGGGCAGATAAAAGAGAGGTTCTTTTCGTCAATGCACGAAAAAGGCTATAAAGAGTATGTTAGCGGAGAACTTTGGCGGCAGATAGAATCGTTTGCCGGCTATGCTTTTTGTAAGGCACATAGTGCTTCTTTTGCGCTGCTTTCGTTTCAGGTTGCTTATCTTAAAGTACATTATCCCGCGGAATTTTTGGCAAGTGTTCTTTCCAATATGGGTGGTTATTATTCCGCTGCTGTTTATATTCAGGAGGCAAAAAGGTTAAATATTAAAGTACTGCTGCCTTGTGTTAATAAAAGCAATTATGAATATTTAGGCACCGATAACGTAATTATAATTGGATTTATGGCAATTAAAGGACTGCGAAAACATACTGCCGATAAAATTATAAACGAACGAAATAATGGAGGTGCTTTTGTTTCTTTAATGGATTTTATTACAAGGGTTAAGCCGGGTTATGAAGATGCCTGTTTGCTTATAAAATGCGGGACAATGGCCTGTTTTGGTAAAACTCGTCCAACTTTAATGCGTTTGTTGGATGTTTATGTAAAACATAGACGTGTTTTGGATAACGATTATATCAACTTGTTTATAAATGAATCGTTTGTGTTGGAAAAAGAAGTTGAAACGGATAGAGAATACAGTATTGAAGAAATTTGCACTATCGAATATGAGTTGTTTGGTTATATGGTTACGCGTCATCCTTTGGAGTTTTTTAGTAATGTAATAAACAGAACCGATATTGTTAAAGCCGACAATATGAAAAATTTTAACGGCAAAAAAATTAAAATGATTGGCTGGTATATGACTTCTAAAAGAATTAAAACTAAAAAAAGTCAAATTATGAAGTTCCTTTCTTTAGAGGATTTAACGGGTACTTTTGAGGCTGTTATTTTTCCTAAGGTTTATGAACAATATGCCGAATTGACTCTTTCCATGGGGCCGTATTTAATTGAGGGAATAGTTGATGTTGAAGGAGGAAATAATATTGTTGTTAACAAATTGGCAATCCTTACGGCTAAAGAAGTTAAAGGGGTTACACAAAAAGACAGTGCCGAAAATAAATATTTTGGCGATGTGGAGCATGTTGACGAAAGCGAATTTGAAATTGTAAGTTTTTTGGATCAGGAAAAATTAAAAAAAGCGTATGTTTAAGGCTAAAGGTTTAATGGAAGGGATAATTTTGAGTTTTTAATTCTCAATTCTCGATTTTTAATTAAAAACATTTGGACAAGGATGGATAAAGGATGTATTCCCTTAACATTGCAATTAATTTAAGTTGTAGAGCAAGCTTCAGCTTGCGGTTTGTTGAAATTGCAGGGATATTTAAGGCGAGATAAATCTCGTCCTACATTTAAAAGTATTCAGATGAATTGGGAAATAGTACTTTGTCAAATTTAAATATAAAAATCTGTGTAATCAGCGTTCTATGGTTTTTGTTTAGGAGAACAGGCAACAGCAAATGAATGTTTTTTTGTTGGGTGATTTGTTGGTTTTATAATGTCGAGGCTGTCTCAAAAGTCAAAATATTGCATATGGGAACTCACCCCCTGACCCCCTCTCTTGGAAATAGAGGGGGAATATAAAGCGTAATTGCTTTGCTATATATTAGTTTTGTAAATACAACAAATATTTATACT
>JAZDHY010000055.1:0-75617 GCA_043805435.1 bacterium
CATCTGGTTTTGAGAAGTATATTCAATCATGTGCAAACCTTTTCTTCAAATATACCATTTTTCTTGCATTTATGCAAGCATTATTTTTAGTTATCTTATTATTTTATATGGCTTTATAGCCGTTTGAGGAAACCCTAATTATTAATTGCTATTGTGACATACAACACATAAACCATTTTACTCAAACACCTTAGTGATAGACGACACAACATTCCTTTTCAATTGTTGTATTTTTGGTTATTGATTTTATAGCTAATTATTTATTTCCAATATGTTGTTGACGAATTTATGAAAAAGTTAATAATTACAATTGTTTGTATGTTGATAGTAAATGTTGTTTTATATGCCCAGAAAAACAATAACAATTTTACTGAATTTGATAATTCCCATTTGGATTTACAACAGGTATCAACACAAAACAACACTTTATCAGTATACTGCAAACCTGTTTTAATTAAATTATATTCTAATAACCAAAATGTTAAAACAATTAAATACAAATATAACTCTTCCGGATATTTACTAGCCGAACTAACTCAAATAAGTCCGGAATTACAACATAGAACTTTATATACGTATGAAAAGAACAGAATAATAAACAAATCAGTTGATACCCTGAACAATTATAAATTCCAAAATTACGAACGTTATAATTACAAATATGATAACAATGGGAATTTAGAATCCGAATTAGTGGAACGAAAAATCGAAAACAATTGGCTGAATTATACAAAAAACATTTACAATTATGATTGTTACGGAAATATTACTGAAAAAACCCGGCAAAAATGGATAAATGACAAATGGGAAAACCATATTCAGTATAAAAATACTTATAATAATCAAAACAATCTCTTAAGCCAAACATCTGCTAAATGGTTAAATAACATCTGGGTAAACGATAGTTTGTGTTTTTACAGTTACGATTTTTTTGGCTTACTGTTAAGTAAAGTTAATAATGTTTGGTGGAATGGTACATGGGTAAAAACCAACAGGGATAGATTTCAATATAACACATTAGGTTACATGGTTAGTTATTTTTATGAAACTTATAATTCCGATAATCTTTGGAATACAATTGAATCTTTTAATTGTATTAACGATTCAGCAGGTAATTTATTAACAGCTTACAAATACCAAAATTTTGGAAATAATTACAATTTGGAAATCGAACGATTTGATTATACATATGATACCAATAACAATTGTGTTTCCGCATCACATATAAATACAATGTATGGTAAAATGTTTTTCCCTTTTATTAGTAATCCCCCCGCGGAAATGGATATTTATTCCAACAATTACAATAATAAAATCAGTCTTTGCGCTTCCAAAATTGATGTAAGTTATTCATCAATTAATGAATCGAAAAATATATTAAAAAAGATGTCTGTAAGTGCGCTTTAAAAAGCCGCAAGATATAGTCCCGCGGCTTTTATTTATAAATAAATCCTTTCTTAAATAAATATTACAAAATTTTATTATGTTTTATCATATTATCATTTAGCG
This sequence comes from bacterium, assembly GCA_043805435.1. Taxonomy (GTDB): domain Bacteria; phylum Bacteroidota; class Ignavibacteria; order Ignavibacteriales; family Melioribacteraceae; genus JAEXOD01. The sequence continues at coordinate 1,510 of JAZDHY010000055.1, forward strand.
TAAAAATTAAACAATGGTAAATCAACTGCTATAAAAACTGTAGCACGGAAACCATTAGCTCTGTTTAAAATAATATTCTGATTATCTACAATTTCTCGCAGTTTGGGTAAATATTGTGCTCCTATACCAAACGCTATTGGTAATTTAGCACAACCTAACACATAAAAAAGACCCGGTGCAATAATATGTTGAAATTTAACAGGAGGTACATTATTATCTGTATTATTATCAGTGCTAGTTGTTTTGAACCGATAACCGGCAACAACACCCAAATCCAATATACTCAAAAATATAGAGTGAGATACTTTTGGAATATCTTCAGTTCCTTTGCTCCAACTAAAATCTATCCCAATTGGTAAAAACATACCGGTATATCCTGCTGCCTTTTTATTACCATCATCCAGCCACTCAGCACCGCCATTTATACCCACATAAGCACTAAGAGACGAGCTAAAACTAAAAGTTCTTTTTAAATGGTAACTTCCTGCCGGTAAAATTGCAGCCTCAAAAATCTTTGACGCATCTTCGGATGTTTTTGCCTGCGAAATATCTGCGGCAAGAGTAATATATTTTATTAAATCTTTATTTAACAGGCTATCTCTTTCTTGTTCAAGATTAGCACTTATAAGTTGTAAGCCAAATAAAGCTGCCGAACTATAATTTTTTTTATGAAGGGAAAATAATAAATCATTTAAATATCCTGCTAATTTAACCATATTTTCCATTTCTATATCATTTAATTCCATAATATCCGGTACATTTTTTAATTTGTATATAATTTCATCTGAAAGAGAGTATATAAATTCGTTAATATCTTTTGTTTGAGAATAATCATCATTTATTTTTTTAATTCGTGCTTCAATTTCTTTTAATTGCGAAATTATTGAGAATACTTTTGGTATTAATTCATCTGCCACTTTAGAATCAACTTTAGCTAAATGTAATATATTGTTAAATGATGACGTATTGTTTTTGTTAAAATATAACAAGCTTATATAATAACAAAGTCCATCGCCTTGCAATTCAAATTGTTTTATATCAATCCAAGTGTTGCAGCTCATTACTTCATTTTTAATTAAAAGACTTTCGGATATCCCACAAAGCAAATTAATAATATGCTCCAGTTTGTCTGATTCTGCATTAATCTGAGGACGAATACTCTGGAATATTATGGCCGGAGAATTCCCTTTTTTCAGTTCATTAATTATATTGAATAATACATTTGTAATTCTATACGAGGCACTTGTTTTTACTGTATCAGGAATAATATATTTATCAATATTTATATAAAGATTTTGTAAGTCTTTTTCCAATGCAGTTTTCATGGTACTGCCAAACTGAATATTCATAAATTGAGTACTATTTTTTGCAATAAAATAAAAATTGGGAAATAAATCTCTTAAACAAAACTTTTTTACTTTAATTTTATTATTTGGTATTGTTATTGTGTCTTCAAATTTTTTAACTACTCTCTTAAAAAATGCTGTTGCTATTTCTTCTTTGCTTCTTTCAATTAAAACATCCGTTATAGCAAAAATCAATTCCGACTCGGTTAGTTTAGGGCTCAACACACTTCCGGGTGTTCCGGCAAAGTCTATCCACTTATCTGCCCTCATTTTCGAAGTGTCTTTTTTTATTTCATTATTTAGCAAATCTAACTGGTGTTTTATTGTTTCAACATTTGAACTGTTATAAAAAGGGTCTTTAACAAATTTTATTAATTCATTAATTTGTAAAGCCCCATTGTAATTAATAATAGTCTCTTTATTTTCTTGAATTAATTTAGCATATATAAATTCGTTTTGAGCAAACATTAAATTAGGCACATAAACGAACAATAAAACTATCAAAAATAGTATTTTTCTAAATTCCATTTTTTCTCCTTGTATTTTAATTATTATAAAACAACCAGACTAATATTACCCTTACAACGTCCAAAATTTTCAAGTTTCCCGTTTTGAGGTTCTATTAAAAATAGTCCGTTATCACGTGTAAACACCCAATTAATAACGTGGGGGCCCGGAACCCAATCAAATTCTCCCCAAATTAAACCTACCGCCCAACTATGTGGCTTCCTTGCAACATTTCTGTTAAAAATGGCAATATTCCCTTTTAGTGCAAATGCAAAATCATCGCAGTCAAACCCTTCGGTATTACCAAGCGGATCATTGGGCATTAATCTAATTCCGTTATGATATAGATAGTTCTCTATCTCCTGCCGGGCGGGTGCATAATATTTGGCATCATTAAATCCTATGAATTTATTTGTTGGATCTACCCACTTGTTTTGTGTAGCATCAATAATTTTGTTGCCTATTTCTTTTTTTTGTACAAACATTTACTTCCCCCATAAATTTGTTGAATTATTATTTATATAGAAACCTTATTAAAAGATTTAAATGTTATTTTGTATTATCAATAGTAACTAAAATCAAAGTCAGCAAAATATTTCATTTTATTAAACCACATCAGCGATGTGGCATGTTTGTAACCTCACAATACAAAAATTCCCACAACTACGGCGTAGTTGCATGTTCTTTTTAATAAAAACAAAAAAATGCAGATACACACATTTGGCGAAGTTTAAAAGATCTTAAATTTATATTATTTAAATTTCAAACAACAATTCTATAATGTTTATAACAATTGAGCGTTTATTTTACCCCGGTTAAGTGGGTTAAATAATTGAGGAGGGTAATGATTATGATATAGGAAAACCTTTTCCTGTTTTTTGCAGTAATAGTTTAGCTTCTTAAACTCTCCAAAAATACTATCAATAAGTTTTGCCAATATAATAAACCTTTATAAATAAAACCCGCCAACTTTATTTGCTATTTTATTGCCGAATTAAATTAATTACTTTTTTTAATATTGTCAAGATGGGAAAATTAAATATTGGGGAAAAATTATGTCTGTTATTATATTTTTACGGTTTTCAACATTAATTAAGCTTAATTATAATAACTTATCTACCAAATTTTTTGATAATTTTCTCTTCCCTTTTCCTTATATTTATTTTTATATTATAATAATATTTTTTTAACGAGGATAATTATGCGTTTTAATTTTAAGTATTCTATTTTTGTTTTTTTGCTTTTTATTATGGTCTCTGCTCTACAGGCAAGTGATAAAAAAGAGATAAATGTAATGCCCATTCCTGCCAAATATGAGATGTTGGACGGTGTATTTAAATTGGATAACAATTTTGGTATTACCATTAAAGGTAACCCCGATGAAAGGATATATTATTATGCTACAAGTATTTTACGCCGCCTTTCCGGTCGTACCGGTTTATTTTTTAAACAGGATGTAATTACAAAACAAAGCGCAAACCAAAACACCCTTTTTGTAATTGATTGCAAAAAAAACGGCAAAGTTGTTTTAGGTGAAGACGAAAGTTATGATTTAAAAATTAATTATAACATAATTACATTAACTGCACAAACCGATTTGGGTGTAATGCGCGGACTTGAAACTTTTTTGCAGTTATTAACAAATGATAAAGACGGTTATTATTTCCCTTCAATAAATATACAGGATAAACCACGTTTTAAGTGGCGTGGGTTGATGATTGATGTAGCACGCCATTTTATGCCGGTTGATGTTATTAAACGCAATATAGACGCCCTTGCAATGGTTAAAATGAATGTGTTACACTTGCATTTAAGCGATAACCAAAGTGTTCGGGTTGAAAGCAAGTTATTTCCGCAAGTACAACAAAACTGCACCGATGGCGATTTTTTTACACAGGAACAAATTAAAGATATAGTTTTATATGCAGCCAACAGAGGGATTAGAGTAATACCCGAGTTTGATATTCCGTGGCACTCAACGGCATGGTTTGCCGCATTGCCAAATTTAGCAAGTGCCCCCGGCCCATACACTTTAGAAAGAAATTGGGGAGTGTTTGACCCTGTGTTTAATCCGGCAATAAATGAAACATATGATTTTTTTGATAAGTTTTTTGGCGAAATGACAAAACTGTTCCCCGATGAATATTTTCATATTGGCGGTGACGAAGGTACTCCCAAACATTGGAACGAAAACACTCAAATACAAGCATTTATGAAAAAGAATAACCTTGCCGATATACAGGCTATGCATAATTATTTTAACTTAAAAATATTAAACATTTTGACCAAGTATAATAAAAAAATGATTGGCTGGGACGAAATATTACAGCCCGAAATGCCAACTAATATTGTTATTCAATCGTGGAGGGGACAAAAAACACTAATTGAATCGGCAAAAAACGGATATATGGGAATTTTATCAGCAGGTTATTATATAGATTTAATGCAATCAACTGATTACCACTACTTAAATGATCCCGTGCCCGATTCGGTAAAATTACAACCTGCCGAACTTGAAAGAATACTTGGCGGAGAAGCTACAATGTGGTCGGAATTGGTTACTCCCGAAAATGTGGATTCGCGTATTTGGCCGCGTACCGCTGCAATTGCCGAAAGATTTTGGTCTCCTTCTTCTGTTAATGATGTAAACAACATGTACCACCGATTGGATAAAATTAACTTTTTATTGGAAGAAGTTGGTATATGTAATATTAAAAATCAGGATATGATGTTGCGCCGTTTATGCAGCAATAACAATACAAATGCCTTAAAAACATTACTTGAAGTTATTGAACCTGTTAAAATATATACCCGCCACTCGCAAGGCGTTAAATATACATCTTATTCCCCTTATACCAGAGTGGTAGATGTTGCTTTAGCGGATGTTAAAACTGCCCGCGATTTAAGAAATAAAGTGGACGAATATTTAACCACCAAAGATATTTATATATTAAAAGATTTAACCGATTTATTAACTACCCTTAAAAATAACCATTTGGAAATTAAAAAGTTAATAACTCTTTCCCCCATTCTTAAGGAAATGGAACCGCTTTCATTAAATTTATCCAAACTTTCCTCCGCAGCTCTTGATGTTATTAGATTGTTGCAAGACGGTAATACACTTTCTGCTGCTCAAAAAACCGAGATGTTAAAAACTGTTGAACTTTCTAAAAAACCTTTCGGCCAAACTGAAATTATGATTATTAGCGCAGTAGAAAAATTAATTAATGAGGCGGGGAAATAAAATTATTAATTTAATGATATAAACAAAAGCTTTCATAATTAATTAATTTAGAGAAAAATTTGAAGATTGAATAAATTATTTATAAAATATTTAGCTTTTTTGCATTTCTAATACTATTTTATATACGGAAAAAATTTTTTTAAATAATGTGTGCAATATTTATAATTTGCTGTTTTAATGAACATAAACTTTTTATTAAAAATAATTAATAATTAACAATTGGTAAATAACATGAAATTAATTGATAGTCAAGCAAAGATTAAATCTATATTTCTTGATCCATTTAATCCAAGATTCGTTGATCCTCAAAATTTTAGCCAAGAAGAGTTGAAGAAAAAAATCCTCTCAACTAAGGAATCAAAAGAACTTCTAAATAGTATGATGTTAGATATTAAATGGGTTAATAAAATTGTTGTTATTCACAAAAGTGATTTTACTGATAAACAAAAAAATATAACCAAGACTGAAGACTGTGAATTTTTAACTGTTGAAGGTAATAGCCGATTAGCTTGTTTAAAATCGAACAAGATTAGCTCAATTAATGAAGAAAGCACTATTCCAATAATTATTGCACAAAAAGAACCATCAGAATCATTACAAGAATTTGAAGCTCAGATAAGAGTTACTCAAGGAATCGCAAATGTCATGGTTGTAAAAGAATGGGGTGTTGTTTCCAAAGCTAAGCATTTATTCGAAATGTATAATGATTATCTGAATAAAGATCATGATGCTAAATTTACTCCACATGAAATTTATAAAAAAATTGCTGATGAATTGGGAATAGGCCACGGCGAAGTTAGACAATCTGTAATGAGATACGAATTCTTCAATAAAATTAATGAATTGTCTGATCGCATCCCTGAGGATCATTGGGGTTATTTAGAAGCAATTGATAAAACCAAAGAGATCAGAAAAAAATTCGGCATGTCACCAGAAAATAATTTGATTAATTCAGAGGGCCTTGAAGATGAGTGTATTGAAGATATCCTCAAGGAGATTCCTGCATTGATAAAAAAAGCATCCAGTGAAGGAATTAACACTAAACAATTTAGAGATATTATACAAGAATTAATTAAAGAAATAAATGGAAGTAGTGATTTACTTGAGTTTATTCAAGGTATTTTAAGCAAAGAAAGTGAATTTAGTTTTAGAACACATTTATCAGCTCAAAAGGGGTTATCAGAAGAAGATATTTGGCACAAAGAATTCGATAATATTAAGAGAAAAATTGAATTATTCCCATGTATGGCTAAATGGGCTAGCAATATTAAATCCGATCTTGAAGATATTTCAAAAATAATTGAAAAACATTTAAATGTAATAAATTAACCATGCATATTAAAAATAATTATTTACAAAATATTTCTTCAATTATTTGTAATACATTTGATGAAGAAGTTTGTCCCTTATGCGATTGGATTACGAAAAACATTAGATCACTTTCGATTGAATTAAAAAATAGATTATCCGAAGATGACATTTTTGACAATCTTGTCGATGAGGGAAATACAAACTTTATAACTCTTCATAGATTAATTCAAAAAAGAGTAAATACTTTAAAACCATTAAACCGCATTGAAGTTGTTGAAGAAATTGATGGAATAAAAATTAAACAAACTGAAATTGGATCAAAAACAAATAAAATAATTTATACAGAGTTTTTAGAATTATTCAGCGCAATTGAGTGTTGGGATAATATGGAAAAAGGATTATTTTATGAAAATTTCTGTACGAAGTTTTTAACAGATTTGGGATTGATTGCTGAGACTACACCCCCCTCAAATGATAAAGGGATCGATATCATTGCTAAATATAAAACTTTACTTGAACAGGAGCATAGTCATTTAGTTTTTAATGATTATATATATATGCTTGGACAAGCAAAATTTTTAAAAGGGAAGGTCGATACACCGATACTAAGAAGGTTGGTAGGAGATTCGATTTTTCTTAGATTTGATTCATTGGAAAATATTGATATAGCACATAATGCAATTCATCTAATAGTTTTTAGCCATAACGGTTTTACTGATGAAGCAATTGATTTTGCGAATAAAAAGAAAATAATGAGAGTTGAAACTAATCAATTAATAACTTTAATATCTAGCAGTAAAAACATTACAGAAATGAAATGCTATAAATATATCAAGGCGCAAATAACTAATCATAAATAATATTATCGTATAATTGGTTTAATATTTTTCTATAGCAACTCTTCCAATACTATTTCAAACTTTATAGGTTCATTATTTCTTAATATTTCAATTATTACTTTATCGCCGGTTTTTCCCTTTAAAATTTCTTTTAAATCATAAAGATCTGTTTTTTCGTCAATTGTAATATCATTTATTTTAGTAATAATATCCTCTTTTAATAAACCTACTTTTTCTGCCGGAGTATTTGGTGAAACAAACAAAACAGCAGCAGTATTATTGTTTAGGTAAATCTGTAAACCGCTTTTATCATTATTTTGGGATTTGCCAAAATTTTCCCCTTTTTCAAAAATCATCTGTTGATTTTTATAATCAAAATATATTACAAATTGTTCAAATATATTATTACCCAAATTTCCAACTAAATCGGTTGATGCAAATGCACCTTTACTTTCATTTAACGGCATATCAATAACAGGCTTGTTAATATCAAATCCGGCAATAGATAATTTATTTAATTTTACCGATTTAGCCTCGTTATATCCGCCTGCTCCGCCACTAAGTTTTGTTGTTCCTTTTAACTCTAAAAATCCGTTCTCTTTTGCATAAGGGTAATGAAAACTGCAGCCGCCCGCACCAATATCAACAGACCATGTACCTTTATATTTATCATTTATTAAAATTGGTAAAGTAAATGTTTCACCTCTTAAAGGTGCATCAACCAAAGTACCGTTACCTGAATACTTAAAAGTTGCCGGATCATATAACGAAACCAGTTTATTTGCATAATCCACTTTTACAACAAACCTGCTCATAAAATCATAACCTAGTATTCCAACAGCTTTATACCCCCATTGTTTAAACATTGGCAATATATCTAACACCATAACATTTTGTTCCTTAAATTGCAGCCCGGGCAGATTAAATCCGGGTAATTTAACAAAGGCTACATCAACAACTTTATCCACACCCTGGGCTTTCATTTCACCTTCAGGCTTTAAGCCCATTTGTGTTGCATATCCTAAATCAATTACATTTACATCCGCCCCCGAATCTAAAAACCACACAACATTATTACCATTTATATTAATTGTTAAAAATACATGGTCTCCATAATAATCACAGGGTATATTTTCGGCCGATAAACCGTTTGTAAATACATAATCTTTAACATCCTCAGCAGGCGGATTAAATAAACTTTTATCAATATTTATGTTCAATTTGTATTCATTTACCAATATAACTGTTTTTTGACCTGATGTTATATTTACATTTTCAATTTTAAATGGTTTTAATATTCCAAAAACATTTCTATAATCGGAATAAGAAGTAACATTTTCTTTATTATCGGCAAAATTGGAGGTTTTGATTTTGTAATAATTGGCAGTTGAATAATAGTCAACAATAACATCACTATTTATATTGTTAATAATTTTAACTGCATAACATTGTTCAGTACCAACTTCAGTTATTCCTTCATAGGTAACTTTAAATACTTCGCTTTTAGGATCCATAAATTCAAATTCTTCAAGTTTAGCGGAAATTTTTCTTCGTTTTTCAGTAGCTTCATCAGTATTAATTTTTATTTTTCCATTAGTATCCACAACCCAGTTTTCGGCTCCATTATCACCGCTAGTTTGTTTAATTATTTTTATCTCAAATTCCTCTCTTATTTTCCCCGGTATTTCATTCCACTGTTTAAGTGTTCCTTCCATTCCTCCAAATAGCACTTTTGCGTCAAAGTAAGACGTTTTTTCTGCTTTTACTTTTTCAATACTGCCAATAGCATTAAAATATTTGTTAATTATTGTATAAGGATTTTCATTTTGCTCCTGCGCGTAATTTTTGGCAATAAAAATTATTAAAATCAATAAACACCAGCTAATTTTTTTGTAAATATTCATAGTTAAATTCCTTTAATTATTTATTTTTTATTTGTTAAGTCTATCCATAAACATTTTAAAAACCTTTGAATTACTTGCTCTTAATGTTTCATAATTTTTAAAAATTTCCATCAACTCTTCAATCGATTTATTTTCTTCCAATTTTCTTCTAATTCCTGTTAATATAAACTCCTGACTAAAACCATTGTACATTAGTAAAGATAAAAATATATTTTTACTCCAAAACGCCTCATTAGAGCTTTGTTTATCCATATCCACAAACGAAACCAAATATTCTTTTGCAGTTACTACATTAAGCCATTGACCTTTAAACTTGTCTATTAATAAATTATCGGCACTGCAGTATGTTACTTCGCAATTTTGTAATTCCGTTGGTATGTAGGTTTTAACAATTACGGTTACTCCCCTTTTTCCGGCTGCAACAATTTCATTTTTTAACATTTCCAATATTTTTGGCCAAATATCAATCAATAATATTTCATCAGCTTCTTCAATCATTTTTTTTGCACGGTTAATTACATCATCATATTTTGTTAACCTATGAATTCCGTCATCGTTTTTTTTATTTTCGTATTGTTTTAGCTGTTCTTCCAAAGTATTGCTTATACTAATAAATTCATTTTTTTTATCAATTAATAATTCCTTAATGGGTATTGCAGCATATAACTGTGTTTTAATACTATCGTCGCAAATAATTGCTTTTTTGTTTTTTAAAGTATTTAATGCTTTATAAACATTAGGTATAGGCTTATTTAATATTTGTGCCAACCTGTAACCTGTTGAAGTTTCTTCTTCAAGCAATGCTAAATATATTTCCGCTTCAAGTTTTGTAAATCCAAAATGCATTAAATTATTAACTGCTTCATTCATATTAATTACCTTTTATTAATATTAGTTGCTTTTTGTTATTATGACGAAATATAATTAAAAAAGTTTCATATTCCAAAGTTTATTTTATCTGTGTAAATCTGCTCAATCTGCGTAATCTGTGTTCTATGTTTTTTTTTGAACGCTGAAAACACTGATTTTACAGATAACCGCTGATTTTTATTCGTGTAAATCTGCCCAATCTGCGTAATCTGTGTTCTATGATTTTATTGGAATGCTGAAAACACTGATTTAACAGATAACCGCTGATTTTTAATCTGTATAAATCTGCCCAATCTGCGTAATCTGTGTTCTATGTTTTTTTTTGAACGCTGAAAACACTGATTTTACAGATAACCGCTGATTTTTAAACTGTATAAGTTTGCACTAATTTTTATTAATATTGTGCATTACTTTAGATGTATGCACAAATTTTTAACTTTTTTGTGCATACTATTTTATATGTGCACAAACTTTAGTAAATTATGATATAAAAACTTGAGTACAAGATGAATTTTAATCCTGCTCTACCTTATAACGAATTACCATTATTACCACCTAAATTTAATTTTGATGATATAGAAATACTAAAAAAATTAAATACGGCAAATTTGGCTTTATCAAAGTTAGACAACATTTCTGTCTCAATCCCTAATGCAGATATGTTTATTGAACCTTTATCAGTTCGAGAGGCGGTTGCAAGTTCAGAAATTGAAAACATAAATACAACTGTTGAAGAAGTTTTTCAAGCATCCTTATTGGAATATGGTAAAATTTCTAAAGCACAAAAAGAAACAATATGTTATAAAGAAGCTTTATTGCATGGGTATAATAATATCAAACTTTTGGGTTTTATTAGTACCAACAACATACTTGAGATTCAATCTATCTTAGAACCGGAAAAACATGGTATTAGAAAAATACCGGGAACGAAAATTAAAAACACACTTACAAATGAAATTATTTTTACCCCACCCATTGGAGAAGAAAATATTCGTAATCTTTTATCTAATCTGGAAAAATATATTAATCATTTAGATGATAATCTTGATCCCTTAATTAAACTTGCTGTTATACATTATCAATTTGAATCTATTCATCCTTTTTATGATGGCAATGGACGAACAGGAAGAATATTAATGGTTTTATATCTAATTTTGGTAGTAAGGTTACAATTTCCAATTCTTTATTTAAGTGGCTATATATATAAAAATCGAACCGATTATTATAGATTATTGCGTGATGTTACCACAAATAATAATTGGAAAGACTGGACTTTATTCATTTTGAGTACCGTTGAAGAACAAGCAAAAATAACATTAGAATCAATGAATACAATCCGTATTTTAATGGATGAATATTTTAATATTTTGCAAAACTCCGAGTTAAAACTAATATCAAATTCATTAAACCATTATTTATTTTCAAGACCATTTTATAATATAAAAACAATTTGTTTAAGTCTTAATATTACAAGAAATACTGCTTCAAAATACTTTAATCAACTTCTAAAGTTGGGTTTAATTGAAAATTTTAAGATAAAAAATATCTCTGTTTTTTATAATCCAAGGCTTTTGGAAATATTAAAATAATATCAAATTATTATTTTCTTTTTATTATAATAATTATACTATTTGACATTTAAACATTATTTACATATTTTTCATTTACCCTATTTTTATGGGGTATTTAGCTTGTTTTTGCCATATTTTTTGGTATTTTTATATTAATAGGTGCATAAAAGGTAGTTATATGATAAAGATTGACGAAATAAAAGTAAAAAACTTTAAAAACATAGAAAATGCAACAATTAAGTTTGACAAGTATAATTTAATTGTCGGTTCAAATAATTCGGGTAAATCAAACCTTTTAATGGTTTTCAGATTTCTTAATTTTATTATTAATGATTCTATTGATATTGTTAAAAATTCATTTGAACAAGAAATACCAATTGTAGGATATATAAAACCTTATTATTTTTATAAAAAGGATGTCCTTGAGATAGAACTTAAATTCTCTGATAACCAAAAAAAATTATTGTATAATTACGTCATTAGGATTCAATGGGAAGAGAAAGACGGATACGATTTTACTTCAGAAATAATCAAAGAATCTTTTTCTGTTAAATCTTTTAATAAACCGGGGAAAGCAAGTACTATTTTTTTAAAAATTAAGGACAAAATAACTTATGGAGGTAATTTTGCAAATAATAGTTTTATGGATTCAGGTCAAAAACATGTTAGCGTGGTACGAATTTTAAATCCATTACCCCCAAAATCAAATCCATATTACGCAGAGTTGTCTGTTTTGGATTATATAATAAAATCTCAAATTTACTATTTCTCTAATATAGGATTAAATAGTATTGATATAAAAGAAAGGAAGGACTTTTATGGACGAATTACTTCATATGATTTTATAAAGGAAATAAAAAAAATTGAAAATACTCCAAAATTTGAAATATTAAAAAGTATCTTAAATAAAATGTTAAATATTTCTGATTTACAGATAATGGAACGCAACGAAATAATTGAAAATTCAAATAATTTTTTTATTGTTATAACTCAATTTAATCATCAAAAACTTTTTTCCGGACTCTCTGATGGTTCTATATTACTTATTTCTTTAATAACAAAAATACTTACTTCTGAACATTCAATATTTCTGATTGAGGAACCGGAAAATTCATTACACCCTAAAGCATTAGTTGATTTAATTAATTTCATAAAAAGCTTTATAAATGAAAAACAATTCATTATTGTAACTCATTCATTAACTTTATTAAATACAAGCAATCCTAATGATGTAATTATTGCAGAATTACAGGAAAACGGATTAAGTAATATTACAAATATTCCAAATCCCAAAGAAATTTCGAGAAGATTAAAAAACAGTTTTTCTGCTTTTAGTGATTTTGTATTTTTTGCTGATAAAAATGAAGAGGAGTTTGAATAATTTTTATGGATAATCCAAATTCTATTTTGTTTTTATTTGAAGGCGAAACTGAAAGAGAGTTTTATGATATTTTATTTGATAATTACCAGATAGATCGAAAAATTAAAATCAATAAAATTGATCTTAAAGGTATCTGGTCAATTAATGAAAAAGTGAAAAATAGAACTTATGAGTATTTGGCAAAGTCGAAAAGTCCTAAAATTACAGTAATTATTGCTCATGATAGAGAGGGAATAAAAAGTAAAAAATCATGTGTAAATTTAAATTTGTTAAAAAAAGAATTTGTCAAAGGCAAAAATTCAAGAATTAAAGAAATAAAAGAGACGATCGCTACTCAAGATTTAGAAAGCTGGTTGTTTCATGATATTGATAATATCTATAAACACTTAAAAACTCCATCAAAAGAAAGGAATACCAAAAACTATTTAAATGTAGAATCAAAAAATAATACTGACTTATCAACTTTATTCCACAAATACGGTAAACATTACCAAAAAGGTAGTAAAGTAGAAGGATTTTTATTAAAATTAGATTTTGTTAAAATTTATAATAAAACACCTGAATTACAAGAATTAATTAAATATATAAAATCACTAATTGAAGAATAGCCATGTTACTATCAAACATCCCATTTATAACAACAGATTGGAGTACCATTACACCAACCGAACACAAAGGTGAAACAGGAATGGCTTACTGGAGAACACAAAATTTTGATAATATCCGTGTTAGGATGGTAGAATATTCACCCGGTTATCTAGCCGATCACTGGTGCTTAAAAGGACATATTATTTTATGTTTAGAAGGAGAACTTCATACTGAGTTAAAAGACGGACGTACTTTTATTCTTAAACCCGGTCAAACTTATCAAGTAGCAGATAATTCGGAAGCTCATAAATCGAGTACTACCATTGGTGCCAAATTATTTATTGTAGATTAATTATCATGTTTTGTTAGGAATTGAAATTACAAATTCACTTCCTTCTCCAACTTTGCTAAAAACATCAATTTTGCCATTATGGTTAGTAATTATACCATATGTAATGGAAAGGCCTAATCCGGTGCCTTTCCCTACTTCTTTTGTAGTATAAAAAGGTTCAAATATTCTTTCTTTTACCGATTCATCAATTCCAATTCCGGAATCTTTTATTGAAATATAAACATATTTTTCATCGTTCCAAGTTTTAATAAATATTTTTCCTTTATCAATAATAGAATCTTTTGCATTGGTTAAAATATTTAGAAATACTTGGTTTAATCTTCCCGGATAACATAAAACTGTTGGAATATTACCTAAATTTAAAACAACTTCAATTTTATTTTTAAGAACATTTTTTAACATAATTAAAGTAGATTCCAAACCGCTATTAATATCAGCCATAACCATTTCACCGCTATCAATGCGCGAAAAATTTCTTAAACCTTTAACAATATCAGCAGTCCTTTTTGCCCCATCATCCATGCCATTTAGTAAATTTTCAATTTCATTTAACAAAAAGTCAAAATCAATATCTTTTTTGTATGAATAAATTATATCCATATGTTTTTCGTAATCATTTAACTTAATTATTTCTTCATATTTCAATAAAAGCTGCAAGATATCATGTATATCTCTTCTTAAGGGGGATATATTAGACATTACAAAATTTATTGGATTATTAATTTCATGCGCTATTCCGGCAGTAAGCTGCCCCAATGAAGCTAATTTTTCGGATTGAATTAATTTATTTTGTGTGTATTTTAAGTTTTCTAAAGCTTTTTCCAAGTCCGTATTTTTTTGCTCAATTACCTTTGTTTGATTTTCTAAAAATTCGGATTTTTGTTGTAACAAAAGATTTGTTTCCTGTAATTCTTTTTGCTGATTAATTAATTTTGTTGCTTGATCCTCTGTTCTTGTTTTAAACTGTTTAATAGAATCAGCCATCTGTAAAAATGTTTTTGCCAAACGCCCAATTTCGTCTTTACTATTAATATCAAGCCAAATATCCAAATTACCTTTTGTAACAGCGGCCGCAGCCCGGTCTAACTGCTTAATAGGTATTGTGATAAGTCTTACCAGCACAAATATTAAAAATATTGATAATCCTATTGCAACTAAAACCATAAATCTTGACAAATTTTTAGTAGCCACAAAAGTTTTTTCAGCTCGTTTTGTAGCTTTAAATGCATCCAGTTTGCTTAAGCTGACCAACGAAACCAAATCATCGCCACATGTAGTATAAATTGCTTTTGCTTTACCCAGCAATAATTCCATTGCTGCATTTTTATTATTTTCACGCGATAGTTTTATTACATTAAAGCTAAAATCAACATATATTTCCCAATTATTAATAAATCCATCATATAATCTTTCTTCTTTATTTGAATATACATCCTTCTTTTTATATTTCTTTTTTAATTTTTCATATTTGTCAATGTTATCATTAATTTGATCAATTAATGCAATCATTTCTTCTTCCTGTAAGCGTTTTTTGCTTTGATCAAATGTATATGCGTGTTCAAGCTGAAATGAACGTAATTGTGAAGTGTTTAGATTAAGATCTGATAATGTAACTGCCCGTTCAAGCCAGTTATTGGATATTTCTTCAATTTCTTTATTTAACGAGCCTAAATTATAAACCGAAATAGCATTTATACCGGCTAAAACAAAAAATATTATTCCAAACGATAGCCCCTGTTTAACACCAAATTTCAAATCCTTAAAAAAAATCATATTCTCATCAATATTATTTAATAATTGCTATAGTTTTAACATTTCCTTTAATTTTATTCAAACTAATAAAACCGATGGAGCCCGGAGTATTTTCAACTTTGTTACACATCTCCTCTTCCGAATTTACCGATTCCGGCGGATCACCATCACCCGAAAGCATCCGTTTCATCCAAATTGATTTCATACGTGCTGTATTTTTTGCAATGTATTCATAAAACAAATCTTTAACTTCCAACTTAGGCTTTAGGTCAAATACTATAATAGGTTTGGAGTTTGGCCAATATTTAATATCGCCCGAATAATAATCCAATAACTGAGATTTTGTAATTCTATCCACAGGTACACTTTTATTGGCTATTACAGCAACCTGAGCATCTAATCCTTTTGATAAAAAAAACATTAAGAAGAAAAGT
The DNA here is from genome assembly GCA_043805435.1 of bacterium. Classification (GTDB taxonomy): domain Bacteria; phylum Bacteroidota; class Ignavibacteria; order Ignavibacteriales; family Melioribacteraceae; genus JAEXOD01. The sequence continues at coordinate 17,609 of JAZDHY010000055.1, forward strand.
AAAAAATATTTTTTCATACTATTCTCTTATTATTAAAAAAATACCGAAATTGCTGCAGCATAATAAAATATTAAGCTTTCATGTTCAGGATAATTTGTAACATCAATATCCACGCGTGCAAACTGCCCCTTAATTTTTATCCTGTCATTTATATCATATGCCAAACCGACATTTGGTGTTGTTACCGATACTTCCGTATTCAAATGCGCAAAATTTGGAATATTTACATTAAAATGCTCTTGAAGTGAATATAAACTAAAATAAGCTAATAAATCATCCGTTATCCTATAACCCATTGTAACATAAAAAAATTGTTTATCTAAATCTAACAGATTATTTGTATTATATAAAACTTTTATATACTCGGCTTGGAAGCTGACTTTTTTAAAATCCAATAAAATATCATGACCAATTCGAAAACGTGGTATATTATTAAAATCGTATTCCGGTAATCCAAAATACGTTTTAAGCTGATTAAATTTTGTTATTTCATCATAAGAAGCCGAAAAACCAATTTTAATATCTTCATATCTTAAACCAATTCTTCCGCCAACTAAAAATAAATTTGTAGTATCTACCCCACTTTGTCCTGTTGATGTTTCCTTTGTACTAATATTTGGACTATTTCCTACATAAAACGCATAATCTAATTTTGTGTCTTCAATAGGAATAAAGCCATATATTTGTGCAAATGCTCTTTGTGGTGTAAAATCCTCTAAGTTTAAAAATTCATTAAACGATGTTTCATAGGCTAAAGGTCTAATAATGTAGGGTAATAACGGCGTTTTATTACTTATTTCGTTAAGATTATTAAAAGGAGGAATTTGAAGGCCTAATTTAAGATTAAATCTTTTGCTTAAATAATACTTTACCCAAACTTCATTTAAACTAAAATCACCCCACGATTTACCCGAAGAAAAATTATTTAAATATTCAAAATTTATAAAAGTCGACCAGTTTTCAGTTAAATCGCGCTGTAAAAATAAATTAAACTGCTGCATATCAAACGATTTTTTATCCGATTCATCTTTAATCAATTGCTGCATAAAAGAAATTTGAAAATAACCAAACATCCTAAACGGAGCTTCATCAAATTGAGCATACATTTTAGAAACTGAAAGAAGTAAAATAATAAATGCCAACCTTTGTGTTTTCACATAAACCTCTGTAATACAACAAAAATATTTATTAAGAAATATACCAAAAAAAAGTAACATTTTTAAATATTCTTTTTTTATCTAATATTATTCCCATTTTTAGATAAGAGTTACAACATTGTATTTTTATACCCAAGCCTAAACAAACACAAAAACATCAAAAATATATTTCTATAACGTTTTTCCATCTTGCAATGAAGTAGACATGTTTATAGAAACACAAAACAAAACCAAAATCAAAACATATCCCGTTATTTTATTTCTCAGCTACGCAGCTCTTGTTTGCTCGGGGTTCATTCATTCTATAAACATTCCTCCCGCTATGCGGGATTGAATCCGATAATATGAAAATATTCCGTTTTACAAAAAATTTTTATTCGTTTATTTAATTATGCGTTTAAAATCAAATAAATAATTCTTTTGTATTTTATCCCGCATAGCGGGAAATATGTTTATATTGTAATGACATGTTTTTTTGCAGACAATTCAACAATCAATTAACGCCCTTTTACAATTTCATAACTGGCAAATGCCTCAGTACGTCTATCAAGCGGAATTGCAACTAACCATTCCATAATTTCGCTTAAAGCCGATTTATATGTCGGAATTACATTATTTCCATCAGTAGAGAATACCGATGATTTAAAATCGTGTTTATCTTTTAATGCAATTATCATTAATCCTTCAATTGCGCTGTTCCTATTTGCGGGCAATCCAACGGTAAAACTCATACCTAATGATAGTATCTTGCTCTCAAACTTTTGCTGTTTTAATTCTGTTGAATAATAGGTATTCTCAATAGCTTGGTTTGGTAAAACTAATTGAACTGAATCGTTTGACATAATATTAAACAAATATAAATATGCGTTTTCACTAACATGAATTGAATAATCAAGCTTATCATTAATTTTTAAATTGCCTCTATCAATATATTTTGTTTTATTTAATATTATTTCGGCCTTAAAATTTGGATCAATATTTCCTTTCTCTTCAACTACCCTTGCATCAATTTTTGCAATATATAAAGGATAATTATTTTCCATACTGGTTTCAAAGGTATATTTTTCTTCAACTATTTTACCGTAAGTTGATGTACGTGTAAATTTTTTAAATATATCATTAAATTCATTTGCATTATTACCGGAGATATTTTCTTCTACACTTCTAAATACTTCTTCACTTAATTTAAGCCCTACAACATTTTTTATAGCCTCAAATCTTGCGTTTTCCAATGCTATGCTTTTTGCCTGTTCGGGACTTACATTTACAGCCAAACAACTTCCTTCGGCTTTGGTCCATGTACCGTCCTGTGCAAAAGTTAAACAGTTAACAAATAGAATTGTTATAAATAAATATTTAGACATCTTTATCCCCAAGAAATAGCTAATTATGAATTATGAATTATGAATTATGAATTATGAATTATGAATTATGAATTATGAATTATTAATTATGAATTATGAATTATGAATTATGAATTATGAATTATGAATTATGAATTATGAATTATGAATTATAAATTATAAATTATAAATTATGAATTATGAATTTTTTTTATAAACATTTTGTCAGATTCAATTTATTGATTGATGGCTTGTGTGGTTTTTATTTTATTCTCATCCATAATTGCCGGGCTAATAAAAAACATCATTAATCTTTTACTGTATTAATAAAAGATTTTATAAGAACATACAAAACAAAATTTTGTATTTATTTCACCTGCAGAGCAGGTGCATGTTTGTAACCAACTGCAACACCACCAACGCCCAGCACGGCAGAGCCGTGCCACCTTTGAACCTATTATTTCCCACATTCTCTTTAGGGCTTGGCTAATCAAAAACAAACAATAATTACTTTGTTTAATTCATAATTAATAATTCACCATTCATAATTACTTTAACAGCACCATCTTTTTTGTTGTATTAAAATTATGTTTCCCGTCAATAGATTTTGCATTTATACTGTAAAAATAAACTCCACTTGCAAAATTGTTCATTTGTAGTTGCTGTTCATAATAACCGGCTTCCTGTTTTGTGTTGGTTATTACTTTTACAACCTCGCCAACAATATTATATAATGTAATATTTATTTCACTTTCATAAGGCAAACTATATCTAATTACAGTACCCGCATTAAACGGATTTGGATAATTTTGATATAATATATATTCGCTTGGTAATAAACTTTGTTTAATGTCGTTAATATAGTTTTCTGTACCAATTAATAAACTAAAATTGTTTTCTTTATAATACGCAGGTAAATCAATTTTATTTAGTGTTTTTAAGTCATAAAACTTATTAATTCTTCTATCAACCAAATAAGTCTCATAATCTTTATATGTTTCGGGTATCTTATTCCATACTAATTCCAATACACTTCCGGTATTATTTTTAGTCTGCAAATCAAACATCTGTCCTTCATCAATTAGCGGACGAGTATCTGTAAACAAATATTTATAACCGCTGCTTAAATTATTGTTATATATTTTTAAGCTTATATCTTCAAAATTTCCCGGAGCAGCATAATAATCGTTTATATCAAAATCTAAACTGGCCGAGTCATTTATTGCAGTATATATTTTATTAATTGAAACGTTTTCCTTAATTAATTCTAAACAAATAAAAGTATTTTCATTTAACTTATTCATTTTTGCAAGTTGAACACTACCCGCACCTGAAGGGCTGTATGGTATTTTTAAATTTGTTTTATTATGCGCATTATAAAAATAATATCCTTCATAAGGACTAATTACACTTGCTGCACTATTCCAAGCACTATTCCAACTATACAATAAAGGATTTAATGTAATACCGTTTATTTGAATAATTTTATTCCAATTCACATCTTTTTCAAACGGATTTGAAATTAAATTCCAGCCCGAATGAAGACTAATAGCGTAATAGTTATTATTATCTACAGTAACCGTATTTTTATTTGTTGAAATATTCATTCCGTTTTTGCTTATTATCCAAAAAGCTCTTCCCGGTCTAAAGTTAAAAACATCAGTTCCGTCATATTCAACATAATAATTAGAAGTGTTTCCATTATCGTAATAAACATTCCAATCAGTTTTAACTGTTCCGGTAACTGTTTCGTTTACCGGTATGTCGTTATTACCCGGTAAACCAATTATCTTGCAACTGCTTGGCGAATAAACATCACCAAAAGATACTGTTCTAACAACAGGTATAGTTGCCGGATAAGCAAATATTGTAAAAGTATTTGTACTTTGCGAATTAAGCGTATTATCAGTTACATCGCTAAGGCGCACTTTACAAGTTACTGAAGTTGTGTTTGGTATAGTCCAAGCATAACTACCTGTATTTGATGCTACACTTGATTCAATCAATAACCAATCTGTGCCGTTATTTGTGCTATATTCAATTTTAATATTTTCAACATTTTCACACGTCCAAGTAATTGATTTAATTGAGCCAACTGAATATTCTGCATCATCAAAAGTACTTGTTATTGTAATAGTAGGAGTATATATTGTAAAAACAGCTTCACTCACATCATTAATTGAAATGTTATCAACATCACTAATCTTAACCTTACAATCCGTAGATGATACAATTGGCACAGTCCATGTGTAACTTCCGGTATTTGCCGCTGTACTTGCAATTATAGCTGTCCAATCCACCCCACCATTAGTTGTATATTCAACTTTTACATTAGAAACATTAAGACTTGACCATGTAATTGTCTCTTGTTTGCCAGCCCTAAAATTGTTACCACCAATAGGATTGGTTAAGGTTAACTCCTGATTAAATATTGTAAAAACATTGTTACTTTCATCTTTTATTAAAGGTTCAAGAATATCACTAATTCGTATTTTACAATTGACACTATAGATATTAGGCACTAACCAATTATAAGCACCAGTTGATGCCGAAATACTTGTAATTATATCAACCCAATCGGAACCGCCATTTGTTGAATATTCAATTTTTACATTTTCAATGTTATTACTAGTCCAATTTATATTATTTTGGGTGCCTGCTTTTATTTTTTCACCGCCATTAGGGTTTACAATTATTATTTGCGGATTAAATATTGTAAAAGAATTGGCACTAACAGCATTTATTTCCGGTTCGTTAACATCACTTATTCTAACCCTGCAATTAACACTCGGGTAATTTGGAACAATAAATGAAAAAGTGCCATTTACGGCCGGAGTGCTATTTGAAATATTGCTCCAATCAACCCCATCATTTGTACTTAGGTCAATTTTTACATTTTCAATATTATTACTTGTCCAAGTTATATTTTGCTGGGTTCCGGCACGCCAATTTTGCCATCCATTTGGAACTGTTATTGATATGGCCGGCTGATATATTGAAAAGACATTATCACTTTCATCAAAGACTGTAGAATCTAATACATTACTTAATCTAATTTTACAATCTGTTGAAATTATGTTTGGTAATACCCAGTCGTAATTATTGGTATTAGCCGCATTACTTTCCAATATTAAATTCCATACAACTCCATTATCTGTTGAATATTCTAATTTTAGGCTATCAATATTACTAGCTGACCAAGTAATATTTTTTGTTGTTCCTGCCCGCCAATTTTCACCCCCATTGGGTGACGTAAGAACTAAATTAGGATCATATAATGAAAAATTATCATCACTTACATCAAATAATGAAGGATAATCGATGTCACTTATTCTTATTTTACAATTTACTGAAGTTGTATCCGGTATTGTCCAATTGTAAGTACCTAAGCTTCCATCAATATTATCAATTATTTGCGCCCAAACAACACCATTATCTACAGAATACTCAATTTTTACTTTTGATATATAAGAACTTGCCCAAGTAACATTGTGATTAGTACCAGCTCTCCAATATTCTCCACCATTTGGACTTGTAAGTTGTATTGATGGTTGACAAATACTAAAAACATTATCGCTTTCATCAACAACTTGTGAATCAGAAATATCGTATATTCTTATCTTGCAATAACTAGAAATAGTATTAGGAATAAGCCAGCTATATTGCCCTAATGTTGAAGAAATACTTTCAACAATATTTGTCCAGTCTGTTCCATTATTAGTAGTATAATCTATTTTAACATTAGTTTGATATGAACATGTCCATTTTATATCTTCATGTGTACCAGTTCGCAATATTTCACCACCGTTTGGGTTGTTAATGGCAATTATGGTAGGTGAAATTGAGAATTTACCACTTATCGAATACAGAGTAGGATCTGTAATATAACTAAGTTTAATTTTACAATTTGATGATGTTGTATTTGGGACTAACCAAATGTAACTGCCTGTTAGTGCAGTAACGTTTGTTATAATCAACCATGTACTCCCAGCATCAGTTGAATATTCTATTTTTATATTATCAACATCAATACTTATCCACTTAATTTCATAATTTTTCCCTACTCGCAAACTATCACCTTCAATAGGGTTTGTTACAGTTAAAGATTGACTAATTATGCTAAATATACCATCACTCTCATCAAAAAATACAGAATCTAACACGTTACTTATTTTTATGCTACAAGTAATTGGCGCAATGTTTGGTATTGTCCACAGAAAAGAACCGGTAGTTGCAACAGTACTATTAGCAATAGGTATCCAATTTGTACTACCTATAGTTTTATATTCAATTTTAACATTACTGATACTACTACTTGTCCAAGTTATATTATGTTGTGAACCCACTCGCCAAACCTCGCCACCATTTGGACTTGTAAGTGCAAGAGTTGGATTATAAATTGAAAACACTGAATTACTAACATCATTCAAAGTTAAATCTGAAGTGGAACTTATACGTATTTTACAATTTGTTGCAACAGTATTAGGAATTGTCCATACGTAAGTGCCTGTATTAGCTGGAATATTTGTTATTACTTCCAACCAATTTATGCCATTATTAGTTGTATATTCAATTAATATTTTTTCAACATTTGCACTTGTCCAACGTATAGTTCGTTTGCTTGCAACACTCCAATATTCACCACCATTTGGGGTTATTAATGTAAATCCCGCATCATAAATTGTAAATTTATTGTCACTATCATCATAGATGGCCAAATTAGCCACGTTACTTATTCTCACCAAACAATCTTCTGAAATAATATTATTCGGAATCATCCATGAATAACTACAAAGCGATGCTGAAATGCTTTCGGTTATTATAAACCAATCAGTACCACCGGTAGTTGAATATTCTAATTTTACATTTGTTATATTGCTACTAATCCATGTAATATTATGTTGTGTTCCAAAACGCCAATTTTCACCACCATTTGGGGTTATAATTGTAATACCAACTGTATATATTGTAAATACAGCATCACTTTCATCTTTAAAAGATTCATCGTTTTTATCACTTATTCTAACTTTACAATTTGTCGAGATCGTATTTGGAATTATCCAACTGTAAGCAGAAGAATTTGCAGCAACACTATCAGCAATTACTAACCAGTTAATACCATTATTAGTGGTATATTCTATTTTAACACTTGTTAAATTTGCTGAATTCCATGTTATACTTTGGGTTGTACCTGTCTGCCAATTTTCTCCACCATTTGGTGTAAAGACTGTTAATACTGGATTATATATGGAAAATACTTCATCGCTAGTATCATTTAAATTCGGTTCTAATACATCACTTATTTTTATTTTACAATTTGCTGATATTACATTTGGAACAAACCAATTATATAATCCTGTAGAGGCAATACTTGATAATAGTGTATTCCAATCCGTGCCGTCATTAGTTGTATATTCAATCTTTACATTGTTTATGTTGCTGCTTGTCCATGTAATATATTGGTTAGTTCCAACACGCCAATTTTCACCACCATTTGGTGAAATGATAGTTATTCTGACACTAAATATTGCAAACAAACCATTACTTTCATCTTTTATTTCCGGTTCTATTACATCACTTATTTTCACTTTACAATTTGTTGAAACGGTATTTGGAATTTGCCATGTATAACTACCAACATTTGCAGGTGTGCTTGTAGCAATTATACTCCAATTTGTACCGTTATTTATAGAATACTCAATTTTTACATTAGCAACATTATTACTAGTCCATGTAATGTTTTGATTTGTTCCAACCCGCCAGTTTTCACCTCCATTAGGTGTTGTTATTACAACTAATGGTTGATAAATAACAAAAGTATTGTTACTTACATCATTTATTGTGGTATTTAATGCGTCACTAATTCTAACTTTACAATTTTGCGATGGATTATTTGGAATTGCCCACGTATAACTACCGGAACTTGCAGGAGTAGTTGCAATAACCGTACTCCAATTGGTGCCGTTATTTGTCGTGTATTCTATTTTTACATTAGTAATATTACTACTTGACCATGTTATGTTTTTTGAAGTCCCAACTCGCCAATTTTCACCACCGTTTGGACTTAATACCGAGAGGACAGCCTGATATATTGCAAATGTTCCATTGCTTTCATCATTCATGGCCGGTTCTAAAATATCACTTATTTTTACTTTACATAAAGCAGACAATGTATTAGGAACTACCCAATTATAACTGCCGGCACTTGCGGCAGTATTTGCTATTACAGTTAACCAATCAGTACCGCTGTTTGTGGTATATTCTATTTTTATGTTTGTTATATTATTGCTATTCCATGTAATATTTTGTTGCGATCCCGCACTCCAGTTTTCTCCACCATTCGGACTTGTTAAAGCAATAGTCGGTTGATAAATAGTAAAAACACTATTACTTTCATCCATCATAGTTGGTTCCAATACATCACTAACCCTGACCTTTGCAGCATTTGTAATTGTATTAGGAATTAGCCATGCATAAGTACCGGCATTAGCAGGCGTAGTTGCTAATAAAGTTGTCCAGTTTGTTCCGTTATTAGTTGAATACTCTATTTTTATATTAGCTACATTACTGCTGCTCCATGTGATGTTTTGAGTTGTTCCAACTCGCCACAATTCACCACCATCAGGACTGGTAATAGTAATATTTGGCTGGTAAATTGTAAATGGATTGTTGCTAACATCATTTAAGGTTGGTTCAGTAACATCACTTATCCGAACTTTGCAAGTTGAAGAAACCATGTTTGGTATTAACCACGCATAACTTCCTGTATTTGCTGGTGTACTGGCTATTACTGTACTCCAATTAGTACCATTATTTGTCGTGTATTCTATTTTTACGTTATTTATATTACTGCTTGACCAAGTAATATTTTGCGAAGTCCCAACGCGCCAATTTTCGCCGCCATTAGGACTAATAATGGTTATATTAGGACTATATATTGTAAATGAATTATTACTTTCATCATTCATTGCCGGTTCTAAAACATCACTTATTTTTACCTTACAATTTGCAGAAGCTGTATTTGGCACTAACCAAGTAAAACTTCCTGCATTTGCCAAAGTACTTTCACTAACAATATTCCAATTGGTACCATTATTTGTAGTAAATTCAATCTTTACATTTGTAATATTGTTGCTTGTCCAGGTAATATTTTGCTGTGACCCAACTCTCCAATTTTCTCCGCCATTTGGCGAAATTATAGCAATTGATGGTTGAAAAATTGTAAACACATTATGACTAATATCATTTAATGTGGACTCAATTACGTCTGTTATTTTTACTTTGCAATTGGCTGATACCGTATTTGGAACCGTCCATGTATAACTACCGACATTTGCGGGAGTGCTTGTAATTATAGTACTCCAGTTTGTTCCATTGTTTGTTGTATATTCTATTTTTACATTTTGTACATTTTCGCTATGCCATGTTATATTTTGAGCTGTACCAACTCGCCAACTTTCGCCTCCATCCGGTGAAACAAGTGTAATAGCAGGCTGATATATTGTAAATGTATTTTCGCTAACATCGTTTAAAGTAAGTTCAGCAACATCACTTAATTTTACTTTACAATTTATTGAAACAGTATTAGGGACAATCCAAGCATAACTACCTGAAGTTGCAGGTGTATTTGTAATAACAGTACTCCAGCTTGTTCCGTTGTTTGTTGTATATTCTATTTTTATATTTTGTACATTGTTACTATTCCATGTTATATTTTGAGTTGTAGCGACCCGCCACATCTCGCCGCCATTTGGGACATTAACTGTTATGGAAGACTGATATATTGTAAAATAATTATTGCTTAAATCATTTATTGTAATATCGTTAACATCGCTTATTTTTACTTTACATACAGCAGACAATGTATTAGGAACTACCCAACTATAACTACCCGCACTTGCGGCAGTACTTGATATTACAGTTAACCAATCAGTACCATTGTTTGTGCTGTATTCAATCTTAATATTGCCAATGTTCTCACTTACCCATGTAATATTTTGTTGCGTTCCAACCCGCCAATTTTCACCACCGTTTGGCGTATTTAGAGTTAACCTTGAAATATTTGAAAGAGGTTTAATTAGTGATAATCCATGGCCAGGTTCACCAAATAAAACCCCATTAAAAAACAATATTATAGATAAAAATAGGAATATACATTTATTTTTCATATTTCACACTAAATAATTCTTTTTATTTTTCATATTTATTTTATTATTTTTAAGCAAATATTAACTTTTATAAAAATCGTGCCCCGCTTTTAAAGCGTGGAAAATGTCAAATAAACTAATCCTTGCAGCACCTAACACTACAGCCAGTTTCCTTATAGTTAGGGAGTAAATAGATATAACTATTCTCAGTAGTCAGGTGTAGATAGTACGCTCTTGGGGCATCGGACTCCGTAGAACTCCAAAAGTAAGTGGCGTAATCTAAATATATGTAGCTACCATAGTTGTCGCGATGGCCGGCAAGCAACGCAGTAAAGCCACTTGTGTTAGTTCCGGTACCTTGTCCGATGGCTTTTAATGTGTTACTGTTGCTGCCCACTGTAGCTTCTAATGTTTCAAATTCTGTTAAGGTTGGTATATGCCAACCTTCTGGACAAATACCTCGTACGTTATTACCGCTACTAGAATAATTCATTGCCTCATTCCATTGATATAATCCGCCATAGGTTGTACAATTTGCTTCAATATTATTATAACAATACTTTTCAATTGCGCTATTATTAGCCTGATCAATACTACCATCAATTCTTGTTCCAACATTAAGGTTTTCTTTTAACCAGCATTGACCACCAATTAATATTGTATTGTATATTTTCCCAGCATAATTAATGGCATAATTACCACAAACATTTACAACACCATCGTCCGCTGTTATTTTAATTTGAACCGTGGGACTATAAAAATTCGGGTGTTCAACCCCGGTATTCCAAACTATCGTTTTGCCTATACCACTCGTAATGCCGCTCCCCACAGCACCTGTTATATTTGTAATTGGCAACCCCCATGTAACACCGCTATCAGATGATGCTGTTACGGTTACGGTCATATTGTTTCCATCAGCATCATTAACATCATAAATAATATCAACAATTTTTGAACCGTCAGCACGAATATTAAAGTCTACATTTGTTACCACAGGTACATTGTTTATCGCAATTATTTCAAAACTGTTTTCACTTATGTCACTTAATAAAGGATTATCTGCATCACTAATTTTAATTTTACAAGCTGTGGATACAACATTTGGTATCGTCCAATTATAAAAATTTGTTTTAGCCGGTGTACTTTCAATTATTGTATTCCAATTTGTTCCATTGTCAGTTGTATATTCAATTTTAACATTCAAAACAATCTTACTTGACCATATTATATTATGAGTTGTTCCTACCGTCCAATTTTCGCCTCCATTTGGAAAAGTCAATGTAATTGAAGGTACAAACTCGGATAAAGGTCGTTTATAAACACCATAATTATAACCTGATACAAAAAGATTTTGATTTAGGATTTCAAAATCATAAATAATCCCATCAATAAAGCCTTCATTAACCGGTTGCCAAATAACACCATTGTTTGTTGAAAGATAAACCCCACCCCCTATTGTACCAACAAAAAGATTAGCTCCAATGCTTTTAAGTGCAAAAGTATTTGTCTGCGTTAAACCATTATTAACAGGTAACCATATTGTGCCATTGTTTGTAGTTTTAAATACGCCCATACTGGTTGCAGCAAATAAAATATTACCAATTGTTGCAAATGAGGTAACCGGCACACTTGGCAATCCAAGGTTTGACTGAACCCAACTGCCACTGTTATCTGTTGAAATAAAAACTTTTGCACTACCTGTACTAGCACAAATATTTCCATTATAAGCAAAAATTGTTTGAATGGTTTCATTCTGAAAACCCTCACTACATGGCACCCAGCTTGTGCCGTTATTTGAGGATGAATAAACACCATTATCGGCAGAACCGGCAAACAGTGTTAAACCATTAGCTGCAAACGTAGAAATCGTTGCTACAGGTAAACCGTTATTAACGTCAACCCAATTATAACCATTATTGGTAGAGCGATAAACACCAGTATTAAGGACCCCAGCAAAAAGATATGTTTCAAAGGTAAAAAGCGCAAGAACATTATTAGGAAAAACCTGCGGACATTGTGTAACTACCACCCAATTATCACCATAGTCGACCGATAAATATATATTATTCCCACTTTCGGTAAATAAAAGCTCACCCTTAGTTTCAAGTTCATAAGACCAATCCGGGTAATTTGTTTTTACCCACTGCGACTGTATAAAATTAGTTTGAAATATAATGGAAAATGATATTAATAAAAATTTGTAAAAATTCTTCATAACATACCATAACTTAATTATTTATATAAAATACATTAACTTAGTAATCTATCATTTTTCTAAAATATAATAATCCTTACCAATCAACATAGGGTTTTGTGTTCTGCCTAAATTAATTCTGCTAACCCAATAAGGGATACCGGAAACATCATCGTTTGTGTAATCATATAGTTCTTTTGCTGTAATTTTGCCATCACCATTTACGTCTGCATTACCCTGCAAACCTTTAACAAAAAAGTATGTAAACATACCATGTTGTTTTTCGGGGTACCATGTGCTTATTTGGTCGCTTTGCGAACTTGTAAAAATAGTACTCTGTTCATAGGTTAAACCCTGTTTTTCAACACTAATATAAATTGGGCTTATATTTTTTAATAAACTACCTGCTTGGCTGTTACCCGAAAAACATGATTCCAATACTATTGTTACATGGGGTAATTGTTTTTCAAGTGCAATTTTATCCAAATTTGTATATAAAGTATTTAACGCATAACCATTTAATACAACCGTATTCGGGTCACAGTCAACCGGCACCAAATAACCGCTTTTTTGTTCAATATCGGGGGCACCGTGTCCGCTGTAATAAATAAATATTTCACTTAAACCTTTTTGCACAAAACTGTATAATTTACCTTTATAAAATCCCTCTTTCCCAAATATTGTATATAGGTCGGATTGTTTTGCATCTTCAACATAAATTATATTTTCAGGTTTGTAACCCAACGATTTAATAACATATTCCTTAATAACTTTTGCATCGTTAATTGCGTAATCAACCTTAGGTGCCGAAACATAATCTTTATTACCAATAATAACAGCAACCGCATTATTTTTTTGTATTCTTGTAGTAGGAATATTTATTAGCAGCTCATCATTAAAATGCTCTAATTCTGCTTTTAGTCTGTTAGGTGTACTATCTATTATTGTCAGTTTGCCTTTAGGGCTTCTTCCGGTTCCATCTTGTGCTATTACATTAATGGTAATAGTAAATAACATAAAAAGAATAAAATATCTCATTTTTAACCTCCTTAAGGTCTTGTAGGTGGTAAAGTAACATTTTGTGTTGCAGGCGGGTTTTCAGTAGTAGTTTCAGGTTTTAATACAGTTAAAACAACCGCAACAGCTCCGCCAACTACAGCCCCCACATAATAATACCAGCTGATACCGCCGCTAACTTTTTCGGCGTTGATTTCAAAATAATAATCATCAACATTAGGATCAATAGAGAAATCTTTTTTGTAGTTCCAAATTATTTTTCGGTTAGTACCAACATATTTCCCTTCACTTATATCACCCGTAACTGTTTTTAATTCAAATTTAAAGTCGGGTCTTGTTTCGCGCTTTAATAATGCAATTATTTCATATTCTTTATTATAATCGCCGGATAGGTCATAAGTAATTTCAATAACATCGGGTTTAACAGTATAATTTACGTTGGTTACTGTTACATCCTGTGCAAAACTATTAGAAAAACCAAAACATATTAAAAATAATACAAAAACAGGTATTATTTGTTTCATCTACACCTCATTAAATATCTTTCTTATTAGCTGCCCCAAATTTCAGGCTCGCTCAAAACTCCATTTTCAACAAAAGAAATTAGTAAATTATAATAAGTTAGTCAAATGAATAAACAGAAATATATAAATAAATTTGCCAAAAAACCAAATGATTTGAATATTTTCAATAGAATGATTTCGCAACGATGTAGCTCTATTATTTTTGGGTTTATATTTTGCTATATACATTCCTCCCTCTATGCGGGATTGTGCACGATAATTTGACAATTTTCTGTTTATAAATAATTTATATTCGTTTAATTAATTATACGTTTACACTAAAATAGCCGGTTTTTTGCATTTAATCCGGCATGGCGGGAGATATGTTTATAGCGCAGCGATATGTTTTTTAATATTTCGTCTAATATTTATTTTGTGTCGCAGCTACGCAGCTCTTGTTTGCCCGGGGTTCATTCATTCAATAAACATTCCTCCCGCTATGCGGGATTGTGCCCTATAATTTGGTATTATGCCGTTTTCTAAATATTTTTTATTCGTTTATTTAATTATGCGTTTAAAATCAAATAAATAATTCTTTTGTATATGTTATCCCGCATAGCGGGAGACACGTTTATAGAAACGCAATACACACAAACAATTCCGAGCTGCAGCGCAGCGATATGTTTTTTAATATTTCGTCTGACATTTATTTTGTGTCGCAGCTACGCAGCTCTTGTTTGCCCGGGGTTCATTTTTTCTATAAACATTCCTCCCGCTATGCGGGATTGTGCACGATAATTTGAAAATATTCTGTTTTATAAAAAATTTTTATTCGTTTATTTAATTATGCGTTTACAATAAAATAGCCGGTTTTTTGCTTTTTATCCCGCATAGCGGGAGATATGTTTATAGAAACGCAAAACATCGTAATAATATCGGTTCCATAACTAAACAACATTTTAAAACAAAAAAACCACCCCAAAAGGATGGTTTAATTTTGCAAATCGATCAAAATTATAAATTGTTTTCATTCATAATTCATAATTCATAATTCACAATTCATAATTGTTTTATTTTACCTGCCAATATTATCCAATACTTCTTTCCGAGCTAATAATGTTGCTTCATCTTCAACATGTATAGGATCAGGCACGCAGCAATCAACCGGACAAACAGCGGCGCATTGCGGTTCATCGTGGAAACCTTTACACTCGGTACATTTATCGGGGACAATATAAAAAATATCGGCAGAGAAGAAACCTTCAGCACCTGACGGGGCAGCTTCACCTTCTCCATATGTTTTATCTGCATATTTCCAAGCACTTCCTCCCTCATAAATTGCAGTATTTGGGCATTCAGGTTCGCAAGCTCCGCAATTTATACATTCATCAGTTATTTTAATAGCCATAATATTTCTCCTTAAAATGTTATTTATTTAATTTTAATCAATTAAACATATTGATTTTATCTTTTTTGTTAATATAATATCATTTTTTGTAAAATTCATTTCTAAAAGCAATTCATTAATCCAAAACAGCAATTTTTCAACATCAACATTCATAAAAACAGGTCTAAACAATTCCAGTTTGTTTATTCCCTTTTTATATTGTTTAACAGCATTAATGTAATTACAGTTCAAACAAAAATAACTTCCAACAGAAATTTGAATTAAACCTTGTAAAAACAATTTATCCTTATTGTCGGTTATATTCCATGCTTTTTCAAAACTTTCATGAGCTAAATAAAACTCTTGATTATTAAACAAAAATAGACCTAATTCAAAATATTTAAAAACAATTTTATCTTTATTACCAGCTTCCGCTTGAACCTCCACCGCCAAAACTACCACCGCCACCGCTAAATCCACCAAAACCGCCGCTACTGCCGCCGCTGCTTCCAAAACCACCGCCGCCAAATCCGCCTAAACCACCAACAATACCACCGCCAATTCTTCTGCCTTTTCTAAAAACATTAAACAACAAGTAGATGATAAAAAAGATAATATATCCAAAAAACTTAAAATTTACTGTTTTACCGGTATCTTCTTTATCAACACGTGTATATTCGCCTTTAGCTGCTAATTTTACGGCGTTTATGCAGGCCGTTATTCCTTTAAAATAATCACCTGTTTTAAAATAAGGACGCATTTCATTGCGCATAATTGACGAGGTCAATGCATCGGTTAAAACACCTTCTAAACCGTAACCTACTTCAATTCTCATTTTTTTATCATTTAATACAACACAAATCAACACACCGTTATTATTTTTAGTACCAATTTTATTTTGTGAAGCAACATCATAAGTGTACATTTCCAATGGATAATCTTCAATAGTATTAACCATCAAAAACAACACCTGATTTGACGTGCTGTCTTCAAATGTCCGCAAATCGGTTTCAAGATAAGATAACTGCGAAGCCGAAAGTGTGCCGGTATTATCTGTTGCATAACTTTTTAATACAGGAATTTCAGTCCCTGCATAAAGATTACAAACAATTATTAAAAGAAAACTTAATAATTTTAGCCTTTTCATTTAAAATCAAAATTTACTTTTGGTGCTTTATCTGAACCTTCGGCAGCTTTAAAATAATATTTTTCTTTAAAACCTGAAAATGAAGCAATTATATTACCCGGAAATCTTTTAATAGTAGTATTATACTCTTGAACAGTCGTATTAAATTTCATACGTTCAACCGATATTCTGTTTTCTGTTCCTTCCAACTGACTTTGAAGCTGCAGGAAGTTTTCGTTTGCTTTTAATTGCGGATAATTTTCAACCGTAACCAACAAACGCGATAATGCGGAACTTAAATTATCCTGCATAGCTTGAAATTTCGCAACAGCTCGAGGATCGTTTAACATTTCAGGTGTTAACTTCATTGAAGTTGCTCCCGCTCTTGCTTCTGTAACTGCAGTAAATGTTTCTTTTTCAAATTCGGCCACACCTTTAACTGTAGCAACTAAATTTGGTACTAAATCTGTTCTGCGTTGATATTGATTTTCAACCTGGCTCCAACTTTGGTTTACTGTTTCATTCATTGTTACCAAGTTATTATAAACACCAACACCCCAGCCTACAAAACTTAAAATAATTACGCCAATAACTGCTGCAATACCGCAGCCAATAATTAAACCTTTGTTTTTCATTTATTCTCCGTTTTAATATACATTCTAATTAGTCAAACTTCTTAAAGGAGCAGGAATTCTTCCTCCTCTTCCTACAAACGAAACACAATCAAGTTCCCTAACGTACATAATTGGTGCTTTACCTAGCAAACCGCCATAATCAACAAAATCACCAACTTTTTTACCATAGGCGGGAATAATTCTAACTGCGGTTGTTTTGTCATTAATCATACCGATAGCACATTCATCGGCAATTACACCTGCAATTACTGTTGCGGGCGTATCACCCGGAACCGCAATCATATCAAGCCCAACAGAACAAACAGCCGTCATAGCTTCAAGTTTTTCAAGTGAAAGATTTCCCCTTGTAACGGCATCAATCATTCCCTGGTCTTCGCTAACCGGAATAAAAGCACCACTCATTCCGCCCACAGAAGTACTTGCCATAAGTCCGGCTTTTTTAACCGAATCATTAAGCATTGCAAGAGCTGCCGTTGTACCGGGTGCTCCAACGTCTTCCACACCCATAGCTTTAAGAATATCACCAATACTATCGCCTATTGCAGGTGTAGGAGCCAACGAAATATCAACTATTCCAAAAGGAATACCATGTTTTTTAGCAACTCCACGTCCCATTAGTTCACCGGCACGTGTAATTTTATATATTGTTTTTTTAATAACTTCGGCCAAATTTTGCAAATCAACGCCGCCGGCAGATTTAATTGCATCCAAAACAACACCGGGGCCGCTTATACCTACATTTAAAACTACTTCCGGTTCTGTAACACCATGGAAAGCCCCTGCAACAAAAGGATTATCTTCTGCTGCATTGCAAAAAACTACAAGTTTAGCACATCCAATTGAATCATTATCTTTTGTCAATTCGGCTGTATCTTTTATTACTTGAGCCATCTGCAAAATTGCATCCATGTTAATACCTGCTTTTGTTGAAGCAACATTAACACTTGAACATACTCTTTTTGTAACCGATAATGCCATCGGAATTGATTTGATTAATTCTCTTTCACCGTTTGTCATTCCTTTTTGTACCAATGCCGAATAACCGGCAATATAATCAATTCCTATTTCAGCGGCAGCTTTATCTAAAATTAGTGCAATTTCAACAAAATCATCAGCTTTAAATCTATCAAACGGTATTGAAATTGGAGTTACCGAAATTCTTTTATTTGCAATTGAAATTCCATATTGCGATTCAATTTCTTTTGCATATTTTACATGATTAGAACCATATTTTAATATTTTTTCGTATATATTTTGTTTTGTTACTTCCAAATTTCTATCCGAACAGTCACGTAAACTAATTCCCATTGTTACCGTACGTATATCAAAATGTTCAATTTCTGTCATTTTGATAGTTTCAAGAATTTCTTCAAATTCGTAATTCATTCAAATCTCATAATTATTAATAATTAAATTCTATGCATGTTTCTAAAAATATCTTCATGCTGGCTGTATATTTTTATTTTAAGATCTTCGGCAACAGCGGCCAAAATATCCTGAATTTCTTTAAAATCTTTAGGAGATGTTGTGATATCAATAATCATAATCATTGTAAAAAATTCATTCATTAATTTTTGAGTAATATCCTGAATGTCACAATCGTTTTCGCCCAAAGCTTTTGTTACTGCAGCCACAATGCCCGGTTTATTAAGTCCAAAGGCAGTAACTATCATTCTGCCATTAGCTTTTTCTTTAACTGGCACTTCAATTCTTTCATTATTTTCCGTATTGGAAATTATGTTAGATACAATTTTTTTTACTGTATCAGGAGAAGCTTTTTCCCCTAATTCATCAATAGCTATTAACGCTAGTTTTCTTAATTCATCTTCCGAAAGTCTCAAGGTCTAAGTCCTTTAAAATTGTCATGTAAATATATTAAAGTTTTATTTGTTATTTCAATATTTTTTTCAATAGCAAATCGTTCCGCATTTTGAATATTACCTCTATAAAATCTAAGTAACAGCAAATCACCAACCACAAAACCATCAAATATCCTATTGCTAAAAAAAGCATCCAAAGTTATATAACCCCATAAAGCCGTCCAGCTTAGAGATAATAAACCGGAAATATAGTTACCGGTATAAAACTGTCCGCTTCCCGGCAAAATATACGAAAATATTTTGGCTTTTAAAACTGAATATTGCTGTTTATCGGTATTTTCGCATAAAGTTTTTAATTGACCCGCATAATTTGATTTAGAAAAATAATACGCGGCACGTTTCCAATTATCACTAAAAACAAACAACCAGCCTTTCCAATAGTTAATTTGGTTAGTGCTGTCAATAAAACGATAATCATTTTCAACTTCGGTTAAAATCTGTTCAGCTCTATCTAAAGTTTTACGTAATAAATTTGTCCTAAACATTTGTATTTTGGACGCAAAATATTCGCTATCCGATTTTGCATAAATTAAAGATTTTCCAAAATATTCTATTGCTTCATCTAATTTTGCACCCTGTTTATAACATTCCCCTATTTTGTAATTACCAACATACAAATAAGATTCGCTTTTATCAAAAAACATTAATCTTTTATATTCTGTAATAGCATCAAAATATAACTGATTGTCAAAAAACGAATCGGCATATTGTTTTTGTTTTTCATTTTCCGCTTTTAAGTGTAAAACGAAAATAAAAAACACAAAAAATAGAGTAATAAATAAATTTCTTTTTATCATAAATTTATAAATTTAGGTAAAAAATAATTATTTGATTTAAAAAATGTATTAATTTCGCCATCTAAATTAATTTTAATTTGTGCATTATAAATATTTGCCGAAGCAGCCGCACCATAAATATTACCTGCATAAAACAAACCGCCTAAACCGGCAAAAATCCAAGCACGTGTGTTATGTTTAGCCCTAAAATTATCGTAAGCTAAATAACCTAACACTCCGCTGACTAAAAAAGCGGTAACACCATCGGAATAATTTTTTGTATAAATTTTACCTAATCCCGGAATTATACTAGACAACAGACCTGCTGTTAAAGGACTTTTATATTTGGGATAATATTTCTCAAAATACAATTTGTGAACTTTTTTTAAAACAAGCGAATCAAAATTAAAATAATAAAACAATTCCAAAGTATCCGGCACATATTTCCTATCAAAAAAATACGTAATTTGTTTTAATCGGTTAATACTTTTTGAATATTTTTCGGGATAAAAGACTCTTGAATCACATAATTCTCTAAACTGTAATGGTTCGTTTTGTTTAAATTTTACAAAATAATATTGCAGCTCGGCTTCTTCTTTTAACTTTGATTGCAAAAATAAAGTTTTAAAGTAGTCTTCGGCTTCATTCAAACGTTCCATTTCTATAAAAGAGCTGCCAATTTTAAATATTACGGTATCATTGGAATAACTTTTTAAATAGCTCTTATATTCGTCAAATGCACGTAAATAATCTTTTTGAGAATATAGATAGTCGCCAAAGATCTTTCTATTTAAAGGTGAAAAAATATCGTTATTCTTCTCTTTTTGCTGCGGAAATAAAACAGAAGTTAAACTTATATAAACAATAAAAAAACAAAACAAAATATTTTTAAAACTACTCAACTTTAATATTTTCCTTCTCAATTTATTTAATATCCAATTCAATTATTTCAGGTTTTAATAAATAATTGTTAACCGGATCGTAAAATTTATTATCATTTACAATTTTATATTGGTCAAAATTTTTAAATAAATTTGCATCTCTCGTAAACCGATCAAAAAACATCAATGTACCCTTTATAATTCCTCCTTTTTCAACCGATTCCACATAAAAATTTGAACAAGTAGGAGTAAAAGGACAATTTTCACCATCTAAATTAGAGAATACGGTTTTATAGACTTTTTTTGCTGTATTTGTAAAAAAAGTAAAAAATGAGGTATGTTCAGGTTTATATTCAATATTTTTATTTAATACCTTTGTATATTCTACCGATTTTTGATCCCATTTTACCCAATCGGCTTGAGCAAACATTGAAGTAACAACAAAAAACAAAAGAAAAATATATCTAATCATATTTTATTTACATCAATTCTTAAATTATCGGCTAGTTTTAACAACTTAATATGATTATACAACATGTCTTTACATATAGAAATGTTATTTGCCCAACAAATATCAAAGCTTTTTTGATCAATAAAAGCTGTATTAAATAGACTTTCTTCAACCAAACCTGCATATATAAAATTTTTAAGTAAAAATTTCAGATCTATATCAGCCGAAATCCCATTGGAGTATTCAACAAATAAAATGCAGTTATTTTTCGGTTTTACAAATATCGGATAAATCATAAATTCTTTTGGGAAATTAATAAATACTATAATTGAATTTATTTTATTAAAACAATAACCATAATATAATAATAATGTTGCTTAATTTATAGTTTAAACATTCGTTTTTAGCCATTCGGTTTATAAATCATTTTAAATTGACTTTATAAATAGCTAATAGTTTAGTAAATTTATAGTTCTTATAATAAAAAATAGTAAACATGAATCTAAAAAACAATAAATTAGTATTAAAAGGTTTAACTGAAATAGAATTAGAGAATTATTTTAAAGAAATTGGCGAGCCGAAATTTCGCGCAAAGCAGGTTTTTAATTGGGTATATAATCACTTAATTACCGATTTTGATGAAATGAATAACCTGCCCAAAGAGTTGCGTGCAAAATTAAAAGAAACTTCAACGTTATTATCTTTAGATATTCACAAAATTTATAAATCTACTGAAAACAACACCACAAAAATTGTATTTGTTACTTTTGATAACAAGTTTATTGAAGCTGTTATAATATCGGATAATGATAGAAATACACTCTGTATATCAACCCAAGTAGGCTGCCCACTTGATTGTAAGTTTTGCGCAACCGGAGTTATGGGATATAAAAGGAATTTATCTTCTGCCGAAATTATTGACCAATATTTGATTGCAGCCAAAGAATTTGGGAAAAATAATATTACAAATATTGTTTACATGGGCATGGGCGAACCATTATTAAATTATGATAATACTCTTAAATCTCTTAATATTTTAACAAACGAACTTAATTTGGGAGTTAGTAGGAATAGAATTACTGTTTCAACAGCAGGTATTCCCTCAAGAATAATTGATTTGGCAAATTGCGGACCTCGTGTTAAACTTGCCTTATCACTTCATTCATCGTTTAATAATATAAGAAGCAAAATAATGCCTATTAATGATAAATACCCGCTTGAACAAGTTTTGGAAGCATTAAAATATTACACTACCAAAGTAAAATCGCGCATTACTTTTGAATATACTTTATTAAAAGGAATTAACGATAGAAACGAAGATATTAAAAGAATTGCAAACATTTGCAGCAATATTCCTTCAAAAATTAATATTATTCCATTTAACAGTATAAAACATATAGAACCAACCGGAATTTCTGCAGAATTGGAACCAACAAGCAAAGAAGATATGTATTTATTTGCTGATAAATTGCGTAATAAAAATATTACTGTAATGATAAGAGAAACACAAGGTGATGACATTGCAGCAGCCTGCGGACAGCTTGCAGCTAAAGAAATTAAGAACCAAGAATTATTAAACAATTTATCTAACTAACTAATTATACGCATGCCCTGGATTTATATTTTGATAGCATCTGTTTTTGAAATTACCTGGGCCGTAGGTTTAAAATATAGCCAAAGTTTCACTAAATTAGTTCCATCAATAATTACCGCAGTGTGTATGGTGTTAAGCTATGTATTTTTATCAATGGGAGTTAAAAACTTACCGTTGGGTACAGCTTATGCAGTATGGACAGGTATTGGAGCTGCGGGCACTGCTTTTTACGGGATTTTGTTTTTTAATGAATCTAAAGATTTAATACGTTTGTTATTTATATTTTTAATAATAGTTGGAATTATAGGACTTAAACTTTACTCGAAATAAATTATGCGAAAATTAACACATATTGAAATTACCGAAAATAGAGAAACTCTTGATTCGTTACCCAAAGTTACAAAATTGCCTGTTTATGTTCTTTTAGACAGCATTAGGAGCGGTTATAATGTTGGTTCAGTATTCAGGACTTCCGATGCTGCAATGATAGAAAAATTATTGCTTGGCGGTTATACTCCTGCTCCTCCCAATAAAGAAATATTAAAAACATCACTGGGTTCTACCGAAAGTGTTGATTGGGAATATATTGAAAATCCGATTGAGACAATAAGTGATTTGAAAACTAAAGGTTTTACCATTTGTGCTTTAGAAATAAGCGAAAACAGTACCCCTTATTATAATATAAAATATTCAGATTTTCCAATTTGTTTAATTGTTGGCAATGAAATAACAGGTGTAAAACAAGAGTTATTGGATTTATGCGACATCTCGTTGGAAATACCCCAGTATGGTATTAAACATTCTTTAAATGCTGCCGTAGCTTATGGCATTTCGGTTTTTGAACTTAGGAAAATTTACGATTTATCTACTGTCCGGAATTTGTAAAATAATTTTCACCATTATCTTTTGAATGGATAAATAATAAATTAGCCCTTACAAGTTTTATTAATGTACGTGATGCTCTTCTTTGCGAAATGTTTGCACGGCCGCATAGTTCTTTTACGGTAATAAATTCATTATTTTGCAAATAATCGAATACTATTTTTTCGTTAGTGCCAATGGAATAATTTATTAATGAAAGGTTTTGTGCTTCGTTTTGTAATAATTTAATCATTTCTTTACCGGCAGGAATGCTTTTATCGTTAACCCTTATATAAACAAGTGCATCATTTAAATCAATTTTGTTTTTATAATCCTGAATTCTATGCGGTTTATTTTTTGATTCACTAATTTTAGCAACTACTATTTCTTTATTTTCTACATTAAAATAATAAAAATTCGGTTCAATTGGAGGTTCACAATAGTTTTTGGCGGTTTGGGTAATTAATTCGGTTTCGCTTTTTTCACTTTCAAGCCCATAAATTGATTTATCATCATCAACGCCAAATATAATATAACCCCCTTTTGTATTTGCAAACGCAATAATTTCTTTTGCTATCTTTTCGTATGATGAGAACCTTTGTTTAAATTCAACAGTAAGATTTTCTCCGTTTTCAATTAATTGAAGCAATTCTTTACGTTTCATTTAGGATTTTCAAGTTAAATTTTTGTTAAAAAGATGATCGGACTTATAAATATTTTCTTAAATTTATTAAATCCTCAATTTTCACACAGCCTGTATAGCTTTGTTTTTACTCACCTCTTAATTCTTGTTGAATCAATCCCAAGATTATTCGGTTTATTCTCATTCAAAAATGGATTTTCTTTTTTAATTACCGAATTTGTAGAGTCCCCTTTTACAGGATTATTAGGCTTTTCATCCAAAATTGGCTTTTGAGGATTAATACTTAAACTATCATTTTGAATTGATTTATTTTTTGTTCCCAGACTATCATTTTTAATCGGCACTGGATTAATATTTAAGCTGTCAACTTTTGGTTTATCCAAATTAGTATTTAGGCTGTCATTATTAATAGTACCGTTTTGATTAATTGAGGCA
Organism: bacterium; assembly: GCA_043805435.1. GTDB lineage: Bacteria > Bacteroidota > Ignavibacteria > Ignavibacteriales > Melioribacteraceae > JAEXOD01. Next base: position 42,639 of record JAZDHY010000055.1, read on the forward strand.
TTTTTAAGACTATCCATCATTTTTTGTTCATCAATTTTTTTCTGTATTTCAAGTTGAATAATTCTTAAGCTATCATCCAATACTTTTTGGATTGAATCGCGTACGGCTTGTTTACGCTTTTCATCCAATTTAAAGAAACTTAGTTTATTAGTAACTGCTCTTGCAAATTCTGAGGTTTTATATTTAATATTTAATGTATCATAATATACAGCGGCAGAATCAAACATTTTAAGATCATTTTCGTATATGTAACCAATTGTATATAACGATTTTGATGCAAAATAAGATTTATCGTTGTTGTGGAAAATAAATTTCAAATCGTTAATTGCATTTGGATAATCCTTTTGGTAATATTTTTTTTCGGCATCCTTATATAATTTTTCAACCGGATCTGTTGTAAAATCAACCTCCGAAAAGCCTAATTTTTGAGCTGCAATATTAACAATTGGATCTTTTGTATAGTTATCATACACGTATCTATACATACTATCAGCTTTTTCTTGATTGCCAATAGTAGAAAAATATGTACCTAACGCAAAATATGTTTTACCCGAATGTTTTCCCTGTGGATAATTAGTAACAATATTATAATAATATTTATAGGCAGAATCAGGTTCCGATAACTCTCCAAGAAATAAACTACCGTAATCATATTCAACTTTTGCCATTATAATTTGTAACGAATCTGCTGTTATGGTCGATTTTACAGGTTGCAGAACAATAACAGGTTTTGTTTTATTAATAGAATCCAAATCGTGTTCCCGTTTAATAGTCATAGAATCACGATTTTTCCATAAAAAATATTTTATCGAATCTTCGGCATATAACTTTGGATCTAATATATAATTGAGCTGCTTTTTATATTTATAAACACTTTCACGTAAAGTTAACAGTTTTTTTAATACTTCCGATTTTTTTTTGGCTTTATCTTTATAATCAACAGGTGCTTGACTTGATAACATTTTGTCATAAAATACTTTTGCCGTATCATAATTTTTATAGTCTTTTTCAAATATTTGACCTTTCATAAAACCGGCAATTCCTGCAGAAACCGTTTGCTTATACAAAGTATCAACTGATGTAAATAAATCCAAAGCATCTTCTATATCACCCTGCTCGTATTTTATTAAACCAATTTCTAAATCAATATCACCCCAAAAACTGTTATATTTATTTTGTTCTCTTAACCTTTTTAGTGTAATTAAACTAAGTTCGTTTTCACCCATACTTTTTTGCAATTTTGCAACTTCCAGCTGGCTGTTAAATTCAACTTCGGCAGTTGGAGCATAATTAACAACCATACCAAAATAATTAATAGCCTTTTCGTAATCATTTAATAAAACATAAAGCTTACCAATTTCATATGTAATCTCTGCATTTAATTCATCCGAATCCGAATTTTTTAATAAGTCTTCGCATAAATTAACCGTTTTTAGATAATCCTCTTTGTACTTATAATAAGCAATTTGTTTTATATATGCTTCTGTATAAATTTCAATTTCTTCTTCTTCAATGGCTTGTTTTTTAACTTCATCAAGCGTATTCAGCCCTTCTTCAAAAAATCTTAATTGTAATTGGGTTTTTCCAATCCAAAGTCTATTTTCTAAAAGTAACTCGCTATCATTAATTGCGGCAAGTTCCTGAAATTTACGATAAGCCTTTGAATATTCTTGAAGATAATAAAACGATTTACCAATAAGAAGTAATGCATCATCAAAAAAAGCAGAATTAAAATCAAATTGTAATATTTTTGATGCTTTTTCAACAACTTTTTCAAATTGTTGTTTTGCAGCAGCCGGAACCGGTTCCTCTTTAAAATTAAATAACACTTTTTTTTGTTTATTTAATTCATCCATAGCATTTTCAAAAGCTAAGGAAGTATTAAAGTATCGGTTAAAATAGGTATTAAAATTTCTCCAAATACCGCATCCGGTTACTAAACCTGAAAGAACAATAACAACAAATAATTTTGTTTTAAAAGTCATATTTTACTTTTTTTTTTATTAATAATTATAAAGCAGCCGTACCTGATTCTTCTGTACGAATTCTAATAACATCTACAATGTCATAAATAAATATTTTTCCGTCGCCAACTTGTCCGGTTTTAGCTGTTTTTAAAATTGCTTCAACCACTTTTTCAACAATCGCATCATCAACAATTACTTCAATTTTAATCTTAGGCACAAATTCTATTTGATATTCACTACCTCTATATACTTCTTTATGCCCTTTTTGCCTTCCATAGCCCCTAACTTCCGATAAAGTTAATCCTCGCACTCCTTCTTCAAGTAATGCTTCTTTTACTTCATCAACTTTAAATGGACGGATAATTGCTTCAATTTTTTTCATTTAAATCCCATTTAAGCATTTTTTCCATGACAGTTTTTATATTTTTTACCACTTCCGCATGGACATGGTTCATTTCTTCCTGTTTTTTCTTCAACTCTAACAGGTTGACGTTTGCCTCTATTTGCAGCTTCATTACCACCTTCGCTGCTATTCATACTTAAGGAGTCACTACTCTCCTTAATTGTCCTGATATTTGAGCTGTGAATAGTCCTTTTTGTCATTGTTTCTTCCGGTGCGGCAGGAAAAAACTTAAAGCATAATGAAACTACCTCGTCCCTGATACTATCCAACAAAGCAATAAATAAAGTAAAAGCTTCGCCCTTGTATTCAAGTAAAGGATCTTTTTGACCATAAGCGCGTAAATTTATACCTTCTTTAAGGTCATCCATTTCACGTAAATGTTCTTTCCATTTATCATCAATTACGCTTAAAACTGCAAAACGTTCAATACGTGCAACTAAATCACTACCAAGCTGGTTTTCTTTTCTTGTATAAAAATCGGTGCCAACTTCCATTATTTTTTCAACAAGTCCAATTTTGCCAAGCTTTTCAAATGTAACCGGATCAATATTTATATCAATTAATAGATGTTGAATTAACTCTTGCCTAATAGCTTCAATTTCTACATTATCGTAATATTTTTCTATAACACTTGTTACATAATCACGTAAATAATTAAAAATTTCACCTCTTAATCTTTCACCTTCAAGGGCCTGTCTTCTTCTGGTATAAATTACTTCTCTCTGCTGATTCATTACGTTATCAAATTCAAGCAGACGTTTACGAATTGCAAAGTTGTTTTCTTCTACTTTCCTCTGAGCACGTTCAACAGATTTTGTAATTAAAGAGTGTTCAATAACTTCACCCTCTTGAATACCTATTTTATTCATAATATTGGCAATTCTATCACTGCCAAATAATCTCATCAAATCATCTTCAAGTGATATATAAAATTTCGATTCTCCGGGATCTCCTTGTCTTCCTGAACGACCACGCAGCTGCCTGTCAATACGGCGCGATTCATGTCTTTCGGTACCAAGTATAAATAAACCGCCTTTTTCTACAACACCCGGTCCAAGTTTAATATCGGTACCTCTACCGGCCATGTTTGTAGCAATTGTCACAGCTCCCGGCTGTCCGGCAAATCCTACAATTTCAGCTTCTCTTTGGTGTTGTTTTGCATTTAACACATTGTGCGGAATTCCCTGGCGTTTTAATATTCTGCTTATTGTTTCAGAAACGTCAACACTGGTTGTACCAACTAAAATAGGCTGTTGTTTTTCTCGCAATTCTTTTATTTTTTCTAAAACAGCGTTATATTTTTCACGTTTTGTTTTAAATATTGCATCTTCTGCATCATCTCTGTTAATAGGCTTATTTGTTGGAATAACCGCAACTTCAAGTTTGTAGATTTCAAAAAATTCCGATTCTTCAGTTTCGGCAGTACCTGTCATACCCGCAATTTTTTTATATAACCTGAAATAATTTTGCAGTGTAATTGTTGCTAAAGTTTGAGTATCTCGTTCAACTTTTACATTTTCTTTAGCCTCAATTGCCTGGTGTAAACCGTCCGAATATCTTCTTCCCGGTAATACACGACCTGTAAATTCATCAACTATTGCAATTTTTCCATCATCGGTTACAACATATTCATCATCTTTTTCAAAAAGAGTATAAGCGCGTAATAATTGATTTAATGTATGAATTCTATCACTTCTTTCGCTGTATATTTTATAAAGTTCATCCCTTTTTAATGCTTTTTGTTCATCGGTAATCGAACTGTCTTTATCAATATTTCCTATTGCCAAGGACAAATCCGGTAATACAAAATAATCTTTCCCCTCTGCAGAACCAAAGGCTAATTCTTCTCTGCCTTTTTCCGTTAAATCAATAGAATGATTTTTTTCATCAATTGCAAAATATAATTCTTCATCAACTTCAGGCATTCTTTTAGCATTTTCGCGTAAATACTCCATCTCGGTTTTTTGCATCAACCTTTTATTTGATGGTTCACTAAACAATTTCATCAGTTTATTATTTTTTGGAAAACCCCTGGATGCACGTAATAATGCCATACCAACTTTTTCTTCATCTATTCCTCCAGGTTCATTTAATCCTCTTTCGGCTTCAGCAACTATAGACGAAACCAATTGTGCTTGTTTTTTAAATATCAAATCTACTTTAGGTTTCATTTCATAAAATTTATGATCCGGTGACCCAACCGGGCCTGAAATAATTAAAGGAGTTCTTGCCTCATCAATTAATACGGAATCCACTTCATCAACTATTGTATAATTGTGCACTCTTTGAACGCAGTCTTCAAACCTGACTGCCATATTATCGCGTAGATAATCGAAACCAAATTCGTTATTAGTTCCATAAGTAATATCACTGTTATAACTTATTTTTCGTTGTTCGGGATCCATTGAGCTAAGAATATTACCAATAGTAAGTCCGTGAAATTCGAAAATTTTTCCCATCCATTCACTATCGCGTTTAGCCAAATAGTCGTTAACAGTTACAACATGCACACCGCGTCCGGTTAAGGCATTTAAATAAATTGGCAATGTGGCAACAAGTGTTTTTCCTTCTCCTGTAGCCATTTCCGCTATTTTTCCCTGATGTAATACAATACCACCTATTAATTGAACATCATACGGTATCATATCCCAGTTTATTTTATATCCGGCTGCATCCCACGATTTTCCAACCAACCTCCTGCAAGTATCTTTTACAACCGCAAAGGCAATAGGTAATATCTCATCAAGTACATCTTCGTATCTATCATCCAGCTCGTTATTTAATACATCCAATCTATCTGTAATGCTGCGATGATCATCTTCTAAATTATCTAAAGTTAATTTATTTTTTAAATTTTCAATTTCGTCCCGTAAATCTTTTGTTTCTTCTGCAATTTTTTCTTTTAACTGAATAGTTTTCGCTTTTAGTTCTTCATCAGTTAAATTTGCCAGTTTTGCATATTCTTCATTAATTTCTTCAACAACCGGGCTTAGTTCTTTTAATAGTTTTGAGTGTTTATCACCAAAAATATTCTTTAAAATCTTTGTAAACATTAAGTTCTCCAAATAATTGCGAATAACAAAATTACCAAACAACTTCAATAAATGCAATTTTATTATTTTAATTCTTGGTTATTAATAAAGTTAATAATTTATTTAAATTCTATGTAAAAATTTTGCGCATTAATAATTTTTGTATTTACCTGTTGATTGTGGTTAATATATAAATATATCAATTTTTATTTTAATGGTTTTTTAATAACTTTACACATTAAATTTTTAATTTTGATGGAAATAGAGAAAAAAGAATTATCCCCTGATATAATTGCTAAACTGATTGAGTTCTCAAACGGGTGTTTAACTGCAACCGAAATGGATTTAATTATAAGTTTACTTAATAATTATTTTGCAAAAGTAAATTTTTCTTCAGTTGCAGAAAATAATTTTTTACGAATTATTACGTCTTTATTCGATAAAATCAGTTTTTTACGTTCTTCAATAACATATAATCACTATTTTGAATATATTATTTTAATTTCCGCAAACAGTAACTATCTAACCGATATTATAGTCCGTAATCCCGAATATTTATATTTATTGTACAATTCCGATTTTTTAAACAAAAAAATAACCGTAAAAGATTTAGATTTGGAAATTAAGAATAGTATCTGCAATTATAAAAGTTTTGATTCAAAATCGAATTATTTAAGATTATTAAAGCGCAAATATTTTCTTAAAATAGGCCTTAACGATATAATAAACAATTTAGATGTTTATAATACAACTCAAGCTCTTTCAAATATTGCCATATCAATTTCCAAATGTTTATTTAATTTGTGCTTTGAATTTGTTAAGCAAAAATACAATTTATCAAATTTTTCCAGAAAGTACGTTTTAGCATCTTTGGGTAAACTTGGCGGTAATGAATTAAATTACAGTTCCGATATAGATTTGATTTTATTCTATGATAAAAATTTACCCGTTTGCCGGTCTTCTAAACTATCAGCCAAGGATTTTTTTAATGAAGTGATTTTTCTTTTTATAAAAACAGCAACCTTAATTACCGAAAAGGGTTACATTTACAGAGTTGATTTTAGATTAAGGCCGGAAGGAAGGAATTCTTCACTTTCAAAAAGTATAAACGATCATTGTTTATATTATGACACACGCGGTGAAGATTGGGAACGTCAAATGTTGTTAAAGCTTAATTTTGTTTGCGGCAGCAGACCTTTGTTTACTAAATTTTTAAACTTCTCTCAGTCCTATATTTTTGCTAAATCTATTTTTGTTTCACCCCTTTCTCAAATTAAAACAATGAAAAAACGGATAGAAATTGGTAACGATAATGACATTAAACTTTGTGTGGGAGGAATTAGAGATATTGAATTTTCGCTACAGGCTTTACAGTTAATTAACGGTGCAAAATATAAAATACTTTATGATGGAAATTCTTTAAATGTAATGATAAAATTATTTTCTCTAAATATTATCACCAGTGATGAATATATATTTTTAAGCAGTGCATATAACTTTTACAGAAAAGTAGAACATTACCTTCAACTAATGAACGATAGACAAACTCATTCCATACCGAATGATATCAATTTGTTAAATTCCATGATTATGTTTTTTGGTCTAAAAGATGAGAAAGACTTTTATAAAGTCCTTAATACTCATAAAGCCAATGTAAGAAGTTTTTTTATTTCCGTTTTTAATGAACCTGAAAGTATTAATATTACTCAAACATCCATATTTGAAAATATTAGATTTAAAGACAAAAACCGCTCAGTTAAAAACATTAATTTTTTGAGATTTGGAACTGATTTGTTTGAAACTAAAGGTTTTGATAGTATAACTATTGATTTATTTAAGGAAATTGAAGAACCGATTAGCAGATATCTATTAAATTGTTCAATGCCCGATATAGTACTCGAAAATTTTGTAAGAGGAATTAAATCTGTTTTTTTTCCTTCTATTTGGTACACCGGATTTAAGGATAATAATTTTCTAACCCGATATTTAGTCTTATGCGAATATTCAACCCGCTTTTTTAATATGTGGATGCTAAATAAAAAACTTGGCGATTTTTTGTTAACCGGAAGAATATTTATTAAAGAATATATTCATCAGGATAAAAATTTAAGGATTGATGAAATATTGTTTATTTTATCCGGTCAGTTTGCACTTAATATTATTAATGCCGTTGAATTTTCCGAAATTTTAACCATTATTATTAAATCAAAGATAGATCGGTTATATTCTGCCCAAAATATTAGTTGTTTTACTGTTTTTGCCTTAGGAAGTTTTGGAATTTCAACAATGAACTTTGGTTCCGATATTGATTTAATGTTTGTCAGTAATATTGGTGCAAATTCTTTAAACGTTAATAAAACAGCCGAAAAATTTATTGGATTATTAAATCTTGAATTGGCTCCGCTTAAATTGGATTTTAGATTAAGACCTGAAGGAAAAAGTTCGCAAATTGTGTGGGATATAGAAAGTTTTTCAAAATATCTTAATAATAGAGCACGCATTTGGGAATTTGTGGCATTGCAAAAAATTAAATTTGTTGTAGGTAGTTTTAACCTTTATTCTATTGTTTTGAATAATTTTTTAAGTAAAATTAAAGAGTTTAAGACCGCTATAATTAAGGAAGCGGTAATGGAACTATATAAAACTCTAATCAATAATAATAAAACCTATTTAGAAAATACAAAATTTACAAAAGGAACCCTTGTTGATATTCATTTTTGTCAGCAGCTTCTATTTTTTTATAAACCGGACATTCAACAAGACACTTTAGATAAAACTTTTTATAAAAGATTTAATTATTTAATTAATTATATTTCCACTAATGATTTAAATGTTTTAATTAAAAATTATGATTTTTTAAAGAGACTTGAAATATCTATTCAAAATATTTTTGGGGTAAATAATTCAAATCTCCCAATAGATAATGAAAAATTATTATTATTAACCAAATTTTTAGATATAGATTCAATTGAAAAATTTAGATTAACTTATAATCATGCAATAATTACTAACCAAAAGATTTTATCCAAATATCAGGAAATATGGAATGAAACAGCTAATTAAATATTCTGATTATCTTATTTGTATTTTAATTTTTATTATTTATCAATTTACGTTAGCACCTTCAGTGGTTCAAATCGATTCCGGCGAATTGGCAGCAATTCAGGCCACATTTGGTATTGCTCACCCGTCAGGTTATCCCCTATTTACTATTTTAGGATATTTGTTCAGTTTGATTCCTTTGCCAATTTCAAAAATTTTGGCTTTAAATATATTAACTTCAATATATGTTACTGCGGCTGCATTTTTTATAATCAGAACTATAAAATCCCTTATTCTAAACTTTGAAATTTTTCAAACAGAAAAAAAATCAAATAAAAAGAAACAAAAAAGTGAAAATCGTGTAATTTTGTTTAAGCTTGATAACATTTCCGCAACTATTATTGCCGTTATAACCGGTTTAATAATCCCATTTTCCAAAACATTTTGGTTCCAAAGTACTTCTGTTGAAGTTTATTCGCTTCATTTATTACTGCTTTCTTTAAACATTTATTTTATCGTAAAAATATTGTTCCAAAAAGAAGTAAAACTTACAAATTGGTTAATAATTGCCGTTTTGCTGGCACTTGGATTTGGAAACCATTTAACTACATTTTTACTGCTGCCGGGTTTGGCTTATGTTTATTTTTCAAAAGAAAAGTTTTCAATGTCTTCAATTAAGCAGATTGGCAAAATGCTTTTGTTATTTTTTCCCATTTTGGTTTTATTGTATTTGGTTTTATATTTTAGAGCTTTACAAAACCCGGAAATTAATTGGGGTAATCCTATTGATTTTGAACGTTTTTGGAGGCATTTTACAGGTAAACAATACCTGGTTTGGATGTTTTCTTCTATTGATGCAGCTAAATCACAATTGGCATATTTTTTTAGTAATTTACCTTCCGAATTTGCTTATGTTAATTTTATTATTGGGTTAATTGGTGTGTACGCTGGCTTTAAGTATGCAAAAAAGGTGTCTATTTTTATTGCTATATGTTTTATTTTTACTGTTTTATATTCCATAAATTATAATATCAACGACATTGATTCATATTTTTTATTATCATTTATTTCATTTGGAATTTTTATTGTGTATGGTGTTTTGTTTTTAATTTACAAACTAAAAATTCATTTAAGCTCAAAAGCGAATTTTTATTATACCGGATTAATAATACTGCCGCTATTACAAATTTTTATGCATTTTTCTTCCGTCGATCAAAGCAAAATGTATATGTATTCCGATTATACAAAAACATTGTTAAACGGTGTTGATAAAAATGGTGTTGTTTTAAGTTACCAATGGGATTATTTTATTTCCGAATCTTATTATTTCCAAAAAGTGGAAAATTTTAGAAATGACATAAAAATTATTGATAAAGAGCTTTTACGCCGTTCTTGGTATTATAACCAGATGGAAAAAAATTATCCTGAAATTATTAAAGATATGAAAGCGGAAATTACCGGGTTCCTTGATGCACTAAAACCGTTTGAAAGAAGTGAAAATTTTGATCCTTCAAAATTGGAGTTTTTTTATCAGGCAATTATGAGAAAAATAATTACGGATAATTATTCTAATCATTCAATATATATTGGACCTGAATTCCTTGATAATGAAATTCAAAAAAAGGAATTTGTTTTGCCGGAAGGTTATTCCCTTGTACCGGTTGGATTACTTTATAAAGTAACCAAAGGCTCCAATTATGTGCCCGCACCGGATATGTCAGTAAATATTCGATTCCCCGAAACAGAAGATAAATATAGTGTTTTAATAAAAAACATTGTATATATTTCCATGACAAATAGAGCAATGTATGAAATTACATTTAATAATATTGATAAGGCAAAAAAAATAGCCGCAAATATTATTAAACTTTTCCCCGAAAGAGGTTTACGCCAAAATTTAGCGCAGGCTATGTTATAAAAAAGAATTGCAAGATAAAAACAATACTATAATCAACTTATCGTCTGTTGGTAAAAGAGTTTTAGCTTTGTAGACTTTTCTAAACAAATGACGAAGTCATTCAACCAAAGTTTTACAGTAGATATTATAGTATTCTGTACACAACCAACGGAGAAATACAACACCAACATGGGCTGCATGTACTTACACGCAAAAAGAATAGGCACCCGCGCTACAGGTGAAATATCTTTTACCTAAAATTTTCCTACTTTGATAACTATACCAAAGAAAGTGCATAAAGGATAAAAAAAATTCAAAAAAATGAAAATAATGCTTGACTTTATGCAAAAATATAGTTATCATTGGTAACCATATTTAGGAGTTATTATGAGTTTTCGAGTTGAGAAAAAAGAAGGCAACAACATCTACGTTTACGAAACAAGAAGTATTTGGAACAAGGAGAAAAAACAATCTCGCCAAAAGCGTGTTTACTTAGGTATAAAAGACCCAGAGACAGGCGAAATAACAACACCACGTAAAAACAGGATTCCGGTATTCTCAAAAGATTATGGCAATGTTTATTTTCTTGAAAAGATTTCCGAAAAATACGGTTTAGTTAAAGTGCTGTCAAAATCATTTCCTGATAGTTACAATGAGATCTTAGCTTTAAGTTATTTAGACATATGTGAAGAAAATCCCCATTACATATTCCCGTATTGGTATGATTTATCTCATTTAAAAAACACACGAACAATGAGCGCAAAACAAATAACCGAGTTTATGGAAGATCTAGGTACCGCAGAAGAAAAAAGAGAAGGTTTCATTAGTAGTTGGGTAAAAAAGATAAACAAAAAAGATTCAGGATTATTTTTTGATATTACATCGATTTCGACATATTCAAACGAATTTGAATTAGCCGAATATGGATATAATAGAGATTTAGAATCATTACCGCAGATAAATATAGGCGTGTTATACGGACAAGAAAGTCAACTTCCATTATCATATCGTATATATCAGGGCAGTATAAGTGATGTAACAACTCTAAAGAAAGAAATTGCACATGTAAAAGAGTTGGGAATAAAAAGCAGCATGTTAATACTAGATAGAGGTTTTTATAGCCAAAAAAATATTAAAGATTTAGTTAAAAACAAATTAGAATTTATTATTGGCATGACAATGACCACAAATTTAAGTAAAGAATTAATAATAAAAAATTGTGAAGAAATAAATGATGCCAAGAATGCATTTTTAGTAGAAAATGCAGTAATGTATGGGTTAAAAGAAGAAGTTGAAATAAACGGAGATAAATTTGAAGCATTTGTATATTTGGATGATAAACGAAAAGGCGAAGAAAAAGAAAATTTAATTCGAAAGATAATTGAAGTTGAAGAAAAGATGAACCAATCTAAAATAAAAACGGAAGAGGATTTTGATGACCTATTTACAAAGCGATGGAGTGGATTAAAAGAGCTTTTTAACATAAAAAGAAACGGAGAAAAATTTGATATCGAGCGCAATAATATCAAAATAAAAGAAAAGACAAAAAGATTTGGGATGATGTTAATAATAACAAATAAAAAAGGGCTGGATTTCAAGGAATTATTATTGTTATACAGACAAAGAGATTATATAGAGAAGTATTTTGACATATTAAAAAATGAGACTGACGGAAATAGATTAAGAAGTCACAAAAAGGAGATGATAGAGGGGAGGCTATTTGTGAAATTTATAACTTCAATAATATTTAGTGCAATTTATGCTGAAATGAGGAAAAACACACTATTAAACAAATATACTGTTAAAGAATTAATCTATGAATTAAAAAAACTTAGAATAGTAACAATGTCAGATGAAAAACATTTTATTACAGAAATTTCAAAACATCAGCGTGAGATTTTTAATGCTTTTGAGTTGCAAATGCCTGATTAACATAGTTACCATTTAACGGAAATTTTAGGCTTTTAATCCCAACGGGATGATATGATTGTAGAAAATCGTTACAAATGCAAACCCAAAACCCCGAAGGTGTTGACATTGTTTTATAATAACATTGTCTGAACAATGATTAACAAATTTATGATTTTTGTGATTTGTGTGATTGTTATAATTTTTTATAAACATCTTTAAAACCTTGTTAGAGGTTTCCCGTTAATAGCCCAAAAAAACGCAGAATATGAATACAACCCCAGCGTGGGTTGCATGTATTTACACGCAAAAAGAATAGGCACCTGCGTTGCAGGTGAAAGTTACATCGGAGAGATACAATGTCTGTAACCAATAAACTACATGCAAGCAAATGTGCTTAGGTAAAGCACCATGTTAAAAAATTAAACTTTAATTTTCACTAAATTATGTATTCTGCCAAGCTCTAAATATCCCTGCAAACGCAGTTTTATAACCTGTGTAATTTCCTGTCCTTTGCCAATCAAAATAACCCCGCCTTTATCAACAACATTCAAATCAATTGTCATCCCCGGCTTTAGCTCATTAATTCTCAAATATTCCTGATTAAATTTTTCTTTTTTTGTTTCTTCTTTTTTTAATTCCAATTGCTGAATAGCTTCTTCTTCTTTTCTTTTCCCTTCTAAAAAATGGTCTAAATCCAAGGCCTTTTTTAATATTTTTGCAATTACATAGGTTTCGTTTTCACCGCCGTCATTATTTTGAAATTGTTCAGGATTTAGCCTTTTAAGTTGATATGATATTGCTTCTGCAACAGTTTCCAGCCGAGGTATGTTTTTTAATAGTGCCTCTCCTACTTCTGGATGCGAAGTATATAATTTATTTTCTGCTAAGGTCAAGGTTTTACTATGTTCTATTTTTTCAAGAATATCAGGTGGCAAAGAAATTAATCCAATTTGTGAAAGTAAAGCTGCAAGTTCAACCTTAAGAATTAAGTCGTCTGAAAACGATTTAGATAATTTTCTAACAATATTTCTTAATCTAACTGCCTTTGAAAAAGCATACGGATTAGTAAGGTCAAGAATTTCAATTAGTAATTTGATGGTACCACGTAATGTCAGTTGAAATAATTCCTTTTCGCTAATTATTAATCTGTATTGTTCTAATCCGTCAATTATAGCTTTATTTAATCTATCGTTATCACATGGTTTAGTTAAAAATCGGAATATATTTCCTTCATTAATAGCCTCAATTGCAGCATCAACATCTGCATATCCGGTAAGCATAATACGAACAGTATCGGGTGAAATAGATTTTAAATTCGTAAAAAACTTATTACCATCCATTTCCGGCATTCGATAGTCGGAAACAGCAACCGCAAAAGGCCCCTTTGTTTTAACAATAACTAAAGCATCTTGTCCGGAGGTTGCAGTATATATGTCATATTTCCCACGGAAAAGTCTCATTATTCCACTTAAAATATTCTGGTCATCATCTAAAAAAAGTACTTTATTCATAATTTTTCAAAAATGTTATTAAAAAATATTTATTTAGGTAATAATATTCTAAAAGTTGTGCCTAACCCAACCTTCGATTCCACAAAGATTTTACCATTATGTTTATTTACAATAATATCGTGGGCAATAGATAATCCCTGCCCTGTACCTTTTCCTACCTTTTTGGTCGTAAAAAACAGATTAAATATTTTATCAAGGTTTTCTTCTTTAATTCCACATCCCGTATCACTAATAATTATTTCAATAAATTTCTCAGCATCCTTTGTTTTAATTTTAATTAATCCTCTTTCTTTTTTGCCGTTTTTAATTGCATCATCAATGGCGTGTGCAGCATTGATAATAATATTTAGAAAAACTTGATTTATTTCGTCAACCGTACAAATAACTTCGGGTAATTTAGGATATAATTCAAATTCCAAATCCGCAAAATATTTCCATTCACTTTTGCTTATGGTAGCTGTAACATCCAGCGAATTATTGATATTTGCATAATTTTTATCCTTTTGACCCGGATGTGAAAAATCTTTCATTGCTTTAATAATTTTTATTACTCTATCAATACCTAATTGTGATTGTTCAATTGCTTTTGGTATTTCAGATGAATAAAAATCAATATCAAGTTCTTTCCTTGTTTGTTGGTACCATCCAATTAATGATTTAACCGATTCATCGGTATTTGTTGAAATTAATCTATCTTCAAATTCTAAAATAAATTTATTAAATATCAAGTATGCATCTTTTTGAAATCTATTATTATCATTTATATATTGCATAGGTGTATTTATTTCGTGCGCAACACCGGCAGCTAATTGGCCAATGGATTCCATCTTTTGAGAAAAGGCTAATTGTTTTTCAACATTTAACCGTTCAGTTAAATCCCAAATAACATAAATATATCCCATCAATGTGCCATTTTTATTTTGCAGTTTATTTACACTAACATTTATTACCAAATTTTCTTTCTTTTTTGTAATTATATTAAATGAATCACTTTTTTCCTTACTTGGGCTAATAAACTGCAAAAAATTAACTGCATCTTCTTTTAGCCTGTTTGCTTCATCATTAAAAATCAAATTGGTAAAATACCTTATATTTTTACCAACCAACTCTTCTTGAGTATATCCAAAAATATTTTCAGCTGCATTATTCATTGATAAAATTATATCGTTTTTATCAACAGTTAACACACCATCAGTAATACTTTTTAATGTTACTTCCAGTTCTTCTTTTTCTGCAGATATTGTCTCATCATAAACTTTACGTTTAAGCGCATTTATAAATACGCCGGCTATTGTTTCAAGCTGCGTTATTTCAAAAAATTCCAGATCTTTACCTCTAATATCCGACTCTATTCCAATATATCCCTTTAATTCATTGTTTGCAACAATTGGAATTATATATACCGATTTAGTATTATATTTTTCAAGATCACTTTTACGAATTCTATAATTATTTAAGTTTTCTTCAATATTTTCTATTAAAACTAATACTTCGGAATTAAGAAGCTTTTTATATATCTTTAAATTTGAAAGAATTTTATAGTTTTCAAGGAAAGTGTTCCCAAAAGATTGGTTGTTTTTATACCAAGAATGATTCAAATTTATCATATTGCCCATTTTTACAAATACTCCAATAAATGTAGTATGTAAAAAATTTCCTAATATTTCAAGATTTTCATTAATCGCTTCATTTATTTCGCTGCGATTACTTTTTATTAAATTTGAACCGATTTTTGCAATAAGTGCTTCAATATCCACTCTGCGTTTTAATTCATTTTCAATTAACTTACGTGTGGAAACATTCCTAATAACACTTAAAACAAGAGGTGGTGTATTATTTATTGCAATTGTTGTGTTTAGCGATTCCAGCCAATATTCATTATTGTTCCATAAAAAAACTTTTTCTTCTGAATGAGTTTTTATTTGGTTGTTGGTATAACGATTTTTATATTTTTTAAGTTTATCGCTATTATCTTTATAAATAACTGTAAATTGTCTGCCAATTAATTCTTCGGGTTTTTTACCGGCTATTTTACAAAACGCATCATTAACTAAAAGTATTATTCCGTTTTCATCTATAAGGCGCATACCATCTAAAGAATTTTCCCATAATGAACGAAATAAATATTCCGATTTTTTAGTTAACTCTTCGTTTTCTCTGCTTTTATTATAAATCTCCCGTTCCTCTGTTATATCTTGAATAACACAAATAAAACCTCCAAAATCCCAACTGGAGTTTAGAAATGGAGATTTGGTTACTCTATAATAATTAAACCTGCCATCTTTATGCTTAATTATTTCTTCAGTTTGAACTGTTTTTGTGTTTTTATAAATTTCGTCATCATTTTCCAAAAACAAATATTTAGTTTGTTTTGTAAACAATTTATTCCACTTTTTATTTAGATAACGATACTTTGAAACACCAATTAATTTTTCAAAAGCCATATTGCAGCTTAACATTTTACCGTTTTTGTCTTTATAATATATGGGTGTTGGTATTGAATCTAATATGATTTGAGAAAAATTAAAGTTCTCTTTTGTTTTAAGTTCGGATTCTTTATTTCCCGTGATATTACATAATACTAGCTGGAAATATTCGCCGGTTTCTGGTTTGTTAAATATTTTTTTAACTAAAACTTTAACCCAAAATATCTTGTCTTTATTATTTTTTAGACATAAATCAATACCCTCAAAGTTAAATTTTTCCGCAGCAAGATAATCAACAAATCGTTTTTTGTCTTTTTTAATTAAAATATCGGTAAATTGTAATTCCTTAGTAATAAAACTTTTTGGTCTAAACCCATATTCTTTAATATTTGGACTTACAAATAATACGTTATAAGTAATATTATTTTCTAATAAAAACATAACTGCCGGTAAATTTTCTATAATTTCATCAGCAATAGGTATATATTTAGCAGGTATTTTACTCATTTTAACGCCCTTTTATTAAAACTAAATGTTAAATATATTCCGCAATTCTTTTCAGCAACTCTTTTTTCATCACAGGTTTTTGAATAAATCCATCCATTCCTGCTTCACGTAAATTGTCTTCATCATCTGTCATGTAATAAGCAGTAAATGCAATAATTGGTTTATTAACAAATATCTTTTGCTCTTTTAATATCTTAGCAAGCATAATACCATCCATAGGCTGTTTAAGATTAATATCCATTAAAATCATATCATAACTGTTGGAAGATATTTTCTCCAAAGCTTCTTCAATGTATCCCGCACTATCTATTTGGTAACATCCTGCACACATTATTTTTACAATTTTAATTGTATCTTGCAAATCCTCAACCAGCAATATTTTTGGTAAACTATCCATATTTATCCTATAAAGTTTTATAGAACTATTATCGAAATAAAATACGAATAATTTAATTTAAATTGGAAACAAAATGAAATAATTGGAAATTATTTTTAGAAAGGTCTAATTAAGTAAATTTGTGAGGAATTGTTTTATTTCATTATAACATGGATTATTAAAATCCCAGTATCTTTTTTGAGCACCTAAACCAAGGCTTTTTACGATTGGAGTTTTTGAGGCTAAATATGTTTGAACTTTTGCTTTAGATAATTCAAATTTTTCATCTTTATCCGAAATACAATAAATATAATCATCAATGCAGTCATTTAATTGTAAATTGCTATGCCTTTATCAATAATTTAACATTAAAAATTCAAAATTTAGCATTGTTTTTTATTGACTTACCCTTCATTCTCTATTTCAACAGTCTGGTCGTTATGTTCAATACTAAACAAAAATTCTGCTTTGGGATTTTTTTGTTTTGCCATATTTAAAGAAAATTCGGTTTCAGCAATATAAACTAAATTTTTATTTTTATCGTAAAATAAATTGTTTGAACGCAGACGATTTAATTCGTCTATATCTTCAATATTATTGTATTTTACCCAGCAGGCGCGGTATGAATGATAATTTATAAAATCGCAGCTTGCCCCAAACTCGTGCAATAGTCTGTATTTAATAACATCAAACTGTAACTCCCCTACAACACCTATTACTTTGCGGTTGCCATAATTATGTATAAATAATTGAGCCAAACCTTCATCAGTAAGCTGACTTATACCTTTTTCAAGCTGTTTTGTTTTGAAAGGATCGGTATTACGTAATTCTCTAAAAATTTCAGGTGAAAAACGAGGAATACCTTTAAACATGAATTTTGCCCCTTCAGTTAAAGTATCACCAATAGTAAATATATTGGAATCATATAAACCTATTACATCTCCCGGATAAGCATCTTCAATAAGATTTTTACTTTGTGCCATAAAACTTGCAGGATTTGGAAATTTAATATCTCTATTCAAACGTACATGATGATAAAATTTATTTCTTTCAAATTTACCCGAACAAACTCTTAAAAATGCAATTCTATCACGGTGTCTTGGATCTAAATTTGCTTGTATTTTAAATACAAATCCGCTAAACTCAGGTAAATCGGGCTGTAATTCGCCATTGGTAGTAGTTCTGGATCTAGGCGCAGGAGCAATACTTACAAAAGTATCTAATAATTCTTTAATTCCAAAATTATTTAACGCACTGCCAAAAAAAACGGGAGAAAGATTTCCGTCAGCATATTTTTTAGAATCATATTTTTGATAAACTCCATCAATCAATTCAATATCTTCCTTTAGTTTTGCAGCGTCGCTGCCAAACAATTCATGCAATTCGGGGTCATCTAATCCATTAAACGTTTTAACTTCATCTTCAATTTTTTGCTTATTGGAAAAGAAAAAATTAAATGTATTTTTATAAATATTATAAACACCTCTAAAATTACTACCCATACCAAGAGGCCAGGTCATCGGTCTGGTGTTAATATCTAATTTAGCTTCAATTTCATCCAATAATTCAATAGGAGGTCTCCCCTCTCTATCAAGCTTATTAATAAAAACAATAACCGGTGTGTTACGCATTCTGCATACATTCATTAACTTTTCTGTCTGTTCTTCAACACCTTTAACACAGTCAATTACTAATATAACGCTGTCAACCGCAGTTAACGTGCGATATGTATCCTCTGCAAAATCTTTATGACCGGGAGTATCAAGCAGGTTAATTTTATAACCGCTATACGAAAACGAAAGTACAGATGTTGCAACTGAAATTCCACGCTGTTTTTCTATTTCCAAAAAATCGGATGTTGCCGATTTTGTTATTTTATTCGATTTTACCGCTCCGGCAATATTAATTGCACCGCTGTAAAGCAATAATTTTTCAGTTAATGTTGTTTTGCCGGCATCAGGGTGACTTATAATTGCAAATGTTTTTCGTTTATTTATTTCTTTTTGAATACTCATTT
Organism: bacterium; assembly: GCA_043805435.1. GTDB lineage: Bacteria > Bacteroidota > Ignavibacteria > Ignavibacteriales > Melioribacteraceae > JAEXOD01. Next base: position 61,728 of record JAZDHY010000055.1, read on the forward strand.
TTTACTAATTTTTAATATGGAAAAAATAATTTAATAATTTTATGGTGCGCTTTTAACTAATTATACGTATAAAACTGCTATGACCAAAAATTATTTTTAAACAGCTTTAAATATACAAAAGTTTTAAGTTATTTAATAGTCAATAATTAGTAGCAATTAACAATTAGAATAGAGGCACTGAAATATTGATTGAAGCAGGATTTTGAAAAGCTTCAATCCCTTGTTGTTGAGGTTTTTGGTGCAGGTTGTGGGCGTATTTTGCAATAAAAAATCCAATTGCACTACCTAAAAATGTATCACTTAACCAATGTTTATTGTATGCAATACGAGACGTAACAGTTAACAATGCAGGAATAAACGAAACAATTTTTCCAACCGTATTTTTGCTGTTTAGGGCTAGTGTGGTTGATAAAACAAATGCCAAGGAGGAATGTCCCGAAGGTAATGCATAATAATCATCGCCAATCAAAGAAAACGGATGGAAACAGGCAGCAGTTTCATTAGTATATGGTCTTGCTCTTCCAAAAGAAATTTTTAACAAACCGGTGACCAAGGCGGTATATGTAGAAGATTGAATAATTTCAAAACCTATTCTTTTATTTACCGAATTATCATTAATGGAACCCTGAATAAACAAAGCAGTTCCAACTATAGGTGCAGTAAATGGTTCACCCCAATATCTGCCAAATTCAAAATATACGTTTTTGTAATTAGTATTATCTTTAATAATTTCATGTCGTACATTTTCATCAATAAACATTAATCCGTAAGTGCCAATAGCAATGCCGCTTAAAACAATTAAATCTTTACCTTTCCATTTAATAGGCCTTTTAATAAACTCTTTGGAATCGTTATAAAATTGAGTTCCATTATATACAAAACCTTGCGAAAAAACTGTATTAAAAAACAGCAGACAAATTATTACGTATTTTGTCATTTTTATCACTGTTTTTTCGCTTTAGAAGGTGCATATGTTATAATATCAGCTTTTTCTAAAGTTATTAATCCCCCACAGTTCGCTTCTTCAAATAAATCATTCAACGTTGGAATAAATTTTTCTATTTTTTCAATTTCATCAACAATTTCAATAACCATTGGTAAATCGGACGAAATTGTAAGCAGCTTTGCAGAATGGATTATACTATTATTCCCAAATCCCATAATTCCCTTAAATACAGTAGCACCAGCCAAACCTTGTTTTCGGGCCTCAACAACAATTCTTTCATATAAATTTACTGATGACAGTTTATCGCTGTCGCCAATAAATATTCTAATCAATTTTGCTTCTTTTTCAATTTTCATATATTTTTACCTAAAAATAATGTAAGCCAAATAAACACTTCCCAAACATAAAATTAAAGAAAGGATAATATTTAAACCACCAAGCAAAAATTCGGCATTTTTTAATAAATTTATTGTTTCCAACGAAAATGTAGAAAAAGTTGTAAATCCGCCACAAAAACCAATTGTTAAAAATATTTTTAATTCGGAAGACAATACTTTATTTTCATCTAAACCAAATATAATTGCACCAAGCAAAAAACTGCCCAATGTATTAACAACAAGTGTTCCATTAGGAAAATAAACAGGAAATATTTTATTTATATTGGCAGAAATAAATAATCGTAACGAACCGCCTAAACCTGCCCCAATAAAAGTTAAAATATATTTTAGCATATCTTTTTATTATTTTAAATAAGTAAATACAAAGATATCCATTTTTTGAAATTAACTCAACCTTTGTTTTTACCATGACCGAAAAAAAAAGAATAGGCACCTGCGCTGTAGGTGTAGTTTGTATTGGGGATTTTTGTGGTTACAAATAAGCACCTGCGCTACAGGTGAAAGATACATCTGAGATATAACAATGTCTGTAACCAATAGACCACACGCAAGCAAATGTGCTTCGGCAAAGCACCATGTAAAACATTGTCTGAACTATGATTAACAAATTGTCTTGAAGTATGATTTTTGTAATTTGTGTGATTGTTATGATTTTTTATAAACATCTTTAAAACCTCGTTAGAGGTTCCCCGTTAATAGCCTAAACACCACAAAACAAAAACACAACCCCAGAGTGAGTTGCATGTGTTGTTGTAAATAAACTGTAGCATCCTGAAATAGGTTGACTCGAAAATAATATAAAATACCCCATCCATAAATGAATGGGTTAATAAACTCTTTCAGCCCTGTTTCTATAAGCATTTTTGTTTCAAATATATTTATCGTCTTCATAGGCCGGTATTCCATTGCATCTATTCTCTAATTTTTCAAAATAATTTTAGTACAAAATAGCTCATTTGTTTACGGATGGGTTGCTTTTTGCATTTTTATTTTAATTAGCAAATGGATGGATATCAAAACATCTCTATAAAAAAGGCTGCCTAATAAAAAAACATTAAATTTTATACTAGGCAGCCAATTTGTTAATAACTTGCAAAATTAAAGACTATTATTTTATTCCAAAACTCAACGATAAAACAAAATTCTGCGGTAAACCGGGTTCAATATAAACCGGACTTCCATTCACTAAATCGGGGTTAATAAAGGCAGATGCAACATATTTTTGATCTGTTAAATTATTAACCGTAAAAAATCCTTTAACATTTAAATAATTTTTAATCAAACATAAATCTTTTGTTCCAACAGTAGCATTAATAATATTGTATGAAGGAACTTCAATTGAGTTTGCATCATCAACAAAATATTTACCCATACCGTTAAAAGTAAAGCTAACAAAAGCTCCGTATAAAAATTCAGGGGCGTAAGTTATTGTTGTCGAATAAAACATTTCAGGAATTCCTGCAGCTTTTTTGTCTTTATAATTGGCATATTTGCCGGCATTTCCGTAATGAACAGAATCAACCGTATAATCGTCATATTTATTTTCTGCATAAGTAAAAGCAGCTCCAATCGAAACACCGTGCGAAAATTGGAAATTTGCACCAAGTTCAAATCCGGTTCTATGTGTTTTGCCGGCAGTAAAATAAAATCGTCCGCCTTTATATGGTATTATATCATTTTTAATGGAAATGTAGTATAAAGCAGCATCGTAAGTTAATGATTGCAATAAACTTTGTTTTCCAAAATAAAACACCTGTTTTGTACCAACTTCGTAAGTAGTAGATAATATTGGTTCAAGCAATGGATTAATGGCATATACAGTATCTTGGCCATATGTACCGGCAGGATCCGTTTCATTTCCCGCAGGCACTTCAACTCCACCACCTAAATTAAAATACAAACTATGCGATGGTGTAAACATATATGTCAAGCCTGCTTTTGGTGTAAAATGTTCAAACGATTTATCTTGCAAACCTAAACTATTATCAATATAACTTTCGCTATAATAAGTTACATTATCATATCTTCCGCCAACTAATAAACTAACTTTTTCGTTAATTCTTAATTCGTTTTGAACAAAGGCACCAAAATTATTAGCTCCTTCTCGTTTGTTGTCTTTTAACGTACTGCCTCGTCCATTTGTTGAAGATAACGAATAAAATAAAATTGCTCCATCCTGATATGCTTCATCCAAACCGATACTTAGACTATTTTTTAAGTTTTCGCTAAAATTAACTTTATTTCTATAAACAAAGTTTCCACCAATATGATATCTTGTAAAATCTCGAAAAGTTCCTCTTTCGGATCTCTGTAGATATTTTGGATTAACATAAACCATAGATGAAATTTCGTGATTTTCGTTTATTTCGTGTTCAAACGTAACTCCCATTCTTCCAAGTCTGTTATATCTTCTTTCATCTCTGTTTTTATAAGTTGAATTTGCCAATTCCGGATTATAGTCGTATTCGGCTTTGGATAATGGACCCGGAATATGGAAAAGATTACTGGAACCGAGAACAAAAACGCCTAATTTTGTAACATCTGAAAGATTAGATATAAAACCAACATTTACTACCGATCTTGTACTTGCTGAGTGTTCTCTCCACCCATCAGACAAACTTTTCGAGAATGATCCGTATAATTTACCATTCTCAAATTGCGTTCCGGCATTAATAGTATATTTATTAAAACCGTAACTGCCGGTAAATCCCTTTAAATTAATAAATGAACCTTCAAAATTGGGTACAGTTGAAACATTAACTATACCGCCGGCAGCATTACCCCATAAAGCAGAAGCATTGGAACGGATAACTTCAATATTAGTAGCTTCACTTAAATCAATTTGATCAAAAGAAGTTCTTCCATCCGGTTCGGTTTCGGGCATTCCATCCACCATTACTCTAATTCCTCTGGAAGTGCCCGAATTAGACCTGTCTCCGGCTCCACGAGCACCAAAACCACGTATAACTATTCTAACATCCTGTGTACCGGCTCGCGATTGTGTCAGCACTCCCGGAACACTATTTAATACTTCATCTAAACCATATCCCTTAACATTTGATAATTGATTTGCACCAATTATTGACACCGCATATGGTATTTCTATAATATTTTCAATATATCTTGTTGCCGTTACCGTAATTGGGTTAATTTGATATGTTAAAGTATCATTTTTTCCTTCATTTTTTAATACTTGTGCATTTATTTTAATAACTAAAAACAATATTATTATACTCAGTTTAGCATATTTATACATTTTTTTACCATTTTTTATATTTAAAATAGTGACCTGTTTAATATAAATTGTTGATAATAACTTTATATTAATTTATTATTCTTTAACCTAACAGCATATTTCATAATTATTATCTATGCTATTAATTTTCATCAAAGCTGTTAATTTAAATGATATTTCTAAACACTAAATTGTTTTTATGCAGTTATATAGTTTTTTGGCATTATACAATTTAAAATACAATACAAAATATAATTAAATATTTTTTGCACTAAGTTGAAATTTGTACATAACAACTTTGGAAATATTCAGTTAAATCAACAATAAATGTAGTTCTCGGGTGGAGGTGTTAATACCTTGAAGAAGTTTTTAATTGGAAATTCATTAGATCTGAAAAACAAGCAGGGGGTACCAATATTAATAATTTTTAAATTATTATTCAAAATTATGCCGTCAAAATTCAAATTTTTAACAATATTTTTAACCGGTGTGTTTTTACTTTTTGTGGAATTATCATTATTAAAGTGTTCTAAAAACGCTTTTTCCAATACATCTTCATTTTTATCACTTATACACAAATAATATACAGTATCTTTAATTTTCTGCGATTTAATAATATCAAACATTTCCCCAAAATAACGTATTTCGTTATCTTTTATAAATTGAATGTTTTTTGAATTTTTTTCTGTAAAATTTTTATGAATTTTTATTAGACATAATAATTCTTTGTTTGGAAGCGTGTTAATATCCGAAGAAGTGAAATCGTAATTTTCTATTGATTTTGATACAGCTAATTCGCGTATTTTTCCAATACCGGTTTGTTTAAATGTTTTGTGCAGTTTCCAATAAACAAAAATATATCCAAACGAATAAAACAACATTAAGGAACTTAAAACAAAAACAAATATTTTTATATGTAAACTTTTATTAATAATAAACCTAAAAATTAAATTTCTAATATTAAAATAATTAAATTGAACTCTAAATAACACTTTTTTTTTAAGTATTTATCTAAATTTACTGCTATTTTGTAATTAAAAAGTGATTTAAATCAAAGGCCTTAATTTTTTTTAATATATAGTAAAATAATTATGTATATTTACTTTGTAAAAATGGTAAAAATTTGGAACCATCTTGATTTTTATTGCTTTTTATTGTAATTAATTCATATTTTTGTTATAAATAAATTTTTAATTTTTCGGAGGATTATCGCGATACTGTTACTTTATTAATTATTATTCATTAATATAATAAAGGGGAAAAAAATGCTAAACCCTATCAGTAACCAAGAAAGACTAAATCCTTTATCAGATTTAATAAGTGATGATGTTTATGCACTTTTAGAAAGCAAGGGATTAATTAATGAAAAGTCCGTTCGCGATTACATCATCAGAAGAAAATTTAAAAATTTGAGGGATGACAAATTAAGTGCCTCAGATGCTATTGATGCATTACGAAATGAATACCCTTATCTTCAGTTTGATACTATACGAAAGATTGTTTATCAAATAAATAAATAATTTTTTATTTGTTTATTTATTAGTTAAATTTGTTTTCAATATTAAGATTTTATGCCCATTCTTTTATAGATGGGCTTTTTTAAATAATTGTTGGAAATATTATGTCAAAAGTTAAAAGAACAACAAAAGTAACAAAAACTATTACTAAAGCACCCTTTTCGGAATATTGGACTAAAACAAATGTAATTTTAACAATTTCATCCATTGTTGTTATTACATTAGGATTTATTTTAATGTCAAAAGGTCCATGGGATAATCCAATTTCGTTAACTTTGTCTCCTATTGTTTTAATTATTGCTTATGTTGTGTTAATACCTGCTTCTATTTTATTTTTAGGGAAAAAGAAATCTTCTTCCGAACCAGAAAAAACTGCGGAGTAGCAAGTGTTTCTTGCCAAAATTAAAGGTAATCTTGTATCTACCCAAAAAGATGAATTTTTAATTGCTCAAAAGCTATTAATTGTTCAAGCTATTGATTTAGAGGGAAATTTTATTGGTAAAAAAGATTGGATTGCTTTAGATTTAATTGATAGCGGTATTGGTGATACTGTTTTGGTTGCTCAGGAAGGTGATGCCGTTCAGCAAATTCTTGGGCATAAAAATTCACCTGCAAATACAATGATTATTGCAAATGTTGATGATATTGACATCCCAGTTTAATTAAATTATGCCTTCCGAAGAAATTAATATTGAACAAATTGCAAAATTAAAATTATTACTTTCTATTGAAGGTATAGGCCCCGGTAAAATTCTAAATCTTTTTTCTAAATTTAGTTCTTTTGATGAAATTTTACATGCACCATTAATTTCATTAATGCGCGTTGAAAATATAAGCTCTATTCTTGCTCAACGGATTTTTGCTGCAAGGTCAAATTTTCCAAATATTCTTAATTCAACTGAACTTGAATTTGTCCGGCTGCAAAAAATTGGCGGTAAAGTATTAACTTATTGGGATAATGAATTTCCCGAACTTTTAAAAAAAATTTACTCCCCTCCTATCTTGTTATATTATATTGGCAATGTTGAACTATTAAAAACCGATAGCCTTGCCATTGTTGGTACCCGCATTCCTTCTGCATACGGTAAATTGATAGCTGAAAAAATTTCCAAAGAGTTAGCTTTACAACAGATTACAATTACAAGTGGAATGGCACGCGGAATTGATTCAATTGCTCATTCAACTACTTTATCAAATGATGCCAAAACAATTGCTGTTATTGGTTCTGGATTAGATATTATATACCCGCCCGAAAATAATAAACTTTTTAATTTAATCTGTCAAAAAGGACTTGTTGTCTCTGAATATCCGCTTGGTTCAAAACCCGATCCACAAAATTTCCCCAAACGAAATAGAATCATCTCGGGCCTTTCACTTGGTACCATTGTTATAGAAACAAAAATAAATGGAGGTGCAATGCAAACAGCTCGTTTTGCCCTTGACCAAGGAAGAGAGGTTTTTTCTGTACCCGGTAACATTTCTTCACCTCAAAGTGAAGGAACAAATTTGTTAATTCAAAAAGGTGAAGCCAAGTTAATTATTAACGCCGAAGATATTTTAATGGAATTAAATTTAAAAAATTATTTAAAATCAAAAAAACAGACAAATAAACCTACTGTTGAATTAACATTATTCGAACAAAAAATTTTTGATACTTTAAGTACCCAGCCAAAACATATTGATGTAATTGCAAATGATACCGATTTAAGCACTTCCGATTGTTTAGTAAACTTACTTGAATTGGAATTTAAGGGAATTGTTAGGCAATTCCCCGGTAAAATGTTTGTTATTGATTGACAAAGTGTTATATTATTTAAACAACAAAGGAATAAGCCTAATATAAACACCTGTAATTATTGCAGAAGTAATAACACCGCTAATATTAGCCCCTATTGCTATTGGAAGAATAAAAGCATCAGGATTCACTTCTTTAATTGATTTTTGCGCTACTTTAACAGTAGTAGGTACGCAGCTAACTCCGGCTATTCCAATAACAGGGTTAAAATTCCCTTTTGTAGCAAAGTACATTATGTAACCGCCTATTAAACCGCCTATTCCTGAAAATAATAATGCAACTATTCCTAAAACTAACAGCAAAAATATTCTCGGATCCAATAACAAATGAGCTTCGCATAAAACACCAAGTAAAACACCAAGTAAAAAAGTGGATCCATACAATAATGGACCTTTTAAAAAATCTATAAGATGTGTTAAACCACTTTCTCTTACAGCAACTCCTACAAATAACGAGAAAAATAAAGGTGCTGCAACAGGAAACAGCAAACACAACAATACACATGCAACTACTGCAAATGTTAATTTTTGATTTGCCGAAATATTTTTTTCTTTTGTTTTAATTACTGTATGAACGCCCCTGATCCTTCTTGGCACCATCAATTTTATTAAATACGGATAACCACCATAAGTTAAACCAAGATATAAATATGCAACAACAGTAATTGGAACGAATAGGTCTTTTGCCAAACTTAACGATGTAAAAAGAACCATTGGGCCATCTGCACCACCAACCATAGCAATAGAAGCTGCCTCGCCCGGTTTTAAACCCATTGCCATAGCTAAAGGCAGAGTTAAAAAAGTACCTAATTCGGCAAATAAAGCTAAAAACATACTTAAAAAAGGACGAGCAAGTAAATATCCTACATCCAATAAAACACCAATACCCATAAACACAAAACAGGCAATTAATCCATTACTAAACATAAGTGTATAAACGGGCTGTAAAAAATCTATCTGCATCATATTCATAAGCTGATTTGTATCTGTAAGCATTGGATCTACAAATAAATTCCCTTGTGCACCGCCGGGCATAATAAGTACTCCCGAATTTATTGCCGCCATTCCTATACCCATTGGAATCATTAATAAAGGTTCCAATATTTCCTTTTTGCCCAAATAAACAAGCAAACAACCCAAAAAGATAAGAAACACTCTTGTAATTGATACAACAATATCTCCACTAAAAAGAGTTGAAATACCCTGAAACATGTCTAAAAAATCACTAATATTCATTTTAAACTCGTAATCTCTATTTATTTATGATAATTTCGCAAACCGTAAATTTTTGAACTCCATGGTGAGTACGGCTTTACAATTTTATGTATTGTTAATTTTAATTTTTCATAATCATCTTGTTCATTTAAATACATATGCAATGCCAATCCTATAACGGCTTCGGTTTCCAATTCTTCATTTGTACCTCCGGCATCTTTTTGTAATTTTTCAATGTTCTGAGCAGAAAAATGTTGTTCGTTCCTGTTTTTATTTTTTGTTTTACTAAATAGTTTTAGTAAAAACATTGTTGTTTTTATTAATAAAGCAACAAAAAAAGATATTATAGTTGAAATAAGGATCAAATATAATATTTTAAGTGTGGTTTCCATTTTAATCTCTTTATTATTTAAATTATTTTAATCGATTAGGATAGTGTAATATTTGGCGGGGCTCTTAAACTTAGTTTTTTATTTGCATTTTCAGCAAAATATTCATTATAATTAGTTTTTATGTAAATGGAATGATTTTTATAAAAATCAAATTTTTGGTTTGATAAAGTTGACCAAATAGTTGATTTTAGATTAACAGAATCTTCTTTGGTTTTCTGATCACTATTGTAAGTAAATAAACAATAATCGTTTATAATAAGATTAGAAGATAATTTAATCTCATCAAACGATTTAATGTTTACTTTTTTTATAAAAAAAAGGAAATTATACTGACTTAAAACCAGTAAAAGGATTAAAACAAGATCTAAAAATTTATATAAAAATGACTTCTTCAACTTTACAGAGAGATTTTAATTTTGATATATAAATCTATACTAAAATTTGGTCACAACAAAAAAAAACCACAAATAAATTTGTGGTTTTTTTATTTAATTTAATAATATATCTATTTTATCATAATCATTTTTTTAGATAAACTTAAAGAACCGCATTTTAGATTGTATAAATAAACACCACTGGCAACAGCAATTCCTAAATTATTGGTACCATCCCACCTTACAACATAATTCCCTTTTTGCAAATTTTCATTTAACAAATTTTTAATAACCTCACCGTTAATATTGTAAACAATTAATTCGGTTTTATTATCAATTGTTGATGCAGGTATAGAAAAATTAATTAAGGTTGATGCGTTAAATGGGTTGGGATAATTTTGAGCAACCAAATAATTTGGTATTTCAATATCCAAATTGTTTTTTTCAACTTTGGTAATAAGGTTTGTACCCGGTCCTCTTGTTTGGCCATTGTTATTAGCTAAATATATATTCACCCAATCCGGCCGCAAAGCCAAATTTAAGTACTCTTCGCGCCATTCGGTATCGGTTAAACGTAAAAAGTCGGAAGTCAGATAATCATAAAAACTGTAAACAGGACCAATAAAGGCAATTGTTTGATCATCAGGCATTTTTACAGCGGTAACAAGCAAATCAACATTTCCGGTACCTGCGTGTTTTACCCAGCCGACTATAGCACCCGATTCGTCCGCGGGTGAAGTATGATAATCGGCAATTATATAATTAGGATTAAATAAATCGCCGGTTGTTTGTTGTTCGTAAAGTAATTTTACATACCATCCGTCATATCCTGTTGTACAGCCTACATTTGCCAGACGCAACATCTGTTGTAAAAAAAGTTTTTCAGCACTGCTAAATAAAACACCATCAAGTTCTTTTTGTGAAATTACAGCTAAAGTATCACTAGTGTTTTTTAAATTATTAAAATACTCCATAACTTTGTTTTTAAAATAAGGTTGAGAAAATGGTAGAGTATTAAATTTATCTATTGCCCTAGATGCAATATCTTTTAATGTTAAATAAAAATATGGGTATGGTTCAACATAACTATAAGGATATGAACAAATTGGTACACCGGTATATGATTGTTTTGCATATAATAAATTATCATGGCGTAATTCGGCCCAAGATGCCAATTGAGTATTCATTTTTTCCTGCCACCAAGCACCTGTTTGCATAAAATCGGGTAAATTTGTCCTTTCAGCAGGTGGATTTAAAGTTTTTATAGCTTTTAGCCATGAATTATAAAAAGAATAATTCCAAAAATCATCTTGATACGAATCTATTAAATATCGTAATGAAGCTAAATTTTGCGAATAACCATATAAACCTAATTCGTTTTGCAATAATTGTAATGCAGCATCATTGCCAAGAGAAAATAAAACATCAAGTGGTAATGGAAGCATTCGTGTAACAGCTACTCCGTTAACTCTAATTTTGTCATAAACCACACTACCGGTTACGTACGAATCAACAACAAAACGCTGTCCGTATAACATAAATGCCGAGGCAGGTTTTATTGAATCTCCGGAAATATCATTACTTACCAACATTTGACTTAAAATCATTTGTGCCGCATATGATTTTTGAGCAAGCACATCTTGAAAATTAGCCATTGCAGTGGAATCGGCCAAATAACCGGCATTTTCAAAATTTAGCTCTGTTTTAATTTCTTGCAAATTATTTAGTGTAACGTTATCCTGATATCCTACAAAAAAGTTTATTATTTCTTCTATATTGTTATAAGTAGTAATATTATCAGCACAATCAATTAATTCAAGCATCAAATACGAAACTATTGTTTGACGTTGAACGTCACTAAAAGAAGGAGGATCTAATACACCTTTTGGTTCAATCAAATATAATTCTATCCTGCCAAGCCACATTAAAGCTCTAAAATATTTTTCAAGCTCGGGGTACATAATATCAATATAGTGTCCGCGTGGTTTAAATTGGCTAAAATCAATTTTTCTTGGTACATCGGATAAAAATTCTACTTCTTGTGGTATTTCTGCTAAAACATACCCAACAAAAGTATTAATTAAATCATTATTTAAGGAATAATACGGCTGGGCATTTTCATCCAAAAGTTTTCTGGGAACACCAATATAAAAGTCTAAATCTTTTAACCTTTCCAACATTACCGGATTATTTGCATATCTGGTTTCCAAAACGGGAATTTGTTCTTTCATGTTTGTTAATAATAAAGTCACACGTGGAATTAAATCCCCGACCTCACAATCTTTTAATATTCTATCATAAGATTGATGGAAAGCATGCAAAATAGCATCGGTGGAAATAAAAACGGGTAAATCTTTATGAAATATATCAGCAAATTGTTCCGCAAACGTAGCTTTTGATAATCGCTCTGTAACACTAAAACCATTTGTTCTAATTAAACTTAATTCGTAATCTGTTAATGCATATTTTTGCATTATTGTATCGCTGAACAAAGATCCATCCCATAAATTAAGAGAACTTGAGTTAAATACTCCTATGGGATGCATCTCGGCTATTTGAGAATATGACATATTTTGGTGCTGTTGAAAGAATAAACGGTATTCATCCAAGTTAAAATTTGCAACCTGGGCAATATTAAGCTGAACAAAAAAAAGCAGAAAAATGGAAGTGAGTGTAAATATTTTTCTCATAACGCAACCTCAAAATAAATTTATTTAATTTATTTATTTTTTGATTAAAAGTCAAGTAATAGAAATATTTTTACCTTTCTATTACTTGAAAAATTAAAATAACTATACTTTAATAAATATTTTTTTCGCGTATAAAATCCACATTAAACCAAGCCACAATGTAATATAAGTTAAAGCCCAAGCTAAAGAAGCATTTATGGGATCTAACCAGCTTAAAAACATTGATTCAAACAAATAACCTTTTAACGAAATTTCAATCCCGTCGGGGGTCATCCATGTATATAAACCCATCGATTTTGCAACCAACCCGGACAAAAAGAATACAGTTATTGCATTCATTCCGTAAACAACAAAAGGTTTAGTCCACCATTTTATTCCCTTTACATCAATTAACCAATAACATGAAGCTAAAAACAACATTGCTAAACCGCCTGTATAAAGTACGTATGAACTTGTCCACAGACTTTTATTAATTGGAAACCAGCCGCTCCATATGTAGCCGGCAAGCATAATAATGCAGCCGTAAGTAAATAATGTGGCAATTTTTGTTCCTTCATCAACCTTTTTATTACGCAGCCAATTACCGGTTAATATACCCAATATTGCTGTTGAAATAGCCGGCATTGTACTTAAAAGACCTTCCGGATCCCAAATTTTTGAAAAAGCCCACATATGACCCGATAAAAATATTCTGTCAAACCAGGCAGCAAGATTTGTTCCTTTCTCTAAATTAGGATAACCAACACCCGGAACAGGAATAAATGACATTAAAAACCAATAGATTAATAAAAGAGCCCCGCCAACATAAGCCATATGTTTAATGCTTATTTTTAAAAACAAAATTGATGTAATTAAATAAACAAGTCCAATTCTTTGTAGTACTCCGGGAAATCTTAAAACACCTAAATCAAATTTAGGATATGCAGCCATAAACAAACCTAAAAATATCAACATACCAGCACGCCGCGATATCCCCAAAATCAGCTTGGTTTGGTTTTCACCGGCTTCCTTTTTTTTGGTTAAAGCGTAAGTAATTGCCACACCTACAATAAACAGAAAAAACGGAAAAACTAAATCTGTTGGTGTACAGCCATGCCACGAAGCATGTTCCAAAGGCGGATAAATGGCATTCCAGGTACCCGGATTATTAACTAAAATCATTCCCGCAATTGTAATTCCCCTAAACACATCTAACGATAATAACCTTGTTGGTGCTTTTACTTCCATAATAAATATCTCTCATTTAATCGTTATTAAATATTTTATTAGCATAACAATTTTGCATATTTCTAACTAATTAAAATATATAATTATAATTTAATAATAAAG
>JAZDHY010000056.1:0-25625 GCA_043805435.1 bacterium
GCAAACTTTTATCTTTTATATAAAGAACTGCTCGCAAGCTGAAGCTTGCGCTACAATTAGGCATTCTAGCTGAATAATACGGTACTGCGGAAGAAGTTTCAAAAACTGCTTGTGTGATTTCCGCCAAAACGGAACGCGCTACAATTAGGCATTCTAGCTGAATAATACGGTACTGCGGTAGAAGTTTCTAAAAACTATACTGTTCTCTTTTTAGTATAAACCAAACCGTAAAAAACTTGGATATAAATGGAAAGGCTTAAAACAATTATTTTAACACCTACATTTCTTTAACTTGTTTTAACAACTCCGGTAAAATAATTCCCGAGGTCCCAAACAAAGAGTAATGCGCAAATGCAGTCATATCCGTTTTTTCAATATTTATTTCTACAATAACAGCACCATACCTTTTGGCAAGTATTGGTATATTAGCAGCAGGAAAAACGACCGCAGAAGTTCCAACAACAAAACAAACATCGCATTTTTTAGCAGCTTTTTCCGAATCATCAAAAACATCCTGCGGAAGCATTTCACCAAACCAAACAATATCCGGGCGTATTAATCCGCCGCATATAGTACATTTATGCGCTTTTTTATCATTGGTGGTTTTTAGGTCATCGTACCGTTTTTTGCACTTAATACAATAATTTTTTTCAATGTTGCCATGTAATTCCAAAACGTTTTTACTTCCTGCCCTTCTATGTAAATTATCAACGTTTTGAGTAATTACAGTTACATTTTCAAAAATATTTTCGCTTTGGGCAATTGCCAAATGACCCGGATTAGGTCTATTTTCATCAATTATTTTTTTTCGCAGTTGGTACCATTCCCAAACCAAATCCGGGTTTTTTAAAAAAGCATTAAAATTTGCTAATTCTTCGGGTCTTAATTTATTCCAAATACCATCTTTTCCCCTAAAAGTAGGAATTCCGCTTTCAGCCGAAATACCTGCACCGGTAAAAAAAACAACATTTTTTGCTGCTTTAATTATAGATAGTAATTTTTTATCAAAGTCCATTTTAATTATTTTTAATTTCTTCTAATAATTTTTTAGCTTCATCTTTTCGTTTTTGATCATCTTCGTCCTGTATTGGGCTGGATAACGCTTTATTAAGCAAAGTAGTTGCTAAATCATTCTTATCATCATCCATATAGGCTATTGCAAAATCAACATAAAACATAACATAATTGGGTCTAAGTTCAATTGCTTTTTTAAAGTTTTCAACAGCTATGTCCGTATCTGCCCAGCTTAACCCGGCAACTTTACGAGCCACCCAGCTTTTTTGCATTAATTTTGCGTGAGTTCGTGCCAATACATAATGTGCGGTAGCTTGAATTTCATTTCCGCCGTTACCAAGTTTAATTGATTTTTCCGCATCTGTTTTAATCGATTCCACAACTTTACCAACCGAAAAAACGCCTTTGAATAATGCAATTCTTCCGTTTACAACAGCTCTTCTTAAATAAGTTACCGATTTATCGGGTGCCAACTTTATAGAGCGGTTAGCATAATCTAATGCTTTTTCATAAATACTTAATTGTGCATCTTCCTGGTCATCTGTACCGGTTGGCATATGTTCGCCAATATCCACACAAGCACGACTCATTCTCCACAATATTTCCCAATTATCAGGCGACATTTTATCTGCCTGTTCCAATACCTTAAGTGAATTTTGATTATCAAATTTTTCATAATACTGTTCACTTTTTACAATTAATTCGTTAACACTTTGTGCAAACATAATAGCATTTGCTAAAAAAAACATTAGTGTAATGTTAATGAAGGATATTTTATGTTTCCCCATAATAAGTTCCCTTTTTGTTATTGTTTAATTAAAATCATCTCTGGATATATACAAAGATGTGTTTGCCAACGGTAAAAACCGTGTCCAATTTCCGGCTTTATTTTCTTCCGATTTAATTGCATATTTATAAGCATTGGTTTTTGCGCTTAATTCATCAGCATGATACAACACAATAGCTTCAATTGTTTTTGGTTCAACGGGAGTTGCAAATTCAAGTTTCCCTTGATGGCTTAAAATAAGATGTAAAAGTTCCATTTTTAAATTTTCCGGAAAATCTTTAATTGTACTTATAGCTTTTTCAACATCCATTGCACCTAAAACAATATGCCCAAGCAATCTTCCCACATCGGTATAATCAAAATTTGCATTAAAACTCAACTCTTTTACTTTTCCAAAATCATGAAAAACTGCTCCGCAAATTAATAAATCACGTCTAATTTCTTTATGAAAAGTACTAATTAAATCACAAATTTTAATAATTTCTAAAGTATGTTCCAATAATCCGCTAATATACGAGTGATGCCATGATTTTCCGGCGGGTACGTGAATAAATTTTTCGTAATTTTCAGCAACTAAAACATTCTTTAACAGTTTATTAAGGTGTTCATTTTTTACCGAATTTATAACCGCCTTTAATTCATCAACCATTTCATTTAAGCTGCGTTCACTTACAACTAAAAAATCCGTAATACCAACATTATCGGCATCCACAACTTTACGAATATCCTCAATTTTAATATTAATATTACCTTGAAACTCTTCAACGGCTCCTTTAACTTTTGTAACATCGCCTTCTTTTGCAGAACCGGCAAATTTTTCAAAACCATCCCACATTCTTCCAACCAACAAAGCCGTTTTATCTTTTATTTCGGCATAATAAAAATTTCTGCCGTTTTTTGCAGTTTTAACTTCACCTTTTACTAAAACACAATAATGCAAAAAACCGTCACCGGCTTTTAATTTATTAAAATCATTTTGATTTAGCATATTGAACCTTTAGGAATAAATTTTCCAAACCTGTTAACTTTAATCACCAGTTTAATAATACTTAAATTTTCTCTTATTTTTCAATAAATAAACAAAAGTATATTTTTGTATAATTCTAAAATAATTTTTAAACTACTTCTTTTTTGTTTTCTATTTTTTCTATATCAGTAATAACACTTGAAGATGGTATATGTACAATAACCGAACGTTGAAGAAGATCAATATTAACACCAAGTACGTGTTCATCATTATTACATTGCGCAATAATTCCTTCTACCCCTTTAAATGGGCCTTCTATAATTTTAACAGGTGTTCCAATTTTAATTAAATCCGTAACAAACGCTTCGGGCGAAGAATTTAATAATTTTTTTAAGTTTTCAATCTGCCAATTAGGCAAAGTGGCAGGCACCCCATTAAAATTAACAACTTTAATAATACCTTTTGCTTGAACCGATAAAAATCTATCAGCTTGATTGGCAAAAATAAAAATATAACTTTTAAATAACGGCTCAATTATCTTTTTTTTTCTATCACTCCATTGCTTAATTTTTGTAATTTTGGGCAGATAAGTTTCAATTCCCATTTCAACAAGCTGCATTTCGGCTTTAAACTCATGCTTTGGTTTTGTATATAAAGCAAACCATTTTTTTTCTGTCAACATATATCCTAATAAATTATAATTTTCATAATTATTAATAGTTTTATCCAATACTTTCTTGGATTATATCAATCAAATATCTGCTTTCTATTGGCTTAGGTATCAATTTTTTAACACCAAGGGCAATATATTTTTGTATTAAACTTTCATTAAATTTTGCAGAAATTACAATAACCGGAATATCTTTATTACTTTCTCTTTTTCTTATAGCTTCACAAAGTTGAATTCCGCTCATTAATGGCATTTCGTGATCGGTAATTACTAGTGAAGGAAGTTTTTTTAACAATATCTGCATAGCTTCATAACCGTTGGCAGCAAGCATTATTTCAAAATTAACAAGCGACTTACTAATTATATTTTTATATAGGTGTAATAAATCCGCATCATCTTCAACCAATAAAACAATATTTCTGGCTTCCGGAATTGTAAAATGGAATTCAGTACCATATTCCGGTTTAGAAAAAAACCAAATTTCTCCGCCATGTTTTTCAATAATATCTTTAACAAGTATTAACCCCAAACCGGTTCCTTTTTCTCCTTCGGTACCCGAAAGTGAAAACTTTTGGTCTAATTTAAATAATTTGCTCTGATCCTTTTCAGAAATACCTATCCCTTCATCTTTAACAATTATTTCAACAAAACCGGCTTTAAGCTGTTCGGTGGTTATAGTAATACTTTTACCGTTAGGTGTAAATTTAATTGCATTACCTATTAAATTGCAAATTGCCTGCGTTAAAAGCCGTTCATCGGCATGAATAAAAACAGCAACATCAACCGATATATAAACATTAATATTTTTGCGAATTGCAGAACCGGTTAATAATGAGGCAGCATTTGCAATTAAAGACCTGGCATTTATTCTATGTGGTTCTACTGAAAGTCGGCCCGTTTGGAGCCTTGACCAATCCAATAAATGATTGACCAATTGTAGTTGTGTTTGTGCAGCACTGTTAACATAACTTAAATATTCGGCTTTTTCTTCTTCGGCAAGCTCTTTTTCATTTAACAAAATTTCTGAAAACCCAAGAATGCTGGTAAAAGGTGCCCTTAAATCGTGCGAAACAATTGAAATGAATTTATCTTTTTCTGCATTTAATTCTATTAATTTTTGAATATCACCAATTCGTTTTGCTTCCGTATCCTGTTGTTCATAATTTTCGCTATTAATTGTTTCAACTACCGTAACGTTGCCTAATTTGTCACGTTCCAAAAAAATATGCTGATTAATCCACTTTGTTTTATTTTCTCTTGTTAAAATTCTAAAAGATATTTCTTTTTCATTAATAATTCCCGAAAACAACTCACCCATTATTTTTTTTACAATATATCTGTCTTCCTCTAATGTTATTCCCAATAGTCCCCCCATTTGTTCTATCAATTCCGAGGCGGTATAACCGGTAATATTAAAAACAGAATCGGAGATATAATTTGTGGCGTTTTCAGTATAATAACTTATTGTTAAAAACTCGTTTTTGCATTTTTTCAGCAAATTAATAATGCGTTTTTCAATATTGGGCATATAATAATATTTAAATTTTTCTATAATATACAAAAATAGCAAAAAAAATACTATTATTTAATCTTTTCTTTAATAAAGTTAATTACAAATCCATTTTCACCTGCTTTTACTTCAACTTTTAGTTTATTTGGTTCAAGCAGACTATAGATTATTTTTTGGGGGAAATCGTGATTTGGATTTTCAAATACAACTTGGTTTTTTGAAACAGCAGTTAATTTAAATGGAACAGGAAATTCATTTTTACTGACTTTGGCAATATAAAAAATATCATTATCCATTTGTACAAGTAACAAGTCTTCATAATCCATTATTTTATTAGTGGTATTATCAATATTTATTCCTTTCCCTCTAAAAGTATTGTCCAAAATTTCTTCCCATGTTTCTGTTTGTATTTTGTCCCCATTTAAGCAGATCCATTTGCCGATAAGCCATTGTAATGATTCAAATTTATTATCCTGTCAGTTTATTTGATTGAACAATAAACAAATTAAACTAATTATATAAATCCATTTTATTTTCATTATTCATCCATTAAATATTTTTTTTTCGTGATCTAAAAGCCATTTTTTCCTTGGCAGACCGCCACCATATCCTGTTAGATTTCCATTTTCGCCAATTACTCTATGACAAGGAATTACAATGGAAACTCTATTGCTTCCGTTAGCAGTTCCTACTGCACGGACGGCTAAAGGTTTATTTAATAATATTGCTTGTTGTTTATACGAACGCGTTACACCGTAAGGAATTTCTAAAAGAATTTTCCATACTTTTTTTTGGAAATCAGTTCCGGGTGTATCTAATGGTACAGTAAATATTTTTCTTACACCTTTAAAATATTCTTCAAGTTCTTTTTCCAATAATTCTATATAATTATTTTCCCCCGGTAATATTTCCGCATTTAATAATCTTCTTAAATCTTTTAATTCAGTTTCCAACATCCTTCTATCTGTAAATTCAAGTAAACAAATGCCTTTTTTTGTAGCCCCTGCAAACATAGGGCCTATGGGTGTGGTAATTCTTAAAATATTTATAATTTGAATATTATCTGTCTTTTTGGGCGAGCTTCCAAATAAATTTGCGTATCCGGTGTTAAATCCGCTTAAGGATTCATACCCCGATTCAAATGCTGTTTCTGTAATTTTATTACCACCTTTAATGTTATTAAAAGCTCCATTTAAACGCAACATCCTTTGATATGCCTGAAAAGTTAGATTATGATTTTTTTTGAACCATCTTCTTACTAAACTTGGTTCTATGCCTCTTTGTTTTAAATTATAATCCTTAATTCGCTGAAATGGATCTTTGTGCAATTCTTTAATTAATAGCTGAATTGACTCCGGTGCTTCTCCAAACATTTCCATCGGCTTGCAAATTTTACAAGGCCTAAAACCATTAGCAAGTGCATCCAGCGCATTTTTATAAAATTCTATATTTTCTTGTTTTGGTCTTCGTGCCGTACATGTTGGTCTGCAAAATATTTTAGTGGTTTTAACAGCTACTATTAACAATCCCTCATATTTTGAATCTCTATTCATAAATGCATTGTAATTTTCCGAAAAATTATTATTCATATAAAACTCGTTTTGTTTTCTACAAACTTAATTTTTTATTTTTTATTTTACCACCGAAAACTTAACATCATTATTTATTTAATAATTTTTTTTAGTCTGAAACGTACTCTAAAATATCTCCCGGCTGGCAATTTAGTGCTTTGCATAATGCATTTAACGTTGAAAATCGAATAGCTTTTGCTTTTTCTGTTTTTAAAATAGAAAGGTTGGCCAATGTTATATCAATTTTTTCAGCCAGTTCCGTTAGTGAAATTTTTCTTTTAGCCATCATCACATCTAGCGTAACTCTAATAGCCATATTATCCTCTAAACAGTTAAATCTAATTCTTTTTTCATTACAGTACCTCTTACAATTACCTCTCCAAGTACAATAATAAACAAACCCAATACAAAATAAGGGTTAAAAAAAACAGATAAGCCTAATGCAAATTTCAGCAAATAATTTGTTAATGCTGGAATATTAGGAATTTCCCGGGCCATAATTGCATCCTTAAGTGTTATGAAGATTGTAATACAGACAATTAGAACACCTATAAATTTTAAATGTTTCCCATTCTCTTGAATATACGGATTTCCGTTTAATACATTTAATAGAAATTTAAATAATTTAATTAATGCAAAATAAACTGCTGTAAATACAATAACATTACTAATTAAAATTAATATAAAAACCAGTATTGAAATTTTGGCTTCACTTATTACGTTTAAATAATTTGAAAACAACCTAAAAAAGTCAACATCTGCATATCTTGGCCCCGTAAAAAAATAATTAAAAATTCCAAAAACCACAAATAAAATAAAATAAACAGGGTACAGCAGCTTAAATAATTTTACATAAGCACAAACAGTTTTAATAATAAAGTTTTCCTTAAGTAAATACATAGAACACCTCAATTTTGTTTTAGGCAAATTAATAAAATATTTATGCTTTGTCAATAATTATTTATTGTTTATCAATATATTTTTATTGTTATACCCTATTTTTTAATTATTTATGAATTTAATGTGTAGAATAATAGACATAAATTTTCGTTTTTGGAAGATTTACGTAATTCTTCATTTAATGGAATCCGTTTAAAATTGTACATAAGAACTTTCTTATGAAAATAAATTTTTATTTTAGTACTTTTAATAAATATTTTTAGCAACTTTAAATAGCTTACAAACTTCACTACATAATTGTACAATGGAAATAAATAATATTTTATAAAAATTATACTTTCCCCTCTTGATTTTTTATCTTAAATTCTGAATTTTAACAATTATTGTTTTTTGGCAAAGGAACTAAATATTTTTAGTTTTGGTTAATAACCATCCTCTTAAATTGTATAACAAACTGTATTTTCCTAAATCCGGTTAATAAGTATATTTAATATAAAGGAGGTTAATTGAAAATAATTATTCGTATTTTTAAAATTATATTTTTAGCATTATTAATCACCGGAACAACTCTTTCGCAATGGAAACCAACAACAGGACCATTTGGCGGACGTGTTTCGTCGTTGACGCAGTGTAATTCAAAAATTTTTGTTGGTACAGATCAAGGTTTATTTTATTCTACAAACGAGGGCGGCAATTGGGAATTTGTGCAAAACATCCCAATATCTTCTTTTGGACCATCCTCAATTACAACAACCGGATCTACAATTTTTGCATCAGGTGTTTTTTCCGGGATAATAATATCTACAGATGAAGGAGTAAGTTGGACTGATTTTAGTTTAGGTATTACCGATAATGCACTAAATAATATAACAGCTAATGATTCTCGAGTTGTTGTGGGTACAGCTTCAACCATTGGCGGGAATGTTTATTTGTCTAAAAAAATTAACAACAATTGGACAACGTGGAATAAAATAAGAGAAAATTTATCTTACTGCATGTCTGTTGCAATAAACGATTCAAGCATATTTGTTATTCAAGATGGTATTAAAAGAACCACAAATGATGGTATTAGCTGGGACAATATTATTATTGATTCAACAAAACTATTTAATATGCTTTTAGCAGCAAATTCAACTATTTACACAAGCTGCAACAGTGGGATTTATAAATCAACAGATAACGGAAGTTCTTGGAATTGTATTTTAGATAACATTTACATAAGTACATTTTCGGTCAATGGAAATATTATTATAGCCTCTGTTTTAGATAATTTAGGCTACAATTTAATTGTCTCAACAGACATGGGCATTACATGGAATTCCGGAATGAATGGCATCTATAATAAGGTTGCTAGTGCATTATTAATTAAAGATAACACTTTGTTTGTAGGTACACAAGTTGCGGGTGTATTTAGAAGTACAAACCTGGGGCTTAATTGGTTCCCTATTGTTCAGGGACTTGTGCCGTTGGATATTTCTAATATATACAAAAAAGATAGTTATTTATATGCTTCTGATATTTCAGTTGGAACTTTTGTTTCTTCCGATATGGGTAATAATTGGCAGCTTACTTTACCAAAAACCACTAATAGATTTGTTAATAAAGGCAATGTAATTTATGCTACAGGTAGATTTAATCCAAACCTTTATTCAACAATAGATTATGGAACTAGCTGGGTTACCAACATTGGGTTAAATTCAACTATTTCAATGGTTTCTAATTTAAATCGATTGTTTTTAACAGACGCCAATTATCTTTATTCAACCGAAGACGGTTCAATAATTTCACAAATTACAACTGCACCTAATAATTGTACGTACCTTGCAATTATCAATAATAACTTAGTGGCCGGAACAAGTATTGGGGAAGTGTATTTATCTACAAATGAGGGATTAACATGGCAGAACAGAAGTTTCGGATTACCTGCTGTTAATTCTAAAGTGCTTGAACTTGCTGCTAATGATACTGATCTTTTTGTGGATATTGAGTGCAGCAGTTTTGATTCGACGGGTATTTATAAATCATCCGATTTGGGATTAACATGGCTGCCTATATTAATGAATCATTATATTACTAAGATTTATGCTAAAGATAATTTGGTCTTCACTTGTGGACATTTTTGGAACGGTGGAGTTATGGCTTCGTCAGATAACGGACAAAATTGGATCGATTTTAATTCTGGATTAGAAGACCTACTTAATTTTAGTATCACAGATATTATTGCTGATGATTCAAATGTTTATGTGGGAGTGAATAAAGGTGACAGCAGTTTAATGGTGATAAAATCGGGTGTATGGGTACGTCCAATTTCCGATTTATTATCAGACGTAGAAGAGGATAACAATAATATACCAAAGAAGTTTTTATTATCTCAAAACTATCCTAATCCGTTCAATCCAAATACCAAATTTAACTATTCTATTCCTGCCGAATGTTTTGTTAATATTTCTATATATAATACACTAGGAGAACAGGTTGTAGAAATATTTGATGGAATACAAAAAGCAGGCACACATGAATTAACTTTTAATGCCTCAAAGCTTTCAAGCGGTATTTATTTTTACAGACTTTCTTCGGGCCGATTTTTTCAAACAAAAAAAATGGTTTTAATAAAATAATCCCCACTAGAAAGCCGGAAATTAAATCCGGCTTTTATTGTTAATGCTTCAGCTTATTTTATTTCAAGTTCTGTTTGTCTATCACCAAGTGCAGTAGTAATTTTTTCAATCTCTTCACTATTTTCCATTATTTTTTTCGTAAAATCCAAACCTTCGTTAAGGGTATCTTTAACTTTATCAATAGCGGGTATTCCGGGTATTTTAATTTTTAACTTACTTAGTAATGGTTTACATGCATCTTCAATAAATCCATTTACATATTTATCAAATATTTTACCCACTTTTCCTCCGCTAAGGATATCCCTTAAACTAATATCTACACCTACTTTCCCTATTTTTTTCTTAAATCTTTTATTCAACACGTCATTTATTTCATCGGCAACTTTATCAACCTTGCTAAATCCGTTATCAAAATTATTTAATCCATTATCAAATTCCTTAACAGGGTTATCCATTTTTTTCATTTTATCGCAGATTTTTCCAATTTCGGAAATATTTTTATCAACAGAATTTATTGACGAATTAATAGTAAATAATTTTTGCTTTAATACAGAAATAGCTGCAACGCTTCCGGCTACATCGTTTTTTGAAGTCAAATCGGAAAGTGATTTTTTTGCTTCAATAAGATATCCTTTTAAATAGTTTAATTGCGAATTAAAGGCTAAATTTTTTAATAATGCGTAGGAAACATTTTCGTTCGACTTATCTAAAACCGGGACTTTCATTGTTTGCAGTACTGTATTGGCCTTGCCAATTTGCGAAAGAGATAATTTTAAAGTTGTTCCTAATATTTTAACCGGAGGGCCTATAACCGGAAATTTACCAAACGGACTAAGAGCAGATTCAGTGTCATTAACTCTTGAATTTAGTGTATTTACAGTATTAATTATATTATAACATTTATTTAAAGTACCATATGAATTTTTTATTCCACTCAACACATTGCTCGATTGTCCTTCAATATTATTTATCTTATTATAAGTATTATCAATTTCCGTACAAATATTTTTAGTTTCAGCATCATTGCTGTTAATTGCAACAGAATTAATATTTTGTGCTGCTTCTACAGGAATAAATGGTCTATTATTTTCAGCATCAATTAAATACCACTCCATCCAAGGACCTTCATGGTCAGTCCATATATGAATATTTGTTCCATTATCAGGTTCTCTTCCCGTACAAATAACTTTTCCGTTTTGTGCATAAATTTTAAATCTGCCGTTACCTAAGTGTTTGAATGAAAAGTTTTGGGCAGAATTATTATTTCTTTTACAAAGCCCAATATTAGTACCATCAGCATCACCTGCATTAGCAACATCAACAACAATGTTTGGATTACCTGCCACACAAATACTGTAATATGAAAGATCCGAACTTGATGTCACAATTTCATATTTCCTGTCAGCTCCAAAATCTCCTAATTCCCACAAGTGCAAATTATTCCCTGTTGCGGGGTATCTTATACCTGACACGTAAAAATAACCTTTCAAATTTTTACCATAACTTAAAGCCGACTGAAGATAAACGGTTTTTACTCCGTTCATATCCTGACCTGAATTTTTCTTAGCTTCCTTAATTTGTTGGTCCAAAATTAAAGGTTTTTTTGTTCTGGTTGAAATAAGCACCCATTCCATCCATGCACCATTATGGTCATCCCACATATTAAGGGCAGTTCCATTTTCGGACGAGCGGCCTGAAAGACAAACAACCTTTCCATTTTGAGAATATATTTTAAATTTTCCGCCACCTAAATACTTAAATGTACAATTCTGATTCCAGCCTGTATTGGGCCCATAAATTATTAATTTAGCACCATTATTGTTATTTCCACCTTCGATATCCAGGTATCCTGAAACTCCTTCTATATGAATTTTAACATATCCCGGAGTTGTAGAGGTTTCAATTACATATCGCCTATCCTTTTGTGCATCGCCTAACTGCCATATTTTAATTTGTGCCTTTTCCCTAATATTTTTTTCTCCTCCCGGTATATCCCAATAACCCTTGTCGCTTTTTCCATACTCTTGAGCTGATTGAATAAAAAATGCTTCATTTTTTGGTATTAAATCATTAATGTTTTGACCAAACAAACTTGAATAAATAAAAAAAAGCTGAACTAAAAAAAATTTAAAACTGTTCATTAATTAATTCTCCATATTAATTAAATTATAAATCACTCACACTGCGTAATCATTGGTATGATTAAGATAAGATGCCATCTGTAATTAAAACATCTTAGGGTTGAACATTTTAAAGATAGCAAACGTAAGCTTTTATGTCAAGTATTTTTATTGTTATTCCCCACCGTATATCCAATTTTTGTGAAATGTTTTAATATTTATGTTGATTTTTAAGGCATTTGACTAATATTAAGTGTCCGATATTTATTTTATTGTGTTATGTTTACTCTTTTGATTGACAATTTGTGATTTATTTTGCTTTTATTTTTGCATGTTTTGTGATTTCAAATAAATAAAATTTTTAGTAATATATCATATTTTTTACTTTTTATATCACTTATAATGATAAAACTTTATGAAATTTTTCTCTGTTTTGTCTAAAATTTAACTCTACGATATTCTAATTATATTATCCAAAATGTCCTTTTTGAAAAAAACATATATTTTCCCCAACAACAGGAGATGAACAGGAAATAACTTCTTTTATACAGGACTATATAAAGATTGACTCCCTTTTTAATCTATTGCCGTAAAAGAATACTAAAGCATTTATATTGCTTAAAGATGTTAAAAGAGTTATTGAAAAATATTTTGATAATTTCACGCAGGATGGCATTTGGTATTGGGCAATTGCCGGTAAATTGTTAAAGATCTTTTTTGGGGTGGTTTAGCTCGGTAGAATGGTCTTTTCTAAATTGATGAAAGGACTTAAAAATATCCGGCAATAATTAGACAAGCTAACCCGTAGAAAAGGAATCTTTAATTACAATTTGCAATCAATTAACTATGAATAAGGGGCTTGATGATAACACAGCAGACATTTTACTGCACCTTCTCTAAATATTTAGCCTACAATGCCCTATTAGGGCACTGGTTGGGCTTATTATTAAGCACCTTAAACTTACTTACCTTGGCAAGTTAACCGAACTAACAATTAGTCGGTTTTTTTATTAATAAAATCGTATTTTTGACAGGCGCAGGTGGTTTCTGTATAAAATCGGGTTATAACAATGTATTTTAATGTAAAGCGATTAGTACGGCACGATTTATTTTAAACAAGGGCAGATACGTGAGTTTATTAATCCAATTATTACTCCGGCAACAAACATAAAACCAAATAATAAAAAGTTAATAACATACCTTAAGTAGAAATAAAATTAGCTTAATCCTTTTAACCAATCTACAAGCATTATATATGCTTTACCTACAGGCGGTTTTGTAGAGTTGGCTGTTTTTGATTTATTTTGGTAAATGATTACAACACTTATTAATAACAAAAAAAACAGCCGATACTCATAACCGATAATTTAATATTGGAAACTTGGCAAGATGGATATATTATTATCGTTTAACTATAAATAGTTTATTATTAAATAAAAGTATTCACTTATAAAAGAAAAAGCTGACTATTTCTATTATTCATCAACAATTTTTACCATATAAATGGCGGATCCGGCAATGTAAGTTTCTATTTTTTTTCCTCGGCTAAACAGACCTCCGGATTCGTATTCCGAATCAATTATCTTTTTAATATCAAGTTTTGTGTTGTCATCAAATTTTACTTGGTTTGCAAAAGTACCTACCAAGTGCATTTCGTTTTTAGAATTTGCTGCCAGGCTCGATCCCCAAGACCCCGCTCCTGCTCCCCAATCCATTTTGCCGTCTGAGATATTATACCTTTCAACAAATCCAATTCCTCTTTCAGTTACGGTTTTCCATCCGGGTGAAGAAAATGTTGCCGTGCTTTCAATATCAAGACCACCATAGTCTGAATTAATCCCCGTAATATAAATATATCCCTTTCCGTCAAAGGCAATTGCAGTTGCTAAATCTCCATAATTAGCTCCGGTGCTGGAAGCCCAAATAACATTACCCTCACCATTTATTTTAACTATAAAAATATCCGAGAACCCTTCTGATTCTAATTCAAATTCACCGAATTTACATTCATCCGCAAATTGTCCGGTGACGTAAATATTCCCTAATGCATCAGAGCAAATTCCGGTTCCTGTTTCAAATGGATCTGTGTAACTCATCGCGTCCGCAGCGTTAAAACTTTCACCGGATCCCAACTGTTTGAACCATCCAAAAGAACCATCTGTATTAAATTTAGCAACATAAATATCAACAAGCCCATTACTCTTTTTTACTTCTCCGTTAACAATAAATGTTGCAGAGCAAACCCCCGTGATATAAGCATTTCCGGCTATATCAGTGCAAATTGCATTTGCTGCCCCCAATCCATAATGTCCAAAGCATGAGACCCATTCTACTTTTCCATTTTTTGTAAGTTTAGCAACAAACGAATTATATGCTTGAACAGCACCTTTAATCTCATAATCGCCAATAGTACCTACCCCGGGAATCGAGTAATCAGGCGGCTCTGTGGAACCGAAGAAGGCCCCGGATACATATACATTATCAAATTGATCAATTGCTAATCCACTACCATATTCAACTACTTGTAACTTTGTAACCCCTCCACCACGTGTTGCCCATTTAATTTTTCCCTCCGAATTGAAAGAAGCAATGAATAAATTTGAACTAGTAGTACTTGTTAACAAAATTCCATCAAAATTAACAGTACCTTGAAATGTTCCTGTAACAATCACATCTCCGGTTGAATTACAAGCTACGGCTTTTCCAATATCGGCACCCTCTCCACCAAATGAAATTGCCCATAAAAGGATTCCATCAATGTCATATTTTGCTAAAAATATATCAAAATCTCCATTACTTGCAATATCTACAGAAGTTATAAAAAGCGAATCGCCTTCAGCATTTTGGTGTTTACTAGTAACGGCAGCATCATTCTTAAACTTGCCTGTTATATAAACATTCCCTTCCAAGTCGGTAGCTGTGTGAATATCGCTATCATATTGTGCGTCAACACTACCGGTTAGCATAACAACATCTGCTTCTTTAAATTCTTGAGCAATATAAACAACAGCAAAATTTAAGATAATTACAAAAAATAATTTAAATGAATTCATTTCTTTTGTTCTCCTTTATATTAAGTTAACTGTCATGTTTCATAACGTTGCTAATATAAACCTGCTTTTGTAATATTAAGTATTTTATTTTTAAAGAACAATGGATTTTCGAAAAATTATTCAGTTTTTTTTACACCATTTTTCAATAACTTCAAAATGAGATTTTAAGTTAAATTCTTCAATCGTATGCAAAATTTTACTTAAAGAAAAGAAAAACTCACTTTGCCCCAATATTAAAAAGTGTACAAATAGTTACCGGCTGGGGAACGTACTTTTTTGCAAGACCGGGAATAAAGATTACGTATTAAATCAAAAATTGCTTACCCAAAACTTGATACTGCGGAAAAATAGTAAACCCTGTGGATTAGAAAATTAACGCCATTAACAGAATTAAAGAGGTAAGTATATTCGCAAGTCATTATATTAATAACAGACACTAATGAAATTTTAGCCTAACTGAGATTGTTTTGTAAAAAATTACAAGATACCCATTAAACGAATAATCGAAATATTGTAACTTGAAATAATAAAAATCTCATTAGAACTTGCTTTAAAACACGGAATAACCCAAAACTGCAGGTAGAGAGAAAAAAACACTAAAAGTAGAACTGAATTTACCGGTAGTAAAGATAAAATTAAAAACTTTATGCAAGTTAATTTTGTTGTTAATAATTAAATGAATAATCTAACAACGGAGTAACTAAAATGGATCAAGCATTTCAAACAATGATGGATAACATCTATAAAAATACAGGCAAAACCGGTGAAGAATGGATTGAATTAGTAAAAAGTAAAAGTTTTGCAAAACATGGTGAAATTATTAAATTTTTAAAAGAAGAACATTCTTTTACGCATGGATTTGCAAATTTTGTTGCTCTTAAATCAAAAGGGTCGGATGCAAATTCTACTGAAGACAAAGATACATTAATTATTAAACAGTACATCGGCAAAGAAAATTTAAAATCTATTTACAATAAGATGATTTCAGAAATTATAAAATTTGGCAATGATATTGAAATTGCACCTAAAGTTGCTTATGTAAGTTTACGCCGAAAAAAACAATTTGCCATTTTACAACCTGCAACAAAAACACGACTTGAAGTTGGTCTTATGATAAAAGGGCAAGAACCCACCGGTGTGTTGGAAGAAATAAAAACCGCTAATTCAATGTGTTCGCATAAAATAAATTTACTTAATGAAAATGAAATTACAGCCGAAGTGATTAACTGGATTAAAACCGCATACGAAAAGGCCGGATAAAAGTATTTTATCTGCTATGCTTCAAATTGTTTTTGTTTCCAATTGCCAGGTTAATTATTTTTTTGGACTATTAGTAATATTATCCAAAAATTTCGGCTATAAAAAGAGTAAAAATTGTTTTAGGATCCAGATTTGTAGTTTTTACCGAAAGATCGGCATTTAGTAATGCTTTTATAGCTTTGTTTACTTTATATTCCGACCTAAAAAAAGAGGCTTTAAGACAGCTTTTATAAAAGTATTCCGATACATCTGCTTTAAGTGCGGCTTCTTTTGGCTGTAAATCTTTTTTAATTAATTCCTTACTATGCACTATAGTAATAAAGTACTTGTTTAATGTCGAAAGCATCATTAAAATGTGCGTTCCGTTGTGCAACAAATTATAACCGGTAATTAACGCTTTTTCTTTATTCCCTACTCCTATGGCATCAAGTAAATTAAATATGGTAAATTCGCGAGTGTTGGAAGCTAAATTTTTGATTAAATCGAATGTTATTTTTTTATCACTGCCTAAAAAATTATAAAACTTAATTAATTCCTGCTCTAAAAGATTTTTATCTTCTCCAACAATTTCTATTAAAGCGGCAGCATCATCATTGCTGATAGAAGTCTGTTTAAGCTTTGCTTCTCTTATTACCCAATTGATTAATTCCAGTCCTTTTAATTCTCTAGCTTCAAACATCCAACCTTCCAAAGCCATTGTTTTATAAGGATCTGACGCTAATGAACTTATCTTATCGTTATGTGTAATTACCAAAATTGTAAATGGAGAAGGATTAGAAATATATTCGTTTAATATTTTTTTATCGGCCACATTTTCAAAACTTTTTATAACTATTAACTTTTTACCATCACCAAAAGGATATGTAGAGGCTGAAGAAATAACCGCACCGATTTCTTGTTTTTTATCAAGTCGCAAAACTTCTTTATCAAAATCGGAAGCAACAAACGGTTCTATTGATTTAATAACATCATCAACAGTTTTTTCCAAAGCAAAAGTATCTGCACCAAACAAAAAATAGACCGGTAAAAAATTTTCTTCCGTTAAAAAGTCATATACTTTTGTTAAATGCTGCGCTTCAACCTTTACAGAATAACTATCCTTTTTTTTCATCTTAACGAGTTACTTTGGTTACAGTAACTTTATTAATCACTACATCAGTTAGAGGTTTGTTTCTATCAGGAGTAACTGCTACTTTACCAATAGCTTCTACAACTTCAAAACCTTTAATAACTTCACCAAAAATTGAATGTTTGTTATCCAAATGAGGTGTTGGAACTAAAGTAATAAAAAATTGACTTCCGTTTGTGTTTGGACCGCGGTTAGCCATCGAAATTAATCCCGATCTATTATGACGTAAGGAAGAATCAAATTCATCTTCAAACGACTCGCCATAAATACTTTGTCCGCCGCCACCTGTACCTGTAGGATCGCCGCCTTGTATCATAAAGCCGTCAATAACTCTGTGAAATATTACTCCGTTATAATAACCTTTTGATGCAAGTCCAACAAAATTTTTAACGGTTTTGGGTGTAAGTTTTGGAAAAAACTCTATTTCAATTGTACCCATGGTTGTTTCCATTTCTGCAACCAAAGTTTCGTTATCTTTTAAATCCATTAATAAATCCAATGCTTCCTCTTCTTTTGTTAATTTTAAAGTTTCTGTTTCAATTTTTTTTTCTTGTATTGTTTCTTGTACATAAGGCGCACAAGAAGTAACCAATAATAATAATATTAGATATAATGTGTATTTTAGCATTAATTTCTCCAAATTAATTTATGGTTTAAGTAAACCCGAATATAAAAAAATTAATATAGTAACACCAATTAATATTCTGTAAATCACAAAAATATAAGTGCTGTTTTTCTTTAAAAAATTCAGCAAAAACGAAATTGCCAAATATCCGCTAATTGCCGAAACTATTGTTGCAACAATTAATAAAACATAGCCCGATTGATCAAGATTTTTTGCTTCATGATAAAATTCTAATACTCCGCTTCCAAAAACTGCCGGAATACTTAATAAAAAGGAAAATCTTGCAGCAGTTTCGCGTTTTAATCCTAAAAACAATCCTGCTGTTATTGTTGTTCCCGAGCGTGAAGAACCGGGGATTAATGCCAATGCCTGCGCAAAACCTATAATCAAAGAATCCTTCCAAGTAATTTTTTCCATACCGCGTGTAAATTTACTTAATTTTTCAGCAGCAGCTAATAAAATTCCTAATGCTATTAAAGAGATTGCAATAACATATAAGCTTTTTGTAAAAGCTCCTTCAATAAAATCCTTAAATAACATACCAATAATAAAAACAGGAACACTTCCAATTAGTATATACCACCCTAATTTTGAATCTTCGGATTGATTTTTAAACGGTTTTCTAGCAAAAATATTTTCTTTTAAAAAGCTTAAAGCAATATTTACTAAATCTTTCCAAAAATAAAGTAAAACCGCAAATAAGGTTCCAAGCTGTATAACAGCCATAAAAGCAGTCCAACTTTCCGGATTTTGATCCGAGATCAGCCCCATTAACTTGCCTGTAACAGTTAAATGCCCTGTACTGCTAATTGGTAAAAATTCAGTTAAACCTTGAATCAGTCCTAAAACTATTGCTTCAAATAAACTCACATAAGCTCCTATAACTTATAAGAAATACCTAATTTAATTGCAAAAGAAACCGAATTTACATTTACGGTTTCATTTAACACTCTATTTGTTAATTTTTTATCTCCATCCGGTTCACCCGGCAAATCATAACGTAAATCAAAATTTATATTAGCATACATATCGCCGCTTAATAAAGTATTGCCTTCTGCGCGTAATAAAAACCCTATACCGGTAGTACTGTAATTTAATGAATTTGAGAAATAAGGGAGTTTCTCGTCAAGGGAAACAAATCGTGGACCAAGCCCTGCCCCAAACTTAAACTTATATCCTTCACCCGGAATTTGGTAATAAACAACCAACGAAGGTTTATAATGAAGATAATTTACATCATAAGTACCTACATGCGAAATAGTATTAAACGAAAAAATCAGATTCGAATAATCTAGTCCTAACCCAAAAGAAGGAGAAAGATCGTAACTAAATTCACCATAAAACTCTACGGCACTATTCATTGAAGATAATCTATCCGATTGAAGTGCAAAATTTACATTTACATAATCGGTAAATGATGGAGAATTTACAAAATTTAAGCCCATTCCGGCGGTAATTTCGTATTGTGCTTTTATTAAAATTGAGGATAACATTAAAAATAAAATAATTATTTTTTTCATTAATCACCGGATTTTAAATTAAAAACACTTAAAAAGTTTTCACTTTTTGCGCCTTTGTTTTTTTGTAGTTTATTAATTAAAGAAATAAAAAAGAAAGCAGACGAAATAAATACAACATACGAAATAATATGAGTTAAAATTGCATAAGCTGCCGCCGATTCCAAGTCGAATTGATAAAGTTCAACCAAAATAAATATTGTAATTGCATGGTACGATCCGGTACCACCGGGTGTAGGAATAATTACTCCAAACGAACCGATTGTAGAGATTACCCAAGCCATTCCAAAAGTTATTAAATGTAGTTTATCAAAATGAAACATATACATTCCAATATAAGTTGTTGCCGAATATCCTAAAATAATAACAACCGAAAGAAGACAAGTAAATACCCAGTTTTTTGTGCCTCTGATACTTGAAAAACCATCAAGTAACGTATGGAAGATGTAATTGATTTTATCTGCTATTTTGGGTGAATATTTTGATATTTTCCTTATAAATAATTCTGAAAACTCTTTTTTCCAAATTATAAATACAATAATAAATAATATTAAACTTATTGAAATAATTGAAGCAACATAAATTGTTGATTTTAACCATACCACATCTTTAAACAAATCTCCATTATATACAAAAATACTTATAATTACCGCTAAAATTAACATTATAACATCTATTATTCTTTCAACAACAATAGTGCCCAGCATAGACGATCTTGAAAGTCCTTCCCACTTTCCTAAAAATAAACCCCTATAAACCTCTCCTAATCGCGGAATTATACAATTTACTCCATAACCTATCATTGTTGCACCAAACAAATTAACAATTTTAGCGTCCGGTTTAAGCGAGTTAATCATAAATTTCCATCGTACCGATCTTAAAAAGTGCGAGGCAATAAATAACAAAAGAAAAAGTAATATATATATTACATCTGCAGAATATATCAATTGAATTGATTTTTTAATATTTATTCCGCTAAAAGCTATATATAAAAATACAATTGTTAATATAAAAGGAAGAATATATCCAAATATTTTTTTTATGCTTGGCTTAATAAAATCATTCCGGATTATTTGAAAAAATATATAAGTTGTAAAAATACAAAAAAAAATTATTATTTAACTATGTTTACAAATTTTTTAATTTGTTGTTTCAATCTTTTTTTAACCTAAGCCCTATTTTGGCCATTTTTATTTGTTTTTTAAAATTTGTATTTTATTTTAGATATTTTAGAAAGTATCTTGGTTTTTGTTGTAATTAATATATGTTAGGAAATTTGCGATGATACAAAACGGCAATAATGATATAGTTATTATTTTAGATCAAGATTTAAGATTTTTTTCGTTAAATGATTTTGCTTTAGACATCCTGGAATATAATGAGAATGAGTTAATAAATGAAAATTTTATTAAAATATTTTCTCAAAAAAGTAACCAAAAATTAATCGAAAAATTCCTTTTAGAAAAACAACGCCCAGCAAGCTTGAATGCCATTTTAGTATCTAAATCGGGACTTTTAATATTTGCTAATATTAAGGCCTCCACAATAAAAATAGGTAATAAAGTATTTTTTATTTTAATAGCAGAATTACTTTACGATCTGCTTTCCACTAATAATTTTTTAAATGATGTTTACCCTTTTGTTGTTGTAAATAACACATTACAACAAATAGTTTACATTAACCGTCTTTTTGAAGTTACATTTTTGTATAATATTGAGGATATTAGGACCTCTGACGATGCCAAAATACAATTTATAGACACTAATTTTGAAGCTTTAATACTTAATAATTTTTTATTAGAAAATAATAACATAAACGACAGTTTTGCAACTGTTAATGATAAAAATAATAAAAATCACACTGTCTTAATTTCAAATAAAATAATTAAATTTTGTAACAACGAATTATCTATTTACACTTTTAAAGATGTTACAACATATTATAAACATTACTCAAATTCTATTAAAGAAAACGAATTGCTTTTTCATATAACCAATTCATCTGATGAATTAATATGGGCAGTATCGCTTCCTGATTTTCAAACTGTTTATTTAAACAATGCAGTTGAAAATATTTACATGAGAAAACGTGAAGAGTTTTTTAATGACACAAATTTATGGTATAAATCAATTTATAAAGAAGACAGAGATTTAGTAAAAGAAATATTAAACAGTATTAGAGATTGTGATGGCGGTGACATAGTATGCAAACATCGAATTGTTAGACCGGATGGTGATATTAGATGGATAGAAAACCACCTATCCTTTTGGAAGGGAAATATTAACCGACCCGATTATATACACGGTATAGCTACTGATATTACAAAAAAAGAAGAAGACGGCAATTTATTAGAAAACCAAACTGCGTTATTAACTTCTCTTATAGATTCCTTACCCGATATTGTTTTTGCAAAATCTTTAAATGGCATTTATTTACGATGCAACAAAGAATTTGAAAAATTCAACAATAGAGATTCAGCATCAATAATTGGATGTACGGATTTTGAAATATTTAACACTTCCATTGCTGAAAAATTTATTGAACAAGATAAAACGGTTATACTTACCGGCAAACCTTTAGTATTTGAAGAAAATATCATAACTTCCGAAAATAATAGTAAAATTCTTCTTACTACAAAATCTCCGGTGTTTAATAGTAATAAAAAAATTATTGGTATTATTGGTGTAAGTCGCGATATAACAAAAAAACGGATAATTGAAAAAGCACTTTTTGATAGTGAAAATAAATATAGAATGGTTGTTGATAATTTAAAAGAAGTTGTTTTTAGAACAGATGCCGATGGTTTTTGGACTTTCTTAAACCCGGCGTGGGAAGAAATTACCGGTTTTACTGTTGAAGAAAGCTTAAATAAATTGTTTTTTAATTATATTCATCCCGATGACAGGGAAAAAAATCGCTTATTGTTTATACCGCTAATTAATAAAGAAAAACCATATTGCCGACACGAGATAAGATATTTAACAAAAACAGGAAAGTTTAAATGGATTGATGTGTTTGCCCGCTTAATTTTAGATAATAACGGAAATATTATTGGTACTGCAGGTACACTGAATGACGTTACCAACAGAAAAGACATGGAAGAAAAAATTTTTAATTTAAATAGCCTTCATTCATTATTAAACGAAATCTCTTCTCTTTTAATTCAATCGAATCTAAGCCAATTTTCCAACTCCCTTAATAATTCACTTAAAATGCTAGGACTATATTCAAAAGTTGATAGGGTTTATATATTTGAGTTCAATTATACTACTAATACAATGAGCAATACTTACGAGTGGTGTGCGCCCGGTATAAAAGCAGAGATCAATAATCTTCAAAATATTTCCAATAATATTTTACCACACTGGTTTGAAAAATTTAAGAACAACGAATATGTATATATTCCTCGAGTTTCTGAAATTGAGGATAAGTATGCCGAAGAAAAAGAAATTTTGGAACAACAGGGAATTATTTCTTTACTCACTATACCTATTTTTTATGTTGAAAAATTAATTGGGTTTATTGGTTTCGATTCGGTAGTTACCGAGCGAGTTTGGGAAATTGAATATATCTCGTTATTAAAACTTGCAGGTGAAATTATTTCGGGCACTTTATATCGTAAAAAATTTGAAACGGAAATAATGGAAGCCAAAGAAGCGTTTGAAATTGCAAATGCAGCAAAATCTGAATTTATTGCCAACATGAGTCATGAAATTCGCAGTCCAATGAATGCCATACTTGGTTTTAGTGAAATATTATTAAACTCAACTGAAAACCCGCGAGATAAAAATTATTTATCTACAATTCTTAATAGCGGTAAAACACTACTTGCTTTAATAAATGATATTTTGGATTTATCAAAAATCGAATCCGGAAAATTGGAAATAAGAACCGAACCGGTTAATTTATTTAGCTTATTAGCAGAAATTGAACAAATGTTTGCCTTTAATATAAATGAGAAAGGAATTAATTTTTATTTGGAAAACAATTTTGATAAAAATTTACACTTCTTATTAGATGAAGTAAGATTAAGACAAATTTTATTTAATTTGATTGGTAATGCTATTAAATTTACAGACAAAGGATTTGTTAAAGTGGCAACTGAATTTGTAATTAATGATATAGAGCCCGAATCCGGCACTATCAATATTAGAGTTCAAGATTCTGGTATTGGTATTGCTGAAGAAGATTTTGAATTAATTTTTGAATCATTTGGACAAGTTACTAATGGCGAAACCAAAAAATATGGTGGAACCGGATTAGGTTTAACAATTACAAAACGATTGATAAATTTGATGAATGGGGAAATTTTTGTAATCAGTTCTCTTGGTAAAGGAACAATTTTTGTAATTAGCATTTTTGATGTTAAGATTTCTCATTCTCGTTCAACATCATCCAATTCATTTGAATGGTTAGATGATAATATAGAATTTTATAATCAGAAAATATTAGTAATTGACGATATGCTTATTAATAGAGAATTGGTTAGCTCTTATTTAGCTACTTTTAAGCTGCAAATTTACGAGGCATCTTCAGGTAGTGAAGGGATTGAAAAAGCACAAAATATTAAACCGGATTTTATATTAATGGATATTAGGATGCCCGATATTGACGGCAACATTGCAGCAAAAACCATTAACAGTTTGCCGGAATTAGCTTTTATTCCTATTGTTGCCTTTACCGCCTCTGCCAAAAAGGATGAAGAACTAATGGCTAATAATTTTTTTAAAAGTATATTGCGTAAACCAATTACAAAATTTACGTTAATAAACGAACTTAAAAAATATTTAAAATTTGAAGCTAAAAGAATAGATAAAAATAATGATATTAATGAAAACATTAAAACATCCAATTTGGAATTAAAATTTGACAAAGACTTTATAAAAGATTTTGAAGCCACGTTGTTAAATAGTATTTTTCAATTAAAAGAGATTGTTGATATAAACGAATTAAATAATTTTATTGTTAATTTTGAAAAAATGACTAAAAATTATAAAATAACTAAATTTGATATTTATATTATTCGCTTGAAATCTGCTTTAGATAGCTATGATTTTGAAGAGATTTCAAATATTTTAAACAATATTTTAAATGTTTTTGAAAACAGTAAATAAATAAAGGAAATAAATGTTAACTTATACCGAAAGGCAAGAAATGGACGGTTTAACAATGGTCAATATTAAACCAAAAATTCTAGTTGTTGATGACAACCCGAAAAACCTTCAATATGCTACCAAAATATTAATTGAAGCCGGATATGATGTTAGTGTTGCTCAAAATGGTACAAATGCAATAAATTATATATTAAAATCTAACCCGCCTGATTTAATTTTACTTGACGTAATGATGCCGGGTATTTCAGGTTATGAAGTTTGTGAAAAGTTAAAAAGTTTTGATTCTTTGCGGGATATACCAATTATTTTTTTAACTGCAAAATCCGAAACCGAAGATATTGTTAAAGGTTTTGAGCTTGGCGGAGTTGACTATATTTCCAAACCATTTAAACCTAAAGAAATTTTAGTTCGTATTAAAACACAAATTGATTTGGTTAGAACTAAAAGACAACTTGAATATAAAAACAGATTATTGGATAATTTTAATAAAAACCTAGTCGAACAAGTTCAAAAAAGAACCGAGGAGCTTTCTTTAACAAAAAACGATCTGGAAAAATTTAAGGGTATTAAATCGGAATTTTTGGCTCAAATTTCTCACGAAATAAGGACACCTATTAATGTAATAATTAATTATCACCGATTTTCATTATAAATTAAAATAGCATAAACAGTGGCAAAATGAAGCGGAAACGGGCTAAAAGTAGCACTATTGCGGGCTATTTACCGTAATGATAGTAATATTAGCGCAACTCAACTGCATCCCAAAACA
>JAZDHY010000057.1:0-17555 GCA_043805435.1 bacterium
GTTTCTCCAATTTCATCTTCCAAGCAATAACTAATCCTTATTGCGTCTCTTGGTGTACCTTGTATAACAGCCATTATTTGTCCTTATTTAATATGCTAATATACGAATTTATAACGACTTATGCAACTTTATAGTGGGGAAATACATCTTCTTTATTATAATCCCCACCTGTTTTATTATCCCCAATTTTAACACAGTCTGTTTAAGGCGTGGGGCGTTAAAACCACACTGCATGGCCTTTAGGCCTGAGTTGAAAAATATTATTATTAAATTGTTTGGCCCAAAGTAATTTTATTTACATGTAATTAATAAATACAATTAAATTTTCCATAACCTTATATTAATAAAAAGATTACAGAATATTATAACATCTAATGCAAAATCGGTGTTAAGCAATTGTAAAAACAAATACGGGGAATTATCTTTACAATTGAACAAAAAAAATACCCCTCTATAAAATTTACAAAGGGGTATCCTAGGGGTTCTGTTATGGTATTTCTACCACAAATGGGGGGATAAAATTTTTACTAATTTATTTCTTCAATTATTAATTCTTTCTTAAAATACTTAGTTTTTAATTTTTCCTTTATACCTTCAAGACTTACATAAACAGCCGGTACAAGAACCAGGGTTAATATTAACGAACTAGTCAAACCGCCAATAATTGCCCAAGCTAAACCATTTTTACTTTCAGCGGAGGCTCCCGAAGCAATAGCCAAAGGCAGCATACCAAATATCATTGCAATTGTAGTCATTAAAATAGGTCTTAAGCGTTCTTTTCCTGCTTCAATTAAGGCATCTTTTACACTTAAACCATCTGCTCGTAATTTATTTGTAAAATCCACAACCAAAATTGCATTTTTGGCTACTAAACCCATTAACATAATTATACCAATTAATGAAAATATTGAAAGATTTGAGCCTGAAAGAGCAAGAGCAATTAAAGCACCAATAACAGCTACCGGCAGCGAAAACAATACCACAAAAGGATACAAATAAGAATTGTATAATGCTACCATCACAAAATACACCGATAGAATTGCTGCGGCCAGTGCAAAAAACAAACTGCTAAATGCTTCTGCCTGTCTTTCCAATTGACCTTTGTAATCAATTGTAATATTTTTTGCGTGAATATTTTTCATAATCAATTCTTTAAT
The DNA here is from genome assembly GCA_043805435.1 of bacterium. Lineage (GTDB taxonomy): Bacteria > Bacteroidota > Ignavibacteria > Ignavibacteriales > Melioribacteraceae > JAEXOD01. The sequence continues at coordinate 1,158 of JAZDHY010000057.1, forward strand.
TTCTTCACCAACAGTGCCAACAGGCCGTCCATAAACTTCTGCTTTAACAGATAAAGATGATATTCTATCATATCTTTCAAGTTTATTTGGGCCTAAAGATTGATAAATATTTGCAAATTGAATTAATCTTACGATACTGCCTTTATTATTTACAAAAGTAATTGAACCAACGTCTTCAATTTTTTTTCTATCAAATTGGTCAAATTTTATGTTAATATCATAATCGGTACCGGCGTCAGAGTACTTTAAATCCGTATTACCCGAAAATGCTGTTTGTAATGTACTGCCAACATCAGATACTGAAAGACCCAACAGACTCATTTTATCTCTATCCAATTCAATATGCATTTCAGGTTTGCTCTTTTCAACAGACAGTCGAATATCATTTATCCCCGAAACATCTTTTATTAAATACATAATATCATCAGCCGTTTTATAAATTTCACTCATTTCCGGACCTCTTAACAATATTTGTATTGGAGCATCGCTGCCACCCATCATTGCACTTGGGGTTGAAGTAACTTTTAAACCTGAAATGGAATTTAATATTTCTTTTTTAATTCTTGCTGCATACTGTGCAACTGAATAATCTCTAAGTTGTTTATCTACAATAGTAACAGTTAATTGAGATTTGTGTTGTTCGCTATTTCCTCCAAGCATGGATGTGCTTGAGTAACCGACATTTGTAAAAACCTTTTCCACTTCCGGTTTGTTTAATAAAAGTTTTTCTACTTTTTCAGTTAACATATTTGTTTTATAAATATTATTCTGGGATTCTCCCTCAAGTGTAATAATAAATTCGCCTCTATCGGTTGTAGGGAAAAATTCCGAACCGATAAATTTAAAACCAACTAATGTTAGAGATGAAAAAAACAATATTGTAATTGAGATATATAAAGTTTTTCTATGATCTAAACCCCACCTTAAAACTTTTTCATAATATTCTACAAGCCTATGATAATATCCTTCAAAACCTAATGCTATTTTTCCCATAAGAGTTTTTTTAGTTAATTTTTCAACCTTGCTAAATCTTGACGCAAGCAATGGAGTAATTGTAAATGATACAAATAAACTCATTAATGTAGAAAAAACAACAACAAGCGAAAATTCACGTAAAATATTACCTATCATGCCGGAAACTAAAGCCATAGGAATAAATACTACAACGTCAACAGCAGTAATTGCCAAAGCTGTAAATCCAATCTCGTTTCTTCCGTCTAATGCCGCCGTTTTTCGGTCTTTTCCCATCGAAAGATGCCTGTAAATATTTTCCAGTACTACAATAGAATCATCAACCAAAATACCAATTACAAGCGATAACCCCATTAAAGTCATTAAGTTTAGCGAAAAATTAAAAATATACATTGCTGTAAATACGGATATTAAAGATGTAGGTATTGAAACCAATACAATAAACGAATTACGCATGCTATGTAAAAACAAAAACATTACTATTGCCACAAGAACAATTGCAAGCATTAAATCTTCCATAACGGCGTCTGCAGAAGCAACTGTAAAAACTGAATTATCGGCAGCAATATTAAATTTTAATTGCGATGACGCATACTGCTTCTCAATCTTATCAAATTCCTCTCTTGCAATACGGCATACTTCAACCGAGTTTGCATCCGATTGTTTTAATATTTGAATACCAATAGAACTTTCTCCATTTATACGGTTTAAGTTAGAATATTCGGCAGTACCGTCAACAACCTCTGCAATATCCATTAATCTGATTGCGCTATTGTTTTCTTGTTTGGAAATAATAAGATTGCGTAATTGTTCTAAAGACGAGATTTTGCCCGATAAGCGCAAAGTATATTGATTTTGCGAACCTTCAATTTTACCGGTTGCAAATTCCATATTTGAACTACCAACAATATTTACAACTTTACTGATAGATATTTTATACGATTCAAGTTTATTTCTATTAATGTTAATTTTTATTTCTCTTTCATCACCACCTACTAACGAAACCTGTCCTACACCTTTTAGTTTGGATAATTGAGGTTTAATTCTATCTTTAGTAATTTGATACAATTCCGTAGGTTTTATTTTTGCACTTACTCCAAGTTTTAATATTGGAATATCATCAGTTGAAAATTTTGCCAAAGATGGTGTTTTAACACCGGTAGGTAATTGGTATAAAATGGCATTAATTTTTCTTTGTGCATCTTGAAGCGATAAATCGGAATTTGTATTAGGCAAAAGTTCAAGAATTATACTTGAAGCTCCCTCAATTGAAGAAGAACTCATATATTTTACATTCTCAAGCGCAGAAAGTGCATCTTCTATTTTTTTTGTAACTGAATTTTCTACTTCATCTGCTGAAGCTCCCGGATATTGCGTGACGATTGACATAATCGGCATATCTATTTTGGGGATTAACTCATAATTCAGCATCTTATAACTCAACACTCCTATTATGGTAAGAGCAGTAAATAAAACTACAATAAGAGTTGAGCGTTTTATTGCTAATTCGGTAATTGTCATAATTTTTATCTGATTAATTATTTATAATTTTTATTGATTTATTATCAGCCAAATTAACTTGACCGCTTATTATAATTTTATCCGTTTCTTTAATGCCGGATATAACTTCAAGGTAGTTATTATTGCTGCTTTCAACAGTAATAGTTTTTAATTTTGCTTTTCCGTTTTCGGCAACATACACTTTAGCATCTTTTACACTTCCCTGCAATGCTTCGCGTGGAATAAAAAGACCATCTTTATTTGAATCAATTTTTATATTTACATTTACAAAAGTGCCGGCCTTCAATGGCTTAACAGTACTGTTGGACATTTCGATTTCTACTAAATAATTATGTGCTTCATTACCGGCGGGACTAATAAAAGTGATTTTTCCATCAAAATTAACACCGGGGTAAATATCGGCCGATGTTTTTACTTTTTGACCAAGTTTTAAAAAATATACATTAGATTCGGAGACATAAAGTTGAACTTTCAGTCTTGAAATATCAACTATTGACGCAATAACAGCACCGGTTTTAACGTAGGTACCTTCTTCAATATTCTTTTTTGTAATTATACCCGAAATTGAAGTAGTTATTTTTGTATATGCAAGTTGTCTTTCCGTTTCGTCTACTTTATTTTTTTGAATATCATATGCAGATACAATTTTATCATATTCCTGCTCTGTTGATGTTCCGCCTTTATACAGATTTTCTATACGAAGCATATCTTTCCTTAATCGTTCTGCTTCAACTTTTGCATTTTTGTAATTAAGTGTTTTAATTTTATCATCTATATTAGCTAAAACTCCCCCTTTTTGAAGAAAAGTACCAAGCTCAAAATTTACCGAAGTTATTTTCCCTTCTGCTTCCGAAGCAATATCTAACTCTTTAAAAGGTATTAATTCACCGGTTAAATTTAATTCCAGTGATGAACTCTTTTTGATTACATTTGCCACACTAACTGAAACTTCGTTATATGAGATATCGTCAGTTTGTGTTGTGTTTTTATCGTAGTTACTTTTTAATCTGAATGCGGCAAATACAATTAATATTACTACAACTATTAAAACTATTATTTTTTTCATATTTAATTACTTTTGATTATTTATAAAATTAATTAATGTACCTTTTGATTTTTCTAAGTCTAATTTTGCAATATACAAATTCAACAATTTGGTATAATATAAATTTTGTGTTTCATTTAAAGAACCTTCGGCTTGAATTAAATCGAGAGAAGAACCTGTACCCTGCGAAAATTCAAGCTGTGTGTTAGTAAAAACAGATTCTGCCAACACAAGATTTTCTTTTTCATTTTTAATATTATCTAAAGCAGAATAATACTGTATATCGTAATTGGATAGTTCAACCTTAATTGATTGTGTTGAGTATTTTAAGTTTTCTTTTGCAATTTCTACATTTATGTCCGATTCATATACTTTATTCAGTCTTTTTAATCCGGAAAATATTGGAATTTTTAATTCTAAACCAATTGCCGAACTATTAAACCATGTCTCCTTTGAATCAAAAAAGTTAAACTCTTTACGCATAGCTTGATAGTTAAAATTTGCAAAAAATGATAAAGTAGGTAAATATGATAAAACATTGTTTTGTCTATCTGTTTCGTACAATTCAAGCTGGGTTTTTAAAATTTTATAATCAACTCTTCCTTCAATTATTGAATTATCCGCATTGATATTTTCGTATGTAAAGGATTCAATATCTGATAAAGAAACGTCAGATAATTCAAGAGGACTATCAACAGGAAGACCAATAGATAATTTTAGGTTATTTATTGCCTGTTTATAATTAAGTTCGGTTTGTTGATATTGGGATTTTGTTTTATTATAACTTACCTTAATTTTATCAACATCAATTTTTTTTGCAATTCCATTTTGATATTTTAATTCAACGGCATTTAATGATTTTGACGACGTTTCTAATATAGATTTTAAGTTTATTAACTGCTTTTGTGCAATAATAACTTTGTAATATTTTGAACTTACGTCATAAAATGTTCGTTCACTTGTAAATTCACTATTTTGTTGATAATATTTTTCACTTAGTTTTGCAGCTTTTAAGCCAACCCAAAACGAAGGATCAAATATCTTTTGTGTAAGTTTTAATCCGGCCGAAACATTATACTTTGTGCCCATTTTTACGGGAATAAATGTCCCCGGCTGACCCATTAATTCACCCGGAAGCAATGATGTTGTAACTTTTAGATTATCGGTAAGTGTTCCGGTAAAATCAATTTGCGGTAAACCGGTTGCAATTGTTTCGTTAATCTGCTTTTCACTAATTTCATAATTCATTTTAGAAATTTTAATATTACTATTATTTTGCTGAGCGTAATTTATACAATCTTTAAGTGTATAAACCTGGCCGAACATAGTTTGATACAGTAATACAAAAGTGATGGTTGTTAATCTTAGTTTGTTCATATTTTTTATAGTTGTTTTAAAATGTTATTTATTAATTAAACTATTTTTTGTACAAAAAGTTTTACATGCTGTTAATAAATCTATCTAGCATTTTTATAAATAGATCTCTTTTGTTAATATCCTTACAGTCTTTTGGTTCCGGATATCTAAGCATTATTGAAAGTGTTCCATGGCAGATATATATCCATGTTAAAAATAATTCTTTTGAGATTTCCGCATCATCATTTGCAATATCCTTAAAAATACCTTTAATAATGTTAATATTTTTAATCATATTATCACTTGGTGTAGGTCTTTCCAAACTGAACATTAATGTGTATAAGTCTGTATTTGCAAATGCAAAATCAAATTCCCTTGTTGAAATTATTTTAAGTAATTTTTTGGGGTCTTTTTCTTTTGCATGTGCTTCGTTAAATCCTTCACCTAAAATATCAAATCCCAGATATACAATTTCTCGGAACAAATCTTCTTTGTTTGCAAAATGTTCATATACTATTGGAGGTGCGTATTCAATTTCGTCTGCAATTTTCCTTATTGTTACACTCATCCAGCCTTCTTTTTGGGCTATTTTTCGTGCTGCGGCAAAAATTCGTTGTTTAATTTCTTCCTTTTCTCTATGTTTTCTTTCTATATGACTCATAATTTCTACTATTGTTAATAAATCTAACTAAGTTAGGTATGCTAAAATATAATACTGTTACCAATAACGCAAGGTATTTTTTTTTGACCAAGTTTTTTTTCGCATGTGTTTTTTTAGATATTAAAGCATTAAATTAGTATAGTTTTCATCTGAACTACTATTAATAATTATTTTTTCTCTTATGTTGCTACTGCATATTTCTTTGGTTGTAATTTTTAGTAATTAATAATACGTTATAGATTGTACTATACTCATTGTGTTCGATTTTTAAATTTTATTGCCTACAATTATAAATCAAACAGAATTCAACATAAAAAAGAATACGAAACGACTATTAATGAAATTAATAATAATATATTATCCCCATAAATATTTTTAATTATCCACTTAATTATTTTAATATTTTAAATAAATTGGGTTATTTGAATCACTAATGAACTTTTTTTAAAACAATACTATTGCTTTTTTTTTGCAATTGTTATATCTTTGCTCAGTCAGAAAAAAAAACGGGTATTGATATGGCTTTATTAAATTGCTGCAAGTATTTACCAATAATATTATTGGTTTGCCTCTCTTCGTATATATTCCCTCAAAGTATTAAAATTAATGAATTTATGGCTTCAAATTCAAACAGTATTCAAGATCCTGATTATAATAATTATGGAGACTGGATTGAGTTATATAACAGTTCAAATTATGATTTTAATTTATATGGCTGTTATATAACAGATGAAAAGACGGACAACAACAAATACAAATTTACAACAAATTTAATAATTCCGGCAAAGGGCTATTTGTTAATATGGGCAGATGATCATAATACAGGTTCGCATACAAATTTTAAATTATCAGCCTCGGGAGAATTTATTGGTTTATATAATTCTTCATTAAATGTTATCGATACTATTACTTTTTCAGCCCAACAAGTAGATGTTTCGTATGGAAGATATCCCGATGGAGTCTCAATGTTTTATTTATTCAATCCGGCAACTCCCCTATTTCCAAATTTAGAAACATCAATTTTAAATAGACTGCCTGATCCGATTTTTTCGATCGAAAGCGGGTTTTATACCGGCAGACACTTATTGTACTTATCGTGCAGTAAACAAGATGCAGATATCCATTATACAACAGACGGGACAATACCAACTATTAACAGCCCGCGTTTTATTAATGCCATTGATATTTATAAAACGGTAGTAATAAAAGCAGCCGCAATAAAAACCGGATACATTAGCAGCAAAACAATAACAAAAACTTATATCTTAAATGATTCCACCAAATTACCCGTTATATCGCTTTCCACAAATCCGGATAATTTTTTTAGTGATACTTCAGGTATTTATGTAGCCGGAACAAATGGAATAATTAGTGTTTGTTATAATGAACCAAGGAATTGGAATCAGGATTGGGAAAGACCAATTACAATTGAATTGTTTGAGAAAAATAGAGAAAGAGCATTTTGTGTTGATGCAGGAGTAAAAATTTGTGGTGGTTGCAGCCGCTTTAATGACCAAAAATCGTTGGCTTTTTATTTTAGAGATGAATACAACTATAAAAAACTTCATTACAGATTATTCGATGATAGAAAAATTCTAGAATATAATAATTTTATACTTAGAAATGGAGGCAATGATTGGTTTCTTACAATGTTTAGAGATGCTTTTTTGCAAACCGTAGCAAGTAATAATACCGATATAGATTGTCAAGCCTATAGACCAACAATAATGTTCTTAAATGGCGAATATTATGGAATACATAATTTACGTGAAAAATTAAATCAGCATTATGTTGAAGAACATCATCAAGTTAATGCCGATAATGTGGATATTATTGAGTATAATGGTCAAATAATTGTCAATAATGGCGATATGACAACTTATAACAATATAATATCCTTTTTAACAAATAATAATTTATCAGATTCCCTTAACTACCTACAAGCCGGTCAGATGATTGATATTAACGAATTTATTGATTATCAGATATTTGAAATTTACTCCGCAAACCCTGATTGGCCATATAATAACACTAAATTGTGGACAGCTCATGATAATTCCGCAAAGTGGAGATGGATGTTGTATGATTTAGATTTAGGATTGGGAGGTTGTGTTGGTGGAAATTACGACTATAATACTTTAGCATATGCAAGTACAGATGATTCCGGATGGTATATAAATCCCCCATGGTCAACTATTTTTTTATGTAAATTGTTAAAAAACACAGATTTTAAGAACGAATTTATTCAAAGATTTGCATCGCATTTAAACAACACCTTTGAAACCAATTACCTTAACAATGTAATTGATAGTTTAAAACAATTAATAGAAGATGAAATTCCGCGTCATAAAAGCAGATGGATAAATATAGCAGGCACTATGAGCAACTGGGATGAAAATATTAATTTTATGCGTACGTTTGTGGAAAAACGACCTGAATATATGCGTACTTTTATAAAAGATAGATTTTATATTGAAGGATTATTAAATTTAACTTTAGCTTTAAATGACACGAAATGGGGTACTATTAAAATACAAAACATTGAGATTAAAAATAATTATAATCAATTATTATTTAAAAATATTCCTTTTAAAGTTACGGCTGTACCCAAACCCGGTTATAAATTTGTAAGATGGGAAGGTGTATCAACATCAAATAATAATCCATTAATTATATCTTTAAATGAAGATAATTATTTGAAGGCAATATTTACTCCTGTTCTTCAGTCAATTAAAGATATTGTAATTAACGAGATAAATTTTAAATCATTTGAATTGTTTGATACCGGAGATTGGATTGAATTATATAATTCTTTGGATTTGAATATCGATTTATGCGGTTGGCAAATTGTTGATCTAAATAATAACCGATTTAAGATACCCGAAAACACAATAATAAAAAGCAAGGATTATATAGTTATATGTCAAGATTCTACAAAATTTAAATTGCTATATAATGATTTTTCAAAATTAGCAGGAAATTTTATTTATGGTTTGGCAAATGATAAAGAAAATATATTGTTATATAATAATGAAGGACAACTTGTTGATGAAGTATGTTATGATAAAAACAACAACTGGGAATTATCTTCACAATTAACAGGCCGAACATTATCTTTAATTAATCCGCAAAGCGATAATTCTAAGGCCTTGAGTTGGAAACTTTCAGTTGGTTATGGTACACCGGGTTTTGTAAATGATATATATTCTAAAGAAGAAGAAACAAATACTGAGTTAATATCTGACTTTTATTTGTATCCAAACTATCCTAATCCCTTTAATCCGACTACAACCGTAACTTATCACTTACCATCTTCGGCAATTGTTAACATTGAAGTATTTAATGTTTTGGGTGAAAGTATTTTATATTTTGACATGGGTTTGCAAGATATGGGTAAGCATCATTATCAGGTAAATCTAAAAGATTTTAGCAGCGGGCTGTACGTATGCTCGGTATCCTTTAGAAACATAAACAGCTCTCAGCTAAAAATAAAATACAACAAAATGTTATTAATAAAATAATATTTATAGTTGCAAATATCTAATAAGATAATTGAAGATATTAAAATATTGAAAACTTTCATAATATAATACACATTTTATTATCCAATAGACTAATAAATAGATCCTAATAGACTGTTAATAAGGTATTGTGATTTACGGCATAAGTGATTACTGTCACATATCATACTGTTGGATATTTTAATTTGATTATATATATTTCAAATAGTAATTAACATAATTAGGGTAATATGACAAGTCCATTAAAAGCCATATCTTATTTGACACTTTTATTTTATATTGGTTTATTTTTTAACATTTATTCCCAACAAATCAAAATAAATGAATTTATGGCATCTAATTCCAACACAATTAACGATCCGGATTACCATAAATATTCCGATTGGATTGAGATTTATAATGGTTCCGATATAGACTATAACTTATTTGGGCATTATATAACAGATGACAAATTAGATAAACAAAAATATAAGTTTACATCAAATATTATAATTCCCGCAAACGGTTATGGCATAATATGGGCCGATGATAATAATAACGGCGCGCACACAAATTTTAAGTTATCCGCAGATGGAGAATTTATTGGGCTTTATAATTCTTCAATTGAAGTAGTTGATTCGATGTCCTTTTCAAGTCAATTGCAAGATGTTTCGTTTGGAAGATTTCCGGATGGACAAAATATATTTTATCAGTTTAACCCTGCTACTCCTCTATCAATTAATTTAGAAAGTTCGATATTAAACAGGCTGCCCGACCCTGTTTTTTTATTGGAAAGTGGTTTTTATACCGGTACTCAATTTTTAGCAATTTCTAGCCAGATTCCTAATGCAAATATTTATTATACACTAGATGGTAGTACTCCCACAAAGCATTGCAATCTTTTTACCGATGCAATTATACTCGATTCAACAACCGTTGTAAAAGCAGTAGTTTTTAAATCCGGTTATGAAAGCAGCAAAATTATCACAAAAACGTACTTAATAAATGAAACTACAAAGTTACCGGTTTTTTCGATTTCTACCAATCCTGAAAATTTCTTCAGCGATACATCAGGAATCTATGTAGTGGGTACCAACGGCATCTTAGCTTATTGCAGTGACGAACCGAGTAATTGGAATCAGGATTGGGAAAGACCTATTGTTATTGAACTTTTTGAAAATGATAAAAAACTAGCTTTTAGTGCAGATGCCGGAATAAAAATATTTGGTGGATGTTCAAGAACTTTTGATCAAAAATCACTTTCTATAAATTTTAAAAACGAGTTTGGTATAAAACAATTGCAGTATCGTTTATTTCCGGATAGGAATATCACTGAATATAACAATTTTATACTAAGAAATTCAGGCGAGGATTGGCCAAGCACAATGTTTAGGGATGGTTTTTTACAAACCTTGATAATGCAAAATACAAATATTGATTGCCAAGCTTTCAGACCGGCAATTATGTTTTTAAATGGGAATTATTGGGGCATACATAATGTTCGCGAAAAATATAACGAACATTATATTGAAGAACACTATCAAATTAAAGAAGAGAATATAGATTTAATTGAATATAGTGTTGTAATTAAAGCAAATAATGGCAATTTAACAGCACATAATAACTTAATGTCATATTTTGAAAACAATGTATTAACGGATTCAAATAATTATAATTACGTTAAAAGTATTGTAGATATAGATGAATTTATAGACTATCAAATTTTGCAAATTTATTGTGCTAATCCCGATTGGCCATGTAATAATGTAAAATTATGGCATACAAAAGATAATTCGATAAAATGGAGATGGATGCTTTTCGATTTGGATTATTGTTTTGGGGGAAATGGCTACGGCCAATATTATATAAACTCTTTAGCAGCAGCCACAGCTACCGATTCGGTTGGTTATCCTAATCCACCTTGGTCAACACTATTTTTAAGGAAATTTTTAGAAAATATTAATTTTAGAAATGAATTTATTCAAAGGTTTGCCGTACACATTAATAACACATTTGAAACTAATTATGTAACAAATATAATTGATAGCTTAAAAGCATTAATTTCGGATGAAATGCCACGGCATATGAATAAATGGACGGATTTATTAGTATATATTAATAATTGGGATGATAAAGTGCAAGTTGTGCGCAATTTTGCTTTATATAGACCTAATTATATGCGCAATTTTATCAGACAAAAATTTAATTTGGAAAATACGGTAAATTTATCTTTAGATGTAAATGATACTAATGGGGGTAAAATATTAATCCATAACATTGATATAAAAAATAATTATATTCAAAGATTATTTAAGAATGTTCCGGTAAAAATAAAAGCTGTTGCAAGACCCGGTTATACATTTGTAAAATGGGAAGGAATTTATAACGAACATGAAAAAGAGATTACTATAACTTTAAATGATAATTGTAATTTAAAAGCCGTTTTTGAACCGGCCCCCTTGAGCTCTAAAAATATTGTAATAAACGAAATTAATTTTAAGTCGTTTGAGCTATTTGATACCGGCGATTGGATTGAGTTGTATAATTCGTTTGATTGGGATGTTGACTTAAGTGATTGGGAAATTATAGATCTTTCGGGTAACAAATTTATTCTTCCTCAAAACACAAAAATAAACGCCAATGATTATTTGGTTTTATGCCAAGATTCAGTAAAATATAAATCACTTTATAATAAGCATAATAAATTTGCAGGTGATTTTATTTTTGGTTTAAGTGATAGTGAAGAAATGATAACTTTACTAAATAGTAATGATTCTATTGTTGACGAAGTATATTATAACGAAGACAATAATTGGGTTTTATACTCCCAATTATCCGGTCAAACATTATCCTTAATTAATCCGTTAAGCGATAATTCAATAGCTGATAATTGGAAACTTTCAAAAGGATATGGGACTCCGGGTTACATAAATGATACTTATACTAAAATAAAAGAAGCTGATAATCTATTAAGCGACTTTTATTTATACCAAAATTACCCTAATCCTTTTAACCCCACAACAACAATATCTTATAACTTGCCGTCCACTGCAGCTGTGTATATGGAACTATTTAATGTTTTGGGTGAGAGAATTTTTTATTTAGATATGGGTTTGCAAAACATTGGGAAGCATGATTATCAGATAAATCTAAAAGATTTTTGCAGCGGAATGTATTTATACTCAGTATCTGTTACAGATTTTAGAAGCCGGAAGCTGAATATAAAATATAACAAAATGCTATTGCTAAAATAATAATTTTGTTTGAATAATATAAATAATACTATTTAGTATTATTTATATTATGGATACCTGCATAAATACATTATTCATCTTTATATCCCCTTTGTTATTACTCTATTCCTCATATTACCTTACAAAAGTATTGTGATTTAAAGCATATGTGATTGCTATCACATAGCGTTATATTGCTTATTATTAAATGAGGACTTATATTACCCACAACAATTAAAACAAAAAGAGTAATATTATGAGTATTTTAAAAACTAAATATTGTATAATTATTATATTTTATATTTGTTCATATTCTAATATTTATTCTCAACAAATTAAAATAAATGAATTTATGGCATCAAATTCCAATACTATCACCGATCCTGATTACAATAAATATTCCGACTGGATTGAACTATTCAACTCTTCCGAAAATGATTACAATCTAAAAGGCTGCTATATTACAGATAATATCTCAAATAAAACAAAGTTTAAAATATCAAGTGATTTAATCATTTCAGCAAAAGCCAATTTAATTATTTGGGCAGATGATGAAAATACTAGCAACCATACAAATTTTAAATTATCTGCATCGGGCGAATTTATTGGATTATATAATGCAGCGTTAGAAGTTGTGGATACCATAACCTTTTTTACGCAGCAATCCGATATATCGTATGGAAGATTCCCTGATGGTTCAGATGATTTTTATTTGTTTCGTCCGGCAACTCCCCTCTCTACCAATTTGGAATCTACTATTTATAACAGGCTGCCCGATCCGGTATTTAATCTGGAAAGCGGGTTTTATGACGGCGAACAACAATTAAAAATATTGTGCAACGTTGAAGACGCAGCCATATATTATACAAAAGACGGAAGTACACCTACTTCCGAAAGTTTTCTTTTTCAAAACCAGATGTCAATTAGAACAACAAGAGTAATAAAAGCCATTGCAGTAAAAAATGGATATGCCAATAGTAAAATTATTACAAAAACTTATTTAATAAACGAGCCTACAAAACTGCCTGTATTTTCTCTTTCAACTGATTATGATAATTTTTTTAGCGACTCTTTAGGTATATATGTTGCGGGAACAAATGGAATTATTGGTAATTGCAGCACTGTTCCCTATAATTGGAATCAAGATTGGGAACGGCCTGTTACAATTGAATTATTCGAACAGAACAAACAACGCGTTTTTTGTGCCGATGCAGGCGCAAAAATATTTGGCTCCTGTTCGCGACTTTTTCCTCAAAAATCACTAAGCATTAATTTTAAAAATGAGTTTGGTCCAAATAAATTGCAATACAAGTTATTTCCGGATAGACAAATTACAGAATACGATAATTTTTTACTTCGTAATTCAGGCCAGGATTGGCTACTAACTATGTTTAGGGATGCACTTATTCATACTGTTGTATTGCAAAACACAAATATTGATTGTCAGGCATACAGACCAGCAATTTTATTTATTAATGGTACATATTTCGGTATTCATAATTTAAGAGAAAAGATAAACAATAATTATCTTACAAACCATTATCAACTTGAAGAAGAAAATATTGATTTGATTGAATATAGTATTGATATTATTGCAAATACAGGTGATTTACAAGCACATGATGAAATGATTTCCTTTGTTGAAAATAACGATTTGGCTGATTCCACTAATTACAATTATATTAATAGTATAATTGATATAGATGAATTTATCGATTATCAAATTTGCGAAATTTATTGTGTTAATCCCGATTGGCCATGCAATAATACAAAATTATGGCATTCACGTGATAATACCAATAAATGGCGTTGGATACTTTTCGATATGGATTTGTCATTTGGAGGCAGTGTTAACGGAAATTATGATATGAATTCGCTTGCTTTAGCAACCGGCACCGAGCCTGTGGGTTATCCAAATCCTCCATGGTCTACATTATTATTTCGTAAACTGTTGGAAAATGATAAATTCAAAAACGAATTTATACAAAAATTTGCGGCGCATATTAATATAACTTTTAAATCAAATTATATTCATAATACAATAGATAGTATAAAATCTATGATTGCCGACGAATTGCCGAGACATATATTAAAGTGGACTGATTTAAGTACTATTATTACAGATTGGGATGGTAATATACAGGTTATGCGCGAGTTTGCTGTAAACCGACCCGAAATTATGCGTAATTATATAAACCACGAATTTAATTTGGGTGGTACATTTAATCTACTTTTAGATTTGAATAATGATGATTGGGGAAAAATATATGTGCAGAATATTGATATAAAAAATAACTTTAATCAAATATTATTTAAGAACATTCCTTTAGAAATAAAAGCAGTGGCAATGCCCGGTTTTAGGTTTGTTAAATGGAACGGCGATATATCATCAACGCAGCAAAATATTTTATTAAATACGTCACAAAACACCTCAATATGTGCTGTTTTTGAACCGGTGGAATTAACAAATAAAAATATAGTGATTAATGAAATAAACTACAAATCGTACGAATTATTTGACACCGGTGATTGGATAGAATTATATAATCCTTTAGATACTGATATTTCTTTAGGCGGATGGATTGTTAACGATATTAACAATAATCAATTTGTAATACCATCGGAGACTAAAATATTTGCAAAGGATTATTTAGTTATCTGTCAGGATTCGTTAAAATTCAAATCCTTATATAATAATTTCAGCAAGTTAGTCGGCAATTCCAATTTCGGTTTAAGCTCATCGGAGGATAAAATTGCACTTGTAGATTACGATAATAAAAAAGTGGACGAAGTATGGTATAACAGCAATAACCAATGGCCTGTGTTTAAAAGTTTGCAAGGACGTACTTTATCTTTAATAAATCCTCTATTTGATAATTCTTTGCCAGAAAATTGGAAACTATCAAATGGTTATGGAACTCCGGGATATTTAAACGATACATATACTAAAACTAATGACGAAAGTAATATTATACCATCGGAATTCAGCTTATCCCAAAATTATCCTAATCCATTTAATCCTTTTACAACAATAAGATATAATATTCCTACAAATAGCAGTGTAAAGCTGGAAGTTTTTAATATTTTAGGTGAAATATTATTGTCTTATGATTTAGGTTTACAAGGTAGCGGACAACATGAATTTAAAGTTGATATGAAAGATTTTAGCAGCGGAATGTACGTTTATTCAATTTCTATTAAAGATAATTATACAGATGTAAAAAATACCAAATTTAACAAAATGATATTAATAAAGTAGTAGTTGCTATTAGTATTTTAGATTAGCAATTATGTGCGGGCGGGTACATTTCCCTATTTAATGTATCCGCTTTTTTTTATTAATTGTGGGTAAAATTTTGTAACTAAAAAATAGTTAACCTATTTCAAGAAGCTGCACAATTTTAATATATATGTTGGAAAATTAATTTTTTGCGTAATAGAGTCTGTAAGCGTTAAATATCGGTAGCCTTGAACACAACCCAAAGAACAATCGACCATTGTTGAAGTTGCATTAATAATGTTTTAATTTTAAGAATTGTATTAAATTGACACTTTTACTTGTAAAAGCAGGTATTGCCTAATTGATTGGTACATGCCGACTAATCGGGAATGTTTACCTACCGTTTTTTGGTAGGCTCTGAACCAACTGAGCAGTTATTTCTTTAGCAATTTTTCTATGTATTTTCTACTTTTCTGCCGTTTAATTTCATATTCACGTTTTATTGCCTCGGATTTAGTATCGAATTTTTCTGTATATACTAAAATCCAATCTTTAGCTTTAGAAGTATACTTAGAACTACCTCGATTATGACGAACAAGTCTATCTTCAATATTTTCTGTACTGCCAATGTAGTATTTATCAAGAGTTTTGGAATAAATAATGTAAGTATTAAACATGCCGACTTGAACAAAAACATATTTTCTCTTTAAAATGAAAAAAGCCCTGTATATTCTGCAAGGCTTTCATCTTGGTGGGGGCTAATGGATTCGACCATGTCCCTCCCGATTATATCGGGATGCTCTGAACCAACTGAGCACTTATAAAACCTTGACTGATATACAAAAATAACAATTTCCCTTTAAAATGAAAAAAGCCTTGACAAATCAAGG
>JAZDHY010000058.1:0-38573 GCA_043805435.1 bacterium
ACAAAATTTGGTAAACGAGTATTAGCGGGTGCTTTTATGGTAAAAGAATTGAATATTATCCCTGCTATGTCAATTTAATATTCCTCTGCTTTTGTTAAATCGTGCGCTTTTTACGTTTAATTTAAGAACTAACAGTTTAAATAACCTGTTTGAAATAGAAGAGAAGCAAAATTAATATTGTCTAAATCATAACTCTCAAAAATTTCTAAACCAACACGATCACTTTCGATTTCATCAACTTGTATTTTTTCATCCTTTATTTTATCCATTAAAAAAGCAGGGGTTCCGGTACTAAACCAATAATTTTTAAATTGACCATCAGCAAAAAAATTTAATATCGAAAAAGGATTATAAACAGTATTAACTCCATCCCAGCTGTAACCGTTATACCAATGTTTAATTTTTTGCTTTAATTTTTCATAATCCAAATTAAGCTTTTTTTCTAAATCATTAAATCTATTAAAAAAATAAAACTCAAGTTCTTTTTGTGTAATACCGCAAATGTTTGAAAATGTATCATTAATTGTAATATCTCTTAAATTGTTTAATCCGGAAAAAACAGACACTTTACTAAATTTGGATACTCCTGTTAGAAAACAGAATTTGATGTATTGGTCGTTATCTTTTATTGAACCGTAAAATTCGCGTAAAACATCTCTGTTTTCTTTAGCTTTATCCAAATTATTAATATAATCAATTATTGGCTTGTCATATTCATCAATTAAAATTACAACTTTATTAATTTCACAAAGGTTTAATAGCAACTCCTTAAATGTTTCGCTAATAGAAGACGTTGTTAACGTAACATTATAAACTTTGGCAATAGTATATAAATAATCAACAATTTTAGAACGAAAATCAGTTGATGAACCGGAATAAGTAATTGAAGAAAAACTAATATGAACAACAGGATGTTTTTCCCAATTAATTTTGTTATAAATATATAACCCTTTAAACAGTTCTTTGTTGCCGCAAAAAATCTCCTTTAGTGTAGAAACTAATAACGATTTTCCAAAACGACGCGGACGGGAGAGAAAATAAAACCCTCCGGTACTTATTAATTGATAGATAAGTTCTGTTTTGTCAACGTAAAGAAAATCATTCGATATTATTTTTTCAAAAGTCTGTATTCCTATTGGTAGATTTTGCATATTTTATCCGCTAAATAGATACATAAATATACAAAAATAATTATTAATTGGGAATTATGATTTTTAATAATTTTACCGAAAGAAACAAAACTAAAACACAACATTAGGTTTGTTAAATTAAAATTCAAAATTATTTAATCACCGTTTCTCTTTTATAATTACCCATCGCAATATCGTAAATTGTTAAATATGCTAATTTTGTAATGTTTTCAAATAATGGCTGGTTTAATGTTTCGGGGGTATCGGTCATATAATGTAAATGTTCGTAACTATTTGTGGTTACAAAATATAATGCGGGAATTCCTTTATCATGGAATGGGGAGGCATCGGCTCCGCCGCCGTTCCAAGTGTTTTCAACTGTAAAATTTGCATTGTTTTTATCAATCTCTTTTGCCAAATTCCATAAATTAGGTGCGCTTTTACCATTACCAAGCTGTATGCTGTCGCCGTACCCAATACAATCCATATTTAATATTGCAACGGTTTTTTCAAGGGGGAATATGGGGTTGTTTACATAATTAATTGCACCCAATAATCCTGCTTCTTCGCTGGAAAATAAAATAAAAACAATTGTTCGTTTAGGTTTAATTTCCGCTTTTTGGAAAGCTTTGGCAATTTCCAATAAAGCAGCAGAGCCGGAAGCGTTATCGTTGGCACCGGGGAAATATATGCTGTTGCCCTGTTTGCCAACGTGGTCCAAATGAGCACTTAAAATTACGTATTCGTTTTTTAATTTTTCATCGCTGCCGGGTAAAACCCCAATAATGTTCATGGTTTTTTGTTCTTTGGTATATTTTGCCGTTACCATTATTTGAGCTTTTGGCAATAAATTAATTGAAAATGGTTTACGTAACGAATCAATTTTTGTTTGTAATTTTTTTAATGTTTTGCCGGAATTTTTTAATAAATCGTCAGCTACGTGTAAATCAATATGAAGCTGAGGGAAATTTAAATCCTGTTCACCACTACCGGCAATTGTTGAACCGATTGTTTTTTGTGGTTTTATATCGTTTGGAAGAGAAACAAATAATATTCCAACTGCGCCGTGTTGTGCTGCAATTGCTGATTTTTCTCTCGGATTGCCGTTGCCAAAATCGGTATCTCCAATCTTCCATTTGGGGTTATACTTAAAAACCATTACAATTTTACCTTTTACATCAATTCCGGCATAATCATCATATCCTTTTGCTGGGTCACAAAGTCCGTAACCGCAAAAAACAACATCAGCCGTAAGATTTCCGCTGCCTGTAAATCCCCTTAAAACATAGTCTGCCCCTAATTTATATTCAATTGACTTTTTATCACCAATTATTTTAAATAAGATGGGTTCATTAATTTCGTTGTATTCAACATTAAAAAACTGGTAATACGATTTATCATTAATCGGCTTTAATCCAATTTTATTAAAAATAGTAGAGGCGTAATTTGCGGCTTTATAATAACCGGGGCTTCCGGCAAGACGTCCTTCAAGTTCAGGACTTGCCAAATATGAAACTGTATTAATAAGCGAATTTTTATTAATATAATTTAATCCGGTTTCTTTTTTAGTTTGTAAATCTTTATCAAACATTCTATTACCTAAAATTGGAATAATTGATAAACATACAAGAACAATA
Source organism: bacterium (assembly GCA_043805435.1). GTDB lineage: Bacteria > Bacteroidota > Ignavibacteria > Ignavibacteriales > Melioribacteraceae > JAEXOD01. The sequence goes on from JAZDHY010000058.1 coordinate 2,768, forward strand.
TAAAACAATTTTTTATTCATTTCATCCTTACAAATAAAATAATTTAACAAGTAAAAATAGCATAATTATTAAATTAATTCTATTTGTTTTTCAAAATCGTTAAAATTTGAAATTGGCAAATTACATTGATGATTTTTACATATAAAGACCATACACTCGTCTGCCTTATTATTAAACCCTTCTAAAAACGGTGCAATTTTTAATAATTTTATATAATTATCGGTTGTAACCAATAATATTGAACAATTATTTAATTCTTTCTTCTTAAGCAAAGTTAAATATTTTCCAGAAATAATTTTATCGTTATTTTCAAATATTATAATTTCGGTACCATCGTTAATATAAGAATTAAAAACAGATAAAACCATTGAAAACGAGCGGGGATATTTCTCAATTTCTTCACCATAAACTTTTAACATGTTTTGAATGTAAGTTTGGTAAATTGGCAAAGCCGTTAGTTTTGATAACCAAATAAAATTTTGCAAAGCAATGGAATTTGAAGAGGGAATAGCATTATCAAAAAACTGTTTGGAACGTGAAATCAGTTTTTCGCCATTGGAAGGAGAAAAATAAAAACCGTTATTTGTTTCATCCCAATAATATTTAATAAAATTTTCATTTAGTTGTACTGCATCCACTAAATAGTCGGCATTTAGAGTACTATTATAAAGTTCAATAAGTCCCCAAATTACAAAAGCATAATCTTCAGCTGTAGCATCATAATTTACTTTATTATCAATAAACCGGTGTTTTAAAAGTCCTTCATCTGTTGTTAATTTGGTTTTTATAAAATTATAACAATCCGACGCTAAATTAATTAATAAATCATCATTAAATATTGTCCCTGCTTTTGCTAAAGAGGTAATTATTAAACCGTTCCAATCGGTAAGTATTTTAGTATCCTTTAAAGGGTGTATTTTTTTATTCCTAGCATTATATAATATTAATAAATTGTCCTGTATATTAGTGTTATTAGTAAATTTGTCATTCAAATGCAAAATGTTGTTACCGTTTTTTATGTGTTTACTTTCGTCTAAATAGTTGCCTTGGGGATTAATATTAAAGGCATTAACAAAATTTTCCACATCATCAGGGGGCAATAAATCGATTATTTCATCATAAGTCCAAACATAAAATTTGCCTTCTATACCTTCCGAATCGGCATCTTCGGCAGAATAAAATCCGCCGTAAGGGGATAACATGTCTCTTTTTAGATATTCTATTATTTCGTAAGCTGTTTTTTTATAAAACTCATCTTTAGTTGTTTTGTAGGTCTCCGAATATGCCAAAATAAGCATTGCTTGGTCGTAAAGCATTTTTTCAAAATGCGGAACAAGCCAATTTTCATCAGTCGAATACCTGTGGAAACCAAATCCAACTTGGTCAAATATTCCACCATACCGCATTTCCGTAAGTGTTTTTTTTACAATTGTTAAAGCATCCGGATTTTTTGAGAATTGAAAATAATTAAGCAAAAAAAGTAAATTATGAGGAGATGGAAATTTGGGTGCTTTGCCAAATCCTCCTTTCTTTTTATCAAAATGATGTAAAAAATCATTATATGCATTATCTAAAACCGACTTTGTTAAATAAGAACCTTCGCTTGATTCACTTATTAATAACATATTATTGCTTATTGCTTCAATTGATTGTTCAATTTTGCCAAAATCTTTTTGCCAAATATCATTTATCCTGTTTAATAAAGTTAAAAAACCAAGCCTGCCGTGTCTGTCTTCAGGAGGGAAATAAGTGTTAACAAAAAACGGCTTTTGATTAAAATCCATAAATACGGTAAGTGGCCAGCCTCCGTTTCCGTTCATTATTTGGCAGATATTCATATAAATATTATCAATTTCAGGTCTTTCTTCTCTATCTACTTTAATTGAAATAAAATATTTATTTAAATATCCGGCAATAATTTCATTTTCAAACGATTCGTGGGCCATAACATGGCACCAATGACAAGTTGAATAACCGATAGATAAAAAAATCGGTTTGTTTTCGTTTTTTGCTTTTTCAAAAGCTTCAATTCCCCAAGGATACCAGTTTACGGGATTAAAAGCGTGCTGCTGCAGGTAGGGGCTTTTTTCATTTATTAGGTTATTTGGTGTTGTCGAATTCATAAAATTCTCGTTTTTATAAATTAACTTATTTTTGAGGGGAATAGTTCAAAAAAAAGTGATTAATTTTGTGTTGCTATTCCAATTTAATTGTGGAATTTTAACAAATAATTTTATTAATAATCTATTATATCATTAGAAAACCAAATAATTAAAAACACTAAACTTAATTTAAAAGTGTTATATAAAAATGAAACAAGTATGAAAAATTAAATTGTTTATTTATCGTATATCAAATAAATAGGATTCTTTGTATATTATTAATTGAATTTATTTATTAAGTGTAATAAATAACAAAAACAGTGGTTTTTTATATTCTCGTTAATTTTAGCAATATTAAATTATTTTACTATAAAATTAATTAAAATAATTGCAAAAAAGCGGGCACAAAATGGAAACCATGTTGTTTAATCCCTAAATTAAAGATTTGGAAGCCTATTTTATGCAAAGGGGCGGATTCAAATCTTGACATTTTATGATTAGAACTTTATTTTGTAAAGTTAATTTTAAATTTTAAGAGAAAGATTTGAAAAGGTATTTATCGGAAAAAACGATTAAAGAGATTGAAGAAGTAAAAAAATTAGGTAATATACCTAATCATATAGCAATCATAATGGATGGTAACGGGAGATGGGCAAAACAAAGAGGATTACCCCGAGTTGCAGGGCATAAAAGAGGAGTTGAGGTAGTAAGAGAAATGGTAGAAGTTTGTACGCAGCTTGGTGTAAAATATTTAACATTATATACTTTTTCTTCGGAAAATTGGAACAGACCACAAGAAGAAGTTTCTACTTTGATGCGATTAATAGTGAGAAGTTTGCATAACGAAACAAATGAACTGCATGCAAACAATATAAAATTAACTACAATTGGCGATACATGTCTTTTGCCAAAATTAGTGCAGGAAGAATTAAATGATTCAATGATAAAGACAAAAGATAATACACGAATGACATTGAATCTTGCTTTAAGTTATAGCGGAAGATTAGAAATAACACAGGCAATAACAGCAATTGCAAAAGAAATTGAATCCGGAAAATTAAAATCCGAAGAAATAAACGAAAAGCTAATATCCGGACATTTATATACAAAAGATTTACCTGATCCTGATTTGTTGATAAGAAGTGGCGGCGAGATGCGGATAAGTAATTTTTTGTTATGGCAGATAGCCTATGCAGAAATTTTTGTAACAAAAGTTTTATGGCCCGAATATAATTACTTAAGCCTATTAGAGGCTATAACCGATTATCAAAAAAGAGAACGAAGATTTGGACTTGTTAGTGAACAGATTTCAAAAAATACGAAGAATAAGAATGCTAAAACACTTTCCCATTAAACTACTGAAGTATAGTTTATTTATTTACTTGCTTTTATTAACTAATGTTCTTCCACAGACAGGTCGAGCAAATTATCAAATACTTGGTATATCTGTTGAAGGTAACAGAAGTGCTGACGCGGCTACTATTATTGCAAATAGCGGTTTAAAAGTAAACGACGAGATTGAAATTCCCGGTGATGCCACTATTGACGCAATAAAACGTCTTTGGGCATTAAATATTTTTTCGGATGTTTCAATTGAAATTGCAAAACAAATTGAATCGGGTGTTTTCCTTACAATTAAAGTAAAAGAATTTTATCGTCTTGCAGATAAAGTTTTTATTGTTGGTAACGATGAAATTGATGAAGATGATATTAATGCAAAAATTAATTTTGTTAAAGGTCAAACACTAAAAGAGCAGGATGTTTACCGTGTTAAATCGAAAATTAAAGCTTTATATAACGAAGAAGGTTTATTAAATGCCGTTATTACTCCGGTTGAATATAAATTTTTTAAAGCTGATACAGTGGACGATGAAATTAACGTTACTTGGCAGGATCTGCAAAATGCTGATAATACATATGAAACCGTATATGATTATGACTCGGATCGTAAAAGTGACGTTATAACTAAAATGAAAGAACGTGTTTTGTTAGTTTACAATATTGAAGAAGGCGAAATTGTAAAAGTTAATGAAATTAAGTTCACCGGTAATTCTGCTTTTGAAAAAGATGATTTAACCGACGAATTTAGCGAAACACACGAGTCAACATGGTGGAAGTTTTGGCAAAGTGCAAAATTGAAAAAAGAAGATTATAAAAAAGATAAAGAATTATTAGAAAAGTTTTATAGAAAAAGCGGATATCGCGATTTTGAAATTTTAAGCGATACTCTTGTTTATTCTGAAGATAAAAAGAAAGTTGATATAGTATTAAATGTTTTTGAAGGCCCGCAATATAAAATACACAAAATTGTATGGCAGGGGAACACAGTCTATCCCGAAGCAGCATTAAATGAAAGACTTGATTTCCAAAATGGTGATATTTACGATTACGAAAAATTCCAACAAAATTTATACTTTAACGAAAAACAAGCCGATGTGTCATCATTATATCAAGATAATGGATATTTGGCATTTAGTCTTGATGCAAAAGAAGAAAAAGTTGCAGCCGATTCAATTGATATTATTGTAAAAATAAATGAAAACAACCGTTTTACAATTAATAAAGTTGAAATAACAGGAAATGATAAAACTAAAGATAAAGTGATAAGACGCGAATTATTTACAATTCCGGGTGACTATTTTAGCCGGGGTAATATATTCCGTAGTATTCAGCAGCTTGCAAATCTTCAATATTTTAATGTTGAAGATTTATATAAGGAAGGTGTTGATTATAGACCTTCAAGTGATAGTACGGTCTCTTTAATTTATAAAGTGCAGGAAAAATCCAGCGATTATTTAAATGCTTCTATTGGGTATAGCGGAAGTTACGGTTTTAGTGGGTCGTTAGGAATAACGTTGACAAATTTTTCAATAGCCGATCCATTCCAGATGGGTGCCGGTCAAATATTAAATTTCAGCTGGCAGTTTGGTGTTGGTAATTATTATAGAACCTTTACATTAGGATTTACCGAACCATGGTTTATGGATACTCCGACTTTAGTTGGTTTTGATGTGTTTGATACTCGTCAACAGTATGTTTACGATTTAAGACAGTCCGGTGGTTCGGTTAAAGTTGGTAGAAGATTAACATGGCCGGATAATTATTTTTATGTTCAAGGTTCATTAAAATTTCAGTATAATGACGTTATTGACGGACAAGGATATTATAACGAAGGTTTAACTCGTCAATTTACGCTTGGTGTAGTAGTATCGCGTAATGATATTGATAATCCTATTTTCCCGTCAAAGGGTTCAAAAGTATCTTTATCGGGTGAAATTTCAGGCGGACCATTTTTACCGGGTGATGTTGATTATTATAAAGTTGAATTTTCATCGGAATGGTATAGAAGATTATTTAATACAAGTCGTTTAACATTTTATACAGGTGTAGATGTTGGATTTTTAGATGAAATCGTACCGGGAACTTCAATTCAGCCATTTGAATACTTTTTTATGGGTGGAAATGGTTTAGTGATTGCCACTACACCACTTCGTGGATATGATGATAGAACAGTAGGACCTATTAACAGCAGCGGAAATGTAATAGGTGGTAGATTAAAAACCAAATATACTGCAGAATTAAGAGCTGCTTTGGCTTTAGAGCCAATTCCTATTTATGTTTTATTATTTGCTGAAGCAGGAAATACATTTGAAAATGCTTCGGATTTTGATTTTTATAACTTAAAACGTTCTGCGGGTATTGGTGCTCGTTTACTTATTAATCCTATTGGCTTAATAGGTTTTGATTTTGGTTATGGTTTTGATAGAAAATCAGTTGATGGAGAAGATCCTCAATGGATGTTTCATTTCCAGTTTGGAAAAGGATTTTAATTAGTATTATAATAAACTAGAGGTACACGTGAAAAAACTATTAGTAATTGCTTTAATAATTTTACCTGCTTTGTTTGTACAAGCTCAAACAGATGGTAATACTACAAAAACTGCTCAAAAGACAGGTTATGTTGATACAGATGCTATATTAGCACAATATTCTGCATCAATAAAAGCAAAAAGTGATTTAGAAGCTTTAGCCGGTACATGGAGAAGAACAATTGATTCTTTGTACACAAATTTACAAACGGAATATGCTGATATCCAAAAAAAATTAGCAACTATGCCTGATGCTAAAAAACAAGAAGCTCAACAAAATCTTATGAAAAAAGAACAAGATTTAAGAGCATTTCAGGAAGAAAAATTTGGTACAAATGGCGAAGTAAACAAAAAACAAGAAGAGTTATTTGCGCCTATTAACAAAAAAATTCGTGAAGCAATTGAAAAAGTAGCTAAAGATTTAGGTTATACTTTTGTATTTAACAAAGCTGGTGAAGTTATGTTACTTTATGCTGAAGCTGAATATGATATAACATTTAAAGTGCTTGATGTATTAAAAACCTTGAAATAAGGATTAATAATGAAAAATAAGTTCATATTTTTATCATTTTTATTATTTGTTTTCTATAATGTTTCGTTTGCCCAACTAAAAGTTGGTTACGTAGATTCGGATACTATTCTTAAAATGATGCCTGATGCAAAAGATGCACAAACAAAAATTGATGCACAAATTGCTGAATGGCAGGATGAGATTAAAAAACTCGATCTTCAACTTAAAGAAAAAAAAGACGATTACGAAAAAAGAAAACTAATAATGAGTGAACAAACTCGCACTGATATTGAAAAAGAAATTACTGCTTTGGAAAAACAAATAGCTGACTACAAGCAGAAAAAGTTTGGTGTTGATGGTGAACTATTTAAAAAGCAAGAAGAGCTTATGAAACCTGTTCAAAACAGAGTTTTTAGTGCTATACAAGAAGTTGCGAAAGAAAAAGATTTAGATTTTGTTTTTGATAGAAGTGGAGATATTGTATTTTTGTATGCAAAACCGGAGTATGATATTACAAGTATTGTTTTAGAAAAATTAAAGTAAAAATCTGATGGAAATAAAATTAAAAGAAGCCGCCGATTTATTGGGCGGCATTTTATTTGGTAACGGCGAGGACACTTTTACCGGTGTGGCTAAAATTGATGAAGCTTCTGCAAGTGATATAACATTCCTTTATTTACCTCAATATGAAAAATATTTTGATACCACCAAAGCAAACGTTGTATTGGTTAAGCCTGATTTTAAAAGAACAAGAGAAGATATTAACTATATTGTAGTTGATAATCCTAATGTTGCTTTGAATAAAATTATTGATGTGTATTTTAAACCGGTTTTTAATTTAACCGAAATTGATAATACTGCTTCAATTGGTAAAAACGTATCACTTGGTAGAAATGTAGCTTTAGGCAAAAATGTTGTTTTATGTGATGGTGTAATTGTAGGGGATAATACAAAAGTTTATCATAACACCGTAATAATGGATAATGTTACTATTGGCAATAATTGTTTAATATTTCCTAATGTTACAATACGCGAAGAATGTAAACTTGGAAACGGAATTATTATTCATTCGGGAACGGTAGTCGGTTCCGATGGATTTGGATACGCAACTGATAGTGAGGGTGTATATCATAAAATTCCTCAAATAGGAAATGTTGTGATTGAAGACAACGTTGAACTCGGTTCAAACGTATCGATCGATAGAGCCGCTTTTGGTTCTACTACAATTAAAAGTGGTGTTAAAATAGATAATCTTGTACAAATAGCACATAATGTTGTTGTTGGCAATAACACAGTAATGTCTTCTCAAACCGGAATTGCCGGCAGTACCAAAATTGGTAAAAATTGTATTTTTGCCGGACAGGTTGGCGTAGTAGGGCATTCCGAAATAGTTGATAATGTTATTATAGGTGCGCAAAGCGGCGTTTCAAAATCTATAAAAAAACCCGGCATATATTTCGGTTCGCCGGCAAAAGAAATTAAAACAAGTTTACGACTTGAATCGCATTATAGAAATTTTGAAAATTATGCCAATAGAATTAAATCGCTTGAAGATAAAATTGCTATATTGGAAAAACTTATAAGCGAAAAAACAAGTTATTAAAATAATAGGAGAATTAATAAATGTTAGAAATGCAGCGTACTATTGAAAAGGAAGTAACTATATCCGGTAGTGGTTTGCATACAGGTACATCATGTACAATAAAATTCAAACCAGCACCTGTAAATTATGGTGTTCGATTTGTACGAGTTGATCTTGGTGGATCTGTTGAAATTCCTGCAAATGCTGATTATGTGGTTGATATCTCAAGGGGAACTACCCTTGGTATAGGTGAAACCCGAGTACATACTGTTGAACATGTTATGGCTGCAGTTTATGGATTAGAAATTGACAACTTGATTATTGAAATAAATGGAATAGAACCTCCTGTTGGCGATGGCAGTTCATTGCCGTTTGTCCAAAAATTAACAGAAGCCGGTTTTGTTAAACAAGATACTCCCAAAGATTACCTGATTATTGATGAAACCTTACAATATCATGATGAAGAAAATCATGTTGATATTGTTGCTTTGCCTTTAGACGGTTATAGATTGACTGTAATGGTTGATTATCAAAATCCTGCACTTGGAAGCCAACACTCGGGTTTGTTTGGTTTAGATGAATTTGTAACCGAATTTGCTCCGGCAAGAACATTTTGTTTTTTAAGTGAAATTGAAAAATTGGCCGATATGGGTTTAATTAAGGGCGGTAATTTAGATAATGCTGTAGTTATTGTTGACCACGATTTGGATGACGTTAAATTAAAAATGTTAAAAGAAAAATTGGAATTAACTTCTGATATAGTTGTTGGTCCAAGCGGTTTTTTGAATGACAAATATTTACGATTCCCAAACGAACCTGTCAGGCATAAACTTTTAGATTTAATGGGCGATTTAGCTTTAATAGGCTTTCCAATAAAAGCTCAAATATTGGCTGCCAGACCCGGTCATAAATCAAATGTAGAGTTTGCTAAAAAGATTCGTAAACTTTTCCAGCAAAAAAAACTTGAAAAGAAATTTCAACATGTAAAAAAAGAAGGTGTAGTATTTGATACTTTGGCAATTCAAAAAATACTTCCGCATCGTTATCCTTTTTTATTAGTTGACAAAATAATACATCTTGAGTTGGATAAAAAAATAGTCGGTATAAAAAATGTTACCATGAATGAAGAATTTTTTCAGGGACATTTTCCCGGAAGGCCAATTATGCCGGGTGTATTAATTGTTGAAGCATTAGCTCAAACAGGCGGGATATTATTGCTGAATGCGATTCCCGAACCCGAAAAAAAATTAGTACTATTTATGAAAATTTCCGAGGTTAAATTCAGAAAGCAGGTTGTCCCCGGTGATCAGTTAAGATTAGAAGCCGAATTGGTTTCGCAACGTAGAAATACTATAGTTATTAAAGGAAAAGCTTTTGTTGATAATGTATTGGTTACAGAAGCCGAATTAATGGCTGCAATTGTTGATAGAGAAGAACAAACAAATTAAAAATAGAAAATAATATGACAAAAATTCATCAAACCGCAATAGTAAGCCCACTTGCAAAACTGGGTGAAAATGTAGAAGTTGGTCCTTATGCAGTTATTTACGATGATGTTGAAATAGGTGATGGAACATCAGTAGGTCCGCATACATGCATTTATGATGGTGCCCGAATTGGTAAAAACGTAAAATTATTTCAATCAGTTTCTGTAGCAAATGCTCCGCAAGATTTAAAATACGCCAACGAAAGAACCTATTTTTATATTGGCGATAATACCGTAATACATGAATTTGTAACATTGCACCGAGGTACAGTTGAAACCGGTTTTTCAAAAATAGGCAGTAATTGTTTATTGATGGCTTGTTCGCATGTAGCACATGATACTGTTGTTGGCGATAATGTTATTATTGCTAATGCAGTTTTGTTAGCAGGCCATGTTTTAGTTGAAGATTGGGTTATTCTTGGTGGCTTAACTCCTGTTCATCAATTTTGTAAAGTTGGTAAATATTCAATGATTGGTGGTGCGTTTAGAATTACTTACGATGTTCCGCCATATGTTTTAGCTGCAGGTGAACCTATAAAATTTATGGGTTTGAACCTTATTGGCTTAAAACGAAGAGGTTTTACAAGCCAACAAATTCAAGATATTAAAAATGTGTATTTTATCTTATATCTTTCTAAATTAAATTTTTCGGATGCAAAACGAAAAATTAAAGACGAACTTGGAGACAATTGGGCCGCAAAAGAAATTTTAACTTTTTTTGAAACAAGTACACGTCCGGGTTTTAAAGCATGATTTGGAATTTAGTAAATACCGGTGAAAATACCGGTATTTATAATATGGAATATGACCTGAATAGTGTTGAAAATTGTTTATCCGATAATGCTTATTTTAGAATTTATCGTTGGAAGCCTTACTGTATCTCTTTAGGTTATACACAATCTATTGAAGATGTTGATGTTGAAAAAGCGGGAAAAGATAATATTGATGTTGTACGAAGGCCAACCGGCGGAAGAGCTATTTTACACGCTGATGAAATTACGTATTCTGTTGTTATGCCTTTAACCGATAAATTTACTGCTAAAGAAGTTTACACAAAAATATCATTAGCTTTAGTTAAGGGATTAAAAGAATACGATTTGGCATTAAAAAATGTTGAATTGGAAAATATTCAACCTGATTTTGCGGAAATCCACAAACAACCTAGCGGAATGATTTGTTTTGCAAGTACAGCTAAAAGTGAAATTAAATTTAATGGTAAAAAATTGGTTGGAAGTGCACAAAGAAAAATTGGACGTTTTTTATTACAGCACGGTTCAATTTTATGCGGTAATTATCATAGGAACTTGATAAAATATCTTAAAAATATTGACGAATATAGTTATAAAGTTATTAAAAATGAATTTTCAGCAAAAACAATTGAATTGGATGCAATTGTTAATGACAAAATTAACTATGAAAAACTTACCGAGTGTTTAATAACAGGTTTTAAGAAAGAATGGGGAATTGAGTTTTTATCTGTTTAGTGTTTTGCGAACTATATGGTCTTTAATTAATGAAAAAACTATTTCTGTTTATTTTTGTCACATATACTAACTTTACTTTTGCACAACAGCCAATTGATATTGAAAAATATCTTGATGGTGCAATTGTTAATGGAATTGCAAAAAACAGTACCGATGTTTGGTTTTGTACTGAAGGAAACGGTGTTTATAAATATTCTTTAACACAAAAAGAATGGCAGCATTATTCTGTTGCAGATGGAAATATTCAAAACGATTTTTTCTTTTGTATTGAAGCAACGGACGAATATGTTTGGGCGGGTTCTACTGATGGTTTATTTATTTTGGATATTGCCCGAGACCAATGGACACGAAGAAAATTTGGTTTAGGAGGCCAGCTTAGTAACTGGATTAGAGGAATAACCTACGATAAATATTCGGATGTTGTTTGGATTGGAAGATTTATGTATCTTACTAAATATGATATAAAGTCTAAACGATATACTGATTACGATTTGACTGTTGAAAATGTTGCAAAAACAAATTCAATTAAAGCTATTGGCGTTGAAAATAATAAATATGTTTGGTTTGGTACCGAAGCGGGATTACATAAATACAATAAAACAATAAATATGAATGCCGACGGTGCGTTAACGTTTTATGATAACCGACTTAATTATTTTAATGGAAGGGGAGAAGAAGTTTCGATTTCTGAAATATTGGTTGAAAGAGATTATATTTGGATTGGTTTGGATGAATTTGTTACAGCAGACAGACCAACATTTAATTTGGGTGGAATATTTAAATACGATAAAAAAAATCAATGGCTGCGGTTTGATACAGAAAACGGCTTGCGTGCAAACGGTATTTCATCGTTGGCAAGAACAGGAAATTATATTTGGGCGGCTCTTTATCAATTTGGCAAAGAGACAAAAGAACAATATGGAAGAGGAGTTGCACTAATTAATAGGGAAGATGGAAATGTAATTACTATTAGTGAAGAATATATTCCCGCAAGTGTTTTAAGTTTATGTTTTGATGGAGATTTTATGTGGGTTGGTTCTAAAGCCGGAGTTTACAAAATTGCAATAACTAATGATTTAGCAAATTGGAGTGTTAAAAGTAATGAATAGCTTTACTAATGAAAGATTAGAAGAACTTAAAATAAAGTTTAAAAATAAAAGAATAGCCATTGTTGGCGATATGATGTTAGATTGTTATTTTTGGGGCGATGTAAAAAGAATTTCGCCTGAAGCTCCTGTTCCTGTTGTTGAGGTTGATAACGAATTTTATAGATTTGGCGGTGCTGCTAATGTTGCATTAAATATTATTAAACTTGGTTCTATACCTATTCCTGTTGGTGTTGTTGGCAACGATAATAATGCTTTAATTTTTGCAGATTTAATGACTGAAGCCGGAATAAGTAACGAAGGCATTATAAAAGATAATGATAGACCTACAACAATTAAAACTCGGGTAATTGCTAATAATCAGCATGTTGTTAGAATTGACAAAGAAAGCAAAAAAAACATTTCCGAAGTTATAGAAAATTCTATTTTAGAATTTTTTAAAAATAATATTAAAAATATTGATGGTGTAATTTTACAAGATTACAATAAAGGGGTATTAACTTATAAAGTGATTAAGGGCGTTATTGATATTGCAAATGCAAATAATAAAATAATTACTGTCGATCCTAAATTTAACAACTTTTATGAATATAAAAATGTTACAGTATTTAAACCAAACCGTAAAGAAGCCCAAGATGCTACAGGTATGACTTTAAATACTAATGATGAAATAAATAAAGTTGGTGAACATTTATTAGAAAAATTGAATGCTAAATATATTTTAGTTACATTAGGGGAAGGTGGTAGTGCTCTTTTTCAACACGGAAAAGAAGAGCGTAAAACCCCTACTAAAGCTCGTAAAGTTAGAGATGTTTCGGGTGCAGGAGATACTGTTATTTCTACTATGACTGCATCTTTAGTTGCAGGTGCAAACATTGATGAAGCCGCTTATCTTGCTAATTTTGCAGGCGGATTGGTCTGTGAAGAAGTTGGCATTGTACCTATTGAAGTTGAAAAATTATTTAATGCTATTAAGTTGGAAATAGTTTGATGAAACCATATTTATCTAAAGAAGAATTTTTAAGTATTCGTAAAAGACTTAAAGATGAAGGTAAAAAGATTGTTTTTACTAATGGTTGTTTTGATATTTTACATGCAGGGCATGTAGATTATTTAAATAAAGCCAAAGCTATGGGCGATATACTGGTTATCGGATTAAATTCGGATAATTCAATTAGAAGAATTAAAGGAGAAAAACGGCCTGTTGTAAATCAAAACGACAGGGCTTTTTTGCTTCTAAATTTAAAAGCAGTTGATTATGTTGTTCTTTTTGAAGAAGATACACCGGCTGAAATTATCGACTATTTGATTCCTGATGTTTTAATAAAAGGAGCCGATTGGTCAATTGATAAAATTGTTGGGCGCAATACAGTCGAAAAAAATGGCGGAGAAGTAAAAACTATTGAATTTGTTACAAATCAATCAACATCAAATATCATTCAAACAATATTAAGTAAATTTAAAATTGAGTAAATTAAAATCAAAAACCGAAAGATCGCTATTTAGAAAGATAATTAATGTCTTTATCCTTCTTTTTATTGGGTTATCGGTTCTTTTATTGCTGCTTTTTGGGTTTACGCAAACACGCACTTTTAGAGGTATTATTAGAGAGCAGGTTACTGTTATTGCAAATGATGCCTTAAATGGAAAACTATCAATCGGCTCAATTCAAGGGTCAATACTTACTTCAATAAAAATATACGATGTGTCTGTATCAATTGAAGCCGATACATTAATTAAGGCTGAAAAAATTGATCTACGATTTAATCCTTTAATGCTTTTATTCAGCCGAATTAAAGTTACTAAAGCAGAACTTATAAATGTTGATATTAATTTACTTCAAGATTCAATGCATGTTTGGAATATAGAAAAATTAGTTAAACCTACTCCCGAAGACACTACAACGTCTGAATTTCCTTTTGTTATTGATATAAATAATTTAAATTTAGTTAATACAAGTTTCCAACGAAAATCGTACGAAAATATTAATAAGCTCGATAAAATTGAATATTTTAATTCGGAAAATTTAAAACTAAACAACCTAAATTTATTTATTAATGCAATTGCAGATATAAAGAATAATGAATATTTTTTAGAATTTAAGGAATTTGAATTTGCTACAAATTTAAAATATTTCAACTTAAATAGTTGTACGGGAAGTTTTGGAATTACAGATAAGTTTGTTAAAATAAATAATTTTAACCTGCAAAGTGATAGTAGTAATGTTTCATTAATAGCAACTATTGACAGTATTAATATTTTTAAAGATTTTAGCATTGAAAAATTGGTCGATTCACCAATCAGCTTTAATTTAAAAGCAAATAGTTTTAATTTTAGAGATATTAATTCGGGAATAGAATCTTTTGATTTTTTAAAGGGGAAAATTGACTTAGATTTTAAGGCTTCAGGTAAAATAGGCGCATTATATGTTAGTAATTTTAAGCTTGAATATCTTAACACTTTATTGGATATTAAAGGTGTAATCAGAAATTTAAACCAGTTTTCTAATTTGTTTTTTGATCTTAATATGAACGAATCGAAAATAACTGAAAATGATTTTTGTGTTTTAATGCCTTCTCTTGAGCTGCCAAGTTATAAGGATTTAGTTTTATCAGATGTGAGTATTAAATACACAGGGGGAATTAAAAAATTTAATACAAAAATAGATGCCCTGCTTAATACGGGTAGAATTAATTTAGATACGGATTTAGATTTTTCCGGTTTAAATATGAAATATGATTTGAAATTTTTTACAAAAGATCTTAATATTGCTTCAATTATTAATAAAAATACAAATTTAAATATTTCGGGGGATGTAAAAGGAGTTGGTACAAAATTAACTGATCTTACAGCCGATGTTGTTCTAAACGCCACTAATTCAATTTATGATAATTATTCAATCGATTCGGTCAGTTTTAATTGCAATGCAAAAGATAAATTAATTAATTTAAATTTAGCCGCAGGATTAAATAAAGCGAGAGCAAATTTAACGGCAAGTTTGGATTTTTCTAACGAAAGCATTCCGAAATACCAATTTGAAGGCAAAGTACTAGAACTAAATTTAAGCAGTTTTCTTGCAGACACTCTTATTAGCAGTAATCTTAATTTTTCGTTTGATGCAAAAGCTGAAAGTTTTAATATTGATTCTTTAATTGGAGTAATCAATTTTAAGCTTTTAGAATCGGAATATCAAAACCAATCAATTGATGAATCGGTATTTAAATTACAGATGGATTATACAGGAAATGAAAGGAAAATATCGTTAAAAAGTGATTTGATGGATTTTAATATATCAGGTTCGTTTTCTCTTGTTGATGCTCTTAACATTTTATCATACGAATCAGGAACAATTGTTAATCTTATTAAGCAAAAAACGGCGGAATTAAATCCTATTGCTGCTTCAAGCGATTCGGTATTAACGGCAATAAAAGAAATTGATACAATACCTGAGTTTGTTAATAAAAAATTGAAATTTGATTTTGATTTTGAATTTAATGATTTTGCGGCCGTTGCTTTATTTTTAGGGTTTGACAAATTAGATGTTTCGGGTAGCGGAAAAGGTTATGTTTCCAACGATTCAACAAACTTTAGTATTAATACCGATATTAATTTGGATTATTTTATTAACGTTGTAAAAGAAAGAATAGTATATCTTTCCGGATTAAATGCAAATATAAAATTTAGCCGCGACAATCAAAATATTTCGTTTGATAATTTATTTGGTAGTTTATCCATTACCGATAAACGGCTATATGCCGGAAGTGAAATAAAAAATTTAACAGCAGATTTAATATTTAACCAAAGTAAATTAATATTTAGTGGTTCTGCTTCCATTAATGGTATTGTTGATACTGAAATAGATGGAAATCTTTCTATGAAACCAAATGTTCAGACAATTTTATTAGAAAATTTGTGGGTTAAATATCTGAATGAAGAATGGAGTAATAAAGATAGTATATTAGTTGATATTTCGACCGATTATATAAAATTAACCGATTTTAATTTGTTTAATAAAAATACAGGATTAACAGGAAACGGAAGTGTGCTGACAAGCGGTAATTTAGATTTAAAATTTGGTTTAAACAATCTTACCGGCAATTTATTATCACATTATGTACAGGGTGAAATTGATAGTAAATTAAATATTGATTTAGATTTTAATACAACAATAAAAGGGACTTTAGAAAACCCGATAATTAATTCTAAACTTGAAGCAAAAAATATTATTTATAATAAAACTGAACTGGGTAATTTATTTTGCAAGATGGATTACGATAGCAGTAGTTTGGTTTTTGATTTGCGCTTCCTTGATTCTAAAAATGATTTTGATAATCCGAGTTTGTTATTTGTTGGTAATTTACCGGTTTATCTTGGAACTAAAGACATTGAATCAAGGTTAATTAACAATAAGGAACTTAATATAAATCTTGCTTCTGAAAAATTTAATCTCAATGCTTTTGGCGAGTTATTGCCAATTATTGGGATAAAAAATGGTATTATACAAAGTAATGTTAAAATTACCGGTATGTTTAATAATGTAAAATACTCCGGTAAATTTGAGCTTGTTGATGGATTGTTTAGAATGAAAAAGAATAATCTTTATTACAATGCAAATATTTTACTTAATTTGTCAAAACAACAAATAGATATTGACAAATTTTTAATTAGTAATTATGGTGGTGTAAAAAAAATAGGTTCAATAACAGGCAGCGGTACGGCACTGTTTAATAACTTTTCGTTAAAAAACATAACAGCAAAAATGCATGGAGATTTGTCTGTCTTATCTTTTGGATCACGCTCTGTTTTACCTATTTTTTATGGTGATTTATTTATTGGTTCTATTGGCGATTGGAATTTTGTTTACGAAAATGAAAAAGCCTTATTTACCGGTAGTGTATCTCTTAAAGAAACTAATTTAGTGTTTTCGCCTGATCAAAATACATATAATCAAATTAACTCAAATTACAATTATACATTTGTTATTGATTCATCAAAAATTGACAAAGAAGAGTTGAACTTTCAAAAAATAATAAATGTAAAAAACAATAAAAGCAGCTGGAGTATTGAAAAATCTACCGGCTCGAGTTTTGACTATCAAGTTAAAGTAAGTACTTCGCAAGATGCTAAATTGGTATTTGTCCTCTCCGAAGTTACAAATCAAAAACTGACTGTTGAGGCTAATGGCGAAATAAATTATGAAAGCAAAAACGGTGAAACAAGAGCACAAGGAGAGTTTAAGCTTTTAACCGGCTCAAAACTTGAGTTTATCAAAACATTTGATGCTACCGGAGCAATTAGATTTGAAAGTGACGTTACAAATCCTTACCTTAATGTTGAGGCAACTTATCAGGGTACACACGTTACAACAAGCGGTAGTTCGGAAGAAGTTGCCGTTAAGCTTATTTTAGAAGGTACTGTTGATGAATTGGGAAAAAACTTAGCATCAAATCCGGAAAATATTTCTGTTTATGTGGGTGCAAAAAATATCGAAAATGGTGTAGCAGACCAGCAACTTGGAGCCGCAGATGCGTTTTCGTTTATTGTTGTTGGAAAATTTGTTAAAGATTTGACTGCAATCGATCAGACCGTTTTAGCTTCTCAAGCAGACATGCTAATTGGATCTGTTTTAAGTAGTGTTGCTAATTCAGTTTTTGGTGATGCTATTAATAATATCCAATTAAGCAAAAGTATGGGTTATACAAAATTTAGTGTATCAGGAAAACTTCAAAACTTTAAATATAGTATTGGTGGTACAACTGATGTTTTTAAAAATATTTCTAATGCAAACTTAAAAATTGAATATTTATTCAATCCGGATTTCAGCATTCGCTTAGAACGCAAAGAGCCGGTTGTTCAAACTTTCGGTTCGGAAGATAAAATTAACGAAATGGGTCTTAAATATAGGTTCCAATTTTAATTATGAAAAAAGATATTAAAGCATTTTTTAAAAGTCATCCTAATAATTCATATAAATTGAATGAAATAGCAGATGAATTTGATATAACGGAATTTTATGCATATTCCGAATTTAAAGAAACAATGAGTGCATTAACTGCTGAGGGTTATTTGCAAAGAATAGGGAAAAAATTTTCCCTAAAACCGGTAGCTAATATAATTGTTGGTGAATTTGAAAGCTGCAAAGGTTTGTATGGTTTTGTAAAACCGATGGATGGAAAAATAAACGATGTTTATATTCACTCCCACAATATTAATGGTGCAATGAATGGCGATATTGTTGAAGCCGTGTTAAATAAAAAAGGACGCGGAAAAAGTCTGGAAGGGGAAATAATTAAAATTATTAAAAGAGGAAAACAAGAATATACCGGCACGGTTGAAAGAGAAAAGGAACAATATTTTGTCCGGTTGGAAGAACTGGGGAATAATAACCTAATCCATATTAAAAAAGCCAGTTTGAACGGGGCTAAAAATGGAGAAAGAGTTATTGTTGAAATTTTTGAAGATGCAAAAGATAAAAGCATTAGACACGCCAAAATTATTGATGTGCTTGGTAAAAAAGGCGAATATGATACGGAACTTGCCACAATTGCACGCGAATTGGGGCTTCCTAATAAGTTTCCTGAAAGTGTTTTAACTGAAGCAGGAAAATTTAATGATATTATTTCAAATGATGAAATTAAAAACAGATTAGATTTAAGAAGTAAAAATGTTTTTACAATTGACCCTGATGATGCAAAAGATTTTGATGATGCCCTTTCGTTTGAAATACTTGAAAATGGTAATTACTTAATCGGCATCCATATAGCCGATGTTTCACATTATGTTGATACTGATGGAGCAATATACAAAGAAGCATTTAAAAGGGGTACAAGTATTTATTTTGTCGGTAAAGTTATACCTATGCTGCCCGAACACCTTTCTAATAAAATCTGTTCATTGGTTCCAAATGAAGATCGCTTAACTTTTTCTGTAATGGTTGAATTTACTCCTAGGGGTAAAGTTATTAATTATGAAATTTCTAAATCAATAATTAATAGCAAAAGACGTTATACTTATGAAGAAGTTCAAGAAATTTTGGAAACAAAAAAAGGTGATTTTGCTGATGAATTAATCAATCTTAATAAAATTGCACTTATTTTACGTCGTAATAGAATGAAAAAGGGTAGTATTAATTTTTTCAGTTCGGAAGTGAAATTTGTTTTGGATGAAAAAGGCAAACCAATCGAAATTCAGATTAAAAAAATTCAGGAAAGTAATGAACTTGTAGAAGATTATATGCTTTTGGCAAATCAAATAATTGCTAAACATGTAAATATAAAACGAGAAAAAACTAATTTTGTTTATAGAATACATGATAAACCGGATAAAGATAAAATTAAAGAATTTGCACGTTTTGTAAAAACATTTGGTTATTCATTTGACCCGGCTTCTGCAAATACTTCGCAGCAATTCCAAAAATTGTTTGATGAGATTGCCGGAACCGATGATTCCCCTATAATAAATGATTTTGCAATTCGCTCAATGGCAAAAGCTATATATTCTACGGAAAACATAGGGCATTATGGACTTGCTTTTCCTTATTATTCGCATTTTACTTCTCCAATACGCAGATTTCCTGATCTAATAGTACATAAATTAATTTTTAATTATTTGAATGATAGGAGACCGGAATTTACTTTAGCACAACTTGAAGAGATTAGTGCATTCTCTTCGGAAAGAGAAAGAGCCGCCCAAAATGCAGAAAGAATTTCTGTTAAATTGAAACAGATTGAGTTTTTAAGTAGTAAAATAGGTGATGAATTTCACGCTGTAATTTCCGGCTTAACGCATTTTGGAATGTTTATTGAAATTAATGATATTTTAGCAGACGGTCTTATTCGTCTTAAAGATATGCAGGATGATTTTTATATATATGATGAAGTAAATTTTATGATGGTTGGAAAAGATAAAAAAAAGAAATTCAAACTAGGGGATAAAGTTATTGTTCAATTGGTAAGAGTTAATAAAGAACGAAAGGAACTGGATTTTATACTTTCGGATTAATAAAAAAGCTCTTATATAGCAATATTAAATAAAGGAATTTTGTATGAAACTTATTAACTTAGTTGGTTTTTTATTATTATTTGGTTTTTTTAACAATTCATATTCTCAATTTGGGCAAAATAAGGTTCAGTATAAATCCTATAACTGGAATTATATACAAACAAAACATTTTGATGTTTTTTTTGGTGATAAATCGCCCGAAATTGCAGAATTTGCAGCTTTTATAGCCGAAAAATCTCTTGAAGATTTACAAACCAGATTAAAATATGAAATTAATAATCGTATTCCTTTAATTGTTTATAACTCGCACAACGATTTTCAAGAAACAAATACCACTGATGAATATTTAAGTCAAGGTGTTGGTGGTTTTACAGAACCATTTAAAAATCGCGTAGTTCTTCCTTTTGAGGGTTCCTACGATAAATTCCGACATGTTATTAATCACGAACTTGTACATGCTTTTATAATGGATATGTTATATGGCGGCACAGTACAAAATATTATTGCAAAAGGTATTTCCATGCAATTGCCTTTATGGTATCATGAAGGAATGGCAGAATATATGTCTTCAAATTGGGAAACTAATAGCGATATGTTTATTAGCGATGCAATTATTAACGAATCATTGCCGGATATTGAAAGATTAAGCGGTTATTATGCATATAGGGGAGGACAATCTTTATTTTATTACATTTCTAAAAAATATGGTGCTGAAAAAGTTGGTGAAATTTTAGAAAAAATAAAAGGAACCGGAAGTGCAGAACAAGGATTTAAGGCTTCAATTGGTTTAACAATGGAAGAATTAAACGAAAATTGGAAAAAGTTCCTTAAAAAAGAATATTGGCCACAAATAAAAAACCGCCAAGATCCGGATGAGTTTTCTAAAAGATTGACAAATAATAAAAAGGATGGCGGCTTTTACAATACAAGTCCTGCTATTTCTCCACAGGGAGATAAAATAGTATTTATTAGTGATAGAGACGTTTATCTTAATATTTACATTATGAATGTTTTAGACGGTAAAATTATTAAACGGATAGTTGAAAGTGGCAGAACAAATGATTTTGAAGAACTTAATGTCCTATTTCCATCTTTAACATGGTCGCCCGATAATAAAAAAGTTGCTCTTTCAGTTAAATCCGGCGGATATGATGTTATCCAGATTATTAATTCCGAAGAAGATGAATCGGAAGCACTTCCTTTTGAATTAGAAGGAATTGAATCTGTAAGCTGGTCGCCCGATAGCAATAAAATTGCTTTTATTGGTAGTAATAATAAACAATCCGATGTTTATATATATTATTTTGATAAAAAAGAACTGGTTAACATAACAGATGATATTTTTACCGAAACAGATATTACATGGATGCCGGACAGCAAAGGAATAATCTTTACATCTGATAGAGGTGAATATGTTACTAAAGATCTGATTCCAAAGGATTTTGAAATTTACAAGCATAATTTCCGTCAATTTGATTTGTATAAAATGGACTTGTCAAATAAACAAATTAACCGTATTACAGACTGGAAATATAGCAATGAAAAATCGGCGGTTGTTTCATCCGACGGCTTGTGTATAATATTTGTTTCAGATAAAAACGGTATTGATAATTTATATAAAAAAGATATTGCAAATTTTGATGAAGGTTCAACCAATTATTTAAATCAATCTGTATATCCAATAACTAATTCGCTTGCCGGAATTAATCAACTTTCGATTACAAAAGATACAAAAAAACTTGTTTTTACCAGCTTATATAATACAGGTTATAATATTTATCAATTAAATAATCCATTCGATTTTGAAAAAGTTGCCGATGAGTTAATACCGACAAATTTTATGAAAGAGTATGTTGAACAAAAGAATAAAGTTAAGAAAGATACTTTACAATCGGATTCTGTTTTTATTTCAACTGCTAAACCCGTAGTTTATTCTAAAATTGAACCTGTTAAATCGGAAAAAGTCGATTCGTTGAATATTCAAGAACCTGAAATTTTTGTTGGTTCTTTGGTTGAACAAAAAGATTCGGTAACAGTTTCGAAGGATGAGGATTATAAAAATTATATTTTTGGCGGTGATACTTTTTTAGTTGATTCTTCAAGAATTGATACAACAAAACAAAATTTATTTACCCAAAAACTTGATGAAGACGGAAATTATTTAGTTAACAGTTATAAAATAAATTTTTCTCCTGATTTGATTTATGCAAATGCAGGATATAGTTCTTTATACGGGCTGCTTGGCACAACCGTACTTTCTTTTAGTGATATGCTTGGCAACCATAGACTTGTTGGAGTAACATCACTGCAGGTGGATTTAAAAAACAGCGATTATGGATTGGCCTATTATTATTTGGCAAAAAGAACCAGTTATGGTTTTCAAGGTTTTCATACCGCACGTTTTGTTTACATCTCAAAAGGAAACGGTTCGCAATTATACAGGTTTAGAAATTTTGGTGGTGTAGTATCAGTAAGTTATCCAATTAGCAGATTTTACAGAGTTGAAGGCGGGTTTTCTGTGTTAAATGTAAGCAGCGAAAATTTGGACGATTATAGCATTCCTAAGGAAAAAACCTTGTTTATGTTGCCGTCGGTAAGTTTGGTTCATGATAATACATTGTGGGGATATTTTTCGCCAATACAGGGAAACAGGTTAAGTTTAACCTTGTTCGGAAATCCGGGGATTGGTGATCATACAAAATCATTTTATTCGGGTGTATGGGATTATAGAGAGTATTTTAGATTTTGGTATGATAACTCGTTTGTCTTTCGTTTATCGGGCGGATATTCGGGCGGAGCAAATCCACAGCGGTTTTTTATTGGCGGAACTGAAAATTGGATTAATAGAAAATTTACTACTCAGGAAATACCAATAAATTCGGCAAGCGATTTTGCCTTTTTAACCCCCGCTTTACCTTTACGCGGTTATGATTATGCCCAGCAAATTGGTACCAAATATTCGCTTTTAAACCTTGAACTTAGAATGCCTTTAATTAGATATTTGGTTACAGGCCCATTACCAATTTTATTTTCTAATATTTTAGGTGCCGTATTTATTGATATGGGTTCTGCTTGGGATAATACAAAGCAGCTTAAATTGTTTGAAAAAAACGAAAAAGAACAGACTGTTACAAAAGATTTATTAATTGGAACAGGTTATGGAATTAGAATGTATTTTATATTTTTATGGCGTGTTGATTGTGCATGGGCTTATGATGGACAGCATTTTACACGTCCAAAATATTATTTGTCCATAGGTTTGGATTTTTAATATTACAAATAGTGTGTCCTTTGTTATATAATGGCACATGGCTGTATAAATATGACGGGAATAATTGTAGAGCTTATATTAAACCTATTATAAATGTACTTCTGGTATGTTTTTTTTAAATTGAATAAATAAAAGCCTATCTTTGAGAAAAGGAAAAAAAACAATAGGTAAAATTGAGTGCTGTTAATAAGTATTTTTACCTCTAAAATAATTGCAATTCTTTTTATACTAACATATACTTATATAATACATCCTCCATTCTTGTCATATATTGTTAAAAAATGCAACTTCATATTATTTTTGTGTTTATTATTTCTAAAAATATCAAAAGCCAATAACATAATTTCATTTTCTCCTTTATTATTAAAAAAAAGTCCCTTATATTAAAGATGATAGTTGTGTATTATTATTTAAACGTAGAAGTGTTATGAATTTTATTTCGCGGTTTTTAAAGAAAGGGGAAATAGAAAAATTATTAAAAGAAGCAAATAGCTTCATTTCCGAAAAAAATTATAAAAATGCTTTGCCTAATTATGAAAAAGTATTGGCCATTGATGTGGATAATATTTGTGCAAAATATGGAATTGCAAAGGCCAGTTTTTATTTGGGAAATTTTGAAAAAGCAAAAACCGGTTTATTTGAAGTAATACAAATGCCCGAAAATACTTTTTTTGAGTGTTATAATTATTTGTACAAAATTGAAATAAGCGATAACAATATTGAAGAAGCAGTTAAATATCTGTCAAAGTATATTGAAAAGGCAAAAAATAAAGAAGAGGCATTAAATTTACGTGCCGGGCTGAATTATAAATTTGAAAAATATAACGAAGTTATTGAAGATTGCGATAGAATATTAGCTGCAAAACCGGATGATTTAACTGCTTTATTGCTTTCAATTAAATCGAAGATAAAAACCGACCAATTGAAAAAAGCACTTATTGATATTAATAAAGCTTTGGAAACAAAAGCTAATTCGCCCGAAGTACTTAACATGAGGGGATATTTACGCTTTTTAAATAAAAATTATTCCGAAGCTTTGGCGGATGTTAAAAATGCCATAACACTTAATAACGCATATCCCGATTCGTATTATACAAATGCTTTGATTTTACAAAAAATTAATAAACCGGATGAAGCATTAGAAAATTTGAACACCGCTATTAAATTAAATCCTGAATTTGCGGATGCTTATATTGTACGGGCTGAAATTAATTCCATTAAAGATAAACCGGATGAAGCCCTTGCAGATTATAAACATGTGTTAAAATATTTTCCAAATAATTCGGATTTTTATTTTAAAAGTGCTAAGCTTAAAAAAATATTATTTGATTTTCAAGGGGCTAAAAAGGATTTAAATTATGCAATTATTTTAGAGCCGTTAAATGCAGAATATTATTATAACATAGCTTTAGTTGCAAATGAAATAAAAGAGTTTGGTGAAACAAAAAAGAATTTGGATAAAGCAATTGAAATTAATCCCAAATATGAAGATGCTCTGTTGGAGAGGGGAATTTTATATTATAGGGCTAAAAAATTTCAAGAGGCAGTAAAACAGTTTGATTATTTACTTTCAATTAATCCTGAAAATGACAAGGCCTATTTTTACAGAGCAAAGGTCAAAGAAACTTTGTTGGATAACCATGGTGCCAATTCGGATTATACACGGGCATTGTTAAACCCAAATTATTACGAGGCTTGGATTTCGCGGGCATTATTAAAAGCTAAGCATAACGATTTCCATGGTTCGGTATTGGATTTAACAAAAGCAGCCCAAATACGTCCGCAAAATCCGCAAATATATTTTTACAGGGGTATTGCTCATAAAAAGTTAGAAAAACTGGCTGAAGCTTTTGAGGATTTATCGAGAGCAATTGAGTATTTACCTAATTTTGTTGAAGCCTTTTATAATAGGGGACAAGTTAATTTCGATTTGAGAAAATATAAATCTGCGGCATCCGATTGGGAAAAAGTTGTTAGTTTAGAACCCAAGTATAAAGAAAAATTAATTGAAAAAATAAATTTAGCAAAATCTAAAAGTTCTTAATCCTTATCTTTATTTTTGTCGTTTCCTTTATATGAAATTTTAGGCGCAAAGAAATTAGAATCGTCATTATCTGTATAATTGTCAAAGATATCATTTCCCTTTTGGCTATCAGTATTTTTTGAATACTTTTGAGCCGAAGTAAAATTATCTTCCGAACTGCGCGATTTATTTGAAGCATTGGAAGATATATCTTTTGGCCTTATTGGAGTAGAAGGACGGCTATAAATTTTAGTTTGTATTTCGCTATCACTCGATTTAATTGGATTAAGTACCTGAATTCTGTCATCACGAGTAATTTTTCGAGAATTTTGACGCTCTCTTTCTTCAGCTAAACGTATGGCTCTTTCTTTTTCTTTTCTTCGTTCTTCCTTTAGTCTTTCTTTTCCGCGTTGACGTTCTTTTTCCTCTTCATGCATCCTTTGTCTGCTTTTTTCTTTTTCTTTATTCCTATCTGTTCCGGCATTTATAAAAGTATGCGTTTTGGAAGATGAAGGTCTTTCGTTTGCCGAATGCTTTTTTGATGTACTTTTATCGGGGCTGTTTGATAAATCGCTAATCTGGTTTTTTATAGCTATTTTGGGCTTTCCGGTGGCTGTAACGGCACTTTCACGCTGATAGGCTTCTAAATTACCTTCCTTCTTTTTTTTTGACTTTAAAACTTATATACGAGGCAATTAATACTACTACCATCAGTATCATAAAAATATATAAAGTCGTAAAAATTGCGTCTGTTAATTCCATACTATATTTTTTTTATTTTATATCTAACTATAATAATTTTTGCTTTTAATTGCTATGATTTTTTTTACTATTTTTTTTATAAACCGGTTTAAAATTTAAACTAAATTGGTACTATTAAGCATTTTATATTTAGAAAAAGCAATTCGCAGCTTTGCATATGACACATGAGGAAGAAATTCTTTAACATTTTTTAATTCAATTATGCCCCTGTCAAAAAAAGAGTATATTTTTTTTAATTCCTCATTATTAACAATGCTTGATATTTCCGTTTCCGGTAAAAACTCAATAATTGTTTCAATTTGCATTGCAACAATTGATTCGTGCATTTTTAACAAAGCCGCAATATCTTCCAGTTTGTAATTTTTTATCAATAAATTATATGTATCAATAATGCTGTTTGGTAAATTATTATCTTTTTGTATTCCTATAATATTAGAGGAATCTTTTTTCTCTTGTAAAAATTCATTGACTACAGCTAATATTTCAGAACCTATTTTATAAAACATCCTTTGGTTAAAACCTTCTGTTTGTATTAAGCTTTCAGGTCTGTTTGGTTTGTTTAAGGCAATATTTCTTAAAACCTCATCAGGACAAATTAGATTTGCAGTTTGAGAAAACTTTGATGCTGCATTTTTTCGTATTTCGCGCAGCCTGTTGTATAATTCAATATTTAATTCGTATTGATCGGTTACTTTATCTTTTGGTGCATTTTCTACTGCCTGAGCTTTGGTAAAAGTATCAATACCCTTTTCGGTTAATGCAAGCAAGCTGTTAACATGTTTTACATAATCTTTATCAATTAACGAACCTAAACTGCTTTCAATTTCATTGCGCGAAAAATGTACACATGTACCAAACGTAGAAAGTGTTCTAAATCTATCGGACTTTGTTTTTCCTGTTAAAACAGTAACCAAATTTTGTGATCTTATTCGTTGAAATGACTCGTGGATAGTTTTAAGAATAATCTCTTCCAAAAACTGAACGGATGAAGAATTTATTCCGTTTTCCCCTAAACAGTTATCACATTTTCCGCATTTATAATCATTAATTTTTTGTCCAAAATAATTTAATATAAAATCAAATCTACAGTTTTGCGTATATACATAATTAATTACTTCGTCAATTTTAGCCAGGGAATAAGCTTTTTGTTTTTCAATGTCCTTAAAATCTAATATTAGCGATTTGGAATCAGTCCTTGGAACCTCCAAATTTATATAGGGTGTTTGAATAGGAGGAGAATAATCAATTATTCCAATTGCGGAAAGTTTATTTAAGCTCTCTTCTATTTCCGATGGTAAAATGTTAAACTTAAAACCAAGTTTATTTAAATCAATTTTTGTATTATATGTAAATAGATCACTTCCATATTCTCTTAAAATTAAAAGTATAATGTCTTTTAGGGTATTATTGGCAATTTTATCAATATAAATTCTAAGCTCTGAAGGAGAAAAAACAACTTTTACGTAATGTTTTGTATCGTAATTGTGATGATAACGTAAAAATTTTGCTTTTTCCAGTACACCTATAATTGAGTGAACTACATTTGTGTTAAAATCGGCAGAATTTAGCATTTTGTAAAAATCTTTATCAATAGGTATTGGGCGATCGTTTTTTTTACCAAGTGCAATTTTACCATAATTACATAAAGCATTATAAACAACAATAATTTGTTCACGGGTAGGAAAAGAGCCCAGCAAAATAAACTCTATAATATCACGTTCTCTTTTTTCATAAAGCAGATAAATGAACGATTCTTCTCCGTCTCTGCCGGCCCGGCCAATTTCTTGGTAATAATTTTCTATGGAAGAGGAAATATTAAAATGAATAACAAGATGTACATTGTTTTTGTCAATGCCCATACCAAAAGCGGTTGTAGCACATATTACATCAATTCTGCCGTTAATAAAACCATCCTGTATAATTTTTCTCATTTGGCTGCTTAAACCTGCGTGATAAAACTCGGCTTTAATTTTGTTGAATTTTAAAAATTGTGTTACCTCTTCTACATTTTTGCGTGTTGCCGCATAAATAATTGTTGTGCAGTTATGTTTTTGTACAAGTTCTAAAGTTTTAAACTTTTTTTGATTTGTTTTTATAACACGTAAATTTAAATTTTCGCGTTGGAAACCGCTTGCAAAAATAATTGGGTCTTCTAAATCCAACTGGGTTATAATATCTTGGCGTACTTTTGGAGTTGCAGTTGCAGTAAAAGCCGCAATTGTTTTAAATTGAATATAATTCTTAAAATCTTTAATCTTTTTATAACTCGGTCTAAAATTATGGCCCCATTCGCTTATGCAGTGTGCTTCATCAATAAACAAATACTCAAGATTTAATTTAGCAATTCGTTCAACAAAACTATTATTTTCTAATTTTTCCGGTGCCAAATATAAAAGTTTTATATTTCCTGCATAAATTGAATTAAATATTTTTTCAATATCTCTAAATTCAAGCGAACTATTAATAAAAGCAGCAATTTCTTTTTTTTTATTTAACGAATCAACCTGATCTTTCATTAAGGCTATTAATGGCGATATGACAATGGAAAGTCCATCGGCAAGTAAAGCAGGTATTTGAAAACAAAGGGATTTACCGGCACCGGTTGGTAGAATTGCTAAAACATTTTGTTTTTTAATAATTTCATTAATAATCTCTTCTTGATTAAAGCGAAAATTATCGTAACCAAAAATGTCTTTTAGTATGTCTATTGGGTATTTCATAATATGGGTTGTACAAAAGAATAAATAATAATAATTAAAGATAGCTAAAAAATTATAAAAATTTAATAATATAATTGCTGATAATTCTCAAATTAAAATGTTAGTTTTTTAGTAATGATAATTTTAATAAAAAATTATGAAAAAAAGTAGAAAAATAAGCAATTATTTTTGGTATGGAACTTGCATAGAATTAACGAATGGTTTAAATTATAAGATTAAAATCTTTGAATAGTAAAAATTAATAAAAGGTAAAAAATGGCTGATGAGAAAGTAATTGTAGCAAGATTAGAAGATTTGCTTATGGAAAAAAAACATGCTGAAGAAGAAGAACGTATTGATAAGGTTGCAATTATTGGTGCCGGTGTTATGGGTCAAGGAATTGCTCAAACAATATCTTCAGCCGGAATTGATGTATTAATTGTTGAAAAAGACGAAGCCGGAATTGAAAAAGCTAAAGAAGGCTTAAAAGCAACTATGGAAAGAGAAATTTCCAGATGGGCTATGACAAAAAGCGAAATGAAATCGGTTTTTAGCAGAATGACTTGGACATTAGACTTAAGTGATATTAAGGATTGTGATTTAATTATTGAAGCAGTTGAAGAAAATTTAGAATTAAAACAATCATTATTTAAAAAATTTGATGAAATTGCAAAAGAAGAAACAATATTAATATCAAATACAAGTACATTAAGTTTAACTAAAATTGCTCAAGTAAGTTCAAGAAAGGATAGAATAATTGGAATGCATTTCCTTAATCCTGTTCCAAAAGTCCCCTTGGTTGAACTAATTAGAACAATTGATACAAGCGAAAAAACAATTCATATTGTCAAAAGTTTTGCAATTACAATAGGTAAAACTTCAGTTGAAGTTTATGAATACCCCGGTTATGTTACAACAAGGGCAATTGTTCCGTTATTAAACGAAGCAATGCATATATTGCTTGAAGGTCTGGCATCTGCAAAAGACATTGATACAGCTTTACGGCTTGGTTATAATTTTCAAACAGGTCCGTTAGAAATGGCTGATGCTATGGGCCTTGATGAAGTATTAACATGGATGGAACAATTATGGGTAACTTTAGGCGAACCGCGCTACAGACCATGTCCTATTTTACGTAAATTGGTTCGTGAAAGAAAATTAGGTAAAAAAACCGGTGAAGGTTTTTATAAATACGATAACGAAGGAAAAATTATATCTTAAGAATATTGAGGAAAAGATGAAAATATTAGTTTTAAATTGCGGTAGTTCTTCCATCAAGTATCAATTGTTTGATACAACTAAAGAATTATTGCTTGCAAAAGGATTAGTTGAAAGAATTGGTATGTCTAGTGCTGTTTTAACGCATATTCCATTGGATAAAGAAAAAGTTAGAATAGTTGGTGAAATTTTAGACCATACTATTGCTATTGAATATGTTATTGCCGTTCTTTTAAGTCCTACACATGGTGTGTTAAAAAATAAAAATGAAATAGATGCGGTAGGTCATAGAGTTGTTCATGGCGGCGAAACATTTTCCGGGTCAGTACTAATTACCGATAGAGTAGTAAAAGCTTTGGTTGATAATATAGAACTTGCCCCATTGCATAATCCCCCGAATATTAAAGGTATTGAAGCAGCTAAAGCTCATTTACCTAATACTCCTCAATGCGGTATATTTGATACTTCGTTTCACTCGACAATGCCGGAAAAAGCTTATTTGTATGGTATCCCTTATGAACTTTATAAAAGATATAAAATTCGTAAATATGGTTTCCATGGAACTTCGCACAGATTTGTTGCGGAAAAAGCTGCTTTATTGTTGGGCAAACCTTTTGAAGAGCTTAAAATTGTTACTTTGCATTTGGGTAACGGTTCCAGCATGGCAGCAATTGATTGCGGAAAATCTATTGATACATCAATGGGATTTACTCCGCTTGAGGGTTTAATTATGGGTACTCGCTGCGGCGATATGGATCCGTCTGTTATTTTATATATAATGGGTAAAGAAGGATTGTCGCTTGCCGAAGCAAATACATTAATGAATAAACATAGCGGTTTGATAGGCCTTAGTGGTGACAGTAGTGATATGCGTGAAATTGAAAGCGGAGTAATGGAAGGTGATAAACGTGCCAAACGTGCTTTTGATGCATTTACTTATAGAATTAAAAAATATGTCGGCTCGTATATGGCTGCTTTAGGCGGTTGTGATGCAATAGTGTTTACAGGCGGAATTGGTGAAAATTCCCCAATGGTGCGCGAAGCAGTATGCTCGAATATGGAATTTTTTGGTATCGAATTAGATTCCGAAAGAAATAAAAATGTAAAAGGCGAATGTGCTGTGTCAACCGATAACTCAAGAGTAAAAGTTTTACGTATTCCTACTAATGAAGAATTGGTAATTGCTTTGGATACTGAAAAAATAGTTAATGAACAATTAGCTAAATAGTTCATTAATAATTAACTTAGGTTAATTGTATTTACGGTAAAAATAGGTTATATTTGTGCTTTGAAAATCCCGCCGAATAACATTTTGCGGGATTTTTTGTTTATAAAATTGGAGTAGTTTTAATGAGTTACGAACATTTTCTTCTTGTTTTTATTCCTCTTTTTGTGTCTATTGATATTATTGGTACGTCACCAATATTTTTGGGATTTACACAAGGAATTAGTGACAAACATAGAAAAACATTAATTATACAAGCTTTAGCAACAGCTTTTATTGTAGCAGTTATTTTTCTATTTTCGGGTAAAGTAATATTGCGTTTTCTTGGAATTACCATTAACGATTTTAGAATGGCCGGAGGGTTAGTTCTTTTAATACTTAGTATTAATGATACATTATCCTCATCGGATACCAGACGAAATCCGGGGACAAATGTTGGAATAGTGCCTCTTGGCATTCCGTTAATTATGGGACCTGCTGCGCTTACAACAATATTAATTCTTGCCGATAAACATGGTTTTCCATTAACAATGTTATCCATTGTTATAAATTTTGTTATAATATTTTTAGTGTTAGCTAATGTAAAAATAATTACTAGGCTTATTGGTGAAGGGGGAGCAAAAGCATTTGCAAAAGTTGCCTCTTTGTTTTTAGCTGCTTATGCTGTAATGATGATTAGGGAAGGAATTACTTTAGTTATTAGGGAGTTTAAATGAATTTAGAATTAAATGGTAAAACAGTTTTGGTTACGGCCTCAAGTAAGGGTATTGGGTTTGCAATTGCTTCGTTATTTGCTGCCGAAGGGTGTAATGTTATAATCAGCTCTGCTAATTTAGACAATGTAAATTTAGCAGTTCAATTACTTAAATCCAAATATAATACTGTAGTTGAAGGTTATGTTTGCAATCTTAACAATTCCGAAGATATTGAAAATATTTATAAACTTATTGAAAGCAAATTTGGCAGTATTGATATTTTGGTAAACAATTGTGGTGGCCCCACACCCGGCTTTTTTGATAATTTAGCCGAAAAGGATTGGGAATATTCTTTTAATCAGGTTTTATTAAGTGCAGTAAGGTTTACAAAACTTGTACTGCCAAAGATGAAGGAAAACAAATGGGGAAGGATTATTAACATTACTTCAATTTCGGTTAAACAGCCTGTTGATAATTTATTGTTGTCTAATACTTTTAGAAGTGCATTAACCGCATTTGCTAAAACAATAAGCAACGAAACCGCAGTACATAATGTTACCATTAATAATGTTGCACCGGGTTATACTTTAACCGATAGGTTTAATCAGCTGATAAAACACAGGGCTGAAACTGCCGGTGTTACTTACGATGAAATGTTATTAAAAATGAGCAATGATATTCCTGCTAAAAGATTTGCAGACCCGGCCGAAATTGCAAATTTGGTTGGTTTTTTAGCTTCCCAAGGTGCAGCGTATATTACAGGATCTACCATTAATATTGATGGCGGGCTAACAAAGGCAACCTATTAAGAGGGTAAAATGCAAAAAGAAGTAGAAATTACGTTAAAACCTGAAGAATTAGATAATCTAAATCTTCATAAAATTCTTGTCACTCAATCATTAAAACTTAGTTATGAAGAGTTGAGCGGAATGGTTTTGTTAAAACGTTCTATTGACTCCAGAAAAAAACCGGTATTTAAATTACGTTATTTAGTGTTTATTAACGAAACTCCAAAAGAGTTGGCAATAACAAAAGAATTTAAACCTGTTAATTCAGATAAAAAAGTAATTATTGTAGGTTCGGGTCCTGCGGGATTATTTGCTGCTTTAAAATTAATTGAACTTGGTATTAAGCCAATTATTTTTGAAAGGGGTAAAAATGTTAGGGATAGAAGAATTGATTTAAAAAATATTCAGCAAAATAATTTGGTTGATGAAAACTCCAATTATTGTTTTGGTGAAGGCGGGGCGGGAACATATAGCGATGGAAAATTATACACTCGTGCCACTAAACGAGGAGATATTTTAAGTATTCTAAATCTTTTTGTTCAGCATGGTGCCGATACTGACATTTTAGTTGATTCTCATCCTCATATAGGTTCCAACAGATTGCCAAAAATTATTGAAGCTATACGCGAAACAATACTTAAATGTAATGGAGAAATTAACTTTAATAGTTTGGTTACCGATTTTATTATTAAAAATAACAAAGTTTTTGGTGTGGTTATTAATAATAGTAAAGAGGTTTTGGCTGATTCCGTAATACTTGCAACAGGGCATAGTGCGCGTGATATTTATAAATTGTGCGTTAATAAAAAAGTACAGGTAGCTGAAAAGGATTTTGCTATTGGAGTAAGAATTGAACATCCTCAACAGTTAATTGACCATATGCAATATAGCTGCCAAATAAGACCTGAAAATTTACCGGCTTCAAGTTATAATATTGCAACTGAAGTTGAAGGGTTGGGTGTATATTCGTTTTGTATGTGTCCGGGCGGATTAATTATTCCTGCTGCAACAACACAAGAAGAGATTGTTTTGAATGGTATGTCTGTTTCCAAAAGAGACTCCGAATTTGCCAATGCCGGTTTGGTTACTACCGTTACTAAAGATGATTTTTTAAAAGAAGGATTTAACGGACTTTTTGCGGGTATTCAATATCAAAAGAAAATAGAAAAAAAGGCATTTGAATTAGCAGGGAAAACTCAAAAAGCACCGGCACAACGTGTAATAGATTTTATTGAAAAAAAGGTTTCCTCCACTTTGCCTGAAAGCTCTTACATACCGGGAATATTTAGTGCAAGTTTGGATGATGTGTTGCCAAGGCACGCCGCATTTAGATTAAGAAAAGGTTTAATGCAAATAGGCAGTAAAATTAAGGGTTATGTTACTAACGATGCTATTATGCTTGCTCCTGAAACAAGAACTTCTTCTCCTTTAAGAATTGTTAGAAACGAAAACTTTAGAAGTGTTAATATTGAAGGTTTATATCCCGTTGGTGAAGGTGCCGGATATGCAGGGGGAATTATTTCCGCCGCTTTAGACGGACAAAACTGTGCCGAAAGAATTAATATAAATTAACAAGAAACAAGCTGCTTCGGCAGCTTTTTTGTTATGGACTATTTAATTAAAATCATCTTTTTTGTTTGTATGTTTTTCCCGTATTGCATTGTATAAAAATAAACACCGTTTGAAAGTTCACTATTTATGTTTAAAGCGTTAAAAACAACCTCATGTGTTCCGGCTTCAAAAACTTTATTGGTTAAAATAGCTATTTCTTTTCCCAATAAATTGTAAACAGTAATTGTTACATTATTACGTTCAGGGATTGTAAATTTTATTAAAGTTGTTGGATTAAAAGGGTTAGGGTAATTATTATATAAAGCGAAATTAGTTGGCGTTTGTATATCATCTTCAACAGAAGTTAGCATAGAAATAGGATTTAGTGCGGTCCAAGAAAACCCTCCGTCGGAACTGACAAAAGCAGATTTTGAGATACTATTTGTATAAGCAATTGACGATTTACAGGCAGAGATAGTTATTGGTGTTGAATTGCAATTTGTCAAATAAGTATAAGATAAGCCCATGTCATTAATTTTTACAATATCAAAATAATTTGTTCCGATATAAATATTAGCAGAATCCAATACACATACAGCTTTGGCATTCCAAGTGGAAGATAATTGTGTCCAAGTTTTACCGCCATCAGTTGTTATCTCAAAACCTGAAGTTTGATTATATCCAAAAGTGCTTGAAAAAAAATCAACATATATTAAATTGCTTGATGCTTGATACCACACATTGTATGGTAATTCTGAAGTTAAGCTTATTCTCACAAAGTTGCTGCTCATTGCAGACATGTACAAGTTGTTCGGCATACGAAATGCAGTAAGTGTTAAATCGGAAACTATTACACCGGATGTGGTTATTGATTTAAAAGTCCAGCTATTTCCATAATCAGACGAGCTGTGAAGCCATCCATTACATAGTAAATGAACATAATTTTGTTTTGCAACAATACTTGAAATTGTTCCGGTAAATGTTTTTAGTAGAATCCAATCAGCCCCGCTATTGGTAGTTTTATAAAACATACTCCCTCGGGCAATGTAACCGGTAGAATCATTTACGCTTAATATATGTATTGGTAAATTTTGATTATCAAAAGTTATTTTCTTAAATTGTTTTGGTCCAATTTGTCTAAAAAAACCATCGCTATTAATAACATGCAAAGTATTGCCAATATATTTCACACGAGTATCTTGTGAAAAAGCAGAAAAAGTAAAAATAAATACAATAAAAAGTGCTCTTTTTAACATTGTTCATTCCCCTTAATTTTTGCACATAATCTAGATTAAATAAAAAAATAACTATTATTTTCCAATAATTATGCTTAATAATATGTAAATAGTATTAAATCTTCAAGTAGAAAATTAGTTTTTTTACTTAAAATAATAATAAAAAAACAAAAAATAATTTGATTATTAATAAATAAT
>JAZDHY010000059.1:0-2698 GCA_043805435.1 bacterium
ATAGCGATATGCAATTGACACCGCAGAAGTCAGCAGAGGTCATAGTACTCAGAACCTAACGGTTCGAGGAAGGACTGAACGGAAAACAGTCAAATTTCTATACAAAACGTAAAGAAAACGATGACGCAGAAAAAATAAAAAATCTACCAGCTAACGAAAGTTTGGAAAACTTTTAGTAGGTTGGAGAGCCGAGTTTTCTTTCTATAAAGGTAAGAAAATATTGACAAGGAAAGTTAATGGCTAATTAAATAAAAGCACTTAACTAACTGTATTCTGAACCGCCGTATGCCGAACGGCACGTACGGTGGTGTGAGAGGACGGTATGGGAAATAATCCCATACCTCCTACTCGATTGTAACCAAAAACTAACCCCAACAAAAAGCAGACTGGAAGAGTACAATGTATAACAGCTTTTAGGTTGCGATTTATAAATCCACATTGAACTTCTCCGAAGTTCGATTTCATTGGTTTGTTTGTTGTTACAGACATAAAACTTCTCCGAAGTTTTTGCCTCATTGGGTGTATTTATTCACCTAAAGTATTAAATTGTTAAAAATAGGCTGTCCGGCAATATAGTTGGTTATGGTCAAAAATAATCCCCCTTGAAAATATAAAATAATATACCTAATTTGATTAATAATAAAATATTTGCATTGGAGAGAATTGTGATTAAAAAGTTATGCTTAATAATATCTCTGTCTGTTATATTAGTTCAGTTTATAAATGCGCAGCCACATCCGGCATCACAATCGTTATTATTGCAGCAATCACCACTTTTACAGGGTGCCGGTTCTATCGGGGCAGCAATTCCTATGGAAGATGCATCGGGTTTTTATTATAACCCGGCACAACTTGGTTATTTTTCAAGAGAAAATAATTTTTCGGTTTCGGTGTTACCGCAAAAGACCAGATGGATTCCTCGATTTAATTTTGACCTAAATTTTAGTTCTTATAGTATTGCGGCAGGATATAACTTTAAAAACTCTAAAAGAGGACTGCCATTATCTATAGGTGTTGGTTATACACACAATAAAATGGATTTTAATGAAATGTTACATATTGGCCCCAATTTAGGTTTTGGTGGTACGTATATATCGCCATACGATTATGAAATATTCGATTGTTTTAGTGTTGGTGCAAGTTATGAATATTATTTGATATTTAATTTAGGAATTTCCGTAAAATCTATAAATTCATTAATGTCTAATAACCCGGCGCTTGAAAGGGGAATATTAAAAAGTAATAGTACTGCATTTGATTTTGGAGCTATGATAACAGCACCTTTATCGAAGTTATATTTTGATGATTTTAATGTAAAAATAGACAATAATACATTAATTAAACCAAAAGTAGATTTTACACTCGGTTATTCATTAACAAATGTTGGAAAGGAACTATATTATTCAAGTCCAGCTATAAAATATGCATTACCCAAAACCGCACGGTTAGGGTATTCATTTAATTTTGGTATTGAATTATATAAAGATGCTTTTAAATTTAATTTATTAGATTATTCTTTTACGGCCGAAGCTGAAAATTATCTTGTTGAAGAGAACCTTGAATCCGGAATAAGCTATAAAAATATTATGGGTGATATTAAAATAGGGAAAAATCTAATTCAATTGGAAGATGATAAAACAGTTTCTGTTCACAGAGGGCATATCTTAAGAATATTTGATACATTAGTACTGATTTCCGGCAGGGTTTATGGTCGTGATGATGAATTTAGCGGAAAAACAAACGGCTACGGAATTACATCGCAAGGGATATTTAAAATATTAAATGATGTTATTGATGAACCAATTGTGGATTATATAACAGAACATTTTAATTTGGAATATTATAATACTAATATATATGTTGATACCCTTAATGAGACAAATTTAATAGGATTAGTTATTAATTACAAAGGGGTAAAATTTTAATATAAATAATAATTATGGTGGCGTTGGCAAATGTGTAGGGCAATAAAATAAGATTTTGTTTATCACACAAATCACAGTTAAAACGATTAATATAGATTTAGGCGTTTTAATCCCGACGGGATGAAATTATTATAGCTAAAAAATGAACAAACAAAACCAAACCCGGAACGGGTGACATTAAATATCTATTACAATTCTTATACTGAACATCCGTATATGCAATGTAATAAAAACAACATCATGCTAATCATCCAAATCACACAAATCATAGTTCAAGACAATGTTTACATTTACAGAGTAGATGAATGGCTGTAACCAAAAAACCACCCCAACAAAAAGCAGACTGGAAGAGTACAATGTATGACCGCTTGGATTAGCGGTTGCAAATTCACATGGAACTTCTCCGAAGTTCGATTTCATTAGCTTGTTTGTTGTTACAGACATTAAACTTCTCCGAAGTTTGTGTAAAATCATGTTAATCCCTTAATCCTATTAATCAAGGTTCAGACAATGTTTTATGTGCCGCTCCTACAGAGCTAAACAGCGGTGGCGAGGGGGGCAACAATTCTATAAACATTCCTCCCGCTATGCGGGATTGATTCCTCCAAAGGTATAATTTACAGTTTAATATAATGCAGCGTCCTGAAATAGGTTGACTCGAAAAAGATAAAAAAGTCAACCAAAACAAGGACAAAAAATGGAAAAAGCAAGAAAAAAAGCAATATTGGAGGAAAATGAAAAGCAATATTATCCAAATGCATTTAAGAGAAAAA
>JAZDHY010000060.1:0-22921 GCA_043805435.1 bacterium
TTAATTGTAGCGCGAGCTTCAGCTCGCAAGCATTTTAAACTATCGTTTTAATACAAAAGCAGGCGAGATAAATCTCGCGCTACAATTAGGCGTTATAGCCGAAAATAAACATTGCAGCGCAAGTTTTATAAATTACAAAAAATAATAGAACGCAGATAAAACATTTGGGGAGTTTTTAATAAAAACACTTATTGCATTTTTTAACCCGTAAAATATTATTTAAAACTGCACTTATTTATAGTTGTAGCGCAAGCTTCAGCTCGCAAGCATTTTAAATTATCGTTTTAATACAAAAGCAGGCGAGATAAATCTCGCGCTACAATTAGGCGTTAAAGCCGAAAATAAACATTGCAGCGCAGGTTTTATAAATTACAAAAATAATAGAACGCAGATAAAACATTTGGGGAGTTTTTAATAAAAACACTTATTGCATTTTTTAACCCGTAAAATATTATTTTAAAACTGCACTTATTTATAGTTGTAGCGCGAGCTTCAGCTCGCAAGCATTTTAAATTATCGTTTTAATACAAAAGCAGGCGAGATAAATCTCGCGCTACAATTAGGCATTAAAGCCGAAAATAAACATTGCAGGGCAAGTTTTATAAATTACAAAAAATAATAGAACGCAGATGACGCAGATAGATTGGTGAGGGCAAAAAAAAGGCTGCAAAAAATAGCAGCCTCTACAAAAATTTAATTTATTCTTGAGGATTATAAGTTAGTTCAATTTTAACATGAAAATCGGCACCGCTAAATAAAGTATATTTAACTTCGCCAATAGTACATTTATAATCTTCACCAACCAAATCGGTAACAACTTTTGCAATACCACTTTCAAGTTCAGAAACACTTAACGATTTTAATTTGTTTTTTAACAATTTATCTACATCAATTGTTTTTTCGTTTCCGGCTGCCATAATATCTCCTAAATTTACTTTTTTTATTAGACGTTTATCATTAAATAAAGTTTCATTAACTACGAATAAGTTTTAATAATTCATCTGTTTTTTGTAACATTAATTTTTCATCTGCTTTTGATTCAACATTTAAGCGGATTAAAGGTTCGGTGTTGCTGGTTCTAACATTAAAACGCCATGTATCATATTCAACACTAATACCGTCAACTTCACTTAAAATACCATCGTTATATTTTGCTTTAATTAAAGCAAGTTTTTCCGACGAATTTGTTACTGTTGAATTTATTTCGCCCGAACATGGATAAGCTGTAATCATTTCGCTAACCAATTCGTGCAAAGATTTATTTTCAACACTCATTAATTGTAAAATTAATAAAAATGGTATTAAACCGCTATCGGAATAATAATTATCGCGGAAATAATGATGTGCTGACATTTCGCCGCCATAAATTGCATTAACTTTACGCATTGTTTGTTTAATAAAAGCATGGCCGCTTTTGGATTCAACTGCAATTCCTTTTGCTTTTGCCACTTCGTCAATTGTATTCCATATTAAACGGGGATCGTGAACTATTTTTTCGCCGGGGAAAGACTTTAATATAGATTTTGCAAGAAGACCAACTATATAATAACCTTCAATAAAATTGCCTTTTTCATCAAAAAAGAAACATCTGTCATAATCACCATCCCAAGCAACGCCTAAATCTGCTTTATTTTTATTTATAGCATCAATGGTGGGTTGTCTGTTTTCAGGCAATAATGGATTTGGAACACCGTTAGGGAAATTTGAATCGGGTTCATGGAATACTTTTATCATTTCTATTGGTAAAAATGGTTCAAGTGCATCTAAAGCCGGCCCTACGCAGCCGTTACCGGCATTAACAACAACTTTTAACGGTTTAATATGATCTTTATTATAAAAAGTATTAACTCTTTCAATAAATTCTTTCATTATATCTAACTTAGTTACAGTACCTTTTTGTTCGGTAATATCACATAAGTTGTTATTTAAAATCATTTTTTCTATTTCAGCTAAACCGCTTTCGTAACCCATAGGTACTGAACCTTTTTTTACAAATTTTAATCCGTTATATTCGGGCGGGTTATGGCTTGCTGTAATCATTACTCCACAATCGGCATCTAAATGAGGGGTCCCAAAATAAATCATTTCGGTACCACACATTTCCAAATCAAAAACGTTAACACCACAGTCGGTAAAACCTTTAGTTAATGCATCTGCCAGTTCCGGCGAAGATTTGCGAACATCACGGCCAATTACGGCAGATTTTACATCCATATATTTTGGAATTGCACGCCCAATTTTATATGCAAGCTCTGCATTTAATTCGCCCGGTACTTTACCGCGAATGTCGTAAGCTTTGAATCCGGGTATTTTATCCATTTTTATCTCCGTTATTTTAAATAAATTTCAAATTAATAGTGCAAATTTACATAAGTTATTTTTTTTTGCATAGGATATTTAAAAATAGTGAATTATTTTACAAACAAAAAATTAAAGAGGTATATATAATCCCAAAATCTACAAAAAATAAAAAATTTGCACGCTGTAACAATTCAAAATGTAACTTTGTTTTTGAGTTTGAACCAAGAGAAATTATTGGTGAAATTGGATTGTTATGCCCTGCATGCAGAAAAAAAGCAAACACACATCATGTTGTGCAATGTGAAAACTGCCAATCAATTGTAAATTTAATTAAATTAGGTTCGGTTGATTACCCGGAAGTTTTTTACGTCAAAAAATGCTCTAAATGCAAAGGAACTTTAGAAGACGAACGTAGAGTTGAATCTTATTCCTACCCGGGTTTATTTATTTAATAAACCCGGTTGTTAATTTAAACTTTTATCAAATTAAGTCACATTTTGCAAGTAAATTAATAAATTTGCTTCAAATATAAATTACCTATATCAATTTTCAATTATTTTTGTTTAGTTCAATTCATTTTTTCGCTATTTTAAACCTCAAACATTTTTAAATTTCATTTTCAGGTTATCTTATGTCAAAAATTAAAAATCTTCTTCATTTATCAATATTATTAATAATTTTTTATAACAGTACAAAGGCCCAATATGTTGTTTACGACACTACACGGGTAGGCAAATATGATATGGGAAAACTATGGACTATTGATGATTTTCCGAAAGAATATTTAAAAGAAAAATACAATTTAAGTGTTACAGATAACTGGATTGAAAAAGTACGGCTTTCGGCATTAAAATTTACGACATGGTGTTCGTCGTCGTTTGTATCGGAAGACGGATTAATTATGACAAACCATCACTGTATTGATTTTGTAATGGAAAAAATTGAACAAAAAGGGGAAAATATCTCAAAAAATGGTTTTTATGCAGCTACTTTAGATGACGAAAGGAAAATGGAAGGAATTTTTGTAGATCAGCTTGTTTTTATTCAAGATGTTACTGATGAAATAAATGATAAAATAAAAAATGAAGAAAAAGACGGAAAATGTAAGGCAGATGTGTTAAAAGAAATTAAAGCGGATTACGATAAACAAACAAACCTAAATTGTGTACTTGTACCTTATTATAGTGGTTCAAAATATTCTATATATGGTTATAAAAGATATGAAGATGTTCGTGCCGTATTATTTAATGAATCAAGCACGGGGTTATATGGCGGTGATTGGGATAATTTTACATATCCGCGTTATGACGCCGATTTTGCGTTTTTAAGAGTTTATGATAAAGCCGGCAAACCGATAAAAACAGACAATTTTTTCAAATTTAGCAAAAACGGACCTCAGCTTAACGAACCGATATTTGTAATTGGTAATCCTGCTAAAACACAACGATTAAAAACTGTTGCACAAATTGAATATATGAGAGACATAGATTCAAGAAACAGTTCGTTTATGTATGAGAGGTTAATAAAAGCTTATTATGAAACCATTGAATTATATCCGGAAGAAACGGAAAAACTGATAGACGAAATGAGTGCAATTTCTAATACCGCAAAAGTGGTTATTGGAGAATATAATTCAATTAAAAACCCGTTTTTATTAACACGTAAAAAATCGTTTGAAGAAGAATTTAAGTTGTTAATTACAAAAGACAAAACACTTAACGAAAAATATGGGTTCCTTTGGCAGTCTATTGAAGATTTGCAGAATGAATTAAGGACTTTTGAAAACTTAAAATCGGCATATGCTTTAAGTACACGCGGTCTTAATACGGAAGTATTTAACAGGGGATTAAAAATATATAATTTAGCCCAACAATTAAAAAAAGACGGAATAACAAATCTTACAGATTCATTGAAGAAAGAAATTGATAAAAGTGTTGATAATATATACGAAAACGGGAAAAGGAAATTTGATTTCAAAAAGAAAAACGAAACTTACTCCGAAACTTTTGAAATGAAAAAATTGGCTGTACAGCTTGATTTAATTAAGCTTAACTTGGGAAAAGATAATGATTATGTAAAAATGCTGATGGGAACTTTTGATGGTGAAGAGGCCTCAAAAAATTTATTAAAAAAAACAATTGTTCTTGACAAAGAAAGAATAAAAAAAATGTTTACGGAAGGATCTAATTCAATCCTAAATTGTAATGATCCTGTTATTAATTATATAGCTTTAACACGCCAAAAATTAGAAGAATACCAAAAACGTTGGTTTGAAATTAGTGCGGCAGAAGAGACGTTGGAAAATCAGCTAGGTGAAGCTTTATATGCGGTTTATGGCTCAAAAATTCCACCCGATGCTACATTTACGTTAAGAGTTAACGA
Source organism: bacterium (assembly GCA_043805435.1). GTDB lineage: Bacteria > Bacteroidota > Ignavibacteria > Ignavibacteriales > Melioribacteraceae > JAEXOD01. The sequence goes on from JAZDHY010000060.1 coordinate 4,684, forward strand.
TGGTGTTGTAAAAGGATATGAATATAACGGTACAATGGCTCCTCCTTTTACAACCTTTTACGGCATGTATGATAAATACTACTCGCACAATAAAAAATTTCCATGGGATTTGCCTGAAAGATGGTCAAAACCAAATCCAAATTTGGATTTAACAACAATATATAATTTTGTAAGTACTAATGATATAACCGGAGGCAGTTCGGGTAGTCCTGTTATTAATAAAGATGCCGAAATAATTGGCGTTGCCTTTGATGGCAATATTGAAAGCCTTGCAGGTGATTTTTTATTTGATGAACAATCAAACAGATGCGTTTCGGTTTCCTCGCAGGCAATTTTGGAAATTGTAGGTGATATTATTGGTGCCGAAAGAATAAGACAAGAACTAATTAATGGAAAAATTTCAGAATAGTTTTTAGGGGTTTATGAAAAATAAATAAAAATAATAGTCCCCGGATTGTTTATTAAAATGAATAAATTATATAAGTATGCAATTGTTTTAGCAATAATAACTGTACTGTATAATATTGCAGAAGGTTTAATATCGGTTTATTTTAGTTATAATGATGATTCGCTTGCATTATTTGGATTTGGGGTTGATAGTTTTGTGGAAGTAATTTCCGGTATGGGAATATTACACATGGTATTAAGAATGAGGCAAAATCCTGTTGAAAAAAGAGACAGGTTTGAAAAAACGGCATTATTGATAACCGGTTATAGTTTTTATATATTATCAGTAGGATTATTAATTGGGGCCGTAATTAATATAATTTATGCCAAAGCTCCGGTTACTACAATCCCCGGTATTGTTATTTCGTTACTATCAATTTTAACAATGTACTTTTTAATGAAAGCAAAATTAAATGTAGGCAAAAAACTAAATTCCGATGCAATTATTGCAGATGCTAATTGTACAAAAACATGTCTTTTTTTATCAATTGTTCTGTTAGTTTCCAGCTTATTGTTTGAATTGTTTGGCTCTTTATATTTTGATGTAATTGGAGTTATAGGAATAGCTTATTTTTCGTTTACAGAAGGAAAAGAAGCTATTGAAAAAGTTAAAACAAATAATATAAAATGCAGCTGCGGTCATGATTAAAAAATACTTATTGCAGCAACACCATTTTTTTTGAAATTGTAGAGGACTGAGTTTTTAGCTGATAAAAATAAATTCCCGAAGACAAATTATTACTTTTAAAAGTGACAGAATGTTTTCCTTTGGATAATAACCCGTTTACCAATTCATCTACTTTTTGGCCAATGCTGTTAATAACAATAATATTTACAAATTCCGATTTTGGTAAATTAAATTGAATTGTGGTTTGTGGGTTAAAAGGATTGGGATAATTTTGGTATAACTCAATATTGGTTGGTATTGGTTCATTAACAAATGTTTCAATATAAGCAGAGGTGCCTACAAGTAATAGATAGTCCTCTTCTGCCTTTTGAAATGCCAAATTTATTTGTTGGTTATTTGTAATAATTGTTTTTGACCCGTTAAGTATATTATATAAAGCAAAATAATTATTTCCTAAACCGGGTGAATGATTTATTGTTAAAGCAATATTGCCCAATTTATGGTTTTTGATTCTAAACGGGATGCTGATACCATCCTGTATGTTTTTAAGTGATTCAATAGCAAGTGCCTGTCTGCCGGCCGGCATTAAATAATTAAGTAATGAAATGGAGAAAGTTGTAAGCTGCATTGGGGGAAGTATTTGATCAAAATCATCCAAAGCCTCGGAAAAAATATCATTAAAAAGTACAACAGCTTCTGTTTTCCTGTTTTCATTTTCAATATTAATTGTAATCGACTCAAACTCGTTTGCGTTATTACTTTTGTTTAAAGATGAACTTGTTGAATAAGGTAATATCAATTTATCCAAATTATTTCTATTGTAATAATAATATCCTAAAAACGGCTCCATCTTTATAGAACTGAATTCGTATAAACCGGAATGAAAATAATAAATCAAATCGTTTTGAATATTGTTTTTAGTTCTAACATCCTGCCAATTAATTGCTTTATCGAATGGATTGGATATAAGATTCCAATTTGCATGTAAAGGAATTTCGTAACAATTGTCCTTATTTAGTTTAACGGTGCTAACGGAATATGGACCAAGTTTTAAATCGTATTTACTTATTATCCAAAAAGCTTTACCCGGAGAAAAATTAAAATTGTCTTTGTTCGCTTCCGTGTAAGGCAAATAATGGTCGCCTCCATCATCATAAAAGGCTACCCAGTCGTTTATAGGTTGACCTGTCATTGCGGTACTAAGAGCAATAGTTGTATCGCCCGGAATGCCAATAATTTTATAATAATCAGTAGAGGACAAATCCGAATTTTTAAATTCAATAATTGTATTTACCGTAAAAAAGCTGCCAAACGTGTTGTTGTTTTGAATAGATATATTAGCATTAGGCTGGCTAAACAATAAGCTATATATAAATACAAGAGGGATTATAATTTTTCCATAAATTAAAACATTCCTAAACATATACCCCCCTTAACAAAAAGTTGGTCATTAAAATATTCGGAATTAGTGAAATATTTTGAATAAGAGACCGTTACAAATAAATTTTTAAATTTAAACATAACTTGAGTATTTACCCCAATTCCCACATAAGATTCATTTACGCTATTATATTTGTAAGTGCTGTAATTAACAGCAGGCCCGATAGAAGGATATAAATATCCCCAAAATAAAGAGAAAGGAACATAATTTAATGACCCGTACATAGATTGATATTTTATTATAGTACTTAATTGGGCTACATTGGGCGGCGGCGGCGGATATGCAAAGTTTAAGATTAATTCGCTTAAGTCCTGCTCGCCGGTATAATATCCAAAATTTATAATAAACGGATTTATAATTAAAGAACCGCCTAAAGTTGTATTAGCTAAAGCAGGTGAAGAACTATAATATGGTAAAAACGAAATTTGATTAATTAACTCATAATTCATTTTATCATTTCCGCCACCCGCTTCAAAATAAATTCCATTAATTATATTCCCAATTCTTTTATTAAAAAAATTAGTTTGGAAAAATTTTAACGAATCATCTTCAATAGGAGTCGTAAAATAATTCATAATATCGGAAATAACAGGAATTCCCTTTTTTTGAGCTGATAAAGGGAAATTTAATAATATTATAAATAGCAAAATTATTTTTTTCAAAATGTTTAACCTTAATAAAATTATAAAGGATCAATTACAACATCGCCGCGTGTTGTTCTTCCGCCTAATACAATAACGTTCACATCCGTATTCTTTTTATAACCGGATTTTACAGCTACAATATTATATTTGCTGGCACCGGAAAGACGCAATACTTGGTCTATTTTATAATAGCCCAAAGCATCAGTTAAAACCGAACTTGTTGGCGGAGTTGTAGTAATATTAACGCCCGAAACGGGAAGAGATGTTTTTGAATCCGTAACTGTTCCTTCAATTGTTCCGTATAATGGATCCATTGCTAAATTAACGTTAATTGTTGTGCTATCGCCAAATTTTATGGTTTTTGTAACTGCATCATAAGTACTGTTTTTTTCTGCTTTAAGAGTGTAAGTTTGGTCTCGTAAAATAAGAATATTTTCAATTATAAAATTACCGTTAATATCCGTGCCTACTACACTGCTAACCGGATCGGTAGTTATTGTAACGCCAAATATTCCCGCATTAGAAACCACATCAATTACTTTTCCTTTAAGTACTCCAAACTTTTCTTCAGAAAGAATAAAATCACCTATAACAGTTTTTCCGGTGTCTATTTTAACGGAAATCTCTTCGGTATAAAAACCCGACTTTGAGGCTAATATTGTATAAGTGCCGGGACTGATTTTTTCTATTACATAATTGCCGTCAATGCCTGTTGTAACAGACGAAGAGGAATTGGTTGTTGAAATTAATACTTGTGGAATTGCCTGACCGGTTTTGGCGGATATTACTTTCCCAATAATTTTTTGAGTAACTTCGGTTACAGGCGCAACGGGGTTATCTTTTGTGGTGCAGCTGAAAATAAAAGTTAATAAAACAAAAATTATCGTTAATTGTTTTGTAATCATAATTATTCTTCCTATAATTAAATACATAAACATCAATTTTTGTACCAGTTCAATATTTTTATGATAGTAGTTATCTGAGTGGTTGTGAAAAGGAGTTAAAACCAGCAAAGTGGGTTTTGAATAAGTAAAACGGTGATTGTTTAAATCCAATGAATGTTTTTACGTATGTTCGAAGATCAATGTATAATAGATTTCCAAATCAGGGCTAAAGCCCAAATTCTTTCCTTTGTGTCGACCCCCGCCATAAACAGACTATGTTAAAATTGGGGATAAATATCAAATAACGTCTATTTGGCTATAAAAAATTATGTCACCCCGATGGGGTTTTTACGATTGTTTTTTTCGTTTTTGCTATAATCATGTCATCCCTCCGGGATTAAAAACATATATTAACATATTACAATACAATACTTTAGCATACAATTATTCCTCTAAAGCACTTCTGAGGTGGATGTTGCATAAGTCCGATTTTTGAAATTCCCTGCTACAATAATCCTCACTTGTTAAACATATGAACAACCATAAACTACTATATATCAATATGTTATAAAAAGATATTCCCCTCTCTTTTTAAGAGAGAGGCAAGGGGTGAGTTCGGTTTTTGTACTTATGCGACATCCACCGGAGGAGCACCATGTCCGTAACCAAACGCACCACAACCAATTTTAAGAGAGGCTGTCTCAAAAGTTAAAATATTGCATATAGGAACTCACCCCCTGACCCCCTCTCTTGGAAATAGAGGGGGAATATAAAGCGTAATTGCCTTGCTATATATTAGCTTTATAAATACAATAAATATTTATGCTGGGGATATAATAATTAATAATTATTGTGTTAAAGCCATGATTTACCACTTTTGAGACAGCCTCTCCACAGGTTTTTTCAAATTACTACTGTTTTTTTTAATTTTAACACAGTCTGTTCAGGCTGGGGGTTTAGGAAAAAGGGAATTCGGGCTTTAGCCCTGGTTATTTCAATGTCCAATTATATTTGCATTGGAGCTATTATTCTGATACTCAACTATCCTATATTTACTTATGCAACACCCACGTAAAGCGGGTTTTACATTGATAATTTGTTTTATAAGTAAATTATTTTTAATTAAAAACCGAAATAAAGCCGATCTCAAAAATTGCGTAATAATAGCCATTTGACTAATTTTGATTTGGGTAAGAGTTCTTTTTATTCAAACACAAAATTTGTCCTTAACCTTAATTAGACGAACAAAATATAAAAAAAGTTGCTAATAAATTTAAAAACCGCATATTTATGCAGTATTTTTTTACATTAAAATTGGTTAATAATAATATAAGAAAGTAATAATTTTTGTAAGTTGCAAAGGCTTGTTTTTAAAATAAATAAATAAGGAAAACGATGAGTAATATTATACGATTTTTTGTGTTTTGTTTACTAATAATTTTTGTTTTTATTCCCGGTAATAATTATGGACAAGGTTCCGGTACCTTGAGAGGGTTTTTAACCGACTCGGATAATGGTGAAGCGTTAGCTTATGGAAATGTATATATCAAAGAAACAAAATCCGGATGCTCTACAGATGGAACGGGGTATTACTTTATTAACGGCATTCCCGGAAATAAAACCTATACTGTAATTTATTCTTACATGGGTTATAACGAAAAAGTAATTTCAATAAACATATTGCCTAATAAAATTACGCACAAAGATGTTTCATTAGCTGCCACAAGCTATCAGCTTCAAGCCATTGAAAAAATAGGTGAATCAACAGGTAAGGAAAAAAATTCAACAAATTTAGGACTTCAAAGAATTTCCATTAGAGAACTGGAAAAACTACCTAAAGGAGTTGAAACTGACATTTTCAGATCTTTACAATACATTCCGGGGGTTAAATCTACCGGTGATGTTTCTGCACGATATTATGTACGCGGAGGTGCAAGCAACCAAAATTTAGTATTGTTAAACGGAGCAACAATATATAACCCGTTTCACGCATTAGGCCTGTTTAGTGTAATTGATCCTGAAATGATCAACAATGTTGAATTTTATAAAGGTGGTTTTACAAGCGAATACGGCGGCAGGGTTTCTTCTGTTCTTAAAATTTTAACAAAAGACGGTAATAAAAAAAATTATAGCGGTAAAGCAAGCAGCAGTTTTATGACCGGAAAGCTGCTGGTTGAAGGGCCAATTCCTAATGGATCTTTTATGCTTACGGGACGAAAAAGTTACTCGAACGAAATATTAAAAAAATTCTTAAATGAACAAACATTACCAATAGAATTTTACGATGTTTCGTTTAAGATTAATACAGCTAATCCATTGATTGAAAACGGTAAATTTATTATTTACGGGTTTTTGAGTAGTGATAAATTAAAAAATGAAAATCCCGCAAAAGAAGATTTTAGCTGGGATAACAATATAATAGGATTTGATTGGCTTCAAGTGTATGATAGCCCTTTATATAGTAAACTTAGTTTAAGTTCAAGTAAATTTAATGGCGAAGTTATTCCAAATTACAGCAGTTCCAAACAAAGGAAAAATGAAGTAATAGATAATACTTTCTCTTTTGATATGACTTACATTTACGAAAGTAAAGATGAATTGAGTTTGGGTTTTGCCTTAAAAACACTTAAAACCAGTTTGTTGTTAGAAAATCAAAACGGTGCATTAAGCAGCGTTGATGAGTTTGGCGGCAATTTTAGTGTATTCCTAAAATATAAATTTTTAAGATTTGAAAATTTGGGTATTGACGTTGGTTCAAGAGTTAATGTTGCATCTTTAACTCCCGGTGGTGATTTTTTTCTTGAGCCGCGTGTAAGTTTTACTTATAGATTTACTCCGCAGATTGCAATAAAAGGTGCGTGGGGTGTTTATCAACAAGAAATTACCACTATTTCGGATGAAAAAGAAGTTATTTCGTTATTTGAACCATGGATTATTACTCCGGATTATTTAGAACCTGAAAGAGCTATTCATTATACAGGTGGAATTGAAATTGATTTTACTAGCAAATTAAATATGCAATTGGAAGCATATTATAAAACGGTAAAAAATTTGCCTTTGGTTAACGAAGATAAAGTATTTTCAAGTGACCCCGATTTAGTTGCCGGCGAGGGTGAATCGTACGGAATGGAAGTTTTACTCAAATATACCGATATGCCGTTTTCTTTTACAACATCGTATTCGTTAAGCTGGGCTTATAATAAATTAGATGACTGGTTGTTTTATCCAAAATACGATTCAAGACATAATTTGAATATTATTTTTGATTACAATTTTGGTAATGGATGGATGGCAAATATTATTTGGTCGTATAATACGGGATTGCCATTTACAAAACTTATAGGCTTTTACGACAAATTGTATATTAATGACTTTTATTCAAATTGGTTATTTAGCAGTTCTTATTCTCCTTATGCGATTTTGGGAGATAAAAATATTGGAAGACTTCCTGATTATCATAGGTTAGATATCTCGGTTTCTAAAAAGTTTTCCATAGCTTTTACTAATATATATTTAGATTTTAGTATTATAAATGTTTACAACAGAAAAAACATCTTTTACTTTAAAAGAGATACGGGCGAGCGTGTTAATATGCTTCCGTTTTTACCATCGGCAACAATTAAGATTGAAATATGAAAAAGACAATTTTGTTAATCAGTGTGTTTTTATCAATAGTGGGAATTTCCTGTGAGGAAAATATTTCTCCGGTAGAAGGTTATAAAGAACGATATGCCTTTTATTGTATTCTTGGCGGCGATGCTAACAAACATACGGCATTACTTGTTAAAAGTTACCAACAGGGCAACAACAATATCGATCCTTTTATAAAAGGTGCGGAAATAGGAATGTTTAGCGAAAATTTTGCTATTTATTACAGAGATACTATTGTACCACGGATTGATACATCACAATACAAAACTCCGCAGCAATATTATTATATTAAAAATTATGAAATTCCACTTAATAAAAAACTTGATATTGAAGTTTTATTGCCTAACGGCAAAAGGTTATTTGCGTCAACTACAACACCGGATACTGCCGAATTTCCTAAAAATTTAAATGTATTTTTACCTGATGCGGAATCCTCACTTCTTACATATACATGGACTCCTTCAGATCCGAATGCTTACGTAATTCCCAGACTTGCATTTGCATATTATAAAAAAGTTAACGAAGTGTTCACTTACCAAGGTGAAAAAGAAGTACCTATTACATATTATGAACATCAAAATGTCTATACTCCAATATATCCAAAAGCACAACGACAAAATTCAATTACATTTGAAAAAGGAGCTTTAACAAGGGCATTATTGGATATTTCGCGAGGAGATGTAAATTCCAACAATTACGCGGTTGGGATTTATGTTAAATTCCAACTCAAAATTTTAGATAAAAATTTATCCTCGTATTATTCATCAACAAACGAAAAAATTGGTGAATACAATATTAATTTGGACCAAACGGATTATACTAACATAACCGGTGGTTATGGTGTTTTCGGATCGTATATAATACAAGAAAAAACATTGTTTTTTGTTGAAGATTTTATTGACCTTTTTGGTTATAGTATTATTTTTAATAATTAACGGGATTATGTGATGATAAAAAAAATAATACTGCTTTTTTATATATTGGTAACCATTATTAGTTGTGATAAAGAAGTTTCTGTCTCTCCGCCGGATGATGAACCTGCAAAAGCTTTTTTATATATAACTTCTTCTCCTTCAGGTGCTCAAATATTTAAAAATGGACGTTATTCCGGTAAAAGAACGCCGGATACGTTAAAATTTCTTGAATTTGGAGAATACGAGATTGAACTAAAAATGGATTATTTCAGGGATTCTACATTTACATTTAATATAGACGAAGAAAAATTTGAAACTATTGATATCGATTATTCAAAAAATCCACTAATGCGCGGTTCGGTTTCTTGTATATCAACGCCTCCGGGTGGTAAGATATATATTAATGATTCATTAACTACCCATTTAACAAACGATACCATTAAGGGATTAATGCCGGGTATTTATAAGTTTCGGTATTCATATCCAGAGCATAGAGACGGTGAAACTCAAATTACCGTAAGAAGTAACAAAATTATTCGCGCTCCGGTTATGCTGCAGGATACGTCAATTTGGGTGGATTATAACCATACTAATTCATCAATTGGTTATGACTATTTGAATTGTATTGTAGTGGATAAAAACAATGTTAAATGGATTGGAACAGAAGGTGTTGGACTTATAAAATTTGACGATAAAAACTTTACGGTTTATTCACCTCCAATTTTCCCAATTCCAAGTGGTTTAGTTACTTCAATTGATATTGATGACAATAATATTAAGTGGATTGGTACATATGGAGGAATTGCTAGATTTGATGATTTTAGCTGGCAGGTTTTTAGGCAGTGGAACAGCCCTTTGCCGAGTGATTATGTTGAAGATATAAAATGTGAACACGGAACCGGAAATATGTGGATTGGTTCGCAAGGCGGGATGACTAAATTTAACGGATATGATACGTGGGAAATATTTAAATATGATTCTTTACATCCTGAATATCCATGGAGTGGTAAATTTTGTATTGAAATTGATGCAAATAATACAAAATATTTTGGTTTATTGAATGGCGGTTTATATGTATATAATGATCTCAATTGGAAATGGTTTGGGGTTGGTTTTCCGCCCGGAGGCGGGGTTTTTCCAAATGATTTTATAACATGTTCGGCTTTAGAAGCAAATGGTAATATTTGGTTAGGCCATGCAACTCTTTCCTGGGGCACAAATACTTCTATAGGCGGAATAACAAATTATGATGGCTCAACTTGGACTCAATATCTTAATTTATTTTCTTTTGAGTTTTTACGAAACATATATGTTGATAATAATAATGTTAAGTGGGTTGGTACAAGTACAGGCCTTTACAGGTTTTTAACAACAAATAATATAAAAATGTTTTCAAAGTCAAATTCCGGAATTAAAAGTGATGATGTTACAGATATTGTTATGGATAAAAATGGAGTGATGTGGTTTACAACAGCGGGTGGTGGATTGATTAAGTATAAAGGAGAAATAAAATAAATAGTCAGGATGAAAAAAATATTTGTTTTATTAAGTTTTTTAACTATAATTAGTTGTGATAAAGAAGTATCAGTTTCACCTCCCGATGAAGAAGCTGCTAAAGTTTTTTTATATGTTACTTCTTATCCTTCCGGGGCTCTAATATTTAAGAATGGACGTTATTCCGGTAAAAGAACGCCGGATACATTAAAATTTCTTGAATTTGGAGAGTATGAAATTAAGTTAAAGATGGATTATTTTAGAGATACAACATTTATTTTTAATATTTCGGAAGAAAAAACCGAAACTATAATTATTGATTATTCGAAAAATCCTTTAATGCGCGGTTCGGTTTATTGTGTGTCATCTCCTTTAGGCGCAAAGGTTTATATAAATGATTCTTTAACTTCAAACATTGCTAATGATACTGTTAACGGTTTACTTCCGGGGACCTACAAATTTAGATATTCTTATCCTGAACATAGAGATGCTTCGGGCCTTTTTACTGTTAGAAGCGGAAAGGTTGTTCGTGCTGCTTTAACATTGCAGGATACTTCAATATGGGTAAATTATAATCATAATAATTCATCAATCGGTTACGACTATTTAAATTGTATTGTTATTGATAAAGATAATATAAAATGGATTGGTACTGAAGGCGTGGGGGTTATTAAATTTGACGAAAAGGATTTTTCAGTCTATTCCCCGCCAATATATCCAATTCCAAGCGGATTGGTAACTGCTATTGATATTGATGAAAATAATATAAAATGGTTTGCCGGATATGGTGGTATTGCCCGTTTTGACGGTTATAACTGGCAGGTTTTTAGGCAGTGGAATAGTCCTTTACCAAGTGATTTGGTTGAAGATATTAAATGTGAACCGATTACGGGTAATATATGGATAACGACACATTATGGGTTGGCAAAATATAACGGATATGATACATGGGAAATATTTACTGCGGATTCTTTACATCCCGATTATCCGCCTGTTGCACTTTCTACCATTGAAATTGATGCAGCCAATTTAAAATGGCTGGGAACCCAATGGAACGGTTTATATATTTATGATAATTTTAACTTTAAATCAATCAGTGTTGGGTTTCCTCCTAATGAGGGAGAATTTCCAAATGATAATATTAAATGTTCTGCAATTGGCAATGATGGTGAACTTTGGTTTGGTCATTCTAATATTTCTTATTCGTCTAATATATATAAAGGCGGCTTAAGTTGGTATGACGGTTCTAAATTTATTAAATATACAAATTTATTTTCATTCGATTTGATTTATTGTATTTACGTTGATGATAATAATGTGAAATGGGTGGGAACTAATACAGGTCTTTATTATTTTACAAACACAAATAGTATAAAAGTATTTGTTAATACAAATTCCGGAATTATGAGTAATGATGTTAAAGATGTTATTATGGATAAAAACGGTGTAATGTGGTTTGCCACTGCCGGCGGTGGATTAATTAAATATAAAGGAGCAAGGAAAAAATAAATGATGTGTAGAAAATTTTTATATTTGGCATCTGTTTTAAGTATAGTTCTATTTATTTCGTGCGAGGATAGTTTAGAACCAAACGGAGAATATAGTGAAGGCTACTCCTTAAATTGTATATTACGCTGCGATTCGAATGCACAGTATGTTGTTCTTTCAAAAAGTTACCTGCCGGACAATTCAGACCCTTATTCGTACAATACCGATCCTATTATTTATGGTGCGGATGTAAGAATCTATTATGACGATGAGGCTGTAATATTTAAAGATTCAAGTGTTGCCAGAAGTGATACTTCGCGTTATAAAACCCCGTATGGATTTTATTTCTCTAATCAATTTAAACCGGCGGTTAATAAAGAATTTGAAATTGATGTTTTGCTGCCAAACGGAAGAAGATTAAAAGCAACAACAATAACACCAAACACGGTGGAATTTCAAAAAACATCGTGTGATTTGATAATTACAAAAATTACTAAAGAAAAAGGATCATTAAATTATTACTGGCGCACATTAGCGCGCGATATTTTTTACGTTCCCCGTTTAACATTTACTTATTATAAAAACCTAAACGGTGTTCCAACAAAATATTCTAAATCAATACCAATTAAATACAGAAGTAACGATGGTATTTATGTTCCGCTTTATCCTCAACCGGATAAAAATCCTTATGTGTTTTATAATATGGATGCTGTTATAAAAGCATTTGAAGATATTTCGGAGGGAGATGCGTTTAAAGGGAATTATTCTGTTGTTGCAAGCACAACTTTGGAATTGATTATTTTGGATAAAAATCTTTCGGGGTATTATTCGAGCTCAACTTCGGCATATGGCGAGTTTTCCGTAAAAATAGATGAATCGGATTATACAAATATTACCAATGGATACGGTATTTTTGGTTCTTATCTTAAGCAGGAAATTCGTGTTTCTTTTACTGAAGATTTTATTAATTCGTTTGGTTATTCCATGGTTTATAATTAAATAGTATAAGTTGATGATATGAAAAAATATGCATTTTTTATTTATGTTTTAATAATTGCACTTATTGGGTGCGATAAAGAAGTTTCGGTAACACCGTCTTTAGGTGAACCGGATAATGGATATGTTTTTATTAACACTATACCGGCCGGTTCAAAAATATTTTTAAATGGTAAAAACACGGGCAAGGTTACACCCGACAGCCTTTTTTCAATTGAATTTGGTACGGCAAACGTAACATTAAAGGGAAATCATTTTTACGATACTGCTTTTACCGTTGTTTTTACAAAAGATATAAAAAATAATATGGAAATTGATTTTACAACAAATCCTCATATGCGTGGTACCCTTGCCTGCAATACAAAACCTACTGGTGCGGAAATTTTTATTAACGATTCGGCTACGGGAATTGTTTCGCCACACCAATTCTTAAATGTTTTACCCGGCGAATATAAAATTAGTTATAAAAAGTCCGGTTATAGAACACCGGTTTATACTTCGACAGTTTCAAGCGGTGTTTTAACTAATTCTTATTCTGTTATGCAAGATACAACGGTTTGGGTTGACTATCTAATAACAAATTCGGGTATCCCAACCAATTATCTTTCATGTGTTGAAGTTGATGAAGCCGGGAATATTTGGGTCGGTTCCACCGCAAATGGATTGATTTATTACGATAGAACCAATTGGGTTAATTATTCCCGAGAAAATTCCTTAATGCCGTCTAATTACGTTACCTCTATTAAAAATGGAAATAATGGTGATATTTTTGTAGGTACAACAAACGGGTTGGTTAAGTTAAACAACGGCAATTGGGTAATATATAAAACCGATAATTCCGCTTTGCTTAGCAATTACATTGAGTGTATTGAAAAAGATATAAGCGGTAATATGTGGATTGGCACAAAAGCCGGATTGGCAAAATTTGACGGGGTAAATTTTACAATTTATACCGGTTCCAACAGCCTGCTTCCGGAAAGTCATATTATGGCTCTTGCCGCAAATTCCGATGGTAAGTTATATGTTGGTACATACCATAGCGGAATTACCGAAATAAATGGAACGGTTTTTACTAATTATTCGTATTCAAATTACCCTTCTATGGGAAATTATATTACGGCGGCATGTGTTGATATAAATAATAATATTTGGTTTGGGCATATGCCAAACGATTCTTTTACGGGGGGACTTAGCTGTTTGAATGGACAAACATTTACTACTTATATTACGGGATTGCCTGTTAATTTTGTAAATTGTATTTATGTTGATGGAAATAACAAAAAATGGATAGGGACAAATAACGGATTGGTAAGGTTTTTTGATTATGAATCAAAAGAGATTTTAACAACTACCAATAGCGGGTTAAATTCTAATTTTATTAAACAAATTAAGCAAGATAAAAGCGGTGTTTTTTGGATTGTTACAAGCGATGGCGGGTTATGTAAATATAAATATTAAAATTGAAACATAATTGTAAGTGATGTTTATAAATATATGCTTAGTAATTTATATTTTTAATTGCATATCTAAAAATGAAGTATTAAGTTTAAAGTTTACAAATAAATTATTTATTTTCATAATGGAGAAAATATGAAATACCTCTTTTCTGTAATTTTAGCAGTCTTTTTAATAAGTACAGTTGCTTGCCAAAGTAAAATTGAAAAAAAAGACCTTAAAACTAATAAAGATACTGTAAGTTATGCTATTGGTTACGATATAGGAAGAAATTTTAAAACACAATCTTTAGAAATTGAAATTGAAAAATTATCTAAAGGTATTAGTGATGGTCTTGCTGATAGTGCCGGTACAAACGGTTTGTTTACACAAGACGAAATTAAACAAATTTTTACTACTTTACAGCAGCAAATGATGGCTAAACAACAAGCTAAAATGGATGAAGCCGGAAAAAAGAATAAAGATGTTGAAGCTAAATTTTTAGCCGAAAATTCTAAAAAACCGGGTGTTATTACTACTGCAAGCGGTTTACAATATAAAGTAATTAAATCGGGCAGCGGTCCTTCACCAAAAGCTACCGAACAAGTTACAGTACATTACAGAGGTACTTTAATTAACGGTAACGAATTTGATAGTTCATTAAAAACAGGTCAGCCCGTTACTTTCCCTGTTACAGGTGTTATTACAGGTTGGACAGAAGCTTTACAATTAATGAAAGTTGGCGACAAATGGGAATTATATATCCCTTCTGCTTTAGCTTATGGCGAAAGAGGTGCCGGTCAAATGATTGAACCGGGTGCTACTTTAATTTTTGAAGTTGAATTATTAGGTATTGCTCCTGCCGAGAAAAAGTAAGTTTATTTTTTAAGTATTACGTAAAAGGGACGACTTCGGTCGTCCTTTTTTTTTGGCATAAATGGGTGCCTGTGCAGCAAATGCCTCTATTCATTTGTTTGCGGATGGGAATATAAAGGCAAAAATCATAATTGGTTTGTTGTCTAATAATGTCACCCCGATGGGGTTTTGTAATTTGTGGGGAATCGTTTTGCTATAATCATTTCATCCCTCCGGGATTAAAGACGTTTAGCTATCAGCTCATTTGTTTGCGGATTGATGATAAAAGATGTAAAATAATGCCGAATAAGAGGAGAATGTAAATTACAGCAAAAATGATTATTGAAGAACAAATGAAAGAGTGTATTAGCCCATTCGTTTAGAGACTGTGTTAAAACTGGGGACAATAAAAAGAAGAAAAAAACATTGTTATTCCTCAGTATAAAATTGCATAAGTCTATATAATATTGTATATTAGCAGTAAATAAATTAGGTTAATATGGCAATCATACAAGGTACACCAAGAGATGCGATCCGAATCAGCTATTGCTTAGAGGAGGAAATAGGAGAAGATAATCCAGTAAGAATAATAGATTTAATAGTAGAATTGGTATATCATATAAACCCGGAAATCTTCGACAATATAGACAATAAAAATGCAGAATCCGGTAGAGGGAAATATTCATCTAGAATAATGACTAAATTATTATTGTATTCATATTCACAACGAATAAAAGGATCCAGAAAAATAGAAGAAGAAAGCCATCGGAATATAGACTTAAAATGGTTAATTAATGAATTAACACCGGATCATTGGACAATCTCAAATTTCAGGAAAAATAATGGCAATTTAATTTTAATGATAAAGCAGAAATTCACAGAAATATTAAAAAGCAATTCGTATATAAATGGGAAAGAAATAGTAATAGATGGGAGCAAAATAAAAGCCTATGCAGGTAGAAATTATTACAACAAAACAGAAATAAAGAAATGGTTAAATAAAAATGAAACTGAATTAAAAAAATATATTCAGGATTTAGAAATAATAGATAAAAATGAAGACGAGTTTGAAAGCAGACAAAAGGAATTAGAGGACAAAATAAAAGAATTGCAAAAAGAAATGGCAGCTAAGGATGAGGAATTATCCAAGTTTACAGGGAAAAAGTCAAAATGGATAGTTAAAAGAGATGAGGGTTCGCGATTAATAAAAAGCAGGGATGGTTTTATTCCCGGCTATAATGTGCAAGTTTCGACAGACAATCATTTTATTATAGAGAATATTGTAACATCAGAAACTGGAGATGACGCATTATTAATACCAACAATTGAAAAAACAGAAGAAGCGATAAAAGAAAAAGTAGAAACAGTAGTAGCAGATAAAGGTTATTATAATTACAAAAATTTAATAAAATTAGAGACAAAAGAAATAACATCATATATACCAATAGCAAAAAGTAAAAAAGAAGAAATAGAGTTTAGGAAAGCAGAAGGAGAAGATAAATATATATGTTCGCAAGGACAAGATTTAGTATTTAAGCAAAGAAATGTAAAAAAGAAGAATTATTTAGCAAATTTATACGTTGGAGTAAACTGCAATAACTGTCCATTAAAATCAAAATGTACAACATCCACAAAAGGAAGATATCTGTACATAAATGTAAATTCAGAAATTGTAGAGCAGTTAAAACGAAGATTATCATCACCTGAAGGGAAAATAAAAATCAAAGAACGAAAAACAAAAATCGAGCATATATTTGGGACACTAAAATTATGGATGGGAAAAATGCCACTTCATTTGCGAAGCAAATATAAGGTGAGTATAGAAATAAATATATGGCAAATAGTCTATAATTTACGGAGACTTATAGGTATAGAGGGGGTATTGGGAGTTAGTAAATTATTTACACAAATCATGAAAAACAACAACAAAACAAGTCTAAAAACCACCTGAAACGAGTAGTTTTTTGTCTTTTCTCGCACTTTTCTTAATATTTCAAAATCTTATGAATTTCCTTCACTTACAAAATTAATAATAATTTATTGAATTATTTAAAACCGAATTTCAACACAGTCTCTTTACGGATGGGAAAAAATTGCATTTTTATTTGTTGCGTTATCTTCTTCTAAAATTAGATTTATGCAGTTTGTAGTGCGTTCCGCATTGGCGGAAATCGCGCAAACTTTTTGCTTAATTGTGGGAGATTTTGAGCAGAATAAACCGTTTACGGATGTAAACAAAAATGCAGTTAAGGTTTTGCGATATAAAAAACTCCCAATGGCGAAAGGTAAAAAGAACATTCACCTGCGCTGCAGGTGTGTCTTGTTTTGGTGTTGGTGTGTTACAAATATGCACCTGCGCCGCTGGTGAAAACATTGTCCTCTCTTAAAAAGAAAAGGAGGGTATTAATTACCTTATATTAAATATCATCAAATCCATGTTCTTTTGCTTTTAACCGCAATTCATCTGCTTCTTTTACCCTTCCTGTTTGCTGCAATAAATTTATAAGAAAAGTGTAGCCGTATTTTATATATAAATGCCCCTTAGGAAGTGCTATTTCGTTTATCTCAAGTGCTTTGCAGAATAAATTTTTTGCTTCTATGAAGTTGCCCAAATCCTTTTCAACCAATGCAAGGTTGGAATAAAGAGTAGCCAGCGTAGGATGGTTAGGCTCAAAATTAGATTCATCAATTTCAATAGCCTTAATCAAATAGACTTTAGCCTGATTAAGATTACCCAAATCCTGTTCAACGGTTGCAAGGTTGGAATATAAAGTAGCCAGCGTAGGATGGTTAGGCTCAAAATTAAGTTCATCAATTTCAATGGCCTTAATCAAATAGACTTTAGCCTGATTAAGATTACCCAAAACCTTTTCAACGCCTGCAAGGTTGGAATATAAAGTAGCCAGCGTAGGATGGTTAGGCTCAAAATTAAGTTCATCAATTTCAATAGCCTTAATCAAATAGACTTTAGCCTGATTAAGATTGCCCAAAGCCTTTTCAACCAATGCAAGGTTGGAATAATCAATAGCCAGCGTAGGTTGGTTAGGCTCAAATTTAGATTCGTCAATTTCAATAGCCTTAATCAAATAGACTTTAGCCTGATTAAGATTCCCCAAAGCCTGTTCAACGGTTGCAAGGTTGGAATAATAAATTGCCAATTGAGGATGATTCGGTTCATAACTTAATTCACCGACCTTAATAGCCTTAATCAAATAGCTTTTTGCCTGATTAAGATTACCCAAAGCATGTTCAACCAATGCAAGGTTGGAATAACGAATAGCCAGCGAAGGATGGTTAGGCTGAAAATTAGATTCATCAATTTCAATAGCCTTAATCAAATAGACTTTAGCCTGATTAAGATT
>JAZDHY010000061.1:0-6652 GCA_043805435.1 bacterium
AACAGCCATTATTTGTCCTTATTTAATATGCTAATATACGAATTTATAACGACTTATGCAACTTTATAGTGGGGAATTACATCTTCTTTTTTATAATCCCCACCTGTTTTATTATCCCCAATTTTCACACAGTCTGTTTAAGGCGTGGGGTATAAAAACCGCACTACATGGCCTTTAGGCCTGAGTTGAAGAATATTATTGTTAAATTATTTTGCCCAAAGTAATTTTATTTACATGTATATAATAAATGCAATTAAATTTTCCATAACCTTATATTAATAAAGAGATTACAGAATATAATAATATCTATTGCAAAATTCGGGATAATCTTATATTTAATTTTTACTAATTAATTTGATTATTTTTCTTCATATTTATAATAAATAAAACAATAAATTTATGAGAGCAAAATGAAAATAAACAAAATAACATTATACTTGCTGCTTCTGCTTTGTACTAATATTTTTTCGCAAAAAGATAGTTCCGGCTTTAAGTATTGGCTTAATATAGGTACCGGGATTAACAACTCTTCCAAATTAGCAGTTGGCGCAAATTTTAATTTTTCTACTTGGAATTTTTACTCTCAGGTTGGTTATCAATTTATATCCCGTGTAATAGGGGCACCAAATGCAGGAGATGTGCGAGAAGAATTACCCCTTAACGTTATAAATTTAGGTATTGGTAAAATTATTACTAAACAATATTATTTTGCCTCATTTATGGTTGGACCGGCAGTTGTATTTGGTGAAAAAAAAGGATATAAATATAAGATAGTTGAGAAATATTATATGATGTTTGAAACAAAAAGGTTTATAGCTATGGGATTTGTTTATAATGCTCAGTTGTTTTATACTTTTTCAAAACCTTGCGGAATTGGGTTAGAATTATTTGGTGTTATTAACGCTGAAAGAAGTATGGCGGAAATTAAAGCTTCAATAAGTTTAAATGTTGGAAGTTTATTCTAAATTATATCTTTTATGTTAAAAATTAATTGGCCATAAAAACATTTTACTATCTAAAAATAATTAAAGTACAAGCATATTTTTACTGAGGCAGTTATGTTAAAAATGAAACATTTTATATTACTTTTTGTTTTGATTAACTTAAATGTATTTGCTCAAAACGACAGCACAAAATTTAGATATTGGTTTAATACAAGTTTAGGGTTAAATACTTCATCAACTTATGCCTTCGGTTTTAATTATAATTTTTCTACATGGGACTTTTATTCTCAAGTAGGTTACCAAACGGTTTATAGGTATATGGGGCCTTTTGATAATGATTACAATTTTATGGAATTCCCTTTAAAATCAATAAATATTGGAATTGGGGATGTGATTGCCGAAGATTATTATTTTGCCGCATTTATGATAGGACCGGCTTATACCTGGGGTACAAAAAATGTCAAGAATAGTGTTAAAATTCAAGATATTTATCAAGTTATTTATATGGATAAAGAGGAGAAATTTAATACTATTGGGCTGGTATTTAATGCCCAAATATTTTTTACTTTTGTTAAAGAAATAGGTGTTGGATTAGAACTTTATGGCAATATAAATAATGTTAGAAGTTTGGCGGAAATAAAATTATCATTACATTTTAACAATGGAACTTTTTAAGAAATTGTGGTAATTAAAATATATGATATTTTTGTGAAAGAGATAACCACGTTAATAAACGAATATAAACACGAAGTTATTGTTAAAATATTGAAATAATTGTTCTTAGGGCCTGTTGTTCAATATATTATATATTCCAACATATTTGTTTAATAATATTAGTAAAATAATTTGCATAATAAATCTTCCAATCATTTAAAATATTCCAAATATTATTTGTATAAATATTTTATAAAATCTCTTGCTATTTACCCCTGTATTTGATTAAATTAAATAAAACAAAATACAGGGGTGTAATATGGTCAATTTAAATCCATTAACGGTTCTTTGTATTGCAAGTTTTGAAAAAGGGGTTGAGTTTATACGCCAATGCAAAAACGAAAAATGCCGGGTTATTTTAATAACTTCCCAAAGTTTGGAAAATGCCGACTGGCCCCGCGAAAGTATTGACGAAATATTTTATATCCCCGATATTGACAACCAATGGAACATACAGGACGTTATTTATGCCGTTGGTTATTTAGCACGAACCGAAAATATTGATACTATTATACCGCTTAACGAATGTGACATTGAAATAGTAAAGCAGTTAAACGAACATTTTCAATTTCAAGGAGTTTATAATAAAAAATTTAACGATAAACTTATCCAAAGAATTCATTTTGATAAGATAGGTATTTTAATTCCTGCTTTTATTCATGCGTTAAATTATAATAAAATAGATGCCTTCTCAAAAAAAATTCCCTTTCCTTATGTTATTAAACCACGTTATAAAAATACAATCTATAATATTAAAAAAGTATTTAATGTTGATGAATTATGGGAAGTTGTAAATAGATTAGGTGATCACCTTTCTTATTATATTATAGAACAGTTTGTTGCCGGTTCTATTTATCATGTCGATTCCCTAATTAGAAACGGGAAAATTGAATTTGCCCATACAAGCCAATATGGTCAATCGGCAAACGAAACCCCACATCAAGGACGGGTTTTTACAACACGCACAATGCTTAGAGGAACTGTAGATGAACAAACTCTTTTATTATTAAATAAACAGGCATTAAATTCCGTTGAATTAAAAACCGGTGTTTCACATATTAAATTTATTAAGGCCGATTTAGACGGTCGGTTTTATTTATTGGAAGTATTACCGCATGTTGCAGAAACGTATGTAAGCGATTTGATTTTTGCATCAGGCGGAATAAATTTATGGATTGAATGGGCAAAACTGATAACGCGTGATGATAAAACTTATATACTGCCTCAGGTTGAAAATAATTATGCCGGTTTATTGCTTTCCGTAACAAATCAGGAATGGCCAAACTTGGATGAATATACAGCACCTGAAATTATTTGGAAACTTGACAAAAAAAATAATGCCGGATTAATTATAGTTTCCGAAAATTATAATCGTATTACGGAATTGATGAAGGAATATACCAAAAAGTTTTATATCGATTTTTTTGCGTCATATCCTGTTGAGGAAATAAAAATAGAGGATAAAAGATAATTATTAATTAAAATCGGCCATGATACTTTTAATCTGTTTAAGAGCTTCCTCTAATTGGGAATAATTTGTAATTAGATATTTATATTCAAACTGTAAGCTGTTAAATAATTCTTTTTGTTTTATAGTTAAAGTACTAAAATACTTAGATTCGATAAGTATATTTTTATTAATTACAAAATCCAGTTCGTTTGGAGCCTGGTAAAAATAACATGGATCATAAGTTTTTATTTGTTGAAAAATATAGTTTTCAAAGATACTTCCTTTATCTCTAAACGCAATAAATGCATTTTTTATGCCTAAATCGGAAGAGTAAACTTTTTTGGGCGATAGAATAGTTTCATTAGTTTTTCCGTACCTTGGAATAACACTAATTAAATAAGATTCTTCAAAATAAGATAAATATCTTTTGGCTGTATCAGCCGAAACACCCAAAATTTTTGCAGTTTTATTTAAACTAATACTTTTACCTGCTCTTTCCATTAATAATAAAAAGTATTCTTTAAGAATATTTATGTTTTTAATTGCATTTGGGGCAGCAATATCTTTAATTATTATGTCATCAACAAGATCTCGTAAATATTGCAGGTCGTTTCTTAATACATATTCGGGTATTCCACCTGTTTGCAAAAAATCTTCAAAATATTTGTCAATTAAATGGGTATCGCTTTTTTTTACGTGAATATTTTTAAATATGAGATATTCCTCAAAGTTGAGAGGTAAAACTTCAATTATTCTGCTCCTGCCGGTCAAATATGGTTTTTTTGCTTTTAATAAAGACGAACTTGAAGAAGCAGCAAAAATTTTAACATTATGAGAATCATATAAATTTTTAAGCTGCTGTTGGTAATCAGCAAAATAAGTCACTTCATCAAAAAATAAATAAATCTTTTCGCCAAAACTTAAACCATTAATCTTTCTAAATTCATCAATTATTTCAAACATTGAATTGTTATTTAGTAGATAATCATCTAAGGATACATATAAAATGAATTTTGGAAGAATATCTTTTTTTTCTATTAATTGTTTAATAAATAGTTTTATAATTGTTGTTTTCCCAACTCTGCGTAATCCGCTTAAAAATACAATATCCTTTGTTAAAAAATTATTTTCTAATTCTATTAATACTGCATCTCTTGCAAATACTTCTCCCATTGGAAAATTTACATTTTCCCACCAAGGGTTATATCTATATAGAAGTTGTTTCATATATAATTAAAATTATTTTCGCAAAATATACAATGTTGTAGTATAAAAAGCAATCATAATATACGATACCATCGTATATATTCGGTCAAAAATATACGATACCATCGTATATCCCCACCGTTTAAAATATTTTGAATGAATATTTATGTAAATTAATAACTTTTTATGCAATATTTGTTGTTATCTATTAATTAACCTTGAAATTATTAAAAATATTACTTTAATTTATTTTTTATATTATTAATATTTAAGAATTGAACTTTTTTGCCGTAAAACCTATTATATTAATATAGTTAATATGTATAAATGAGGAATTATTATGAGCTTGATTGAGACGGATTATTTTTATTACATTAACAACCAATTATATTGTGAAGATGTTAAAGTAAACGATATTATTAATCAAACAGGAACTCCTGCATATATTTACAGCAAAAAAGCATTTATGGATAGTTACAAAACTTTTGCCGATGCTTTTAGAGATGTTAATTCTACAATATTTTATGCGTGCAAATCGAACTCTAACTTAAATGTTATGAAGATTTTTTCCGATTTGGGCAGCGGTTGTGATGTTAATTCTGCTGGCGAATTTTACAGAGCTTTAAAAGTTGGTTTTCCGCCCGATAAAATTTTATTGACCGGAGTTGGCAAAACCGATGAAGAAATAACCTTGGGAATAGAACACGGTGTACATTTAATTAAAGCCGAATCGTGGCAGGAAATTGAATCTATAAATCGAATTGCCGGAAATTTAAACAAAGTTGTACCAATTGCTATTCGTGTAAACCCTAACGTTGACGCAAAAACGCACCCGTATATTTCGACCGGATTAAAAGAAAATAAATTTGGCATCCCTTATAAGGATGCTGTTGAATTATTTCAAAAGGCTTCTGCTTTACCTAATATAAAATTAAGCGGACTTGATATGCATATAGGCTCGCAGATAACAATGATTGAGCCTTATGTTGAATCTGTATTAAAAATTAAAGAGCTTTTTGATAAATTGCGCGATGTTGGTATTGAACTTGACCATTTTGATGTCGGCGGCGGAATGGGTGTGCCGTATAAAAATGAACATCCGTTTTCACCATACAAATTAGCTGCTGCCCTTAAGCCTATTTTTAAGGATATGAATGTTGAAATATTTTTTGAACCGGGCAGATTTTTAACTGCAAATGCAGGTATTTTAATTGGTACCGTATTATATACTAAAAAAAATAACAATAAAAATTTTATTATAACCGATACGGCAATGACCGATTTGTTACGTCCAAGTATTTATAATGCTTATCATCATATCCAGCCGGTAATAAATAACAACCGCGATATAATTGAAGCCGATATTGTGGGTCCTGTTTGCGAAAGCGGCGATTTTTTGGGTAAAAACAGAGAAATTCAAAAACTTGAACAAAATGAAAGACTGGCGGTTTTATCTGCAGGTGCATATGGTTTTGTAATGGCTTCCAATTATAATGGAAGAAGAAAACCACCCGAAATAATTGTTGACGGTGATAAATTTTTTGTTACACGCAGCCGTGAAACTTACGAATATTTATTGTTTGATGAAAAAATTGTTGATGAGTTGCATAAATAATTTTTAGTTATATACCGTTTTGTACAGTTAATTTATTTTTTTAGAACTGATGATTTATTTATTAAAAACAATCTCAGTTCTAAAATAATCCTTTATTTTATTCTAAGCAGACATCAAGTAAAGTAGTAAATTTACGAGTAATATAAGTTAGTGAGATGAAGACCCTTAGTGGAAAACGGGGTATTAGCACTAATATTAAAAAAGTTATGTTCAAAAATATGTGTTACGGCTCTGCCGTTCGGGTGATTAGTAGTGTAGCGTATGTTTGCACACAGGGCATTTCTTCCAGTAGATGCCGCATAAGTCTTATTTATTAAATTTCCGGCTACAATAATCCTCACGTGTTAAACATATAACTAGTTATAAACTGTTAAATGTTAATATATTATAAAATGATATTCCCCTCTCTTTTTAAGAGAGAGGCAAGGGGTGAGTTCTCTTTTTGGATTTATGCGACATCCACCTCCGAAGTGCTTATGTGCAATAAATAAACATTAGAGCCTTGTATTATAATATATTCCTATGGGTTTATAATCCTGAAAGGATGACATGATTATAGCAAAAACAGAAAAATAGACGCAAAGAGGCTGTCTCAAAAGTGGTAAATCAGGGCTTTAACCCAATAATTTTTAATTATTATATCCCCAGTATAAATATTTGTTGTATTTACAAAACTAATATATAGCAAAGCAATTACGCTTTATATTCCCCCTCTATTTCCAA
>JAZDHY010000062.1:0-59764 GCA_043805435.1 bacterium
AATCCTTTTAATCCATCAACAACAATTCGTTTTACTGTAACTGATAATAATGAAGAAATTGCAAAAATCAATATCTTTAATTCACTAGGTGAATTAGTTTCTGTTTTGAGTGTCAATTTGCACGGCAAAGGAACTTATGAAACCGTGTGGAATGGAACAGATATTAAAGGAAAATCGGTTTCGTCCGGTGTTTATTTATATTCTTTAAATTTAGGAAATAAAGTTCTTGTAAAAAAAATGATTCTAAGCAAATAGTATTTTTAGTTACAAATTCTTTGTAAAAACCGCAAATTATTTGCGGTTTTTTTTATATCTAAAAATACTTTTTTAAAATGCCTTTTACTTCTCTTGTGTTGATTGTTTTTTTTTATTAATTTAAGTTTAATAAAAAATCAATTAGAGAAAGTAATGAAAAAGCATTTGTTTGTGTTAATGTGTCTTTTTACTATACCTGTTTTTGCTAACGGTTTAGCAATTTATAGTACCATTAACGGCACTTGCCTGCGTTTAATGAATAGTACTGTAGTGGTAAATGTTAATAATCAAGTTGCAACCATTAAAACCACACAAGAGTTCAAAAATAATCTCGGGTTTGAACTACCACAGCTTAAATATGCTTTTCCTCTTGATGAAAGAGCAAACGCAACTCAATTAAGATGGAAATTAAATGGCGTTTGGTACCAGGCTAACATTTCGGCTACACCGCAAGATACTTCTCAGTTAGGGCCAAACACCAGTGCTGTTATTCGCGAATATTTGGGAGACAAGCCATTATCTTTTACTATTCCTAATCAAATAAAAAGGGATTCTACAATTATTGTCGAACTAACCTTTGTTCACTTATTAGATTATGAGTTTGGTAAAGTTTATTTTGAATATCCAAATAATTACAGTAAAATACAAGCAGATGCATTGTTTAATCAAGAGTTAAATTTTTCTCTTATCTCCGATCGAACCATCGATAGTATTTTTTGTACAAGCCATACCGGAACCACAATAACAAACAATGGCAGCCATGCCAATATTTATTATCACAAAGTAGAGTCTCCGGCCAATAAAAATTATAAAATAAATTACAGTTTATCTCGTGAAGAACTAGGATTGGCAGGTTTTTCTTCGTTTCTTCCATATACTGTAGTTCCTGATGCATATGGCAGTGGTTTTTTTACATTTGTTGTTGAACCGGACCCTAGTGAAAACACCAATATTATTAATAAACGTTTTACATTAATGATCGACCGATCCGGCAGCATGTACGATAGCACTATGGCAAAAGCAAAACAAGCGGCTCAATTTATTGTGGAGAATTTGAATGCTGGTGATAAGTTTAATTTAATCTCTTTTTCGGATACTATTTCGTCCTTTATGCCGCAGCATGTTGAGTATAACGATGAAAATAAAATGGCAGCATTAGATTATATTCAGGGATTGACGGCCGAAGGATTAACAAATATTTCAGGTGCCTTTGAAACAGCCATTATGCAATTTGAAAATACCGGCGAAGATTTTGCAAATATAATTATTTTTATAACGGATGGCGAACCTTCGGTCGGAATAACTAATATTAATCAACTTAACAATTATATTCAAACCTTAGTTGAATTTTCCGGCTCAACAATTTGTATTAATAATTTTGGAATAGGCACTTCAGTAAATACTCAATTGTTAAGTTTAATTGCCTCAAACAACAATGGTTCTATAGCTTTATTAGATACTACATCGTTATTACTAAAAATAAAAGAGTTTTATTTAAGCATTCGCAACCCCGTATTATTAAACCCACAAATTACTTTTGAACCGGATTGGATAGTTCAAGAAGTTTTTCCTGTTGCTCCGCCCGATTTGTACAGAGGTAAACAATTAATAATTTCCGGCAGATACAATGCAGCTACCGGAATTAATATGAAATTATCGGGGATTGCGTTTGGAAGCAGCGTAGAATATAATTATAACTTTAATTTAAGTAGTTTTAATAACCTTAATTACCAATTTTTACCAAAAGTGTGGGCTAAAGTAAAAATGGAAAACCTCTTAATTCAATATTATAATTTAGGTTCAACTACTGAACAGGCCCAAGACATATATAATCAAATTGTATCTATCAGCCAGATGTACGGAGTTCTGTGCGATTTTACCAGTTTTTCCGGTGGTTATCCTACAACAGGCGGTATTGACGACTATCCTCAAGATATTATTATTGCAGCCGATTTTGAATTACTTGGCAATTATCCAAATCCGTTTAACCCATCTACAACTATTAGATTTAAAATAAACAGCAGTATTTATCAAACTGCATACATCAAAATTTTTAACCCAATTGGCCAGTTGATTTGCACTTTGAGTGTTGATATACGAGGTAAAGGCACCTATGAAGTAAAATGGAACGGTAAAGACAACCAAGGAAGATCTGTCTCTTCCGGTGTTTATTTATATTCGTTAAATTTAGGAAATGCTGTTATGGTTAAAAAAATGGTGCTAAGCAAATAAAACAAATTTTAATTTTTATTGAATAATTTAAAAACCGCAAATAAATAATTTTATTTGCGGTTTTTTTTTACCAATATTATTTTGTTAATTCGGGTATTCTTCCCGGAGTGTAAGGAGTTTTATATTTTTCCATTTCGGTTTCTATCTGTTTAATATTTACATTGTAAATACTCTTCAAGCTTTCTAATAATGGAGGAAACTGCTCCATTATTGCCGCATAAGCATTTTTTTCGTTTTGCGTAATGTTGGATGTTGAACGCCAATGTGTGTAGGCTAAAACATTTATCCTTTCATTAATAGTAACTTGTGAAGGCATATTTTCTTCGGCACTTGGGCTGTCGGATTCTCTTTCAAATTTTCCGGCAATTGTTCTCAACTTAAAATAAACATCATTTGCTTTAGTAAATAATTCTTGTGGTGCATCCGGAGTATTTATTAAGGCTTGTTTAATGCTCTTTATTCTTTCAATCAAATCTGTAATTAATTTATTGGTACCACCAATAGTTCTTGCCAATTCATTGCTTTTCTTTTGGAAAGCTATTAACTCCTTTCTATCATCAATCGGTAATGTAGTATTTCGTAACGGAACGGTATTAAATTCAACCGGTTCAACTAAATTTTTAATACCTAAACGAGATACTAATGCCAAACTTACTTTATATTTACCCGGCATCACTAAATTACTTCCCCTTGATTTGGCAACAGGATCAAATTTTTCAACTTTATCAACCGGGCTTAAACTTGGATATGTTAAATCCCAAACCAATCTCTGAATTCCTTTATTTGCAGAAGTGTTTATTTTTCTTACAACATTGCCCATATCATCGGTAATTGTACAAACAAAATAAGGGGCAATTTCTTCCTTTTCGGCAAATAATAAACTGTCAATTGGCTGCGGAATTGGTTTTCCGTCCTTAAATAATTTCTTTTCAATTTCTTTTCTTTCTTGTTTTAATGTTTTTGGGACATCTTTTACATAATAAGTAAACACTGCTCCAAAATCGGCATTGGGTGATTTAAAATGGGTTGAACCTAAAGAACCACCCGAATAGGACTTAACAAACATTAAAGCATCTTTTATTGGGTATATATATGCATCCTTATCTAAAGTGCTCTTGTCTGTATATCTCAATGGCGTATAATTATCTAATATATATATACCGCGTCCAAATGTGGCAATAACCAAATCATTTTCACGCTTTTGTATTGTAATATCTTTAACGGAAATTACGGGAAGACCTGATTTTAGAGGTAGCCATTTTTCTCCACCATCTGTTGTGCAAAAAATGCCAAACTCGGTACCTACAAAAAGCAAATCAGGGTTAACATAATCTTGTTCAATTGTATTTATTGAACCATTGGCGGGCAAATTTCCGGTAATGGATTTCCATGTTTTTCCTTTATCAATACTTTTTAGAATATATGGTTTAAAATCATCGCGTAATAAGTTATTGAATGATGCAAAAACTATATTTTCATCAAATTTTGATGGACATATATCACTTACATAAGTATTTTCAGGCACTCCTGTAAATTTTTCAATTTTTTTCCATGTTTTGGCATCTTCGCTAATTTGGATTAATCCATCATCAGTTCCGGCAAATAATAAATTTTCTTTAACAGGTGATTCACACAAGGAAATAATTGTTCCGAATAACGATGTTGATTTATCTTTGGCAACAGCGTCATAACTCCAATATTTATCCATAACTTTCCAGGTATTTCTATCAATTTGAGCGGTAAGGTCATCACTTATTACCTGCCAGGTATTTCCCCTGTCATCGCTTCTAAAAACTTTATTGGCCGAGCAATATAATCTTGTATTGCTAAATGGACTTAAAAATAATGGAGTATCCCAGTTCCATTTGTAAGTCAACTCGCCGGATTTGGGTTCGGGACGTATATCAATAGCCTCACCGCTTTTTTTATCATATCTAACCATTCCGCCGTATTGTGATTCCGCATAAACAATATTTGGGTCTTGCGGGTCAATAGCACTCCAAAATCCGTCTCCCCCATTTGTTACAAACCAATCGCTATTTACAATTCCATCACTATTTATTGTTTGCGAAGGTGCGCCCAAACTATTATTATCCTGCGTACCGCCATAAACAAAATAAAATGGTAAAGTATTATCTACAGCCACACGATAAAACTGCGTTACAGGTAAATTTTCCTTAAAATCAAATGTCAAACCTAAATCATATGTTTCGTAAACTCCGCCATCACCTCCAATTAAATAATGTTTTGTATCACTTGGATCAATCCACAAAGCATGGTCGTCAACATGTCTTTCATTAATACTTATCGATTTCCATGTTTTGCCGCCATCATTTGTTACTTTTGAAACCGTTTCCGTTGAATAAACAATATCAACATTTTTAGGGTCGCAATAAATTTCGTTATAATATTGGCCCGACGAAGTATAGCTGTTCATTTTTTCCCAGGTTGCGCCCCTATTAACCGAACGGAAAAATCCCCCTTTCCCTTCAGCTGCTTCAACAATTAAATAAAGCACATCAGGATTTACCGGAGAAATATCTATTCCCATTCCGCCTAAATCCACATTAGGCAGTCCTTCCATAATTTTTTCCCATGTTTCGCCTGCATCAAACGATTTATAAACTGCCGATTCGGGTCCGCCCCCAATTTTTGTAAACACGTGTCTTCTTCTCTGTTCACTTGTGGCATACATAACATCGGGTGTTCGAGGATCAAAAAGAACGTTATTAACGCCGGTATTTTCACTTATATCTAACACTTTTTTCCATGTTTTACCACCGTCTATCGTTTTATACAAACCTCGTTCCTTACCCGGGCCCCAAACAGAACCCTCTGCTGCAACAAACACAATATTCGAGTTGCGAGGATCAATAATTATATCTCCAATCTGTCTTGATTCTTTTAATCCCGTATTTTTCCATGTTTTACCACCATCTACGGATTTATACACACCATCACCATAACCTAAAGCTCGTTGATGATTATTTTCGCCTGTTCCAATCCATACCACAAAAGGGTTGTTAGGGTCAATTGTCACACATCCTATTGAATAGGCTCCGTAATTATCAAATACCGGTTCAAATGTTGTTCCGTTATTTGTTGTTTTCCAAACATTTCCGCTGGCAACAGCAACAAAATATTCGCTATTGTTATTAGGGTTAACTGCAAAATCCGCAATGCGGCCCGAAGTTAAAGCAGGACCAATACTGCGCCATTTTAAACCGTTAAATATTCCGGTATCCAGCGAATCGTTTTTATTTTCTTTATCCTGAGCATAAACTCCAACAGCCATTATTATAAACAGCAAAATAAAAAGTCGTATTTTTTTCATTATTTTTCCCTTATTTGGTTATAAAAATTTTTTCTTTATTTTTGGAATAAATCATATTAATAAGACGTTAATTGAAGTACCTAGTTAGTAATAATAATAAAATTATTTTTAAAATGTATAAGAAATGTTACATTATTTATAGCTATTACTAAACAATAATCAACTATTTTTTTAATTTTTGTTATATTTGTACTTTAAGAAAAATTTATTTAGTGAGGTTAGCTATCGCACAGAACAATTCTCAAATTTCGGTTGTTGATAAAGTAGTATCTTTAGCAAAAAGGAAAGGGTTTGTATTTCAATCCAGTGAAATATATGGCGGATTAAACGGCTGTTGGGATTACGGCCCGTTAGGTGTTGAATTATTACGCAACATTAAAGAAGAATGGTGGAAAGCAATGACCTACCGCGAAGACGTGGAAGGTTTGGACGCATCAATTCTTATGCACCCAAAAGTTTGGGAGGCTTCCGGTCACGTTGAAAATTTTACAGATCCTATGATTGATTGTAAAACATGCAAAGCCCGTTTTAGACTTGATACATTAGCCGATTTAATTGCGGACAAGAAAAAAGAAAAAGCTGTTGATGAATTAAAATCAACTTTGGAAGATACAAAATTAATTGCCGATTTAGATCTAATTTTGGTTAACAATAATTCAAAGGCTGAATCTTTTGAATTTATTTTAGAAAATAAAGATTTGGCAATTAAATTACTTTCAATTATTAATTGTCCTCAATGCGGCAATAAAAGCAATTTTACCGAACCACGCAGCTTTAATTTAATGTTTAAAACATTTTTAGGTTCGGTGGAACAAGAAGGAAACGTTATATATTTACGCCCCGAAACAGCACAAGGAATTTTTGTTAATTTTTTAAATGTTCAAGGTGCCAGCCGTCAAAAACTTCCTTTTGGAATTGCACAAATAGGCAAGGCTTTCCGTAACGAAATTAATACTAAAAATTTCCTTTTCCGTACTCGCGAGTTTGAACAAATGGAAATGCAATATTTTGTAAAACCGGCTGATGATAAAAAACATTACGATTATTGGAAAGCTACCCGTTTGGAATGGTATAAATCGCTTGGCATGTCGCCCGATAAATTACGTTATCACGATCATCCTAAAGATAAATTAGCTCATTATGCTAAAGAAGCTACCGATATTGAATATTTATTCCCGTTTGGCTGGGGCGAAATAGAAGGCATACATAACCGTACCGATTTTGATGTAAGCCGCCACGAACAATTTTCCGGCAAATCGCTTAAATATTTTGATGAAGAAGCCAAAGAAAAATATTTCCCTTATATAATTGAAACTTCCGCAGGTGCAAGCCGTTCGTTTATGGCGTTTTTAGTTGACGCTTATAACGAAGAAGAAGTAAATGGCGAACAAAGAATAGTACTTAAGTTTAATCCAAAACTTGCGCCAATTAAAGCCGCTATTTTCCCGCTTGTTAATAAAGACGGTATGCCGGAAATTTCCCGCAAAATTGAAGCCGACTTACGTCCTTTTATGCGCGTATTTTTTGATGACAAAGGAGCAGTAGGCCGCAGGTACAGAAGGATGGATGAAGTTGGTACACCATTTTGTATTACGGTTGATACACAAACGTTGTCTGATCAGACCGTTACAGTCCGTGAAAGAGATTCTATGGAACAGGTACGTGTTGAAATCCCTCAGTTATTAAATTTTTTGGCTGATAAATTAAGATAGTACTGATTGTTGAAAAAGTTTTACAGTTAAAATAAAAATTTATAAAAGACCCTTGCAATAAAAGCAGGGGCTTTAAATTGAATTTTATTAAAAATTTTCATAATCTATTTAATTGAATATTAATTCTTTTTCTGATAATTCATTTAAATTCTGAGCATAAAAAAGCTTATATTTTTTATTTTTAAATAGTATTTTATAAATAAAACACAGAATTAATTTGTTTTTTATTTTGATTAAACGAATAATTATTTATGAAAAAAATAGAATTATATTTGGATGAAACTAAAGGGCATCAAATGTCATTTCGGATTTCAGTGCCCATTTGGGGAAGTAGTATTAACTGTAACGCTTACAAGAATGAAATCAAAACAATTGTTGATAGCAGCACGATACTCGGAAATGACTTTAAAGGATTCCATGCTTATAATCTAAGCGATAGCAATTGGCATACGATAGGGAAAGTATATATATCAGTCATAAATAAGTTCAAGGAGTATGTATTAGATAACAAATTAAACTTTATGATACGTATTGAGGCTAAAGAGGTTTATGAAAAGAATGGCGGATATTTAAAGGCGATTGCAAAAAAGGGCCTCCAAGAACGCGATAGTGAATTAGGAAAAATTTTCACTTCGCTGAAGGACAAGGATATCCCTGCATTATACCACAGAATTGATCAATTAATAATTTACTTAAAGTATCGTGATAAATTCGGGGGAGAGGATGCGGAATTTGATTTTTATCCAGATTCCGAGGGTAAAATCCTTAAATATGAGAACAAACAATTTACAGTTCAAGGAAATCACTTTGTAGATTATCCGTTAGATTTTTACGATATTATAAAAATATGGGGAAATTCTCTGACTAAAGTAATTTTGGAATTAATACCAAATTGTAATTGGCCCAACATAAATCAGAAACTGAATAAATTCGAGCCGAAAAAATCAACAGATGATTTTATTATTCAAACTTGTGATATTATATCAAATTTTTTCTTTTGTTACATAAATGATGTAATTGGAATCAATAATGATAAAAACAAATTAAAAGGTAAAGCAATCAACGACTTGATCCCTTTATCTGAATTTCAGAATTTAATTCAAGATTCTTTCAAAAAAGGTTTGGAAGATGAGGTGATTTGTACAAATCAAGATTTGAAAGCACTGATCGAGGTGGTGAATCAATAATGCGAACGAGGGAATATTCGGAAAATATTGAATCGATATTATCAAAATATTCAAACCTTAGGGCACTCATACCAAAGGGCTGGCCAAGTTGTATTACCCAAGAGCAGGTTCAAACTTACAACAAACAGCGAAACGAGAAATACTGGGAACATATAAATTTACCAGCATTGGCTTTTACGCTTAGCAAACTCAACAATGATGATGACAAAAACACAATTAGACTGTACGAATCAATTCTAGAACTACTTGAATGGTTTTCAAAAAACATGGTTAAATTACCCGGTGGGAAATTAACTCTTAAGCCATTATGGACGAACACATGGAGCACTAAAGACAACTCATTTTGGTCGGTGATAAGTGAGGTATCTTTAACCAAACTTCTGGTGGATAGAGGATGGGAAATAATAGGATTCAATCGAAAAATCACTTCCTACTCTAATGTTGACGCTGATATAAGAGCAATGCGAAATGGAAAATTAGCACATATTGAAGTTGAAGCCTTATCTTTAACAAAGGTGATAGAAGGAAATAACGAAAAATTCAGGAACCTTATTGTAACGCGCACTAAAAAAAAGATCGATAAAAAGTTCGAACATCTTCCAGACAAGGAGGTTGGTATTGTAGCAATTATTTTTCGTCCCCAAAACTCAAACATGGAACGCTTCTCATATAAAAGTTCTTCAACCGACCCAATAATAACAGTTCGCGCAAACGTGTCCGGAAAAGTTTATTGGCTGGCGGGAGGCAATAAACATGGGCAAGAGTACTCAATTCTACTTGTAGATAACACATTGGTTACAGAACCATATGACAGTCCAACTAAAGATAGCCATTAGTAAGATAAAATTTTCATAGCGTTTTTCTTTTATATATATTATGCTCAAATAATAAAATATATTTTATTATTTTGGAAATCAGGAATGACAATCCAACATATTTAGAACTATATAATTCCAGCTCAAACGCATTAATCCCATGCATCGAAATATTAATAAATTTCACGTATTCAAAAATTTATTTTTATTCAATTAATCTTTTCTTCTTTATTCAAAAACAATGTTTGCGTAGGGTAAGCAAACTCTATTTTTTGCTTTTCAAATTCTTCAATTATAGCAAGGTTAATTCCATTTTGGGCAGCCATATATTCTTTGTAGTCCGATGATTCATAAAAAAACACAATTTCGTAATTAAGGCTAAAATCGCCAAAATTATTTAAAGAACATCTGTCAAATTCAGCTTTTTCAAAGCTTGAAATAATATTTTCAACCAGCGTAGGAATAATTTTTAATTGTTCAAGTTTGGTTTCGTATTTAACACCAATATTAAAAGCAACTCTGCGTTTTTTAAGTGCCTTAAAATTATGTACTCTTGAATTAGTTAAATTAGAATTGGAAATAATTATCAATTCACCTGTCAAACCCCTTATTTTAGTGGATTTAATTCCTATTTTTTCAATTGTGCCCGATTTTGTATCAACAGTAATAAAATCGCCAATTTCAAA
The DNA here is from genome assembly GCA_043805435.1 of bacterium. Classification (GTDB taxonomy): domain Bacteria; phylum Bacteroidota; class Ignavibacteria; order Ignavibacteriales; family Melioribacteraceae; genus JAEXOD01. The sequence goes on from JAZDHY010000062.1 coordinate 10,222, forward strand.
AGGTCTGTCAAAAAAGATAACAAAATAGCTAAATAAATCGCCCAATACTGCCTGTGCGGCAAGAGCAACCGCAATACCTCCAATTCCCAAACCGGCAACAATGGCGGTTATATTAACACCTAAATTATTTAACAAAAACGAAAGACCAATAACATATACAATAACATTAATTAAAGAAGTTAGAGCTTTTATTTTTTTCTTATCGCCTTCATTATCCGTTTTATCAATAAAACCGGAAAGAATATATTTAACTAACTGACTTGTGAACCTTATTACATACCATGTTGTAACAATAATAAAACCATTATTAATAATTTTATCAATATTTATAGGAAGTCTTAAACTTTCTATACTTAAATAAAGCACACTCAAATATAAAAAGGGCATTAAATATTTATTTATGTTATCTAATTTAAATTTTCGAGCTTTTTCTTCAGATTCGTTAAGTTTAAGAATATGCTTTGATACAAAATATTTTGTTATTTGTATAACAAAAAAACCAATCACTAATATTAAAGCAGCAATAATATATTGCCAAATTGTATTGCCGTAATACGACTGTGCTAAAAATTTATTTATCAAAATAATACCTCTTTAAAATTTAATACCATTTTTTCTTTTTAAACCATAAACCAAATACAGTTCCAATAACAATCATTATTCCCCAAACAATAAAATACCCGTATTTATACTCTAACTCCGGCATATTCTTAAAATTCATTCCATATACACCGGCAATAAATGTTAAGGGTATAAATATTGTAGAAATAATTGTTAAAACTTTCATTACTTCGTTCGATTTATTGCTAATACCGGACATATAAACGTCCAGCATACTGTAAATTAATTCTTTATTTGCTTCGTAAGTTTCCAAAATGTGCGAATAGTGATCCGAAATATCTCTAAAATATATTAGTGATTCTTTTTTAATAAAATTTAGTTCCTGTTTTTGCAGCCTATTTAATACTTCTCTAAAAGGAAAAATTGCCTGCCTTATTTTATGCATCTCTTTTTGTACTTTTTTTATCTTTAAAAGCCCGTCTTTATCATAAAATTCAATCAGTTCTTCATATAAACTTTCAATATTTTCCCCTAATTCATCCATTACAGAAAAATAATTATCAACCATAAAATCAATTATAATATAATATAAATAATCTATTGAATTACGAATAGCCCCTTTACCGCCTAAAAGCCTGTCATCAATTTGTTTAAATGGATTTTGTTCATTATCATAAAAGGTAATCATTAAATCGCCCATTAAAACAATATCAATTTCTTCAACAACTATCATATCGCTTTTATCTATAAACAAATTTTTAACAACAGTAAAGGTATAGTTTTCGTAATCTTCTATTTTTGCACGTTGAAACGGATTTAAAATATCTTCAATAGTTAACGGATGTATTTTAAAATAATTACATAGTTCGGAAATAAATTCAACTTTACCCACCCCGCTTATACGCAGCCAGCGCAATTTGGGTGTTATATCATTGTTAAGTTCAATATCCAGATGTTTAATGTTTTTAATATCCCTAAAAACACATTCGCCTTTATCATATTCAATTAAACTCATTTTAGGTGATAAGTTTGGTTTTGCACCCATATATTCAAGTGTGCCGGCCGGCTGCCCAATTTTTCTGTTTATTTTTTTCTTTTTTTTCAAGCTATTACCTTAAATTATAAATATTTAACAATCAGGCTTATTATTTTTTTTACATTAGCTGTGTATGGAGGATATAACAATTCCATTGCCGAAAGCTTTTGTTGTTTTAATATCCCCTTTTCATTAGAGAACTCTTTAAACCCGTAAAAACCGTGCGATTTTCCTATTCCGCTGTTATTAACTCCTCCAAACGGTAAAAAAGGATTAATAAATTGTAGTATTACATCATTAATTGCACAATTTCCGGCAGATATTTTATTTAACATTTCATTAATAAATTTTTTCCGTTTGCTAAAAATATACAAAGCCAAAGGTATTGGATTTTTATTTATAATTTCATAAATTTCATCTAATTTAATATAAGTAATAATTGGCAAAACAGGCCCAAATATTTCTTCTTTCATAATTTCCATATTTAAATTTACATCGGTAATTATTGTAGGTTCAATATAACAATCATTAATGTCATTTTCACCGCCAAATACAATATTTGCTCCTGCTTTTTTAGCCTGCTCAATTAATTGAACAATGCGTAATTGGTGCTTTGCATTTATTATTCCAGTATAATCAGGTGATTCTTTAATTGAATTACCATAAAAACTAAGAATGTTTTCTTCTAGTTTTTTTATAAATTCATTTTTTATTGATTCATGTATAATTACATAATCGGGCGCAATGCAGATTTGTCCACAATTAATAAATTTACCCCAAGTTATTCGTTTAGCTGCTTTATTAATATCACAATGTTCATCTATTACAACAGGAGACTTGCCGCCAAGTTCCAAAGTAACGGAACTTAAATTTTTTGCAGCTTTTTCCATCACAATTTTTCCAACTGCACAACTTCCTGTAAAAAAAATGTGGTCGAATGGAAGATTTAATAAAACATCCGCAGTATTATAATCGCCTTCAAAAACCTCCACTTCGCTTTTATTAAATATTTTATTAACCAGTTTTTTTATTAAAGCGGATGTATTGGCACTATATTCCGAGGGTTTTATTATCACTCTATTGCCTGCCGCAATTGCCGAAACCAGCGGAGACATTGTTAGTTGAAAAGGGAAATTCCATGGAGATATAATTAAACATACTCCTTTCGGTTCAAAAAGTATTTTGCAGGATGTGCCTAATAAAAAAATTGGTGTTTTTACTTTTTGGTATTTTAACCATTTTGTAATATTTTTTAAAGCAAACTTAATTTCCTCCAATACGGGAAATATTTCGGTTAGTTTCACTTCCGAGCCCGGTTTTTTAAAATCCTTGTATATTGCTTCTTCTATTTCAATTTGGCTTTCATAAATAACTTTAAGCAATGTTAAAAGTTTATTTACTCTATAATTTTTATCCAAATAAGGATTCTTTTGGTATTCCGATTTTTGCAGGTTAAAAACTGTTGTAATTTTGTTTAATTCATCTTGGGTCATTTATTTTTACCAAATTATTATTTCGGTTAGTTTAAAATATTAAAAGCCTAATTCAATTCAAAATTTTATGATTATTATTTTTTTCAAATATTATTCCAATTTAACAATGTTTTAGTATATTGTATATTTAAATATATCAACATAATTAAGATATATAAAGGGTAAACATTAACAAACTTTAGGGACAAAGAAATGAAAAAATTTAATTTATTAATTAGCTATATTTTTATCTGCTTGTTTGTTTTAAGCGGATTAACCTACTCACAATCCTATCCTACCGATAAAGGTAGTAAAGTTATAACCGGCTCTTTTGCGTTTTCAGTTTCAGGCGGCGATCTGTACGAAAACAGCGAGGGAGACAAACTATTTACTTTGGATTTAAATACAACAGCAGGCTTTTTTATTTCACCCGGATTTAGCATTGGCGGCAAGGTACAATACAATAACACCAGCCAAAGTGGTTATAGTTATACGCAGATAGGTATTGGTCCTCAAATTGCCCATTATTTTGGAAGCGGCGAAAGAAGATCGTATCCTTTTATTAATGCAAGTGTTTTATTTATTAGTAGAACATCTGCAGTAACAGGTTATCAAATTTATTTTGGCGGCGGTGTTTGTGTTATGGCTGCAAAATCTATTGGTATATCCGGCGAACTTGGTTATCAGGTTGAATCGTTATCTCATGATAGTTATTCAGCTACCGGAAGCCGAATAAGCCTTAGTATTGGTATTAAAGCATTTTTCTTTTAACATGTAAAATCTTTATTTACAATTTTATTTTATTTACCTTCTATTTTATGTCCAAACCCGTCAATAGAAGGTAAACTTGTTAACTCGCAAATTACTCCATCTCTATACAATATATTTATGCAACCCGCAAACGGGGTTGTGGATTTTTTGCATGTTATGAGCCTACTGAGATGAAGAGGCTGTCTCAAAAGTTAAAATATTGCATATAGGAACTCACCCCCTGACCCCCTCTCTTGTAAATAGAGGGGGAATATAAAGCGTAATTGCTTTGCTATATATTAGTTTTGTAAATACAACAAATATTTACGCTGGGGATATAATAATTAAATACTATTGGGTTAAAGCCCTGATTTACCACTTTTGAGACAGCCTCTTTAGACTTCATTCTAAAACAAAAAATTGATATTTTATCCAAATTTACTCTTAATTGGCGTAATAACCCTGTTAAGTGGATGTCGCATAAGTCTGATTTTTGAAATTTCTCATTACAATAATCCTCATCCGCCAAACATATAGTTAACCGTAAACTATAATATAATAAGGTTATATATAAAAGACATTCCCCTCTCTTTTTAAGAGAGGGGCAAGGGGTGAGTTCCTTTTTTGTACTTATGCGACACCCACTGTTAAGGGTTACATGTCATTAGGAAAAAACCAACGGAACAAGAATACAACCCTTTTTTGCAGGCTGCATAATAGATGTTGGAATTCGAAGAATTTCCTTTAGTAAAAATAAATACCCGCCAATGGCAGGCATTTATTTAAAATTTACACTAACCTAATAAATTATTCTCTGCTCATTTTTTGAGGAGAAATCATATTTTCCGGTCTCAATAATTCGTCAAGAACTTCTTTAGCTAATAAATTTTTCTCTAATACCAATTCGTAAACACCACGATCCGTATCTAAAGCTTCTTTTGCTAATACAGTACAAATTTCATATCCCAAAACAGGATTTAAGGCCGTAACAATACCAATGCTGTTTATTACATAATCGCGGCATTTTTTTTCATTTGCTGTTATTCCGTCAATACAGCGGTACATTAAAGTTGTCATACCGTTTTTTAGCATTTCAATGGATTCAAAAGTGCTTTGAACAATGATAGGCTCCATAACATTCAGTTCAAGCTGGCCAGCTTCGGCAGCAAGTGTAACAACTAAATCGTTACCAATAACTTTAAAAGCTATTTGGTTTACCACTTCAGGAATTACAGGGTTAACTTTTCCCGGCATAATAGAAGAACCGGGCTGCATTTTTGGTAAATTTATTTCTCCAAGTCCGGCACGCGGACCCGAAGAAAGCAAGCGTAAATCGTTGCAAATTTTACTTAATTTTACCGCTAGTCGTTTTACTGCGGATGAATACATAATAAATGCACCGGTATCCTGAGTTGCTTCAACCAAATTAGGAGCAATTACAATATTAAAACCCGATATTTCGCGTAAATGTTTTACAACTTTGGCCCCGTATTCAGGATCGGAATTTATTCCGGTACCAATAGCAGTTGCACCCATGTTAACTTCTAAAAACAATTTAGCGTTTTCTTCAAGCCTGCTGATTTCTTCACTTAATGTTGTTGCATAAGCCTCAAATCCCTGGCCTAAAGTCATTGGTACGGCATCCTGCAATTGAGTTCTGCCCATTTTAAGAATATGGTTAAACTCTTTCCCTTTTTTATGAAACGAATCAATTAACATCTTTAATACAGTTACAAGTTTATTATTTGCTTTTATTAATGCAATTTTAGCAGATGTTGGATAAGCATCGTTAGTTGATTGTGATAAATTAACATGGTTATTGGGATGACAATATTTGTAATCGCCTTTATCATAACCAAGAATTTCTAAAGCTCTGTTGGCAATCACTTCATTTGCATTCATATTTGTGGAAGTACCGGCACCACCTTGTATAACATCAACCACAAAATGAGTATGATATTTCCCGTTTATAATTTCGTTACATGCCTGCACAATTGCATCGGTAACGGGTTTGGAAAGTAATCCAAGTTCGTAATTAGCTTTAGCAGCGGCCATTTTAACTATTGCCAATCCTTCAATTAGGGCAGGGTAAAAGGATAATGTAACACCGCTAATATTAAAATTTTCCAGTGCCCGTAAAGTTTGAATTCCATAATAATATTCGTATGGAACTTCTCTTTCCCCAAGCAAATCGTGTTCTGTTCTGGTTCTGCCCGACTCGTATTGTGCCGCAACATTTATTACACGAGTGTTTGTTTGCCGCATACGGCGCGAAATTACTCGTGCAACATGAGCAAATATTTTAACTGCAATTGAACCATAATCTACAATTAAGTCTTGAAATTTTTCGCGGCTTAAAATAAATATTGTTGATTCCAATAAAGCCCGAGCATTTGTTGAGTGAGGAGAATCGTCTAACAATGCTCCTTCACCCAAAAAATCGTATTTACTAAAAAATGCTAATCTTTTTTCATCTCCAAACGGAGTTTTTTTAAATAGTTCAACTTCACCTTCATAAATTACATGCAGATTTTTTCTAGGGTTATTTTCATTAAATAAAAACGAATCCTTTTCAAATGTTTTAACTTCAATTAAATTTGTTATTAACTCAAGTTCGGTATCGTTTAACTCCTTAAATAACACAATTTTTCTTAAAAATTCTTTAACAATATTTATATCCATTGTTCACTCATTTAATTAAATAATAATTTATAAATTAATGAACTTATTTGTGCAATTCAAGTTTTTTATTTATTTCGTTTAATATTAAAATTGTTCCGGGATTTATTCCAACCTCAAATCTTTTAATTTCCGTGCCGTTTAAGTCTATTATAATTATCTCGCCTGATTGTTGGAAATCTTTTGGGTTTCCGCAATAGAGTTGTTCTGTTTTGCTATTATAAACAACCGAATAAATTACTCCATAAAGCGAGTTTATTGAAAGACCGGAGATAAACACATCGGCTTCTGCGGTCATATTTGTTAAATTTACTTTTAATAACCCGTTATTAGTCGCAACAACCATTTTATTCCCTAAAATTAAACAAGATTCTCCCGGATTACTATTAATTATTACCGAATCGGAAACAATATTGGATTGTGCATTAATTTTATAAACTCCTCCTTTTCCTACTGCATCAAACTTACCGCTGCAAACAATATATATATTTCCATCACTGCCTTTATGTACAAAACGGGGATTATCTCCAACAACTAAAGTGGCTTCAACAATATCAGTTGTGATATCAACCACACTCACACTATTATTGTAACTAAAGCCCGAATTAGCCACGTAAATTTTACCAGCACTATAAACAGCACCTTCCGGTTTTGAACCTACTTCAATTTCTTTTATTATCTGTTTTGTGGAAGGATTAAATTTAATCAATTTATCCTTATACAAACTTGTTACATAACCAATAGTAGAATCAATAATTACTATATCTCTAGGACTTCCATTTGTTCCAAGATCTATACTTCCCAGACTTTTAAATGTGCTGATGTTAATAATTTCAATTTTGTTTGAATTATCAACTGCTATATAACCTTTATCTCCAAACACTTCTATATCGTTAGCGTTATCGCCCAAATTTATTCCTGGGTTTGCCGCTTCATAAACATTGTTTGTTACCAATTCTGTTTCCGGATTATAAAAGGAAACAGTAGAATTATTTTGACCATATAACCCTTCGTTAACAATAAAAACTCCTTTGAATTTAGTTTCAACCGATGGAGGATTAACACTGTTATCTTTTCCGCATGATATAAATAAAATACAACTCAAAAAAGCAAAAAATAAAATCTTTTTCATAATAGCTCCAATATATATGTTAATGTTAATGTTCTTAATGGCATTGGATACGATTGAATTACAAAATATTCATTATTAAATAAATTTGAAATTGCAATTGTGACCGAATTTTTTAGATTAAATAAATTATAATTTACAGATGCCGCAATATCGCAGATATAATATTGTTGTAATAAATTATACGGATCATTATCGGCAGTATAATATCTATCCCCTATAAAACTATTATATACCGAAAACGAATAATTTTTGTACGCCGCCGATATGTTTATATTCAAACGCTGCTTGGGAGTATAAACTAATTGTTTATTGTACGAGTTATCTCCTTTATACAAAAGAGCCTTATTGAACGCCTGAGTAAAATTATAAATAACAACCAAATCAAACACTTCAAAAAAAGCACTATTTAACCCAAACTCAAAACCATTATATCTTATGTGCGCATAATTTTTAGGAACCTGTAATGCCTGACGTGAAGGGACCCAAACAATTTTATCCCTGCTTATCAAATCATAATACGAAAACGATATGGATGTTTTTCCCCACAGATTAAAGCTGTAATCTAAATTAATATCCCAGCTTTTGTATTTTTCTTTTTGTAAAACTTTTGCGTTATATAAATTGGAATAAAACTGTTCATTAAAAGTTGGTATTCGCAACAGATCCGAATAATTAAAAGTCAAAATTAAGTTATTTATAAAACTTGGTATAATGCCCATGGCAAATCTGTACGAAAAATTTGTATTATAATTATTTTCAAATATTTTTTCGTTACCAAATTCATAAAAACATGTTCCCGATAGAATAACATTATTTAAATAAATAATTGGCTGTTTTACATTATAATTAAAAGAGCCGAAAAATTTATTTGAATTTTTATTTAGTTCTAAAGTTGTTTTTCCCTCAATAGGTAAATCGTTTTTTAAATCGGAATATTTATATTCATATCCTGCAGTTAAATTTAAGTTTTCTTTTATGTACTTCAATTTAAGAAAACCCGATAAATCATTTAATTTTGATTTTTGAATATTTTTATTTGAAAATATTTGATTTTGGGGATCATTAATAATTAAGTTTTGGGTATTGTAAGAAAATAGAGTTGTTATTGAATAGTTGTTATTTATACTGTATTTATTGTTTAAAACTGCCAAAAACACTTTCGAATTATTTATTGCATTACTTGACTGCACATTGTTAGTAACAACAAAACCGGGCACGCCGTTGGTTAATACCGAATAATGCGAATAAAATTTAACCACGTATTTATTAAGATTCCAATTAATATTGGTACTAACAAAACTTTTGGAAAAGAAGGCGTTTTTCCTTCTATAATTTTCACCCTCAAAAACATATTTATAATTATTTGAAGAATATGCCCTTTCGTAATTAACTGCAAAGCTCAAATTTTTGTAATTGTTTTGATACGATCCAAAAAAAGATCTCATAAACTCGGAACTTAATTTAATCCCTGCTGATGCTTTTTCTTTAGTTGACAAAACATCGGTATATAATTTTACAATACCGCCAGCCGTTATTTCAGACGATTCAAAATCCGAATTTTTATAAACTTCAATTTTACTTAAACTTAACGGACTTATTAACGAAAAATCGAACATCCCCGTCCGTAAATCATTAACACGGGCTTCATTAAATAATACAATTGTATTTTCGCTTCCCAAACCACGTAACGAAGCCGCTTTTACTCCGGTATATCCGCCATAATCTTTTATGTATAAAGCAGATTCGTTTTTTAATAAATCGCCAATGGTTTGATAGGTTGATTTCTTAAACTCATTTATTTCTAACTTTTGAACTTTGGATTGGTTATCAATAAAATTGGATGTTATTTTAACTTCATCTGTTACAATATCAACAGGTTTTAAAAAAACCGTATCTAGCTTAAATAACCTGTTATTATCTATTAATAATTTTTCGTATGCAACATGCGAAATTAAAATCGAGTCGTTAATACTGTTTACATCTAATTCCACCAAACCTGCATTATTGCTAATACAGTTTGTATATTTACCAATTACAAAAACATTAGGAATACCAATACGAGTATTATTATCTGCAATAATTACTACTTTATTTTGACCAAACAGACAAATATTTAGAAAAAATAAAAACAATGCTAAAATTTTATTTAAATACATAAAAAACTATTGTTTTTTAGATTATAAAATCTTCGCGGAAAAATACATGAAATGACAAATAAGAAAAGATAATAGAAGTGATAGAGCTTTTCGTTATAAATCAAACCTCTCCCACGAAGGTTGACTATACATATTTACGGCAGGTCTCCTGGCTTAAAGCAACACACAACGTCTTCCCACCTAAAGGCAGTGACTTATTGTTGTGTTTTACACTTATTACAGTTGCGGGGCAGCTACGGAATAAAACCGTATTCCCTATTATTCCTTTTTAAAAAGGACACCGTAAACTTATAAAGAACAAAATTAATTATTTAAATTTAGCTTATTTTATATGTTTTTGCAAATTAATATTTTTAAAAAATATATTTTTGGTTAAATAAACAAAATTTTTACTAAAAAAGCCGCTAATATATTTTTTTTTCTTAATCATATGCAAATTTTTCTTGCATAATATGATAATTTTCATTAATTTTAGCCAGATTAACTAAACATACGCAAACAATTAGCTCGTGGATATGGAACTCATAGAAATAACTATCGGTGGATTTAAGAATTTAAAAAGAACCACTATTAATTTTTTAGGCAATAATATTATTTCATTAATAGCCCCCAATAATTACGGCAAATCGAATTTTTTAGACGGAATTGACTTTGCTCAAACGTTCATTCATTCTAGCACAAGACAAAGAAAAGAGCTATTAAATAGTCCTTTTGTCATTCCAATTAATAAATTTAACGACACTACAAATTTCTATTTTGAATTTATTGCCAGATTAAAGGAGAACAAAAAAGACCAACTAATTAAATATTCATTGGAATTGGAGTGGGCAAAAACAAAACAGAAAAATCCAGGCAAAGTTATTAGTGAATCATTTTCTATTAAAGGAGATTCCCCCAACTCAAAATTCAAGCTATTATTTAGAAGGAATCAAAATAATGCGACTTATCTATCCTCTCCAAAAGGAAGATGCGATACCCAAATATTAATAAATGATGATGAGCTATTATTAAATAAGCTATCCAATTATGATTCTCTTTTCTATAATTATTATTTAAAAAGTTTTTTGTCTATTGATTTACACATTTCTAAATTGTTTGATATTGATTTTTTTGTTGGAGGAATTAACATTACCAATAATCCATCTAGCGATCTCGATGATGGCAGAAATATTTTGAAATTTTTATATTTCCTTAAAAAAGACAAACCCTCTCAATATCAACTTCTGATTAATTCCCTTATCGATCTAATCCCGGAAATTGAATATATCAAACCAATCGAAATTGATCTTAAGAAAGTGGCAAATGATAAAAACCTTGAAGATCCTCCATTTGAATTACCCGAGAAAATTTATGATTTAAGAGTTAAGGAAATCAACAACAATCAAGAAACTAGCATCGTATATCTTTCAACCGGAACAAAGAGGATTTTAGCCATATTAGCATTGGCTGTTAGTAAAGACGACAATAATACTTGCTTATTAGCATATGAGGAATTAGAGAATTCAATACATCCAAGTTTATTACAAAAATTATTAATCATTCTAACTGAAATCGCATCTAAGGTTAAGATACTTATTTCAAGTCATTCTCCATATTTAATACAGTATTTGCCTCTTGATTCTGCATATTTAGGTCTTCCAAACAAAAAAGGACTTGCAGGTTTTTCGAAATTAAAATCCACCAAACAAAAGAGTATATTGAACATTGTAAGCGAAGAGAATATCTCACTTGGTGACTATCTTTTTGATTTATTATTACAGCCCGAAATTGATAAAAATTTTCTAGATGAATATTTTAATTATCAGGTTGGAGATTTTTAATTGTCTCCTGAATTAAAAAATTTTTGTGTTATTTTTACTGAAGGAGAAACCGATAGTCTGTTTTACAAAAGAGTTATCGATTATTACTCAAAAAAATTTGGGAAGCCTAAGATCCCTTATCTCATAAAAAATTTGAGGGGTGTAGGACAATACAGAAAAAAAGTATGTGCTTATTTTAAAAATGATATTTATGCAAAATATCCTAATTTTAATCATTTCGTTTTTCTTACTTACGACACCGATGTATTTGAATATGCAGCTAAACCGCCCATTAATTGGAAAAGCAGTAGAAGATAGGCTTTATTCGCTTAACGCACTTAAAGTTTATCATATTAAAGCCGAAAAAATGATTGAGGATTGGCTTTTATACGATATTGAAGGAATATGTACAAATATAAAGATTAAACGACCTTCTAAAATTAAAGGCAAAAATGGTTTAGAGAAGATACAATATCTCTTTAAAAAGGGCAATAGAATTTATCAGAAGGGATACAATTCAAATAATTTAATTAACTCTTTAGATATACAAAAAATCCGTAACGCTCTAAAGAAAGAATTTTGCAATTTAGAAAAAATCCTATATCCTAATATTAGCAAATTATGTTAAAGCAGATACTAGCTTTAGCCTAATTGAAATAACAATTAACAACTTAGTCAAAGCGTTTATCTTCCCTAGAGCCTATTTACTAAAAATCCCATAAGAAATTAACCACATATTATTTTTTTTATATTCAATTAAAATTTCCTTTAGCTGTTATAAAACTTTTTTTACGTAATTGCTGCAAATCCATCAAAATAAAAAAATTATTAGCTATTTTGTTAATGACTTAAGCTATTAATTTTATTATATTTAAACTATTGAAAAAGATGTAAAATTAATTAATTAGGTAGAAGATTTTTGATGATTCAGAAAAGGCAATTGCTATTCGTAGTAAACTTACTAGAGTAGAGGAAAGTCCGGACTCCACAGAACGGGGTGCCGGGTAACGCCCGGGGGCTGAAAGTGCAAACTTTTGGCTACGGAAAGTGCAACAGAAAATATACCGCCCTTAACAGGGTAAGGGTGAAATGGCAGGTTAAGAGCCTACCGCATCTATAGTAATATAGGTGGTCCTAATAAATAGGAGTATACTTTATGTATATCATTGCAAACCCCACTCGGAGCAAGGTCAAGATGAAAAGTTTTCCGGTAACGGAAACAGGGTTGTTCGCTTTGAAATCTTTTCGGGTAGACCGCTCGAGTAATGGAGTAATCCATTAACTAGATAAATAATTGCTATCTGCTTGCAGATACAGAATCCGGCTTATTGAATGAATCATCATCTTTCTTCGCCTTTTGACGAGGAAAATGCTCAAAAAGAGATGGATTTTTAAAGACGAACCTGATATTAATACTGTATTGGCTTTGGCTGACAGTCTTAATATATCAAACGTTCTAGCACGACTGCTGATCCACAGGGATGTTAAGGGTTTTTTTGAGGCCAAAAGCTTTTTCCGTCCTACCTTGGAATCATTATACGATCCGTTTTTAATGGATGGTATGAATGAAGCCTCAAATAGGGTTATTGAAGCTATTACCAATAATGAAACGATTTGCATATATGGCGATTACGATGTAGATGGCACTTGTGCTGCGTCGTTAATGTATCTTTTTTTAAAAGATTTAGGTGCAAATGTTTTTATTTATATTCCTAACCGCTTAACTGAAGGTTATGGGATTTCTATTACAAGTATTGATATAATTAAAGCAAAAGGCGCAAGCTTATTAATATCGGTTGACTGCGGAATTACTGCCGTTGAGGAAGTAGCATATTCAAACACGCTTGGAATTAACGTAATAATTTGTGATCATCATAAGCCAAAAGAAATTTTACCTGCCGCATTGGCCGTTTTAGATCCCCTTAAACCGGGTTGTAATTACCCGTTTAAATATCTATCGGGTGCCGGGGTTGCTTTTAAATTAACTCGTGCAGTCGGTCATAAAATAGGTAAAAAAGATAATCCTTTACAATATTTGGATTTAGTTGCACTTGCCGGAGCCGCAGATATTGTTCCATTATTAGACGAAAACAGAACTTTGGTTATGAAAGGATTAGAGCTTATAAACTCAAATCCCCGGCCGGGTATTTTGGCGCTTATTCGTATTTCGCGTATGGAACCGGGCGATTTATCTGCCGGACAAATTGTGTTTACAATTGCTCCGCGCATTAATGCAGTCGGCCGACTTGGAGACGCAAATCGTGCTGTTGAATTATTTACTACTTCCAATCATGCTGAAGCCGCCAAACTTGCAAAAATATTAGAAGAAGAAAATTACGAAAGAAGAAAAATTGACGAAATGACTTTTTCGCATGCACTTGATATGGTAAGCACCAAAATTGATCTGAATACCGACATGGGTATTGTATTGCATGACGACAATTGGCATCCCGGTGTTATTGGTATTGTTGCAAGCAGGTTAGTTGAAAAATATTACCGTCCGGCCGTAATGCTTACTACAATTGATGGAGTAGCTAAAGGCAGCGCAAGAAGTGTTTCGGGATTTAATATTTACCAAGCATTAGAAAAATGTAACGACCTGTTACTGCAATTTGGCGGACATGAAGCTGCTGCAGGAGTTGCCTTAGAAATAAATAAAATTGATGAGTTTAGAACCAGATTTTCGGATATACTAAGAAAAACTCTAAACTCAAATAGCGTTATGCCCGAAATTTTAATAGATTCAAAGCTTACTTTTAGCGAAATAACTCCAAAATTTGTTAGAATACTTGGTCAGTTTGCTCCATTTGGACCGGGCAATTTACGCCCCACTTTTTTAACCGAACAAGTTAAAATTGTTTATCCACCCCGTATTGTAGGATTAAATCATTTAGTGCTGGTTGTTAAACAATTTGACAGCGATAAAGTTTTTGATGCAATTGGTTTTAATCTTAGTTATTTTGCCGACGATATTGATAAAGATAAAAATTTAATAGATATTGTGTACACAATTGATAAAATTGTTAAAGACGGAAAAAGTTATCCTCAATTGAGGATTAAAGATATTAGAATAAGTGAAAATAATGATTAAAAAGTAGGAGTATTTATGTCAGGACACTCAAAATGGGCTACAATTAAAAGGAAAAAAGCCGTTCTGGATGCCAAACGCGGAAAATTATTTACTAAACTTATTAAAGAAATCTCTGTTGCCGTGCGACAGGGAGGACCCGACGTAATAGGTAACCCGCGTCTTCGTCTTGTTGTTGATAACGCAAGAGGAGCAAATATGCCGCAAGACAATATTGATAGAGCAATTAAAAAAGCTGCCGGTGAACTTGAAGGCGTTAATTATCTTGAAATAACTTATGAAGGTTATGGACCTTCCGGTGTTGCTATTATGATTGAAAGCGTTACAGACAACAAAAATCGTACTGTTGCAGAAGTTAGACATCTTCTTTCTAAATATGGCGGCAGTATTGGCGAGGCCGGTTCTGTTGCATGGATGTTTGATAGAAAAGGTGTTATTACTTTGGCCACACAGGGTAAAACCGAAGATGATTTAATGGAAATTGTACTTGATGCCGGTGCCGATGACTTATCAACCGAAGACGATTTTTTTGAAGTTACTTCAAGTATTGAAAGTTTTGAAACCGTCCGAAAAGCTATTGCCGGAAAAGGTCTTCATATTGACAATGCTTCATTACAATGGCTTTCGAAAAACTCAATTACAGTTAGCGGTGAAGATGCTGAAAAAGTAATGAAATTAATTGATGCTTTAGAAGACTGCGACGACGTTCAGAACGTTTATAGCAATGCCGAATTTGCCGAATAGTATTTTTAGGAAAACTTTGTGATAATTTTAGGTGTTGACCCCGGAACTTTATTTACAGGTTACGGGGTTATCCATTACGATAAAGAATTAAAATATATTAGCTCGGGAATAATAAAATTATCCTCAAAACAGCCAATGCCTGTTAGGCTTGAAATTATTTATAACGAACTAAATGACGTAATGACAAAATATTTACCTACCGAATTTTCAATTGAGACCGCATTTTTTGGCAAAAACGTTCAATCCGTTCTTAAAATAGGTTATGCAAGGGGTGTTTCCATTCTTGCAGCAATGCATAATAAACTTTCGGTTAACGAATATTCTCCGCGTGAAATAAAAAAAGCAATTGTAGGTAGTGGTTCAAGTTCCAAAGAACAAGTTAATTATATGGTAAAAACGCTGCTTCATTTGGATAAGGAATTTTCTAAATTAGATGAAAGCGATGCTCTTGCTTCTGCAATATGCCATGCCTTTAGGTATAAAAGTTTTAATACAAAAAGCGGTTCATGGAAATCGTTTATCGACGCAAATCCACATTTAATTATTAAGGGGTAGCTTATGATTGGGTATTTAACAGGCAAAATTATTTCTCTTATTCCTTCTCGTTTATTAATTGATGTAAATGGAGTTGGTTACATTGTACATATTTCATTAAATACTTACGAAAAACTTAATTCCAAAGAAAATCCCGTTTCTGTTTATACATACCTTAGCGTTAAACAAGACAGTTTGGATTTGTTCGGTTTTTTTACTCAAACCGAAAAAGACATGTTTGAGCTTTTAATTTCCATAAACGGAATTGGTCCAAAACTTGCCCTTGGTGTACTTTCAGGCATTCAAACCGATGATTTAAAAAACGCAATTCAGTTTGGTGATGCCGCCCGCATTAAAGCTATTCCGGGTATTGGTAAAAAAACGGCAGATAGATTAATTTTGGAACTTAAAGATAAAATGGGACTTATTGCCGACGATATATCCACTACAACCTCAACAAAAGCCTATACTGTAAAAAACGATGCCGTTTCAGCATTAAATATGCTGGGTTATTCCCCTAAAGTTTCTGAAAAAATTATTAAACAGATAATTGATGAAAAGCCGGCTATCTCTTTAGAAGATCTTATAAAGAGTGCTCTTATCCAATTAAACAAATAATATATTCCTGTTTCGGTTAATTATTTTTACTATTTTAATTTTTAAATTTAAAATTTATATTTAATTTTATTGGTGAAAATTGAGTTCAAAAATCAGCAAATCAAAAAAGCATTTAAGCAAACCAATCGACAATCCGGTTTCCGTAAAAATAAAAAAAGCCACACCTAAATGGTTTTATTTGATAACTTTATTAATTCCTGTTTTATTTTTTGTGCTTCTTGAATTTAGTTTACGAATGTTTAATTACGGCCAAAACATCGACCAATGGGTAAAAGCTACCGAAGACCAATATATGCTTAATCCGGATATTGCGTATCGTTATTTTTATTCTACAAAAGGAATTCCATATTCATCAAAAGATATATTTTATATTAACAAACGCCCTAATACTTTTCGTGTTTTTGTACTTGGCGAAAGCAGTGCTGCAGGTTTTCCTTCTGCACCCGGTGGTACTTTTCCGCGATATATCGAAAAACGACTGCAACTTCTTTATCCGAACAAATATATCGAAATGGTTAATATTTCGATGTCGGCAATTAACACTTATACTTTACGTAATTTGTTGCCGGGAGTAATTGAACAAAAACCCGATTTAGTTATTTTTTATGTTGGGCACAACGAATATTACGGTGCTCTTGGTGTTGGGTCTATGGAATCTCTTGGTGCCTATAGAAGTATTGTAAATCTGATGCTTTCACTAAATGAATATAAAACCATTGAACTACTGCGAAATACTATTAAAACAGGAATAAGTCTATTTTCCGGTGATGATTCCGCCGAGAAGGGAACGTTAATGTCGCGGATGGCAAAAGACCAATATATACCTATCAATTCTAACAAATTCATATTGGGCTTAAAACAATTTGATGGTAATATGCGCGATATGATTGATATGTTAAAAGGAAAACATATTCCGGTAATTTTAGGTAATTTAACCTGCAATTTGTTAGATCAAAAGCCATTCATTTCCGATAAATCACACAAAACCGAAAACGCAATGTCGGTGTACAACAAAGCCAAAGAAAGACTAAAACAGGGTGACATTCAGGAAGCTAAAAAGCTTTTTATAAAAGCCAAAGATTTGGATATGTTGCGTTTTAGAGCTCCCGAACAAATAAATTATTCAATTAAACAATTGGGGAAGGAATTTAATATTCCGGTTGTAAATATTGATTCGGCTTTTTGTTCAATCAGTAAATACGGCATACCGGGCAACGATCTGATGACCGACCATTTGCACCCGACTATTAGCGGTTACAATTTTATGGGTAAATTATATTTTGAACAAATGGTTAAAAGCAATTATTTGCCGGCACCCTATTCCACCAATATTCCTTTGGAAGAACAAAATATTGCTGCTTTATCTAAACTAAAATTCTCCCATCTCGATTCATTAATAACACGATATAGAATAACAATATTAAAAAGCGATTGGCCTTATATAGAAAGACGGCTTGCAGTACCGGAAGTTTTACAACTTTTTAATATTAAAAACTATTTAGATAGTTTATCTTTATATGTTGTTGATAGTAAACTTAGCTGGGAAAAAGCACATCGAAATGCTGCGGTTTGGTATTTAGCACATGGTAATGTTGATAAATTTATTTACGAAATGGATCTATTAATAGACATTTATCCTGTTATTACCGATTATTATCCGATAACATATAATCAATTATTACAAGTAAAAGCGTTTGATAAAGCTTATTTTTATCTTGAAAAGGAATACAATATAACTCCTAATGCTTTTAATACAAAATGGCTTGGGATTATCGATTTATCGCAAAACAAAATTGCTTCTTCAATTAAATACTTAGAAGAGAGTTTAGGATTTAACAATACAGATGCGCAAATTTTATTTAATCTTGCCGGAGCTTATGTAAAACAAAAAGATTTTAACAAAGCATTATTAAAAATTAATCAATGTCTTAATGTTAATCCAAATTTCCCCGGTGCGTTACAATTACAAAAACAGCTAAAAGTTTTTGCAAGATAACGTCTAAGCTATTTTTTATTTATGCTATATTATAATTAAAATATAGCATAAATAAAGGGTGCTAAAGCCGAACCTTGTGTTAAAATTATTAATCCGCCCAACAACACTAAAAAGAATATAATTGGCATTAACCACCATTTTTTTCGATGTTTTAAAAACGCCCACAGTTCCGATATTATACTTAATTTACTCATTAAAATTGTCTTTCCGTTTCTATTTTTTCGTATTTTTTATTTTCTCTGTATTCCCAGTAACTGGTTTTTGTTTTATCTATTTTAATATTTAGAGGGTCTTTTCCTATCATTTTAAATATTAACGCCATAGGTGTTATTATTAAATAAAATAAAATTGAAAGTATTACACGCGTTGAAACAAAACCAAGCAATACTGCTATAATCATCCACAATATATATATAGGCTTTAATAAAACCGGGGCAATAAATCCAATAGCCATTATAACCATCCCGAGCGGTATTAAATACATAAATGCAGGAGAATTATAAAAGATTGAAACAGCTCCAATAAGGGCAATTATTCCGCCAATTAATAAACCAAAATTTATAATATCTTTACTGGTTTTTTTTATGCTTTTTATTTCTTCTTTAATCATATTTAATCCAATTCAAATTCTTTTTTCCAATCAGAATCATTTAATAAATCATTCTGTTGGTTTTTATCAAGTAAATAACTACCTAAAACCAAATAATCAATATTAGTACGCATAAAACACTTAAACGCATCTTCGGGTGTATTAACAATAGGTTCGCCGCGTACGTTAAAAGAAGTATTAACAATTACTCCACAGCCATACTTTTTGTCAAATTCCGAAATAATATTGTAATAAAACGGATTAGTGTTTTTATTTACCGATTGAACCCTTGCAGAATAATCAATATGTGTTATTGCGGGAATATCACTTCGTATAATATTCAGCTTATCAATTCCAAATAATTTTTCTTCATCATCACTCATTTTTAGCTGTCTTTCTTTTTTTACATCTGCAACTAATAACATGTAGGGACTAGGTCTGTCCAGTTCAAAATAGTCGGCTACTTTTTCCTCTAAAACACTTGGGGCAAAAGGTCTAAAACTTTCCCTGAATTTTATTTTAAGATTCATTACAGACTGCATTTTTTTTGACCTTGCATCACCTATAATAGATCTCCCACCCAAAGCTCGCGGGCCAAATTCCATTCTTCCGTAAAGGAGACCAACAATTTTTTCTTCAGAAAGTATATCGCTTATTTTACTAGTTAATGTTGTATCTTCATATTTTTTGTAAACAATATTATTTTTATCTAAAAACGTTTTAATATATTCATTATCGTATTCCGGTCCTAAATAAGCTCCCTGCATAAAATCCGATTTATTATCTGCCTTACGCGGATTATTTAAGTATTGATACCACACAAACAATGCAGCACCTAAGGCTCCTCCTGCGTCTCCTGCGGCCGGTTGAATCCATATGTCATCAAATATACCGGCACGTAATATTTTACCGTTAGCAACACAATTTAAGGCTACACCACCGGCCAAACATAAGTATTTTGCATTTGTTTCTTTTTTTATATGTTTTGCCATTTTAAGCATAATAATTTCAGTAACATCTTGTATCGAGCGGGCAAAATCCATTTCGCGCTGTGTTAATTTACTTTCCGGTTTTCTGGGTTCACCACCAAATAACTTATTAAAATTATTATTTGTCATTGTCAAACCGCTTGCAAAATCAAAATATTTCATATTCATTTTAAATGAACCGTCTTCTTTTAAATCCAAAAGTTCATTTAAAATTAAATCCACATATTTCGGTTCTCCGTATGGTGCCAATCCCATAACTTTATATTCGCCGGAATTTACTTTAAACCCGGTGTAATACGTAAATGCAGAGTATAATAACCCCAGGGAATGAGGAAATTTAATATCGGCTAATATTTTTAACTCATTACCTTTACCAACGCCAAAACTTGTTGTAGTCCACTCACCCACACCGTCAATAGTTAAAAATGCAGCTTCTTGAAAAGGAGATGCGTAAAACGCGCTTGCTGCATGCGATTGATGATGTTCAGGAAATAAAATAAGTCCTTTGTAATTTAATTCCTTTTTGATTAACTCTTTCATCCATATTTTTTCTTTTATCCAAAGAGGCATAGCTTTAATAAACGACCTGATCCCTTTTGGAGCATAAGCTAAATATGTTTCAAGCAGTCTTTCAAATTTTAACAATGGTTTATCGTAAAACGAAACGTATGTTATTTCATCTATGGTTATTCCGGCATAATCCAAACAATAATTTACTGCATGTACCGGAAATCTATGGTCGTGTTTTTTTCTTGTAAATCTTTCTTCCTGTGCGGCGGCAATTATTTGGCCATCCTTTAGTAATGCGGCGGCACTATCGTGATAAAAAGCAGATATACCTAAAATGTACATAAATACTCAATTATTATAAAATTATAATTGCAATTTAAGCAAAATTGGCAAAATACTTTGTCTTTATTTGAATTATTTTATTCTTGATGTACAAAAATCTTATGCAACAAATGGATATTCGATTTTAGTATTAAATTGACTATACTTTAAAACCACAAAAGCCGACTTATTCAGCCGGCTTTTGCGTTTTATACCAAAATAAGAGATCTTATTTTATTAACATCATTTTTTTAGTTGCAACAAAGTTATTAGAGGTAACTGAATAGAAGTAGATACCACTTGTTAAGCTTGAAGCATTAAAATTAACATTATAATTACCTGCAGCTAATTCGTCGTTTACTAAAGAAGCAACTTCTTGACCTAAAAGATCATATACTTTTAAAGTAACCAAACCAGCTTGTGGAATGCTAAAGTTAATTGTTGTAGATGGGTTAAATGGGTTTGGATAATTTTGTTCTAATGAATATGTAGAAGGTAAATTATCATTTTCTTTTTCAACACCAGTAAAAGGACAAGGAGACATATCAGCCCAAACACAAGGAGCTTCAACGTATGTAGCTTCATTTGGAATATCAACAAAAGAGTGATTTACTCCTGTTGAAGATTCGTTATCATTACTTCCGCCATTAGATGGTAAACCCCAGTTAGCACCAAATTTGAATTGGAAAGAGGTTAAAGTATATTGTGGGAAAGTAATTTCTTTTGACCATAAACCGTCACCTGCAACTAAGTCACCATTTAATCCGCTATCATTTAAGAATATAGCTTTAAGTGAATCAGCATTAGGCCATCCGCCATCAGGCCAAATTAAAGGAGTTACTGCACCGCAAACAAATACATTTTCTATTGTTGGGAATGGTTGAACAGTTATAGCATTAACTGCATTAGCCATATTTACAGAAATTCTAATTACTGTTGCCTGATGTGTAACATTTTGTAAATTTGCATTATTAAATGAATGACTTAGTGCTATCATTCCTGCATTTATATCACCGGTGGTTACGGTATAAGCAACGTCGTCGCCATTTTCCCAAGTAGTACCGGCAGTAGTTACATAAGCAAATTTATATTTAATAACGTCATCAGCTAATAACGAAGCACTTGCAACACCTTCGTAAGTAGTTGGATTAGTGATTGAAGGAGTCATGATAGTTGCATCACCCGACCAGCCGTTAAAAGTTCCGCGAGCACTTAATACGTCAGTAGAAGGATTAAATCTTCCGGCAACAATTTCTAGTTCCATATTACATTCAAATATTAATGTAATTGGTATACCACCGCCTAAATCTCTATCATAATAATCGGTATAAGAACCATTTGGAACAACTACATATTCTCTGTTAGGATCATTTTCCCAACCTTCTCCGTTACGGTATTTGAAAGATGTTCTTGTACCCGGTTCCAAATTAGGAACAGTAACAGAATAAATTTTGTCGGCATCAGGATCTGTCATTTCTAATTGGCTTGTTCCCCAATCTGTAAAACTACCTGCTACATATACGTGCCCGGTTGCAGGGTCAAATGTACTATTAGTAATCTGTACACTCATATTAACATTAAAAGTAACTGAAGTAGGTGTAATATCGCGTGTAAATACTTGAACTGCAGGGAATCCGGCAACACCGAAAGTACCTACATAAGCCGTATTTCCGTCATTACTAAATACAATGGCTCTTGGTCTAGCTTCAAGAGAATAACTACCAAAGTTTAATTTAAAACTATCAATAACTGTTTTGTTTGCAAAATCGTAAGCATACCAGCTGCCTTTTGTAAACATGTTAAATGGCGGATCGTTTACAGAACCGGCACTAAACCATAAGCTTTTATTCTTTTTGTCCCAATTAAATGATTCAGCTTTTGCACCTTCAGCAATAGAATCGGCTAAAGCAAATTGATCAAATTCACTAGCACGAGTATAAACTTTGATATTTCCTTTATCATAACCTGCCCAATAAACAGTATTACCGTCTGATGATATTGCAAATGCTCTTGAATAACCAACTGTTGCATCAATACCATTCAATAATACGTTTAGGTCAGAATCAAACATAATTAAAGGATTACCGGGAACAACACATGCACAATAAATATTACCATTAGCATCGCCCATAGCGGCTGTTGGAGAACTTGGCATTGTTGCTTTTGCCATTAATTCACCGGTTAGGTAATTAATTTTATATAACATATTTGGACCGCTTTGTGAGTGTAATACGTTACCGTCTTTATCAACTCCCATTCCGCGTCCGTTTCCTTTAAGTGTATCCGAAACGCCATCTTTTGTTAAGATACGAATTGGTGAAAATGAAGCCGGTGTACCATCGGCATTATAAACATAAATTGCTGATACTAGTACTTTTACACCGCCAGCTGTAAAAACACTGTCTAATTTTGAATAACTGTTAACCCAAACTTTTCCGTCAGGATCAACGGCCATTCCGTGTGTTTGAAACTTCAAAGTGTCTGGACTAGGGGGAGGAAAGACACCTTGATAAGTGAATTGAGCTTTAATTATGCTAAAAGCCATAAGAAAAGCAAATAAAGTGATTAGTTTTTTACTCATAGTTACTCCTAAGATATATGATTGTAAATTAATTTATAATACAGTAATCATCAATCTCTTCCGTAATCAGGTGCACCTTTTTTAAGCATGTCCACCTTAAATACTACTTGAGTTTTTGATTCTGTTCCCCGGGTGTAATATAATGTATTTCCCGGTCCCCACGCAAATAATAATACATTCGTACTTAATACTCCGGTATATAACGGTTCGTACGTTTTATCCGGATGAATTACCGTAATAGGATCTGTCATATTTGTTCCAACATACATATCACCATCTTCAGCAAAAGTTATGGCATTTACAGAAACTCCGGGAAACTCAGTTCCATAAACCTCTGTAAATGAAAAATATTTTTCAAAAGAACCAATTTCGTCTGCAGAAAATATTTGTGCACGATAAATAACTTGTTCATTATCTTTTGTTGCTGCAACATATATATACAAATCTACTGCATTTTCTTTAAATATCCTAACAGATTTTACATTACCGACAAATGGAAACGCTTTTACATCTTTATTCTCTTTTATTCTATATATGGCATCATTTGGTGTAGTTTCAGTTCCACCACCGGCCCAAATATTCCCATCAGGATCGAAGTCAAAATCGGTAATTACACCTAAACCGGCAGAAACAAAAGTAACAGGTTTAGCACCGGCAGTAATTTTGAATATCACTTTTTGACGGCGTGCAGCATAAATTGAGCCATCGGGTCCCCATTTTATTGCCGAATGGAATGTTTCCGAACCTCTTGGTGCCCATTCACTTAATTTACCGGCAGGAGTTAATATCTGTGTACCACCGGTACCGCCTTGAAAATTAAAAGACATATAAAGATTTCCCAAAGCATCTGTTGTTATACCCCATGGCACTTCAAAATCCTTAAATTCATACACAAGTTTAGCAGCGGCCTGTAATTTATATTTAATAACATTGCTAAACGAAGCGACCTTATAAACAGAAATTCGAAGCGACATATCATCTTGTACTACATTTGGAGCTTTTACTATCAACCGTGTAGGAGAAGCATCTAATATTGTAGCGGTAGTACCATTAAAATAAACAATATTTTCTTCTTTTACAGCTGAAAAATTTGAACCTGTTATAGTAATTTCTGAGATACCTGCCAAACCGCTATCAGCCGGCGTTACAGATGTAATAACCGGAGTTAAACCAGCCGGTTTATTTGCATCATATAAACTTGGCGTTGTATCTTCGCTGCAGCTTACAGCCAGCAGTGAAATTAAACAGATTAATGTCAAAAAAATGTTTGTTTTTTTGACTTTAAGTTTAAATAATTTTTTCATAAAAATTACCATTAAAATTTTTCCATTATTTAATTATAACAATATTTATCATTTGATTGCAACATTAAAAGTTATTCTATGTACATCACTAAAAGTATCAAAATCTGTATAACAGTAATCTAAACCGTAATTAACTACATCGTCACCAAATTTTACACCAAAACCGGATGTAAAACCAAAATTATCGTTTGGAGCAGAATAACCAACACGTAATGAGAAAGTTTTCATAAAAGTATATTCACAACCAACATTAACCTGCTCGGCAAAATCACGCGGGTGAACTGCGTCAACCGAAACTAATAACTGGTGTAAAGTGCTTTTTTCTTCAATAAAATCCATAGCATCTACCGAAAGACCTATTCTAAAAGTCAAAGGAAGTTGAAATCCTTCTTCTTTATATTTTATTTCAGTTGAAAAGTTTCTAACGTTCATTGCAAAATTTAAGCTTTTAAAACCGGTATGGTATAATATACCAAAATCGTAAGCAACCGAATTAAGCGAGTTGTTTTCTTTAGTATATTTTCCTTCATTATCAATATCTGTAACACTTGAACCTAAATCTTGCGCTACATATTTAACGCTGCCACCAACAGAAAATTTATCGGAAAGGGCTTTTGCGTAACTAATACCGGCCGAATATGCTGTCGGTTTAAATGTTCCGGTTTCCAAATATCCGTTTTCATTAGGGGCAACTACTGTTCCTATTAAAGCACCATAGTCAACGCTTGTAAACGAAAATCCAAAAACTCCATATTGGGCATTAAACGGAGCATATATAATACCTCCATAAATATAATCAATATCTGCAATCCAGCCAACACTGCCAAGTGTTGCTTCAACGTTATTTTTAGTATAAGCCATTGTTGCAGGGTTATAAAACATTGCAGTAGCTCCGCTTTCTACAGAAGTAACTGCAGAACCCAATGCACTTGCTCTTGAATCCGTAGATAAACTCAAAAATTTCATTCCGGTTTGAGCAAGTTTTTTTCTTTCTTGGGCTGTAATATTTACAAGCCCCATTATTATCAAAACTATTATTATTATATTTTTCTTCATCTTTTTACCTAATTCTAATTCGTTAATTTAGCGGATTATGGCAAATTTTGAAATATGCTTTTCACCGGATTGCTTATCGGTAACAACTGCTATATAAATACCACTAACAACTATCTGGTTTGAAGATGTAACACAATACCAGAATTCATCACCGCTTCCATTGACATGCTCAATTGTTTTTATCAATTCACCAAGTTCGGTATATATTTCAATTGTACACTGTCCCGGAATATTATAAAATGCTATTTTATCTTCGTCATTTACACCGGGAAAACGAACGCTGCTGCGTGCGGAAATATTATAAGGATTTGGTACAATTCGTATTTGTGATAAACTTGTACCAGCCATACGCTGTAAATTTGCAGGATCATATGCCTGTGTAAAATACCTGCCGCTTCTTAATCTGCCTGCAGGAGTACCCGGGCCACCTGTTAGATTAGGAGGACCTATAGCTACTATATAATAATAGTAATTAAATCCGCGTATTAAATTTTTATCTTCGTAAGATCTTTCGTCTGCACCGGCTTCATATATTTTATAATATACACTATCAACGTTGCCAAGTGCTCGGTAAATTTCAAAACCGGCAGCCGGATTTGGATCTAAATCGTCAACTGTCCAATCTAAAGATATTTTATCTCCGCCGGAAGTAATATTAAACATCTTTGGCGGTCTAGGAGGCTGCGGTATATTTATTCCGCTTTCAAGGGCATTAAAGGTTTCTATTACCCTGCGAAATGACCTAAATAACGAGTCTTTGCCTTTCATAACTTCTTTATTTTTATCAATAGCAGACATTGAACCTTTCTTAAATAACTTGCCTATTCTTAGCTGCTCCGAATAGCTCATTCCATCGGCTACTTCTGCCACAACAATTCGTATTGTTTGACCCGGTGCCAAAGTATAAGGGCCATAACCGTTATCAATTGAATAACCCCCGGAGTTGCCCATATTGGGATCGGTTTTTTGTAAAGAATAATCACCGCTTGGTTCAACTAAATCGGCATGACGTATTTTAGGATGTCCTTTTGTCATAAATTTATACTCTTGCGACATTCTATCGCCATTATATGGGCTTGCGCCGGCTAAAAACAACAAATCATCACTATTTTCGTATGTTGTTGTAGTCGGTTGAGAAATATCATCAACTTTTTCCGTTGCGGATTTATCGGCATATAATGTTAAATATCCGGCAAATTGTGTTGCGCCTAATCTTCCAACTGTATCACCCGGATCTAAATATTTTTTAGAATCGGAATTAATAGCCCAGATAGGAGCACCAATATTATCGTAGGCTATAACTTTTTCACTTGTATAACCATGCCACATGTATTGTGCTCTGAATTTTTCATTGGCCGGGTCAACTTTAATTCCGTCACCGCGAGAATCAATCATTGTGTTTTTACCCCAACCGGCTGAGTTTCCTACCACATAACGTGATTGTTTATTTACAGCCATACGATGAGAAAAATAAAAATTTACACCTTCCAATGTTTGAGCCGGTAGTTCAATTTCGGGATCGGCGTCGGTATTTCCGGTGTTAGTAAACAAATATTCAACAATCACATAATTATCGTTATACTGCTGTGCAAACTGATTTATTGTTCTTGTCATTGTTATACCCAATTGAGTATTAACAACGTTTACAATTTTTCTATCATAAGGCATAGAGGCATCGTAATCGTCTATTGTTACATCTTTTTGATAGGTTAAATTTCCGTCAACCGATACTTCGCTTAGTGGAAACTTTCCTATTGTTTTGAACTCTTGCGGATAAAAAGCCCAAACTGATGGATTTCTTGGACCGGCAGTTACAACTTTAAAGGAGTATAAATCACCTTTTTCATCGGTAAAGTCTTTTGCACCTATCCATAAACCACGGGCACATTGCATATCCTGATACGGATAAATTGAAGGCCACGAAAATCCTTCCTGCTGTGTTTTTACAAAACCGGCTTCTTCTAACTCGCTGCCAATTTCACTATACCAATTGTGAAAGGAGCCAACATTCATCCATTTGTTTTTATATTGTGCATTTGTGGTTAATTGCGCCAACAAAATAGATACCAAAACAAATGGAAGTATTATTTTAACTTTATTAATTAATTTATTATTCATTCCAAGCCTCATTGCTTAATTAAACTCTACGGTAAATCTTAATCCCCAGTAGATATTTCTTGGGTTCAAGAAAGTTAAATAACTTAAGTTTGGCATATCTATATATGATTTATTTTTACGCCATTCATCTTTTTGCGATTCGCTTGCATTTTCGTCCCAAGGAATATATTCTCCCGATCTAAAATCGCCGGGAACGTCATCACCGGGAATATTTCCATAATTAAATCTGCCTACAACATCATTTTTTAGGTGAAGAGATTTCATATAGGCATCCCAATCTTTTCCATCTGCAAAACCGGCTCTATAATCCATATATTTGTTACCAAACACATTAGTCATATCCATAAAAAATTCAAGATTAACGGCACCAAGTCTAAATGTTTTTGATAAACGCAAATCTACATTATAATAATCTTTCCATTTAACGTTGTTTTCATAACCCGGTTGTACACCGCCCGGGCCTGTCCATGAAAAATATGTACCTGCTTTCCATGAAACTAATAAATTTAAACGCCAATCTTCAAGTATTTTTTGGCCAAATACTTCAGGCCCAAAATCTTCAGGTGTAAAGATATCAATATTTGCTCTTCCGTAAGGGCGTGGAGTTGGTTTTGTTTGTGCAAAATTTGTTGTTGTTCTTTCAATTTCGCGTTGTATTGCAGGGTTTTCGCTATAACTTGGTAAACCAAAGTTACCCGAAGAAACTACTTCGTAAGTATAGTTTACAAAACCTTGTACCCACAAACCTCTATTTTTTGTTGCTGTAATTTCAAAACCACGGATATCTTGGTAATTATTTGGTACCGGAACTTGATAACTTACTGAATTATCTCGGCTTGTAAAAGTTACTAAACGTGATTGATCGGTAACATCTTTGTAATATCCGGCTACTCTTAATAAAAATTGGTCAAATAAATTTTGCTCATAACCTAGTTCGTAAGCAACTGTTTTTGGAAGAGGATTATTAGGGTCAGCAATTCTTACTATAGAATTGTTTACCTGACTTCTTCTTAACAAATACAAATTTTCCGGATCGGGAAGACTTCTAAAATGTCCATAGTTAAAATACAATTTACTGTCAATTGTAATTGGAAAAGCAATACCTAAACGAGGACTTAAACTTAGAATTTTTTCCGTACTTTCTTTTGTTACTAAAGTATCAATCCCTGATGATAATGCACCTGATAATGCTTTATCATATGGAGTAAATTTATACCAGTCACCGCCTGCATGCGAATAATCCAAACGTAAACCGATATTTGCAATCATTCCGGCAAATTCCAATTTATCTTGAACATAAAGTGCACCGCGTATTGGGTAAGTACGCCATTTCGATTGTGTATTATTAGTCGGCAAAGACGGTTCAACTAACGCATAATTTACATTATTATCAGTATAAACAAATTCAACACCGGCTTTAATATTATTAAATTTGTCAAGCTGGCTTACTAAATCTAAACGTGCGGAATAAGTTGTAACTTCACTTGTATCGCGGCTGTTACTAAATCCAAGGCCCATATTCATTGAAGAACCTATACCGCTGCTGGTTCCGCTATATGCACCATAAGGAGATTCATCGGTAAATAATGATCCGAATTGGTAAATTTTTGATGTGTCCCGTATTGTACCCGGGTTTGTATCATATTTTGAACCGACTCTGCTTAATTGAAGTTCATAAAAAGTGGTTGGACTTAAAACATGAGTAAACTTAGCACCAAAAGCAGTCCTTTCAATATTACTTGGGCACCAATAATCTGTTGCAAAAACTCTTGCATCCAAATAACTTGCACCGCTTCTAATATCCATTTCGCTTGCTATTCCACTTGAAGAACGGAATAAACCGGGTCCGCCGCTTCTGCTGCTGTTTGTACCCTTTTGTTTTCCATACAATCCTTCAACGGTTAATTTCATTCCGGGTAGTATATCACTTGTAAGTTTTAATTGAGTTGTATTATCTTCGTAAGCATCAACAGAAAGAGGTATTAAATACATTTCTCTTGTTCCTCTGAAAGAAGCTGCAAATCTTAAATCACCAAGCATTTTTCCAACTACAGGAACAGGTCCGTTAAAACTCATATCAAAATCATAATCCGGTTTTGTTATATCTACTTCTCTTCTATGCTGAAATAAAAACAGACGTTGTGCTTCTTCAGGACTTAAATCGTTATTAGGATTATTATCACTTAATAATACTTTAGAAACTTCATTCCAGCCTCTAAATTCCTGATATTGTGCCTTGGTATAATCATTCCAGTTGCCGTTAGTTGTACCTGTCCAGCAAACTGCGTCATCAAGATATGGCCTTATCCAATACGAATCAAACGAATTTGGAGAATCGCCATAATGTTTTTGACCGGGGGCACTGTATCTACCTAAAAAGCTAAAATTATACTTGCTTTTGTCCCCTTCCTTTGTTACAACATTAACTAATCCTGCTCTGATATTCCCAAATTCAGCATTAAAACCACCGGTTTGTACCTGAATTTCCTGAATTGAGGTAAAACTAATTGCTGTAAATGGTGTATTATCTCTTTCATCTTTTAAGTTAATACCATTAACCATAAAAGAAGTTTGATCACTCGAACTTCCACGTACTGTCATTCCTTGAATACCTGCCTGCAATCCTATTACGCTGGCTGCACTTACAACCGGCATATTTTGAATTTCTTTAATATCCAAGCTCACTCTGCTGGATGAAACGTCTTTTTGGACTATTGGTTTTATTGCAACCACAACAACTTCACCTGTTTCAAAGGATTGGTCTTGTAATTCAATATCCAAAGTAGTTGTTTGGTCAATCATTATTCTCATATCAGTATATCTAATTGAAGAATAACCAATAAATGATGCTTTGACCGAATATGTTCCCGGAGGAACGTTTAATATTACATAGTAACCATCAATATTTGATGCGGCACCCATGTTTGTTCCTTCTATAACAATATTTACACCAATCAACGGTTCACCGGTTTTGGCATCTTTTACCATTCCCGTTAGTTTACCTGTTGTTGATGCATTGATATTAATTGCTAGTAGAAGTAGTGTTAGTAAGTTAAGGAGTAAAAATTTCCTCATATACTGTTTCTCCCATAATTTTTTGTTCTTCGTATCATTACATACGCCATTATAACAAATAAAAAAGATAATTATAACTTTATTCCTAAATTATAGCAAATATATAATTAATGCAAATGTTTTTTAAAACAAAATATGTAATTTTTGTTAAAAAGTTAGATTACTTTTTACATTTTTTATAATTCTTAACCATTTTCTTTCATTTTCCTAATTATTTTTTCAAAAAAATCTATAATTTTTACGTAGTTTTCAACTTTAAAATATATGACATAAAATCATAATGTTTTTTTATTAAAATGCATTTTATCGCATAATCTAAACTACTTATTCGTTTTATTTGTATTGTTATCCAAAACAGCGGATATTAGCGCAAATCTTGTATTGAAAATTATTGGAATCTAAATTCTCGCTTATTAATAACCGGTTAGAATAAAGCTCTTTGTATTTTAAAAATACATATTAATTAAGATAGCAAACACATTAATCCTGCTAACGGTTACATGTCGTTAGCAAATTACCAACAAAACAAGAATACAACCTAGGAGTGGGTTGTTTGTTAAACAATAAATAATACCGTCAAACAAATCAACATTATGCTATCCGGCGCAAGTTTGTGGCAAAAAATCAGCCTGCCCAGATAAATCCACTTTCGAGGTTTTAAATTACATATTAAAAAAGGGCTTTATTCAAATATATTTTTAATATTTCATAACCCTGCTAAAGATTACATATCATTAGCCAAATAATTATCTATTTGCACTTTTGTAATCTGTATGGCATTAAACAACCGTCTCATAGGAATCAAAAAAAAAAACCGCAGCATTTATGCATACGGTTTTTTATTCAAAATTTAGAATTAAAATTCAAAATTATTTAAGAAGCATCATTTTATTACTTAATTGTTTTCCGTTATATGTAAGAGTATAAATATATGTTCCGCTCGATAAATCCATCGAGTTAAACACAACTTCATGATTTCCTTGAGGTAAATCTTCATTTATTAATACTTTAACTGTTTGACCAAGCATATTATATATAGCTAAACTTACAAAACCGGCATCAGGTAAATTAAAAGAAATTTTTGTACTTGGATTAAAAGGATTTGGATAATTTTGCTGCAATAAATAGTCTTTTACACCCAAATTTTCTTCATTTTCCACATCACTTATTCGGTTAATCAGACCATATATGTAAACAACACCGTCACCGGTAGGATTTTTTGCGCCAACAACTACTTCACCATATCCGTCATTGTTTAAATCTACTCCAACAACCGAACAACCAAAATAAGTGTTTAACAAATTATCCTTAAATGATAATGAAGGAGTTGATGCTATTTCTGTTCCTCCATAATAAACATAACAGGATCCTTTTACGTTAAAAGATAAAAAATTCGAGTCGCTTTCTGCACCAACAATAATATCATCATAACCGTCATTATTTATATCACATGTTGTAGTAGCTTTTTTTCCAAAAGAACTAAATTTCTCTGCACCTTCAACAATCAAATCTCTAACTCCATCAACATTTGAATCACCATAAAAAGCACAAATAAAACCCTTGCTAAAATTAAAATCGGATGCCCCAATTACAATATCTTTTTTTGAGTCATTATTAATATCCCCCAAACAAGAAATTGAGCTGCCAAATCCTTCGCACTCACTACCGCAAAATTCATAATCTACGATGTTATCCATATTGGCACCACCATAAAAGACAACACAATTTTCACTCATTATAGCCAATTTTTCACTGATAATAACATCTGCAAAACCATCATTATTAACATCTCCGGCAGGTGCAACATTAAATCCAAATAAATATATACCGCTATAATTTCCACTTAATTCAACATCAGCAATGTTATCTAATGTTGTTCCGCCATAAAAGATATAACAACTACCGCTATTTATATCATAAACATTTATATTTATTAAAACGTTGGGGGCACTAATTATTATATCATTGCAACTATCCCCATTCAGGTCCCCTGCAAAAGCAACAGAATATCCAAAGGTATCACCGCTACCAAGACCGGTAAAAACAGCGTCACTCGTTACATCCATATCACTACCGCCCAAATATAAATAAGCAGCACCTGTAGAATTTGTATTGGAAGCACCTATTAACAAATCTGCATACCCGTCGTTATTAAAATCTCCCGCAGAAATTGAGCAGCCAAAATTATCGCCCATTGTTTCACCGGTAAATATTTTATCGGCAACATTGTCCATAGCTGAACCGCCATAATACAAATAACATCTTCCTTTATTATTATCATATCCCGGGGCACTTACAAAAAGATCATTAAAACCATCTTTATTTACGTCTCCGGCATTAATAACGGTCTCTCCAAACAACTGATTTGTTGTTCCGTTTGTTTCTTGCAAAGATAAATCATAGGAAGCTGTCGGATTTAATAATTGGCCAAATATTAAACTATTAACTCCCAAAATAAAAACCAATAATAGCATTTTTTTCATCTTATTTTTCCTCAACCAATAAATTATTAAAAAGTATAGTTTTAATATTTTTAATTTACAATAATCGGATTCTAATGTCAAATTATTTTTATTTGTGTGGAATATTTTTATTAATTTTTATTCGATATTTCATAAATATCCCCTCAAAATGTAATAATTTGCACTAAATTTAGTCAGCTGTAAATTTTTTTCTTCTTATTATTTACCTTTATTCAAATTTGATATAAATTTTATAAGCACATTCTTATGCATGCAACACGTATAATTCTCACCACGTCAGCAATACTAAGCCCTTAAGTTGTTACATTTACTAACTATTGGCAGAAATGAGCCATGCCACATATTTATTACAATTTTGGTTTTTGTTTTTCCAAATTCTTAATTATTCACACTTATTAACGGTATCTTTATCTTCTTAAACGGCAAATATTTGTCTTATTAATCTAAATTTAAATATTTTTATTCCTTTTACAATTTTGTTATCTGTTTGGTATATAGCAACCACCACATAGGAATCAAAAAAAAACCGCAGCATTTACGCATACGGTTTTTTTTCAAAATTTAGAATTAAAAATTCATAACTATTTAACAAGCATCATTTTATTGCTTAATTGTTTACCATTGGATTTTAATGAATAGATATAAATTCCACTAGGCAATCCCGTTGCATCAAAAACAACTTCAAAAGTTCCTTTTGATAGTTCCCCATTAACTAAAGTTGCTACAACTTCACCCAAAATGTTATAAACGTGCAAAGTTGTAAAACCATTATTTATTAAATTAAATGAAATTTTTGTTGTTGGGTTAAACGGATTTGGATAATTTTGTTTTAATAAAAATTCATTTGGTATTGATACATTTTCATCATCTACATCATCAACACGGGTTCTAAAAGCGAAAACATCCGACCATAATGAAGAACCGTAATTATTTTTGCTTATAACTCTATAAAAATGGAAACGATTAGGTTCCAATGGTTGTCCGACAAAGGTTGTATCAGTCAGCCCTAAGGTATCTAATACAATTGATCCGGCAACAAAATTTCTGCTTTTCGCAACTTGTAACCCATAGGAATCAGTATTGGCTGTTTTTTTCCATACGTAAGTAAATTGCAAAGGGATTTCCGACGTATTATTTGTTGGATAAACCAAAAGAGGAGCAACCGGATAACCTGTTGTAAAACTTCTAACTTCCGAATAACCACTTTCACCTGCAACGTTTGCTGCTTTTACTCTCCAATAAAATGTTTTTTGTCCCATTAAATTTATTATTGCAAAACTAGTATCGGTAAGATTTGCTTGGTCAATAATAGTGGTAGTAAAATTTGGTTCAACCGAAATTTGTAATCGGTATGAAGCTGCCGGGTTTGCATAATTCCATTTAATTACCAAATCATCGGGTTGATTTAAAGCACCATTATTAGGATAAGCCAAAGCCGGTACAGATGGAGCAGCTACCTGCACAATATTGCTAATATCACTTTCGTTATTATTTCTATCAAGGGAAGTTGCTAAAAAGAAATAATCACCTGTTGCCGAAACTAAAGTTTTTGGTTGAGCAGTTCTGCTTCCTACAACATCAATAATTTTTTTAGGGTCTGAAATATCACCCGAAGAAATCAAAGCATTATCAAATTGATAAAGAACGTATCGTTTTGCGGAATCACCATCCGAAGCTATATTTGGCAGATCCCATTTAAATCCTGCTATAGGGGAATTTCCAACACGTGAATAAGCTAAATTTTGAGGCGGATTTGGCACAACAACATCTTTCCAATTCATTGGAGGAATAATACATTTATACTTATAATAGTTGTTTTTTAACGAATCGGCAAAACCTTTATCATTTGATTGTAAATACGCCATCCTAAAAAACATACTACCGCTAACTTTAGGATTGTTGCGGTTTAAAGTAACTTGTCTTGGAAGTTCTGTATTTGTAAATGCCGCATTAAATATATGACCCGGAACATACATTCTATTATGTTTATAAGTTGAATCTGCCCACCAAGGCATTAATTTAGAATAATCCTGATTTCCACCAATTTTCCAATATAATTGCGGAGTCAAATAGTCAATTGAACCTGCTCTTAACCAAGCCATTGGATCGGCAAACAATACATCATACGAGTTTAAGCCTGTAATTCCGGCAGGATAACCCGGTTTCCATATACCAAAAGGACTTATTCCAAATTTTACATATGGCTTAACAGCATTTATACTGTCCATAACCATTTTCATCATTACGTTAACATTATTTCTTCTCCAATTTCCAATATTGGTAAATCCGTTTGGATATTGTTGAAATGTTGCCGCATCTTCTGTTGAGATAACAGGATCATAAGGATAAAAATAATCATCCATATGAAGTCCGTCAACATCATATCTGTTTACAATGTCCATAACAACTTTAAGGTTATAATCTCTAACATCAGGGATGCCCGGATTTAGAATTTTAAGCTTGCTTGATGAAAAAGTTAATATCCATTCAGGATGAGTTGTTGTAATATGCTGGCTTGAAATTGGGTAATTGCCAATTGTTTTTACTGCACGGTAGGGATTCACCCACGCATGTAATTCCATTCCTCGTTTATGCGATTCTTCAATTGCAAATTGCAAAGGATCCCAATCCGAAGAAGCCGGGGCTAATCCCTGAGCTCCGGTCAACCAATACGACCAAGGTTCAATTGTTGATTTATATAATGCATCGCATTCGGTTCGCACTTGAAAAACCGCAACGTTCATATTGCAGGCTTTCATTACATCAAGCATAGCAATCAATGAAGATTTTTGCTGTTCAATAGAGAGATTTGGATTTGCAGGCCAATCTAAATTTGTAACCGTAGCAATCCATGCCGCCCTAAACTCCTTCTTTGGAGGAGTAGTAGATTGTGAAAACATATTGATCGATGTTATAATCAATATTAATGCAAGTAGTTTAATTTTCATAGTTCTATTCCATTATTTTTAATAAAAATCAATTAAATTTTACGCACAAAGTATCAGTAATTATTGAACTTGTAAGTTAATAAAATAATTTGAAAAAAGTAATCTAAATTTTTTGTCATATACAATACCAATTGGATTTTTGCAAAAAAATGTTCGTTTATATTTGCTAAAACACATAAATACTTATTTATATGCAAAAAGAGAAAATGTTTTTTGTTGCTCTTTTTACTAAATACTGATATATTTAATTTTTAATAAAGTTGAATAATTAAATAGAGGAAGTTATGTTTGATAATGCTTATAATTTTACTTGTATTGAAAGATTTTTGAGGTATGTAAAATACGATACACAATCCAATGACGAATCCGAGACATTTCCCAGTGATCCAAAACAATTGGAATTATCAAAAGATTTAGTTAAAGAGCTGCAAGAAATAGGTTTAACTGACGCTTTTATGGATGAAAATGGTTACGTTATGGCTTCATTACCGTCAAATTCCGAAAAAAATGTTCCGGTTATTGGTTTTATTGCACATGTTGACACATCTCCTGCTGTTTCAGGCAAAGACGTTAAACCTGTTATTCATAAAAATTATCAGGGTGGCGAAATAGTTTTACCAAAGGCTCCTTCGGTTAAAATTTCTCCCGAAAAGAATCCTGAACTTAAAGATATGATTGGGCTGGATATTATTACTACTGACGGCACTACTCTTTTAGGTGCAGACGATAAAGCCGGAATTGCTGAAATTATTGACGCAATGAATTATTTGATTTTACATCCCGAGCTTAAGCATGGTACTATAAAAATATGTTTTACACCTGATGAAGAAGTAGGCCGAGGCACTGAAAAATTTAATGCTAGAAAATTTGGTGCCGACTATGCTTATACTATCGACGGTTCAACACGTGGGGAAGTAGAAACTGAAACTTTTAGTGCTGATTCGGTTGTTCTTAAATTTAAGGGAATTAACGTTCACCCGGGATACGCAAAAGGAATTATGGTAAATTCTATAAAAGCCGCAACACGATTTATTGAATCTTTGCCAAAAGATACCCTTTCACCCGAAACTACTGAAGGACGAGAAGGATATGTACATTGCGTTGCATTTAACGGCAATGAAGAATTAACGGTTCTTAAGTTTATCATTCGCGATTTTATTGATACAAACCTTACAAAATATGAAAATTTAATAAAAGAACTTGCTGATAAAGCAGCAGCCGATTTCCCCGGTACAGTATTGGAATTTACCGTTATAGAACAATATAGAAATATGAAAAACGTACTTGTTCAGCATCCAATGGTTGAAGATTATGCTATCGAGTCGCTAAACAGATTAAATATTAAACCTATTCAGTCAGCAATTCGTGGCGGAACAGACGGTTCACGCTTAAGTTTTATGGGCCTTCCGACACCTAATCTTTTTGCAGGCGGACATAATTTCCACGCAAATACCGAATTTGTTGCAATTCAAGATATGGAGATGTCGGTTAAAAATATTGTTACTTTAAGCCAAATTTGGGAAGAAAAAGCTTAATATTTTTAATGAGTATATTTGTTTTTAGGCGGTTTGTAAAAAACCGCCTAAAATTTTGATGTTCTTTTATTAAGTATTAATTAGATAATTTATTTTCTGCATTAATCAGACAGCATTGAACATGAGTGACAATTTAATTAAAATATTAATGGTTGAAGATTCTTCGGCTGATGTAGAGTTAACTGCTTGGATATTAAAAAAAGAGGGATTTAATTTTATATATACCGTAGTTGATGATAAAGATTCTTTTATAGACGCACTAAATAATTATTCTCCCGACTTAATATTATGCGATTATTCACTCCCCTCCTTTGACGGAATGTCTGCTCTAAAAATAGCTAATTCTCTTTATCCCGCAATCCCATTTATAATACTTACAGGTTCAATTAACGAAGAAACCGCCGTTCAGTGTATGAAAGCGGGTGCTACTGATTATATAATTAAACAATATCAAACCAGACTTCCAATTGCAATTAAAGGGGCTTTAGAACAAAGCCGTTTAATTAAAGAAAAAGAAACCGCAGAAAAAAAGCTTATAGAAAGTGAAAAAAAATTCCGACTTTTATCTGAAAATGCAGAAGATTTAATTTATAGGTTTATTCTTCATCCGACTGCTTGTTTTGAATATCTAAGTCCCTCCACCGAAAAAATTACCGGATACTCAGTACAGGAGTTTTACAATGATTTATCTTTAAGTTTGGATTTATTAGATATAGATGAATCCGATATTACCAATAATAAATTAATTGCTTTAAACTTCAAAACTGAATTTACTTCAAAATGGCAAAAAAAAGATGGTTCTGAAATCTGGATTGAATTTAGAAATGTACTGTTATATGACACAAATAATGAGCCCACAGTCATTGAAGGTATTGCACGCGATATTACCAAAGCTGTTCAATTTCAAGAAACATTAAAAGAATCTGAAGAAAGTTATAGATTAATGTTTTATAGTAATCCTCATCCGATGTGGGTTTACGATTTAAGCTCGCTGGCATTTTTAGATGTAAATGACACCGCAATTGATACTTACGGCTATTCACGCGAAGAATTTCTTTCAATGACTCTAAAGGATATTAGACCACAGGAAGAAGTTGCACGATTAATGCATAATATACAAACAACATTTGAAACTGTTCAAAACTCGGACTATTGGAGACACTCAAAAAAAGACGGAACCATAATTTTTGTTGATATTGCTTCTCATTTTATTAATTATAAAGGAATTAATGCACGCCTGGTATTAGTGACTGATGTAACCCAAAGAGTTATTGCCGAACAAAAATTAAAGGAAGCAAAAGAAAAAGCTGAAAAAGCCAATAAGATAAAAACGACCTTTCTTGCTCAAATGTCTCACGAAATTCGTACTCCTATTAGTATTATTATGAATTATCTTGGGCTTATTAAGGAAACTATCAAAATCAATACAGAAGATAAAGATTTATTGGATATTGCATTTGACAGCATTGGGCTTGCAAATTTACGTATAATTAGAACTATAGATTTAATATTGAACATGGCCGAGCTGCAAGTTGGGGCATATGAACCGATTAAGCGAAACTTGGACATTTACGATGATATTTTGGTAAAACTTATACAAGAGTACCAATTTGAAATAAATAATAAAAGATTAAACTTTATCAATAAATTATATACAACAGACTTTTTTGTATATGCAGATGACTATTCAACATCGCAGATATTTAGTAATTTATTGGATAATGCAATTAAATATACTAAAAACGGAACTATCGAACTATTAATTGAACGTTCAAAAGAGAATAAATTAACGGTTGCTTTATCCGATACCGGCATAGGAATATCAGAGGAATATCTGGTCGATTTGTTTTCACCTTTCAGCCAAGAAGATCAAGGATATTCACGTAGATACGAAGGCAACGGACTTGGTTTGGCTTTGGTAAAAAAATATTGTGAAATAAACAATGCCACAATAAGTGTTGAAAGTAAAAAAAATATAGGCACAAAATTTACGGTTACTTTTTTGTAATTTATTTATTCAAAACAACTTTTTTATATTCACAAAAATACAACTTTCGATTGTGTTTTACGTACAAACCGGTTTTGCTTATTTTAACTTTGTCTTAAATTAATTCGGAAATAAAATGAATGATAGTCTATTCAAGAAATGGACATTAAAAAATAAAACTGCAATTGTAACCGGGGGAACAAAAGGAATAGGGAATGCAATTGCAGAAAAATTATTAATGTTTGGAGCAGAAGTATTAATTGTTGCGCGATCTGAAAAGGACGTACAAAATACCGTTTCCGAATGGGAAAATTTGGGGTATAAAGCTTATGGTGTTTCTGCCGATTTAAGTACTAAACAGGGACGCAATAAGGTTGTTGTTAAAACAAATGAACTTTGGGATAGTTTAAACATTTTAATTAATAACGTGGGCACAAATATCCGCAAAAAAGTTAACGAATACTCCGAAGAAGAATATAATAAAATAATCAACACTAATTTGCATTCAACTTTTGAAATGTGCAGACTTTGTTATGAACAGTTAAAAAAATCAAAAGAAGGAGCAATTGTAAATATTGCATCTGTAGCAGGGCTTACTTTTATGCGTACAGGTGTGCCATACGGAATCACAAAAGCAGCATTAATACAGCTTAGCAAAGGTTTTGCCTGCGAATGGGCACTTGATAATATTAGAGTTAATACGATAGCCCCATGGTATATTGATACTCCTTTGGCTGCACCTGTTTTAAGCAACAAAGAATATCTTGATGAAGTACTTTATCGAACCCCGATGAAAAGAATTGGAAAGCCGGAAGAAGTTGCAGATTTGGCTGCATTTTTAAGTATGCCGGCTTCATCATATATTACAGGTCAATGTATAGCTGTTGACGGAGGTTTTTCCGTTTACGGGTTTTAGTTTTTTAATATCCTAAAACTAATCTCCGAAGGATATTCCTTTGTGAAATAAACTTTATTAGTAACTGTCGTAAAATCACTTTCTATTGCAGTAAAAATATTCATAAATTTATTAGGATTGCTATCAAATAAAGGAAACATACTATTTTGGATTTGAACCATTATTTTATGACCCTTTTTAAATGTATGCAAAACGTCCTGTAAGTTAATAATTACTTCAGTTACCTTACCCGGAGTAAAAGGTTCGGGCTTTTCAAAGTTATTTCTAAACTTTCCCCTCATTATTTCATACCTTATAAGTCTTTGGTATCCGCCAAGTTCAACATCATTAACTGCTTCCCCGTCATTTTCAGCATTATAAGGATATACATCAATAACTTTAAGCACCCAGTCACAATCCGTGCCCGTAGTAGAAACAAAAAGCTCTCCAATTATACTTCCTGCAATTGTAATATTTTCTTTTAATGGTTCGGTTTCAAAAAATAATACATCATTTCTTGTGAAAGCAAATCGTTGATCTTCAATCATATAATCCTTATTGTACATAAGCTGCGAATCGTGAAATTTGGCAGTATATGGAACCGGATTTTTGGGATTACCACTATATTCACTAAATCCATTAATCAATTTATCTTTTTCCCAAACCAATTTATTATTATTACTCAAATATAAGTAACTGCTAAAAGTATTATTCGGCTCCCATTTATCAAACGATTGCCATTTGTTTAGTCCCGTGTCAAACACTTTAGCTTCAAAATTAGGCTTTTCCCCTTTTCCTTTTAGATAATAACTAAAAAATTTACATTCTATTTCTTTTTGGTAATATTGGCTGGTGTTTATCCCAAACAAAAAATCACCAAACCCGTTTCCTTCCATTCGTTCCCAGCCGCCATGCATCCACGGACCTAACACAATAGAAGTGTTATTATCAATATTATTATTTTCAATAGTTTTATATATATTTATCGGCCCATATAAATCTTCCGCATCATACAATCCACCCACAACAAGAACTGCAGGTTTAATATTTTTTAAATTCGGTAAAATATTTCTACTTTTCCAATAATCATCATAAGTATCGTGTTTTTCCAACAAATTCCAAAATTCCACTTTATTGTTGAAATATTTTTTATTAACATTACTTAAAGGTCCCAAATTTTTAAAAAATGTGTACATATCCGGCGAATCATATTCAAACCCGGCAGGCCATTTTGTTGTTAATGTATCACGCTTCAATCCAAATGTAGAAAAAAAGTTAAAACTAAGTGCCAAGGTGAAGGCTCCATTATGATGCATATCATCACCAATAAACCAATCGGCTATTGGTGCTTGCGGCGAAACAGCTTTAAGAGCGGGATGCGAATCTATTAAACCCATTGCAGCATAAAATCCGGGATACGAAATACCCCACATGCCAACTTTGCCATTATTGTTTTTTAAA
The DNA here is from genome assembly GCA_043805435.1 of bacterium. Lineage (GTDB taxonomy): Bacteria > Bacteroidota > Ignavibacteria > Ignavibacteriales > Melioribacteraceae > JAEXOD01. The sequence continues at coordinate 52,639 of JAZDHY010000062.1, forward strand.
TTTTTTATCAGCCATTCAATTGTATCGTACGTATCAGTAGTTTCGTCAATTTCTTTATTGTGTTTTTTTTGTGGTATATAAGCACGCATATTATCAAAATCACCCTCACTCAAAAAACGACCGCGGACATCCTGCATAACAAATATATATTTATCTTCTATAAGCAATTTGTTAATTAAGTTTTCCCTAAATTCGCCTTCTTCGTAAGGACTTATTGAATAAGGTGTGCGAAGCATTAAAATTGGATATTTTTCCGATTGGTCTTTTGGTGTATAAACAATTGTAAAAAGTTTTGTTCCATCACGCATTTCAATTTTGTAGGTTGTTTTTATATAATTTTCTTTAAAATATCCGACCTTTGAACAGACTGATGAATTAACTAAAAAAAATAAAATTATAATAGTTATTTTTTTTACCAAAGTTTTATTTATAAAGCGTATAAGATGTAAAAAAAGCATAATGTTAAACTTTAAATTTTTAGTTTTAGATGTTATATAATTGCAAAAACCGAGGCTAAAAATGTTGTGGTTTTTAATTGTTTTGTAAAAAAGCATTTTATTAATAAACCTCATTATTTATATTCCCATTATTTCGTATTTCCCTAATCACTAATCACTAATCTCTAATCAAAATATTCATTTTTTTAATATAATCTCTTTTAACAGCCACTCCAATTCCCAAATATTCTTTATTTTCCTTTTTTAATATGTGTTGGTATTGCCCAATAAATTCGTAACAAATATACTTATTAGATTCTTGTTTTATACTTTCCCAAACGTTTTTAACACCCAAACAATTATCGTTGCTAATATCGTGCAATACCACAATATTAGCTAATTCTTTTACAGATTCATAGTCGTATCTACAGCCCAATTCCGTATGATCGGCGTCAACAAGAACCAAATCAATTGAATCATAATTTTGCAGATATTGTCTGAATTTTTTAGATTGTGAGTTTATTTGAACAAATTTTGCATTCGTATTAGCTTCACAATATTTTACAAGTGAAGGTGAATATCCTATATCTACGGCTAATGAAAGTTGTAAATTGCCAAACCTTTTTAGATATTCATTTGTTATTACAAAAGTTCCCCCATGCCTAACTCCAATTTCCATATACGAGTCTATTTTAAGTTTTGATAGAAGCGCAAGATATTTACCAAACTGGATTGGGTATTGACAATGGAACAAACCAAAACCTATCAACTCTTTTGGAAACATTTTTGGACGTTCATTATTTAACCCTAGCTTGGGCAGTAAATTTTCTTCTAAATATTTTTCATTTTTCAGATCATCTGTTTTAGCATTTTTAATCAAATCCAATAATGACAAATCAATTTCCTTCATTTTTTGTCTGCTTAAATAAAAATGAAGGAAATAATTATAAAATCTTATAATAAATTTATTCAAGTTATTCTTCCGTTTCATCGTAGTTTAAAATAGGACGCAGCCATTTTTCAGTTTCTTTAAAGTTTATCCCTTTTCTTAAACTGTAATCAGCCACCTGGTCTTTACCTATTTTTCCAACACTAAAATATTTTGATTCGGGATTAGCAAAATACAATCCGCATACTGAAGAAGCAGGATACATTGCCAAATTTTCCGTTAGTTTAATTTCGGTATTGTTTTCAACATCAAGGAGGTTAAAAATAGTTGCCTTTTCAGTATGATCCGGTTGAGCAGGATAACCGGGTGCCGGTCTTATTCCAGCATAATTTTCTTTAATTAATTCCTCATTCAATAAATTTTCATTTTCTGCATAACCCCAATACTCCGTTCTAACCAACTTGTGCAAATATTCGGCAAATGCCTCTGCAAGCCTATCGGCTAAAGCTTTTATCATAATACTGTTATAATCGTCATGGTCTTTTTCAAATTCCGTTAATTGTTTTTCAATATCTAACCCTGTAGTTACTGCAAACATTCCTATATAATCGGAATAATCACTTTCTTTAGGTGCAATAAAATCAGCCAAAGCTATGTTTGGCAACAAACCTGATTTTTTGTTCTGCTGTCTTATTGTATGCAGTACGGTTAAAACAGTCTCTTTATTAATATCGCTATAAATTTCTATATCATCACCAACAGCAGAAGCAGGGAATAAACCAATTACGCCTTTTGCTGTTAATAATTTTTCTTCAATTATTTTGTCAAGAAGTCTATTTGCATCAGTAAATATTTTTTTAGCTTCTTCACCATAGTTTTCATTTTCAAAAATTTCAGGGTAACGACCTTTTAATTCCCATGTTTGAAAAAATGGCGTCCAATCAATATACTCTCTTAAAATATCTAACGGAAGATTTTTTAATATTGTAATTCCCGGTACATTAGGAACTGCAATAGAATAATTTTCCCAATCCAACACCAATTTATTTCGGCGCGCTTCTTCAAGCGTTATTGTTTCTTTTTCCGAAGTTCTTTTAGCGTGATCATCTCTAACATTAATATATTCATTTTTTATTTTTTCAACATATAATTTTGTATTTTCATTATTAATTAAATTTCCGGCAACATTAACACTTTTTGAAGCATCCAAAACATGGATTGTTGGCCCGCTGTAATTTGGCGATATTTTAACTGCTGTATGAATGCGTGATGTTGTTGCGCCGCCTATCAACAAAGGTAATTTTAGATTCATTCTTTCCATTTCCTTTGCAATATGCACCATTTCATCTAACGATGGTGTAATCAAACCACTTAAACCAATAATATCAACTTTTTTTTCTATTGCCGTTGAAAGAATTTTATCGGAAGGAACCATTACTCCCAAATCAATAATATCATAATTGTTACAGCCTAAAACAACTCCAACTATATTTTTCCCAATATCATGAACATCACCTTTAACCGTTGCAAGTAAAATAGTTCCTGCATTACTTTTGTCACCGGTTTTGCTTTTTTCTTCTTCTATAAACGGAATTAAATAAGCAACTGCTTTTTTCATTACTCGTGCACTTTTAACAACCTGTGGCAAAAACATTTTTCCGGCACCAAACAATTCGCCTATTATGTTCATTGCATCCATCAACGGACCTTCAATTACAAGGAGAGGAGATTTTAATTTTTGCCTTGCTTCTTCAGTATCTGCTTCTACATATTCAACAACACCTTTTATTAATGCATGTTTTAATCTTTCCTCAACAGATTTATTTCTCCATTCTTCCACTAAAATAGCAGACTTTTCTTTAACCTGCATTGTTTCAGAAAACTCAATCAAACGTTCGGTGGCATCCGGTCTTTTATTTAATAAAACGTCTTCAACTCTTTTTAACAAGTCTTTAGGTATTTCTTCATATACTTCAAGCTGACTTGCATTTACTATACCCATATCCATTCCGGCTGCAATTGCATGATATAAAAATGCCGAGTGCATTGCTTCGCGTATTTGGTTATGACCACGAAAAGAAAATGACACATTACTTACACCACCGGAAACTTTGCTTAACGGAAAATTTTGCTTTAACCATTTAATAGAATTAAAATAATCAACCGCATAATTATTATGCTCTTCAATACCGGTTGCAACTGCAAAAATATTTGGATCAAATATTATATTTTGTGGTAAAAATCCAATTTTTTCCGTTAATATTTTATATGCGCGGGCACATATATTTTTTTTCTTATCTAATGTATCGGCTTGACCGTTTTCATCAAAAGCCATAACTATGGCGGCAGCACCATATTTTTGTATTTTTTTTGCATGCTCTATAAATACGTCTTCACCTTCTTTTAAACTTATAGAGTTTACAATTCCTTTTCCTTGTATGCATTTTAATCCGGCTTCAATCACTTCCCATTTTGAAGAATCGATCATTATAGGTACTTTTGAAATTTCAGGTTCGGAAGCAATATAATTCAAAAACTTTGTCATTGCCGCCACCGAATCAATCATTGCTTCATCCATATTAATATCTATAACTTGAGCACCGCCTTCTACCTGCTCTCTTGCAACAGATAATGCTTCTTCATATTTGTTTTCTTTTATTAAACGGGCAAATTTTTTAGAACCGGTTACATTTGTCCGTTCTCCTATATTTACAAAATTGGTATCTTCTCTGAATATTAACGGCTCCAAACCACTTAACGCTAGATAAGGTTTTGTTTTAGCAATCTTTCGAGGTTTAAATTTTAATGGAATTTTAGCAAACTGTTCAATATGTGACGGAGTTGTACCGCAGCAACCGCCAATAACATTAAAAAACCCCAACTTTGCGTATTCTTCAAGAGTTGTTAACATACTATTTGGTGATTCGTCATAAGCACCAAATTCATTTGGCAATCCGGCATTTGGGTATAAACTAATAAAACATTCCGCAACTCTTGATAATTCCTGTATAAAAGGTCTCATTTGTTTTGGGCCTAAAGCACAATTTAGACCAATACTTAATAAATTTTTTGTGTGAGCAAGCGAAATATAAAAAGCTTCGGTAGTTTGACCTGAAAGAGTTCTACCGCTTTGGTCAACAATAGTGCCCGAAATCATAATCGGCATATTGATATTTTTTTCTTCCTGTAATTCCTGTATTGCATACAAAGCTGCTTTGGCATTTAAAGTATCAAAAATTGTTTCCACTAACAGTATATCTGCGCCGCCATCAATTAAGCCTTGGGCTTGTTGGTAATAAGCTTTAACTAAATCATCAAAAGTAACAGCTCTATAACTCGGATCATTTACATCGGGAGAAAGAGTTGCTGTTTTATTTGTCGGTCCAAAAGCACCCGCAACAAATCTAGGTTTTTCGGGCGTTAATTTTGTATACTCTTCGGCAGCTTCTTTTGCAATTTTTGCAGATTCAAAATTTAATTCGTATATAATATTTTCCAGATGATAATCGGCTTGCGAAATTGAAGTGCCGTTAAATGTATTGGTTTCAATTATGTCACTGCCGGCTTGTAAATATTCCAGATGAATTGCTTTTATAATTTGAGGCTGCGTTATTGACAGAAGATCATTATTTCCTTTAAGGTCGTACGGAAAATCCTTAAATCTTGTTCCCCTATAATCTTCTTCTTTAAGTTTATATCTCTGAATCATTGTGCCCATAGCACCGTCAAGCACAAGAATTCTTTCATCTAAAATACTTTTTATATAATTTAAATCCATAATAAGCCTCTAATAAAGTACAAAGTAAAAAATTTACACCTAAAATATAAAAATAAATTGAACTAAATGACGTTAATATTTTGTAGATAATCAACTTATTAATTAAATTACAATTATCATTAATAATAATGTGTGGAGTTAACATGATAGTTGTAACAGGTGGTGCGGGTTTTATTGGAAGTAATATAATCTGGAAACTTAACAAATTAGGTGCTAATAATATTATTGTTGTCGATCATTTGGATACAAACGATAAATGGAAAAACCTAAACGGTTTGCAATTTGCAGATATTTACGAAAAAAACAACTTTTATAATCTTATTGTAAACGAACAAATTCCATTTAATATAGATGCTATCATTCATTTGGGTGCATGTTCATCAACAACAGAAAAGGATGCAGATTATTTAGTTCAAAATAACTTTAAATATTCAATGGAGTTGGTTAAATACTGCCTTCCGCGTAAGGCTCGTTTTATTTATGCTTCGTCTGCAGCAACTTATGGCGATGGTGAAAACGGTTACCTTGATGATGAATCATCATTGGAAACTTTACGTCCGTTAAACATGTATGGTTTTTCAAAACATATGTTTGATTTGTGGGCTAAAAGAACATTTATCTCTGACAAAATTGCCGGACTTAAATATTTTAACGTTTACGGGCCTAATGAATACCACAAAGGCGATATGCGTAGTGTTGTTAATAAAGCATTTGAACAAATACAAGCCGAAGGTAAGGTAAAATTATTCAAATCGTACAACCCGACTTATAAAGATGGCGAACAGATGCGTGATTTTGTGTATGTTCAAGATGCTGTTGATATGACACTTTATTTCCTTGAACATAGAGAAAAAAATGGTCTTTTTAATGTTGGTACCGGCAATTCAAGAACATGGAAAGATTTAATAACTGCTATTTTTAATGCCATGAATTTGCCTGTTAATATTGAGTACATTGATATGCCGGAATACTTAAAAGGGAAATATCAATACTTTACTAAAGCTGATATAAACAAGTTAAAAAATATTGGATATGATTTACCTATAAGCAGCTTGGAAGACGGTGTAGCTGACTATGTTAAAAATCACCTTGCAAAAGATAAATATTTAGGACTTTTTAAAGAATGAAACTTGCTACCCTGTGTTATGTAATTAAAGATAACAAAACATTGATGATACATAGAATTAAAAAGCAAAACGATTTTCATGAAGGAAAATGGAACGGCTTAGGCGGTAAATTAGAACTTAAAGAAACGCCCGAAGAATGCGTAATTCGTGAAATAGAAGAAGAGTCGGGTTTATTGTTAACTAATCCCAAAATGCACGGGTTCATTACTTTTCCATTATTTGACGGAAAAGATGATTGGTATGTTTTTTTATTTACGGCAAAAGAATTTACAGGCGAGTTAATCGACTCGCCTGAAGGCAGACTTGAATGGATTGATAATAATAAACTTTTTGAACTTAATTTATGGGATGGTGATAAAATTTTTATTGAGTGGTTATTTCAAGATAAATTTTTTAGTGCAAAATTTAATTACATTGACGGAAAGTTTATTGATTATTCGGTTAATTTTTATTAACCTTAATTTAAACGTTTAGTAAAATTTATAACCCATTTTTATTCACCTCTACTTACAAGAAACTCATAGAAATTACATATTTGACAAATAAACCCAAATTAGTTGTTAGAAATGAAATACTAATAACTTTCATTCTGAATAGATTAGCTAAATCATTATAATATAATAAGTTTCCGTTTCCATAAGGAGTAATTTTTTATTTCAACTATTAATTTATAAATATTTTTATTTATCTTTTATTATAATAAAAATTTCAAAGAGATTCATAAAGTTGCGACATGTGCAAAGCAATATATATCAGAGGCTGTCTCAAAAGTGGTAAATCAGGGCTTTAACCCAATAATTTTTAATTATTATATCCCCAGTATAAATATTTGTTGTATTTACAAAACTAATATATAGCAAAGCAATTACGCTTTATATTCCCCCTCTATTTCCAA
>JAZDHY010000063.1:0-64302 GCA_043805435.1 bacterium
GGTGTTTTTTTGCTTTTTTGATCAAAAATAGATATTTTTTGAAAAAGTTATAAAAAATAAATTTTTATATGTATTTATTCCCCCTTTGGGGTAATTTTGCAGAAAAAGCGAAAACTTAATTTTAACACAGTCTGTTTATGGTCTGGTTTTTGAAATTCCCCGCTACAATAATCCTCGTTCACTAAACATATAATCAACTATTTAATAAAATTTACATGAGTATAAATTAATAAAAACACTATTTTTTGAATTATATAACTATAATATTGTATAAATTTATTTCAAATTCTTTTATTGAGCATTAAATAGGAATAATTATGCATATAATTGTATATTAATTCTTATTTTTTTCTTATTTAGCACTTGAATTAATTAAATATTTTAATTACTCTATTATCCTAATTTAAAAATTTAATGAGGATAAATCATGAACTCTCGTATTCTATTTATTCTGATAGTCGTTTTTATAATTAATAGTTTTTTACTTGGTCAGGAAAATAAACCCAAGGTCACTTTATATGGTGATTTTAAGGGTTATTACCAAACCGATATGACCAAGAATACCGAAGAGTTCACTTTAAATGCCGCTCGAATTGGGGCAAAAGGCTCATTAAATGAATTTATTTCGTACAAAGTGCTTGTTAATTTTGCTCAACTCGGTTCTTTATCAACAAAAAAAGATAGTGACGGAAAAGTTACAGATGTAAAAGCAAAGTTTGGCGAGGTTTTACAAGACGCTTTATTTAAATTAAATTTAGACAAAAGTTTTTATATTACAATGGGGCAATTCAAAGTTCCTATCAGCACCGATAATTTACGCACACCTTTAGAGATTTATTTTGTAAACCGTCCATTATTAACAAAAGTTACCCCCGAACTAAGAGATGTTGGTGCTTCAGCAACATTTATTAATAATGAAATGATACCAATTGAAATTAATGCGGGTTTATTTAACGGATCGGGAGCAAATAAAACCGAAACGGACAGAACCCTAAATTATGCATTTAGAGGGTTATTTAAACCTATCGAACAAGTTTCACTATCAGGTAATTATTATAGCGGGAAACTTACTAATACCGATGTTAATATTTTTGATTTTGGAACAACTGTAAAAGTTAATAATTTACAAGTTGACGCAGAATATGCTTATCGTGATGCCGATTCAACCAATTTTACCCGTAAGAGCTTTTCTTTTTACGGATATGCTTTATACACATTTAAAATGGATACAAAACTAATCTCGGGAATTCAACCATCAATAAGATATGAATATTTTGAACCGGACAATAATATTGCGGATGACGAACAAAATAGATTTACGGTTGGTCTCTCATTAATATTAATTGAAAACAGCTTGAACCAAATTAAATTTAATTACGAAATTTTGGATTACAAAAACATAAATAAAGATACAGTTAAAAAGTTCTACATTGCATTCCAAACCGCATTTTAACAAAATAAAATGGGATATCCGGAAACGATGCCTAATAAAACGATTACTTAATAAATTAACGTGAGAAGATGAAAATACTAAAACCCAAAAAGCTATGTAAAGGTGATTTAATTGGAATTATTTCACCTGCTTCTACTCCAGACGATTTAACACGAGTCAACAAAGGAGTTCAATACCTCGAAAAGCTTGGTTATAAAGTTGAAGTTGGTAAAAACGTTGGAAAACAACGTGGATATTTAGCCGGCACAGATGATGAAAGACTTGAAGATATCCATTATATGTTTGGAAAAAAATCTGTAAAAGCTATTATGTGTGTCCGCGGTGGTTATGGTACCGGAAGAATTTTAGATAAAATTGATTATTCATTAATTAAAAAAAATCCTAAAATTTTTGTCGGTTATAGTGATATTACTGCTTTACAAATGGCATTTTTTAAAAAAGCCGGATTAGTTACTTTTGCAGGTCCAATGCTTGCTGTTGATTTTTGGAAGGAAGAAGTTAGTGCATTTACAGAAGAACAATTTTGGCGTATGGTTACGTCTGATAAAAAATTCGGGAAACTTGCAAATCCCGATGATGAAAGATTTTTTGTTCTCAACAAAGGTAATGCGCAAGGGAAATTATTTGGCGGTAATTTAGCTCTTATTACTTCTATTATGGGTACTGAATATATGCCTTCTCTTGAAGATTCGATGCTTATGTTAGAAGATATTGACGAACCCCCTTATAGAATAGATAGAATGTTAAATCAACTTAAACTTGCTAATTGTTTTGAACAAACCAATGCTGTTATTTTAGGTCGCTTTGTTGATTGTTATGAAACAGATAATAAAAAATCTTTAACCTTAAATGAAGTTATTTCGGATTATCTATCAGGAATAAAAAAACCTGTTATTTATAATTTTAAGCATGGGCATATTAAAGATAATATTACAGTACCGTTTGGTATTGAATGCAAATTAAACACTACAAAAGAAATTTTAGAAATTGTAGAATCGGCAGTGGAATAATTACATTTTGCTTGATTTTTAATATATTGTTTTACATATTGCAAAAAGGTATTTGATATTTCGTTTTTTTATTTAAGTTTATTTTTCTTTACAAATAACTAAATCATCAATCTCATAATTAACTTGGAGGTTTTTAATGAGAAGAAGTACTTACTTTTCGTTTTTATTCACTTTTATCCTTGTTTTTTCAATGAATTCTTTTGCCCAAAAAGCACAAGAAACTTCTGAACTACGTGGCGTAAATATGGATTATATTCTAAAACATAGAGTTATTAATCCTCAGATTTTACCATACACCCCTGAATTAGCCGAATTATTTAACAACGGTCAGGTTTTTAACGTTATTGGCACAGGCCCTAACGGTGCCAACGGCAGCGTTGCTCCTTTTTCGCTTGGCTTGCAAAATTGGGGATCAGGCTGGGGTTTGGCAAACGGTTTTTCAATTGCCGATGATGTTACTATCAGTGGCGCAACATGGAATATTGACTCAATAATTGTTTATGGATATCAAACAGGTTCCACTTTGGCCTCAACATTTACAGCCTTATACATTCGTATTTGGAACGGCAATCCTGCATCCGGCGGTACTATTGTATGGGGTGATTTAACAACTAACGTAATGGCTTCTACAAGATGGTCAGGTGGTTATCGTTATGATGACGCAACTGTTGGTACTACAAGACCTATTATGATTCTTGTAGGTGCAACAAGCGGTTTATCATTACCAGCCGGCGAATATTGGTTTGAATTTTCTTCTGTCGGTTCAGGTACATCGGGTCCATGGTTGCCTTATATTACTATTACCGGGCAAACCACTACCGGTAACGCTATTCAAAGAAATGTTGATGCTTGGACTCCTATTCTTGATCCTCAAGATACTGGTTATCCTCAAGGTATGCCATTTATAGTATATGGCACTTCCGGTGCACCTATTGGTCCCGGACCGGCTACATCACCTGTACCGGCTAACGGTGCAAAAGGTCTTGATGTTACAGGAACCCAACTGGGTTGGACAAATCCTGCAACAGCAACTTCGTTAAAATTATATTTCAGTTCCGATATTGCAAAAGTACAATCAATGGATGAATCTGCTTTAATATCCTCTGCTTTTGGAACATCATATACTGCTCCAACTCTTGAATATTCTACACAATACTACTGGAGAGTTGTTGAAACTGATCTGACCGGCACTACTAACGGATCTGTTTGGAATTTTAAAACAAAAAGAGACCCTGCTCTACCATTTATGGACGATTTTGAAGAGGGTACAGATTACTGGACAATTACCGGAACAGCTCCTTACGTATGGACTATTTATACACCAACTTACCCAAACACTTATACAATGCCTGCAACTTCTGCCGGTGGTGTATTAGCTGCCGATTCTGACGAATGGGGAAGCAGCGCAGGTGCTACAACAACTACGGCTGCTTTAACAACCGGGCTTAATTTATCTACTTTTGCAAATGCATTTTTAGAATTTGATTCCGATTTTCATATTTATTCAAGCAGCCAAGACCAAGGGTTAGCTGATATTAGTGTTGATGGTGGAACCACATGGACTAATGTTTATAGCGTTATTGGTTTAGATGACAGAGCAGTTCATAAAACATTTGATATTTCAGCAATTGCTGCAGGTCAATCCAATGTACAAGTTAGATTTACATATTCAAATACCGGCTGGAATTGGTTCTGGGTAATTGATAATGTAACTTTATACGGTACCGGTGGAGTACCTGTTGAATTAACTTCTTTTGCAGCCAACAGTGTTAATTGTAAAGTAGTATTAGATTGGTCAACTGCTACCGAAACTAATAACTCAGGTTTTGCAATTGAAAGAAGTTCAGATAATACTTCATTTTCACAAGTAAGTTTTGTAACAGGTAACGGTACTAGCACAGAAAAACATAACTATTCATATACAGATGCTTCTGCTGTAACAGGTACTTATTTTTATAGATTAAAACAAGTTGATTTTGACGGTACTGTAACTTTCTCAAATACAGTTGAAGTTGAAGTTGGAGTTCCTGCTGAATTTGCTATTTCGCAAAATTATCCAAACCCATTTAACCCTTCAACAACAATTACTTTTGCAGTTCCTGTTGAATCGAATGTAACAATTAGTTTATTTAACACATTGGGCCAGCAAGTTGCCAGTATTGTTGATGGTAATTTTACTGCAGGTTCACACGTATTGAATTTTAATGCTTCAGCTCTTTCAAGTGGTATTTATTTTTATACTATTGAAGCTAACGGCGTAAATGGTCAAAATTTTGTTGCTACAAAAAAAATGACTTTGATGAAATAATATTAATTTCGTGTTTAACAAAAAAGCCGATTCAATTGAGTCGGCTTTTTTGTTTTAAATAATCATGAATATTTTTATTCTAAGAATGTAATTATTTCAGTTGTTTTAGCCCTATTAAGACAATAATTTTTATTCCCATCCCTAAAGGAATGGGCTAATGAACTCTTTCAGCACTATTTCCATAAACATTATAGCTGTAAAATGCCCCCTTGCCTTATTCTGCTGTTTTTTACATCAATTAAATAATATCTGCAAATAATTACAGTACTTGCCAGCAATTCCTTTACGGATGAGAATAAAAATATAATCCCAAAAAGAGAAGCACGTAATTTTCAGCCAAAACGATTCCGGAAAGACAAATGAAAGAGTGTATAAGCCCATTCGTTTACGGATGGGTTGCTTTTTTATAATCCATTAACGGATGGGTTAATGAACTCTTTTGCTCCTATTTCTGGTAACATTACTGCTGTAATTTGAATTCTATAGCTTCCTGAAATAGGTTGGGTTTTTGTAATTACAAATAGGCACCTGCGCGGTACATCGGATATACAATGTCTGTAACCAATAAACCGCATGCAAGCATATGTACTTCGTTAAAGCACCATGTAAAATATTGTCAGAACAATGATTAACAAATCGTCACGGACTATTATTTGTGTGATTTTTTATAAACATCTTTACGACCTCGTTAGAGGTTGCCCGTTAATAGCCAAAAAAAACGCAGAACAAAAATACAACCCCGGCGTGGGTTGCATGTTTTGTTATTAATAAACGCTAACATTATAAATTAGTTTTGTTAGCTCTTAAGTTACCACTATCCCGCATAGCGGGAGGAATGTATATAGCACAATCAAGGCCGTAAATTAACGGAGCTACAGCATAGCGACACAAAATATTAATAATTCTAAACTACGTGAAAACGATATCGCGCACTTTATCTTTGTGTTGTGGGGTGGTTGGCGTTTCTATATATATTTGATAGAAGCCTTACTTATGCCCTGCCGAATCTACCATTTTTTTGAAGTTTCTAAAATTTTGCTGCATAAAATAAGAACTAATTAATATTAATATCGATAAAAATGAACTTACCAATATAAAATCGCTATTTTTAAAATATCTGGTAATTTTATCAATATTTACATTTTTTAACCAATCGGCAGATTTATTTATTACCGAATTTTCCGTTCCCGAAAGATTCATTGAATAACTTGTTAAATAAACAATTATACTTAATATCAGCAAAATAAATACTGTAATAATTGTGGCATAAAACTTATCAATACCATTATTTTTAACAAATATAACCGAATTCATTATCTTATCAGTAAATCCGGCAGGTGCTTCATCAATTTTTATTTTGCGCAGTTTATTTTCAATTAATTTAATGGTTTTAATTTCTTCCATAACAAAAGGATCGGCATCAATCAATAAATTCAGTTCCTTTAATTCACTATCCGAAATTTCACCATCAACATATAAATTTATTAAATCGTTTTTATTCATCTTAGTTATACTCCTTTTGATAATTGTGTTTAATCATAAGGTCTTTTAATTCATTTCTGGCTCTAAAAAGCATTACTTTAACATTTACAATACTGATATCTAAAATATTACTTATTTCATTAATACTCAAATTATCCATATAAAATAATATAATTATCAGACTGTATCTTATAGGCAGCAAATCAATCAATTTATATAAATATTCGTTTGCATTTTCTGCTTGGGCATAAATTTGATTATCATTAGCACCAATATCAAAATTTTCATCAATAGAGATATATTCAATTTCTCTTTTTCTTTTTTGATTTGATAATACCGATAAACAAGTATTATAAACAATTTTATAAAACCAAGTTGAAAACTTTGCATCCCCCCTAAAATTATTTATCGAATTAAAAGCTTTAATAAAAGAATCCTGTAAAACTTCTTCTGCTTCCATTTCGTTTTTTAACATCCTTTTAAGCATAGAAAATGCTCTATCCTTATATCTATCCACAAGTAATCGGAAATCATCTTTATTACCATGCTGGATGCTGTTTATAATTTCTATGTCGGGTATTTTTTTAATCATAATAGTTAGACTAACCATTTTTTAAAATGGTTACAAATAATATAACAAAAATATTTTTTCTTTTTTTGTAACCTTTAAAATATTTTTAATGTCTCAACTAATAAACAATAACAAGCAGGAGATATAAAATGCATACCGAAATATTTATACCAATAATCTTATTTTTAGTGACCGGTTTAGTTATTATTTCGTGGATATATTTTAGATTTAAAGAAAAACAAATTATGCTGGAAAAAGGTTTAACACCGGAACAGATGCTTGATTTGTTAAAATCTAAAAAAAGTCCTACCATGATGCTAAAAATAGGTATTGTAAGTATCTTTTTTGGAATAGGGTTAGGGCTGGGCATTTATAGTGACGAAATTTGGCATCTGGATGCAGCTGTTCCTTTTTTTATATTTGTATTAACAGGACTAGGATTTGTAATGGCGTTTTTTGTTGATAGGAAGTTTAATGACCAGGCAGCCAAATAGTACAAAGATATACACTAATTCTACAAAAAAGACCTCTTTAGTATGCTAAAGGGGTTTTTTTATAAATAGACCGTGTTTATAAAAAAAAAGGGAACCAAAAAGGTCCCCTTTCAAAAAAAACAAACTTTATAAAATAAATTAGTTATTATAAATACTAATAAATTTTCTATCGTTTTTCTTATATTCAAACTTTACAACGCCATCAACCAGAGCAAATAAAGTGTCGTCCTTTCCTTTTGAAACATTATTACCCGGATGAAATTTAGTTCCTTTTTGACGAACTAAAATTGAGCCAGCTGTAACTGTTTCGCCACCAAAACGTTTTACACCTAAAAACTGCGGATTACTATCACGTCCGTTTCGTGAAGATCCTTGACCTTTTTTATGAGCCATTTATTACCTCCAAAAATTATCCAATCTTAGTTACTTCAATCTTGGTTAAAAAAGATCTATGACCATTTTTAACTCTGTAAGATTTTCTTCTTTTTTTCTTGAAAACAATAACTTTATCGTCTTTCAAGTGTTCAATTACTTTTGCAGAAACTGTAGCACCTTCAACGGTTGGCGCACCAACTTTAGTTTCTTCTCCATCTGATAAAATTAAAACTTTATCAAAAACCACATCGGTATTAAGTTCATTTGGTAATCTGTTAACATAATACTTTTTGTTTTCTTCAACTTTTAACTGTTGTCCTGCAATATTAACAATTGCAAACATCTATTCCTCCAACACTAACTTAAATAAGAACAGTAAAAATATAAATAAATAACGACTAAGTCAACATTATTATTATTCTTAATTTCTTTTTTTTGTTATTTTTTCAATTTAAACGAAAACTCGCTGCCTAAACCCAATATACTTTGAACTTCAATCTTCGAATTATGAGCCTCAAGTATATGTTTTACAATTGCCAGCCCAAGTCCGGTACCACCAATAGCTCTGCTTCTATCTTTATCAACTCTATAAAATCTTTCAAAAATTCTATTCAAATCCGCTGCCGGTATTCCATATCCGGTATCACGTATTGTAATTTTACCACACTTCCCTTCTTCTACAACAATTATTTCAACTCTTCCTTCTTCGGTATATTTAATTGCATTTTGTATTAAATTAACAAACACTTGTTTAAGTCTGTTTTTATCTCCATAAAGCTGTAAGTTTTGCTTATTTAAGCTAAGTTTAAGTTCAAGTCCTTTTTCTTCTGCTAATGGTATAAATTCCACTATTAATTGTTCTAAAAATTCACTAATATTAAAATATCTAAAACTCATTTTCATCTGCCCCGATTCAATCATCGAAATGTCAATCAAATCGTTAAGCAAATTATTCAAATTTTGGGTATGAATCCCTGCTTTTTCTAAAAAACTTTTATTAACACGATCATCATTTAAGGCACCGCCTAAAAGTGTTTCTATAAAACCCTGTATTGCAAATATGGGAGTACGTAATTCGTGTGATACATTTCCTAAAAATTCAGTTCTTACTTGTTCAAGCTTTTTTAAATTTAATATATCGTTTTGAGTTCGTAAAAACATCGATTTAATTTCGCCTTCAAGTTCAACCAAATATTTACCAAGTATTATTTCGTCGGGAGATGAAAATTCATTTTCACGAATTCTGTGAATAATTTTTTTAATTGTATTTAACTCTCTATGGCGATATTTGCCAAGGTAATTTAATGCAATAAAAGTAAATAGCACAAAAAAAGGGAAAACAAGAAGAGCTTTGCCGAATGAAACAGCAAAGATAAAAATAAAAAACAAATAACTGCCAAAATTCAAAAAAAAGATTTCTCTAAAATATACTTTTGAAAAAGAAATATTTTCTTTGAATTTATTCCATATTTTTGAATCTATATCCCACACCTTTAACCGTTTCAATTAAATCGGCATATTCGCCTAATTTTTCCCTAATTTTACGTACATGTACATCAATTGTTCTTTCAACAACATATATATCATTTCCCCACACATCCGAAAGTATTTGTTCGCGCGGAAAAACTTTTCCCGGATTTACCGCTAAATATGATAATATTTCAAATTCCTTTTTGGGAAAAACAATGTTTTTTTTATCTACTAAAATTGTATATTTTTCTTTATCAATTTCAATAGGCCCAATAGAAATCACATTCGATTTTCCACTTCCAAGATTATACGAATCGCTATGTCTAAGATTAGAATTTACTCTTGCAATTATAAGCTTTGGAGATACCGGTTTTTGAATATAATCATCAGCACCAAGATTTAATCCTTTAATTTCGTCAATTTCGCCGGATTTTGCAGTCAAAAAAATGATTGGTGTAGTTTCAAACCCTTTTGTTTGTCGTATTTTTTGACATGCCTGAAAACCATCCATCTTTGGCATCATAATATCAAGTATAATTAAATCAGGTTTTTGTATTAACTTAGTTATGGCTTCTAATCCATCATAGGCCGTAATAACTTCAAAACCTTCATTTTCAAGATTATACTGAAGAATTTCAATAATATCTTTTTCGTCATCAACAATAAGTACTTTAGTTTTCATATTTTAAGTTTGTTAATTAAAAAAAATTTAATTTAATAAAAATATTTAAACATTTATATTATCAGATTTAAGTCAATTGGCCTTATAATGAACAGATTATTTTAATAATTAAAAATACACCTTAATTAACAATAAATCAAAAATTATTATCTTTTAAAAAATAATTTTTACAAAAAAAATGTTAGTGGGATTAATTATTGCTACAATAAGACAGATTCTTTGTTGTTTTGAACAAACTTTAATACTCTTTCAACAATACCGGCAGTATCAATTTTTAATATTCTATATAATTCCGCTTGTGTTCCATGGTCAACAAAACTATCCGGCAAACCAATGCGTAAAATATCATTTTTATAATTATTTTCTACAAAATATTCAATAACTCCGCTGCCAAAACCTCCAATTAAAGCGTTCTCTTCAAGGGTCACTATTTTAACCCCTTTTCCGGCTAATGAATCCAAAATTTCCGTATCAAGAGGTTTTGCATAACGCATATTAATTACACCGGCATTTATTCCAAGTTCATTTAACACTTCGGTTGCTTTGACGGCAAATTCAGTCATAGTTCCAAGCGATAAAAGAACAATATCTTTCCCTTCTGAAATCACTTCTGCTTTTCCGATTTCGTATTCTTCAAAACCTTCTTTTAGCTCTACCCCTAAGGTACTGCCGCGGGGATATCTTATTGATATTGGGCCTTTTTTATAATTTACTGCCGTATAAAGCATATTACGTAATTCCACTTCGTCTTTTGGAGCCATAATTATCATACCGGGTATCATACGTAAAAAGGAAATATCAAACGTTCCGTGATGTGTAGGCCCATCTGCGCCAACCAATCCTGCTCTATCCATAACAAAAACTACATGTAAATTCTGCAGGCATACATCGTGTATTATTTGGTCAAAAGCACGCTGCATAAAAGTTGAATATATTGCAACAACCGGAATTATCCCTTTTGTTGCCATACCGGCAGAAAACGTAACTGCATGTTCTTCTGCAATTCCAACATCAAAATAATTATCGGGGAATTCTTTTTGTAAAAAATTTAATCCGGTTCCGTCCGGCATTGCCGCAGTTACACCAACAACTTTTTTATTTTCACTAACTATTTCTACTAATGCTTTTCCAAATATTGAGGTATAAGATGGATTTCCGTTACCCGTTTTAATTGCTTTACCTGTCATTTTGTCAAAAGGAGTGGAAGCATGAAGACGTTGGATATCTTGTTCGGCAGGTTTATAACCTTTCCCTTTTTCTGTTAATATATGTACAAGAATAGGACCATTAAAAGTTTTGACTTGTTCAAACAATTTAACAAGCTGGGCAACATTATTACCGTTTACGGGGCCAAAATATCTAAAACCAAGAGCCTCAAATAACATTCCGGGAGTAATAATAGATTTGATACCCGACTCCAAACGCGAGGCAACTCTGCGTAATCTATCGCCAAAATTATCTAGTTTTCCTGTTAATTCCCATACCGCTCCTTTAAATCTGTTATATTCGGGATGTACAATCATATCTGTAAAATAATTAGATATTTGCCAAACGTTTGGAGCAATAGACATATGATTGTCGTTAAGAACAACAATCAAATCGCTTTTTAATACACCCGAATTATTCATAGCTTCATAAGCCATTCCACCGGTCATGGCACCATCACCAATAACAGCAATAACTTTATTCGGCTCCTTATTTATCCTATTGGCAATTGATATACCAAGAGCAGCAGATATAGATGTTGAAGCATGACCGGCTCCAAAAGCATCGTATTCACTTTCTGTTCGTTTTAAAAATCCGCTAATACCATGCAATTGTCTAATTGTTTTTAACTGTTCTTTTCTTCCGGTTAAAATTTTGTGCGGGTATGCTTGATGTCCCGTATCCCAAACCACACAATCTTTTGGGGTATCAAAGACCTTATTTAATGCAACAGTAAGTTCAACAGCACCTAATCCGCCGCCAAAATGACCTCCAATAGAAGAAATTACATCAACCATATATTCTCTAATATCATCACATAAGGTTTTTAATTCTACTGCGGATAAATTTTTCAAATCTGAGGGGTAGTTTACGCTTGATAATACTTTATATTTTGAGTTGTTTTCCATTATAATCCTTAAAAATCAATCCTGTTGAACATCTATTTTAATGCTTCTTTCCAAATCACCTTTTAATTCGGTAACTTTAATTGAGGCTGTACTTAATTTTTCATAACACAATTTAGTTAATAAAACGCCTTCTTCATATAAAGTTACAGATTCATCAAGCCCCAAAGTGTTGCTATCCAGCATTTCGGATATTTTTTGAAGTCTTTTTAACAAATCTTCAAATGATTTTGTTTTTTCTTTTTCCATATTAATTAATCTCTTTTTCACCGTCATAAAATTTTATAGAAAAACTACTTTCGTTAATAAAGTTTTTAAGTCGACCTACTAATTTACCATTTTGACTAATTAACGTAAAACCCTTTTTCAAAATATCTTCAATATTATTGGATTTAAGTCCTTTTTCTATTATTAAAATATTGCTTTTAATATTATTTATTTTGTTTTCTATACTATTGTTCATTTTATATATCACATTATCAATAAACAGATAGTGATTTTGAATATTATCCTTAATTATTCTAAAACCATAAGAATCAATTAAAGATTCCACTTCTTCTTCTAAATTGTTAATGTTATTTAGTAAAATTGATTCGGAATTATCAATAAATTCATTTAGAAAGGCAAAAATGTCTGCTTTGTTTGGAGTTGCCAGTTCCATTGCCGCTGTTGGAGTAGAAGCACGCAAATCTGCCGTAAAATCGGAAATAGTATAGTCTATTTCATGTCCTACACCGCTAATAATCGGTATTTTTGAATCGGCAATAGCTCGGGCTACAATCTCTTCATTAAAAGCCCACAAGTCCTCAATTGAGCCGCCTCCCCGCGCAATAATAATTACATCAATATCTGTTCTTTTGTTAAATAATTTAATTGATTGTACAATTTCTTCAGCAGCACCTGTTCCTTGCACTCTTGTAGGTATTACAACTAATTCGGCTAACGGGTATCTTCTGGCGGCAACACGTACCATATCTTTCATGGCGGCGCTATCAACAGCCGTCACTATTCCTATTTTTTCAGGAAAACGGGGAATCTCCTTTTTGTTTTCAAGGTCAAATAAACCTTCAGCTTCAAGTTTCTTTTTTAATCTCTCAAAAGCAGCTTGCAGCTCCCCTTCACCGGCAGGAAGCATAATTTTTGCATCCAGCTGATAAGTCCCACGAGGCGGATATAGGCTGATTCTTCCATGTAATATTACTTTCATCCCGTCATTAGGCTTAAAAAACACTCTGGCATTCATTGATGACCACATGGTACAGTTTATTTGAGCTTTATCATCTTTAAGTGTAAAATACCAATGACCGGAGGAAAAATGGGGTTTGAAATTTGATATTTCGCCTATAACTCTAATTGAATCAAAGTTTGTTTCAAGTGTATATTTTATACTGTTAGTTATTTCACTTACAGATAATGTGACTTGTTCAGTACTAATCAATTTACTCATTTATTATTATTTCAACCAATAATTTAATCAAAATATAAATAAATCCCAATTATCATTAATTTTATAACAATTTTAAGTTATAAACTAAGTTACTGCTATTAATAAAATTGACATTAAAAATTAATAGAAAAGAAATTTGAGTATAATCCTATTGAACATTCATGGAAATTAAATTTACTGTCACTAAACTTTATATTGTATCTGTATTTAACATTTAAAGTAAAAACATTGTAAATTCTAAAAAGACCAATCGACAACTCGGGACTTATTCCGTTTCCACCGTTAAAATTTGTAAAACCATTTATCCCCGGCGAAATATATTCAATAACCGGTATTTGGATTATATGTTTATAACCAAACCTTAAAAAATTAAATTTTTGCTTGAATACATATTCATATTCAACATCAAAATAAGACATTGGATAATTATAACCACCCGAATAAAAAGAAAACAAAGGAATTTCTTTTTTGAGTGCAAAAAAAGTCTCTTTATTATTATAAACAAGTGTCGGTTCCGGAAGTCCAAAAATTATTCCACCAAAACAGCAAACTTCAAACATATTGCTTTTTGAAGAACTTTTTATTTCTCCCGTAAAAGGCATTGCAACTTCATACATATCACTTTTTGATTCTTTGCCTTCCTTATCTTTTACAATTATTATATATCTAATATAATTGGAGTCAATAGTTAACTTACTTAAATCTATTGAAATTTTATGATTATCAGTTAACACTTCCGAAACCGGATAATTATACTTATTATCAATCACAATTTTCGAATTAGCACTATCGCTTGTAAAAAATGAAAGTATGAGGGTATGCGGAGTTTCTTGTGTAATAAAAGAATCAACCACATAAATATCAATTGGATTTGTATTATCTTCTTGCGAAAATATTATTGAATCAAATAATAAAACGGCTATAATAAAAAATAATTTGTTCATTTTTCCCTAATTTTAATTTTAAAAATATTTTTATGGCTTATAATATTATTATTTTAACCGTACTTTTTGTTTCAATTTATCAAAAGCCATCAGATATCTGCATATTAAGTTTTGTAATATTAAATATCACTAATTATTGTTAACAAAATAATTAAAATTCCTTAATGCAAAAGTTACTTTATTAAGTCAATCATACTATAAATTCAAAAATTAAATTTATATAAAGGATTAATTTACAAAATTTATAAAGTAATTTCATATAAATTCATTTTTAAATAATTATTTTATCATTCCAAATTATAATAAAAAATGGTACATTTTATATTTGTTTTAAAAATAATATACAAAATGTTTTAATAAATAAAGAGGCAAAAGTTTGAAGATTCTTGTTAGTAATGATGATGGTATTTATTCAAGAGGGATATATGCTTTAGTTGAAGCCTTACGCGAAATTGGTGAAGTAATTGTAGTTGCCCCTTTAACAGAACAAAGTGCGGTAGGACATGCCATAACCATGAAAATACCTTTACGAGTTACACAACACTTTAGAGGCGGTGGTAAACTGTTTGGTTATGCCGTTGATGGTACACCGGCTGATTGTATTAAGATGGGAATAAGAAATATAATGCAGGAATCTCCCGATCTTGTTGTATCGGGTATAAATCATGGTTCTAACACTGCCATTAATATTATTTACTCCGGTACTGTTTCGGCTGCGCGCGAAGCAGCAATTATGGATGTTCCTTCAATTGCAGTTTCAATTACAAGCCATGATGTAAAAGATTTTACTTATGCGGCAAAAGTTGCCAAGCAGGTTGCTTTACAAGTTTTAGAACACGGATTAACAAAAGGAACAATGCTAAACGTAAACGTGCCAAATTTGCCTGAAGACCAAATAAACGGAATTAAAATAACAAAACAAGGTCTTTCCAAATGGGATGATATTTACGAAAAGCGTATTGATCCTTATGGAAACGATTATTATTGGCTTACCGGCAATTTAGTTAATTCCGATAATGAAATGGATAGAGATCAAATGGCAATTATGAACAACTATGTTTCGGTTACTCCAATCCATTTTGATTTAACGGATTACAAAACATTTGAATTGATGAAAAATTGGAATTTATAATTATATGTTTGGAATAGATAACATATCTTTATCATTAAACTATAATCTATTTTATCTTTTAATGGGAATAATTATATTATTGGTATATACGTTTTATACTTATAAACATACTATCCCCCAAATTTCCAAAACCTTAAAAGTATTTTTAGTCTTTTTGCGTTCTATTGTTTTACTTTTATTACTTTTTTTAATCTTTGAACCCCTCTTTTTAATTAAGTATAAAGAGGAGATTAAACCTGTTAATTTAATATTTGCGGATAATTCGAATTCAATAGTGGATAAAGATAGTATAAAAACTTCGCAAAAAGTTAATAGTTTTGTAAATTCTATAATGTCAGGTTTTAATGGAAACACTAAACTGTATTCGTTTGGCAAAGAAGTAAAAGAAAACATAATTGATAAATTAAAATTTAATGAACATGTTACAAATTTTAACAACGTAGTTAAATTTATAAAAAATCAAAACACTAATATATCATCAATTACCATTATTAGTGACGGTATTATTACAGATGGAATAAACCCAATAAACTCACTAGATAAATTAGAAGCCCCCATTTACACCATACCATTAGGTGATTCTACAATTCATAAAGACGTATTTATTGCCAAGGCTAATATAAACGAATATCTATATACGGGAAATAAAACAACAATTGAATTGGTTATAAACAACAATAAACTTCAAAATTTGCCGGTACGTGTCTCTTTTTATGAAAATTTATCTTTATTATCATCTCAAGAAATAACACTTTCGCAAAGCGGAATAGATAAAGTTTTTTTTGAATATCAGCCAAAAACTGAAGGTGAACGAAAACTTTCATTTATGGTAGCTAATCTAAAGGAAGATAAAAATTTAAATAATAATAAATTTATTTCGTTTGTGAAAGTACTAAACAGCAAACTAAAAATTTTGTTATTATCATCTTCCCCCTCTCCGGATGTTTCATTTATTGTAAATTCGCTTAAACTTGATGAAAATTTTGATGTAAAATTAATTCAACAGATTTCCGAAAACGAGTTTTTGGGCGGCAATAATGTTTATAAAAGCATTGATAGCTGCAATATATTATTTATAATTGGGTTTCCTTCTCGTTTTACTTCCAATGATTTAATAACAAAAGTCAATTCCGAATTAGAAAAAGGAAAACCTTGCTTTTTAATTTTGTCAGAAGGAACTGACTTCAAAAAACTTAAATTGTTGGAGAAAAATTTACCTTTTATTATTAAAAAGGAAACCGCAGGTAAATTATTGGTTCAACCAAACATTATAAATCAAAACAGTCCTCTTTTATCTAACAATTCCGTTAAACCTATAGAAACATGGAATAACTTACCGCCAACTTATAGAACCGCCTCGGAATTAATAGCAAAACCTGAAACCGAAATTATTGCCAAATCAAAAATACAAAACGCGCTTTCCGAGGTACCTCTTATACTACTGCGAACAGTTGGTAAAAACCGTTCTATTGCTGTTTTAACCGGTGAAATCTGGAAATGGAAATTGCAATTAAGTGATAAAAACTACAACCTTTTTGATCGGTTTTTTTCATCTTCAGTCAAATGGTTAAATGTTCAATCCGACCAAAAACAATTAAATGTAAAAACCGTTAAACGTGTTTTTGCTCTTGGAGAAGCTGTTGAATTTGTTGGTTCTGCCTACGATAATACTTTTAATCCTATTGAAAATGCAGAAATTACAATAAAGGTAAAATCGACTGATAATAATTATCATGAAGTATTAATGCAGTCTATTGGTAATGGATTATACGAAGCCGAAATGCAGCTAAATAGTTCCGGTAATTATAATTTTGATGCTTTTGGTAAAATTAATAATCTTACTATTGGAAAAGATGCCGGAAAATTTTCTGTCGGTGAGTTGAATATTGAAAAAATAAATTTACAACAAAATACTAATTTGTTGTTATCCTATTCGGGATTAACCAACGGGAAGATGATTAACATTAATAATGCAGACGAATTAATCAGTTTGGTGAACGGTAAATATGATAAAGTAAAAAAATATTTTTATACAACAAACGAAATAAAATTCTGGTCCGAAGAAATAATTTTATTTATTATTATCATTATTTTTACAATTGAGTGGTTTTTAAGAAAAAAAGCCGGTTTATTATAAATTTTTGTTGATTTATAAAATATTTTTTTTGTATTTTATAAAATGGACTTAATAGTCGCTTTTAACGAAATAATTTATTAAACTTTCCCGAGGAATTGTATGAGTTTTTTAAACTGGACTTCTGATGACATTCTTGGCATTAAAATTTTAGACGACCAACATTTAAGTCTTTTTGTTTTAGTAAACAAGCTGTATGAAACACTAAACACCAATAGAACTAATGAATCAATAAATATTATGGACCAAATTGTAGAACTTATGAAACTGCATTTTGATACTGAAAACAATTTTATGATTGATAATAAAATAATGGACATTACACATAAATTGGAACACGACCGTTATTTAGATAAAGTAATTAAATTTAACGAGGCATTTAAAAGAGATCAAGAAGGAGTAACTAACGACTTTTTTAGGTCTTTTCGCGTTTGGTTCCACAACCATCAAATTATAAATGATAAAAAATTAGGAGCCTCACTTAAAAATCTGGGCATAAATTAACAGTTTATGAAGAAAGCTATTACAACTTTTTGTGATTTTTTATTGCCCCGTTTTTGCGTGTCTTGTTCTACTAAATTATCAATAAACGAACATTTTATTTGTAATTTATGCCAATTGCAATTAACAATTGTAGAACCTGATTTTTTGGGAAATGAGTTTTGCCGCAAATTTAAGGATGACAAATATATTGATAAGTTTTTTTCGTTGTATCTTTTTGAAAAAAACGGAGTGTTTAGATCATTAATTCATTCATTAAAATATAAAAATAATTACCGCATAGGTTTGTTTTTGGGAAATAAAATAGCTGAATATTATTTAGATAATATTTCTTTGCTAAAACCGGATGTAATAATTCCGCTTCCTCTTCATCACGTAAAAAAAGCTCAACGTGGATATAATCAGGCATATTATATTGCAAAAGGTATTTCTAAAAAAATCCACATACCTGTTTGTACTTCTTTAGTGATAAGAATTAAATATAAAGAGACACAAACTTTTTACAATTTGCAACAACGCAAAGAAAATATTGAAGGGGCTTTTAAAGTAAAAAAGACAAAAAATATATTTGGAAAAACCTTACTTATTGTGGATGACGTAATTACAACGGGTGCAACCATAAATGAATGTGCCAAAGTATTAAAGCTGGCGGGTGCGAAAAATATTTATGCGGTTTCGGCCGGTTTACCAAATTTGGAATAATAGTTGTTATTTTATTTAATTTATTAATTTTTGACCTTCTTTTTTAAAAATCATATCAAAAAAAAGTCGTAAATTTAATGGTATAGTATTATTAATTTAAACGATATAAAAATGAAACAAAATTTATCTGTTCAGGATTTGATCAACGAAGCAATAAAATTTTCAAAGATATTATCTATTAATCAAGATCCCCTTTTATTTGGTATTACAGACGGAAAGGCGGTTGGCACTTATGCAGAGAAAAAGTTCAAGGAATTTGTTTCTGAATCATATATTTGCAATAGCGGTTCAGTTGCTAGAGGTATAGACTTCCCTGATCTCCTTATTGATATTAAATGCACAAGTATCAAACAGCCACAGTCGTCATGTCCATTTAAATCAGCGGGTCAAAAAATATTTGGACTTGGGTATTCCCTACTTGTTTTTGTATATGAGAAATTTGATAATCATGAATTAAAAACTGGCCAATTAAAAATTTTACATACAATTTTTATTGAAAAAGAAAGAACTGGTGATTTTCAAATAACATCAGGGATTAGTGATTTACTAAAAAACAATGCAAATACTGATGATTTAGTAGCATTTTTATTTGATAAAAATTTACCTATTGATGATATTTTAGCTAAAGATTTAGCTGAAGAAATATTAAAAAATCCACCACAAATTGGTTATTTAACAATATCCAATGCTCTGCAATGGAGGTTACAATATAGTAGAGTTATTGAACAGGCCGGAAAAGTTGATGGAGTTGTTAGAGTAAACTAGATGAATGTAAAC
Source organism: bacterium (assembly GCA_043805435.1). GTDB lineage: Bacteria > Bacteroidota > Ignavibacteria > Ignavibacteriales > Melioribacteraceae > JAEXOD01. The sequence goes on from JAZDHY010000063.1 coordinate 19,594, forward strand.
GAAAGAAAAAAAATAGAATTGGGAGATTTTCAGACTCCAAAAGAATTAACCGATCAGATTTGTTCACTTATTTGTGAACTGAATCAAAATCCAAAGATTGTTATTGAACCAACGTGTGGTAAAGGAAATTTTTTATTAAGTGCAATGAATTTTTTTTCGGACTGTGAAGAATTTATTGGTATTGATATTAATAAAAATTATATTAATTATCTTGCTTCTAAAATTCCGGAAGATTTTTTATTAAAGACCAAACTTAAAGCAGCTGATGTTTTTTCATTTGACTGGTTAAGTATAATTAAAAATAGCGATAGTCATATTCTTGTACTTGGTAATCCACCTTGGGTTACTAATTCGCAAATGGGCACAATTGATGGTAGCAATCTTCCAATAAAAAGTAATATACATATGAATAATGGTATTTCTGCAATCACAGGAAAATCCAATTTTGACATTTCCGAGTGGTTAATACTTCATTTAATCAAAACATTAAAATCATATAACACCACAATTGCATTACTCATTAAAACTTCAGTTGCCAGAAAATTATTAAAATATTGTTGGATTAACAATTTACCAATTAAAAGTGCAAAAATATTTAGAATTGATAGCAAAAAACATTTTAATATTTCCGCCGATTCTTGTATGTTTTATTTAGAATTCGGACAAATTAAATTAGAGAAAACTTGTAAGGTCTATTCAAATCTTTCTTTACAATCAATTGGTTCAACCATAGGATTTTCTAAAAATGATTTAACTGCAAATATTGAAGGTTATCAAAAATTAAAATATCTTGAGGGCAAATCTCAACATTACAAGTGGAGATCAGGTGTAAAACATGACTGCTCTAATATTATGGAACTTACAAAGGTAGATTCTAAATGGCGAAATGGATTAGGTGAATTAATCGAATTAGAGGCTAATTATGTTTATCCCTTATTAAAAAGCTCTCATTTATACAACTTTGACGGTGATATTAATTCTCCAGAGAAATGGGTAATAATTACTCAACAGAAAACAGGAGAAGACACTTCTTTTATTCAACTGACAGCACCAAAATTATGGAAATACCTTCAGTCACATACCGAGGTATTGTTTAACCGAAAAAGTTTGATTTATGCAAAAGCACCACAATTTTCCATTTTCGGAATTGGAGTTTATTCTTTTACAAAATGGAAAGTTGCTATATCCGGTTTTTATAAGACCATTCATTTTAAAGTTATTCCCCCACTAAATGATAAACCGGTTATGGTTGATGATACTTGTTATTACATCCCTTGTGAAACTAAGGAAGAAGCGATTTTTATACAGGAATTACTTACATCCGAAATATCTTTAGAATTTCTAAATTCAATTGTATTTTGGGATAACAAAAGACCTATTACTGTTGAAGTTTTGAATAGAATTAATATTGAAAAGATAGCATTTGAATTAGATCGGGTGCAAGAGTATGATAAATTTAATAATCAAAAGTATAATTCTTATGAAGAACAACTTTCTTTATTTAATTAATTAAATTTATTTATAAATGTTCTACTTTTTACCCTTTATTTTTAAAAATCATTTCAAAAAAAAGTCGTAAATTTAAGTATAAAGAATACTCAATTATTTTGGATACAAATGAAAAAATTATTTTTATTCTGTTTAGTATTTTCCGCTAATTTATTTGCTCAACAAGTTGGCGATTGGAAAAATTTCACATCCATGAAAAGTATTAACACTGTTAAAACAAAAGATAATGTTGTTTGGTGCGCTACTAATGGCGGAATTTTTAGTTATAATACAACGGATTCTACTTATAACAAATTGACTAAATCCGAAGGTTTAAGCAGTCAAACTATTACTGCGTTAACAATTGATGACCAAAATAAAATTTGGATTGGTACTCAGGATGGCACAATTAATGTTTATGACCCGTCAACGGGAAATATAAAAAAAATATTGGATATTTACAATTCTGATAAAAGCAAAAAACAGATTAACCATTTAACTTCTAGAAATGACACTATCTTTGTATCGTCAGATTTTGGAGTTTCGTTAATTAACAGTAAAACTTATTTTTTTATAGAAACTATTATAAAGTTTGGCACCTTTTCGTCTGATACAAAAATTAATTCTCTAACAGCCGGAAAACAAATTTATGTTGCTCTTGAATCGGGAATTGCTGTCAACAAGGCAGGCACTACAAATCTATCTGCTCCGGAATCATGGAATGTTTATTCTTTTCAGACACAAGATAAAGTTACTTCTATTAACAAGGTTTTATTTTTTAATAATTTAATTCTTGTTGCAACAGATAAGGGGATATTTAAATTAGAGAACAATATCCTTTCTCTTTATGAATCTCAAATTTCAAGCACTGTTGATTTATTGGTTAAAAATGAAGATTTATATGCCTTAACAGGTGGCAAAATACCAAAAAGTAGTCTGGTAAAATTAAACAGTACAGGAAGCTCAATTATTTTTTCAACCACCCAAGATAGTCTAAAAACTATCGAAATTGATGGAAATAACAGTTATTATTTTTCAACATTAAATGGTTTGCTGGCTTTAAAAGATGGAGCAACTAAATTAGTATATCCTGATGGACCTTTTAACAACAGTTTTCAAAGTATTACTGTTGATAATGACGGAAATCTTTGGTCTGCTACCGGAAGAGATGGTTATGGAGTTGGAATTTTGAAATATTCCAAAAATAACTGGTTTGTTTATAACAAAAACAATACTCCTGCTATAATTATTGATGATTATCAAAAAATTTACTCTTCTAATAATACAATATTTGCATGTAATTGGGGTCGAGGTTTTACGAAAATTGAAAATAACTTATTTACAACATTTACAGCATCAAATACCGCTTTATCAGGGATACCCGATCATCCCCTCGCTTTGGTAATTACTGACATTGAAAATGACAATAATAATAATACATGGATTTTAAATCTTAATGCATCAAATAAAAAACCTTTAAGTGTTTTATTAACAGATAGTACTTGGTATCATTACGATTTTGCACTTTTTTCCTTAGTTTCTGATGCCACTTTTTATAATCTTGCCATTGATCAATACAACACTAAATGGTTTTCGATATTCGATAAACAACCGGGGTTGTATTATTTTAACGAAAACAACACTTTTGATAATACAAGTGATGACACATGGGGAGCTATAAAAGAAACTGACGGACTAAATAGCAATATTATTAATTGTATTACTGTTGATAATAGAGGTGAAATTTGGGTTGGCACATCTTTAGGAGCAAATATTATTAGAAACCCCGCCAGTCCTAAAGTTGGCATCACAAGCGTTTTTCCAATACGTCAGCAATCTGCAACGTGTATTGCCGTTGATCCTTTAGATAGGAAATGGGTTGGGACAAATCAAGGTGTGTTTTTATTATCTTCAGATGGCTCAACATTAATTGAACAATACGACATTAAAAATAGTCCTATTGCCTCAAATGATATTAAATCAATAGCTTTTGATAATAAAAACGGTATTGTTTATATTGGAACTGATTACGGTCTTTCGGCTTTATATACAACCGCAGTTGAACCGCTTGAATCTTTTAATGATATTTTTGTATATCCTAATCCTTTTTGTATTACTGAAGGCCAAGACATTAAACTTACTATTGACGGTTTGGTAAAAGATTCTAATATAAAAATATTTTCTCTTGCAGGGATTTTAATTAACCAATTTGCTTCACCCGGTGGTAAAATTGCGTTTTGGGATGGTAAAGATTTGTATGGGAAATATGTAGCATCGGGAATTTATTTAATTACGGCGTATGATAACGAAGCAAATAACGTTAAAGTACAAAAAGTTGCAGTTTTAAGAAAATAAAAGGTTTTTTAATTTATGATTGATATTTATAATTTATCTATTCAGTTTTCCGGCACCCCCTTATTTGAAAGTGTTAATTTAAAAATAAATAAGTTTGATAAAATTTCGCTTGTCGGTTCAAACGGCAGCGGTAAATCAACTTTGCTTAAACTTCTTTTTGGACTTGAACAGCCCGAAACAGGCAGTATTGTTAAACAAAAAGGTATTAAGATTAAATATTTACCTCAGGAGTTTTTATCTGCCTCCGGTAAAACATTATTTAATGAAGTTAAATCTGCGCTCCCAAATCTAAATGAACTGGCTGATAAAGAAGAGTTTATTACCCAAGAACTTAATAACCCCGATGTTACCGACGAAGAAAGAGAAAAGTTAGTAGAAGAACTGGGCGAAGTTCATATGCATAAAGAGCATATCGATTATTACACTATTGATTCCAGAATTGAAAAAGTGTTAATTGGTCTTGGATTTAGAGAACAGGAGTTTGTAAAGCTGGTTGATACTTTTTCCGGCGGCTGGCAGATGCGTATTGAACTAGCCAAAATATTATTGAGTGACCCTGATTTAATTTTATTAGATGAACCTACAAACCATCTCGATTTTGACTCGCTTCAATGGTTAATTGGGTTTTTAAAAGCATTTAAGGGTTCTATTATTGTTGTATCGCACGATAAGTTTTTTGTTAATTCAATAACTAACAAAACCCTGGAAATATTTAATCGTAAATTGACTTTTTTTAATGGCAACTACGACGCTTACATTAAATTTAAGGATGAGCGCGATATAATGTTAAATAGTCAATTCAAAAACCAGCAAAAACAAATAAATGAAATTGAAAAATTTATTGAACGGTTTAGATATAAGGCTACAAAAGCACGCCAGGTACAAAGTAGAATTAAATTGCTTGACAAAATAGACAGAATTGATTTACCGGAATATAGCGAAACCATTAAAATTCGGTTCCCCGAACCTCCCCAAAGCGGAGCTGTACCGGTTGAAATAATTAACCTTGGTAAAACGTACGATAAAAACATTGTTTTTTCAAACGTAAACTTATCTTTTGAACGCGGCGATAAAATTGCTTTTTTAGGTCCAAACGGTGCCGGTAAAACTACTTTAGCTAAAATAATTGCCGGAAAAATTTCGCAAACCGAAGGTGATTATATAATTGGGTATAATACTTCAATTTCGTATTATGCTCAGGAAATTACCGCCGAACTTGATTTGGAAAAGGATATTTTAGATACTCTTACCGAATGTGGCGAAAATTACTCTCCGGCACAATTACGCAACCTTGCCGGTTCGTTTTTATTTAGCGATGACGATGTATTTAAAAAGGTTTCGGTTCTTTCCGGTGGTGAAAAAAGCAGGGTGGCACTTGCCAAATTATTACTTACTAAAGCTAATTTAGTTGTTTTGGATGAACCCACCAACCATTTGGATTTTAATTCCAAAATTGTGCTGCAAGACGCTTTAATAAATTTTACCGGCTCTTTAATTATTGTTTCGCATGATATTGAATTTATTAAGCCCATAATTAATAAAGTGGTTGATATACGAGACGGTAGTGTAAAACTTTATTACGGCGGAATTGATTATTATATTAATAAAAGGAAAGAATTACTGGAAACAGGAATTCTTTCACCGACAAATATTGAGGTTGAGGATAAAAAAATATCTCGGAAAGATATTAAACGTGTTGAAGCCGAACAAAGACAAAAAAAATATAAAGCTACAAAGGATTTAATTTCCAAAATTTCTAAATTGGAAGAAGAGATTAGTAAAATTGAAGAAAAGAAGTTAATTCTTGAAAAAGAATTAACCTCACCCGAAGTTTATTCTAATTCCAATTTAGTAAAAAATAAAAAAGCCGAATACGAGAGAACAAAAAAAGCACTTGAAGAGAAATATGCTGTTTGGACAGACCATAACTATAAATTAGAGCATGTAGAGCAATCTTTACTCTAATGACAGGGTGTCTTTAAACTCTTCCATTAAGGTTAAACCACCATATAAAGCGGCATCATCACCAAGTTTAGTGACAGTAATTTTAACAATTTTTCCCGGTTCCGGCAGCACACTTTTTATAAATGTATCTTTAATAATTGGAAGCATAAACTTGCCCATTGCTTCAATTACTCCGCCGCCTAAAACAATTGCATCTATATTTAATAAAGTTACAATACTGCCTAATACGGTACCAATTGTTTTGGATGCTTTTGTAATATGAGAAGTAACCAGTTTATCTTTTTTGTTTAATGCCTGCCATAATGCTTTGCTTTTTATTGCTTTTTTAGTTCCTACAATTTCGGTTAATATACTTTTAGTACCTGCTTTTATATCTTTTTTAATTGCTTTTACAATGGCTGTTCGGCTTGCTAGACTTTCAAATGTGGTTTTTCTTTTATCTGCTTCTAAAAAACCTTGCGGGGCAACTAGCATGTGGCCAATTTCACCGGCAAAACATGATGAACCTCTATACAATTTACCATCAAAAAACAACGCTCCTCCAATTCCGGTGCCTACAAAAACAACCAGCATATTATTTACGGAATCGTGTAATTCAAACTTTTTAATTCCCATACCACCCAAATTAACATCATTTTCAATTAAAACCGGAATTAAAAAATGCTTTTGTAATGCTTTTTTTATGTTATAATTTTTTATTCCGAGATTTGGTGCATTACCAATTATACCGCTTGTTGGATTTACCGTACCCGGTACGCCAAGACATATAGAAATTATTTCTTCTTCCTTAACATCGGCTTTTTCAAGCAGCATATGTACCGATTCTACAATATCTTTTACCAATTGAATATTGCCTTGTTTTAGGTTTGTGGGTACTTTTTCTCTGCTTATAATCTTTTTATCTGTACTTATTAATGCCGAAAGTATTTTTGTGCCCCCAAGATCAATTGATATTACATATTTTTTCATGCGTAAACTCCATTTAAACGGTAATTTAATGTAAATTATATTTATAATTTTTTTGATGTCAGCAAATAAATTTAACCAGAATTATTTTTATATCAAAATATTAAATTTTTAATTTAATTTCTGGTACAAAAAAAACCGCAGCTAATTTACTTAACCACGATTTTTAATTATAAATTAAGAATTAAGAATTCAAAATTAAGGATTACATTTTTATTTCATTAACATTAATTTTTTGGTATTGCTATATTCACCGGCTTTTATTTGGTAAATATACATTCCGCTTGCAAGGCTGGAAGCGTTAAATTGTACATTATATTTACCGGTGGTTTTAAATTCATTTACTAATGTTGTTTACAATCTCTATTTTTTATGTTCTTTTTTATCTGTAACATTCGGGTACTAGTGGTGCAAACACTAGTACCTGTTATTTTTTATTGGCTTTTTCTCCTTTAATATCTTTTCCCTATCGTTATTATGCCTTTCCCATCAAAACTCCATCCCACCATTGCAATAATATTACCTTTAACATGGGCTGCCGTGTATATTGCCCGATAAAGATCATTATATCCTTTCCAGCTGCTTCCATTATAATGCGCCATTGCCCCCAATCCTCCCGTTACAAAAATATCATTTAATCCATTTCCTCTTATCTGAGTCTGCGAGAATCTATATGATAGATTTATTTCTTCCCATTTTCCACTTTTGTTTGAAAATAACCCATCACCACATGTATAGATTGGAAATCCCTTATTTGTCCAAATTGACAATGTAAAACGATCAAAATTAGCATTTATCCTTTCAACTTTTGATTGATCCGTAATTTTTAGAATAATATTTTCTGAAATGGCAGCCGGATCAATTGTGGCGCAAATAACTTCTTCTTTGGAGTTATCATAACTCTTATAACCAAACACGTCATATATATCCCAGACTGTCCCTGTTTCCAGTTTTTTCCAATTTGTCCCGTTGTAATATGCCAAATATCCAAGATCTCCGCATATATATATATTACTGCTTGAGCTTGCCCCAATGCTTCTTATATTCCCATACCAAACATCTTCTAATAAATCCCATTTTTTCCAAAACGTACCATTCCAATGCATTGGCTGGTTTCCACCAATCCAGACATCAGTTGTCGAAAACGCATATATGGAAGATGTCGAAGCTATCCAATTTTGACCTTGATAGTTGTAATATATTTTTTCTTCCTTCCAGACACTTCCATTCCATTTAACAATATTATAAAACTCTGTTTCCTGATTTCCGGCTGAATCGGTCATGTAAACTTCTCCACCAGCCCAAATATTATTTTCATCAATTATTGCCACATCAAATATAAAACATGCAAAATACTCCCGATCAAATTCAAAGGTTTCCCATGTAAAATTGTGGCTTGTAGTATCAAGTGTTTCAAAAGTTAGTTTATTGCTATTTTTTTCATTTGTTGCCGCTTCAATTGTGTAATTTGTTTTGGGCATTAGGGAATCCAAACATATTATTGTATCAGCTTTTGATAAGTTCAGTTCAAAAGCATATTTATCGTTTTTTGTAAAAGTTAGTTTTGCGGGTAATGTTACATTTTTTGTGTTTATTTCCACCCATGCTTCAATAGATGCGGCGTCAACAAAAGTTAATTCAATATTTTGATTTGATGTTTTATTTGGTTCTGTAGAGTTACACCCCCAAACAATACTAAACAATAATAACATAAACATGGATATAGTTATCCTCACAAATCCTCCTTTATTAAACTTTTATAAATCATTATATTGGCTCTCATACACACTACTTATATAAATTATTTAATATTACTTTATAATACGTTATAAAAATACAAAATAGATAAATAGATAAATAGAACAAATAATTAATATTTTTCCTTCATATAACAATCCGTTTTATATAATTTTTAATTTTGCAGTGTTTAACCTTCCTTCTGCTGCATGTGGGGCAAATTAAAAAAAAAAAACGAAAAAGCAAGGGAAAAATAAATAATTTTTATTATTTTTGAGGGGGATCTTGATTTAAGTCACATTTACACAAGGATGTATTATTCGGCTTTGTATTTTGTTATATCGTTATACTATAATAGGTTATGGTTTTTTGTGCAAAATATATAATACGTGTTATCTTTTTATAATGTACTATTATTTTTATATTATACCCATTTTACGGCCAATAATATAGTTAATAACAATTGATTTAAATGTATAACGTGCATTACTTTGGCCAATTAATACTAAACAGACATCAGGTTAGAATGTAAATTTAGGCATAATATAAACCGGTGAGATGACCGGATTGTGTTATAATTGGGGATTTTGTGAAAATTTGTACAACGCTGCCGTTCTGGGGAATGGTGGTGGTGCGTACGGTTACACGGCACTGCTGTGCTTATGTGTAATAAATATATGTTAAAACATTGTATTATAATATTTTATAAGGCATAATATAATCCTGCAGGATGCCGTGATTATAGAAAAAAAACGAAAAAACAATCGTAATAACCCTATAGAGGTGACATAATTTTTTATGCCAAATAGACGTAATTTGATATTTATTCCCATTTTATTACTTTTCGCAAACTTTATTTTTCTCTGTAATTAAAGACTTAAAAAAGTGCCGGCAAGCTGAAGCTTGCGCTACAATTAGGCATATAAGCTGAAAAATACGGCACTGCAATAGAAGTTTCTAAAAACGCTTACTAGATAAATCTCACTCTACAATTAGGCATTTAAGCTGAAAAATACGGCACTTCTAAAACTGCTTGCATGAAATTTCCGATATGGCTGAACTCTCTACAATTAAACAGGTATCTTTTTTGTAGTGCGAACTTTAGTTCGCAAACTTTATTTTTCTCTGTAATTAAAGACTTAAAAAAGTGCCGGCAAGCTGAAATTTGCGCTACAATTAAGCATTTAAGCTAAAAAATACGGCACTTCTAAAACTGCTTGCATGAAATTTCCGATATGGCTGTACTCTCTACAATTAAACAGGTATCTTTTTTGTAGTGCGAACTTTAGTTCGCAAACTTTATTTTTCTTTGGAAATAAGGACATAAAAAACGCTTGCGAGATAAATCTCGCGCTACAATTAGGCATACAAGCTGAAAAATACGGCACTTCTAAAACTGCTTGCATAAAATTTCCGATACTGCTAAACTTTCTACAATTAAGCACGTATCTATTTTGTAGTGCGAACTTTAGTTCGCAAACTTTATTTTTCCCTGAAAATAAGGACATAAAAAACGCTTGCGAGATAAATCTCGCGCTACAATTAGGCATACAAGCTGAAAAATACGGCGCTTATAAAAATGCTTGCGCGATATTTCCGCCAAAGCGGAACGCGCTACAATTAGCCATACAGTAAAAAATATAACCTGTATCATAAACCTAGTATACCAATGTTGTGCTTAAAAGTCCGTACTCTATTCTCCTACTGCTTTTTTCATTCAATTTATAAATAAACCAAAAAATAAGCAATTTTTTTTGTATTTTGATACTTTAAACTTTAATATTTTGCCGGATTTTATGAAACCAATAAAGCGTTTAGGTCAAAACTTTTTGACAGATAAAAATATAACAACTAAAATTTTGACCGAATTTAACGCTTTGAAAGAAAACATTGTTGTTGAAATAGGTCCCGGAACAGGGGCTTTAACAGTTGACCTGTTTAACAGCTGCAATAACTTTTATGCGGTAGAAATTGATCCTCGTGCAGTAGAAGAATTAAAAGTAAAAATACCAAATCTAAATATTATTAATAAAGATTTTATTAAGTTTGATCTTTCCGAAATATACCAAAAACATAATCAAAAATTACGTATTATAGGCAATATTCCTTATTATTTAACTTCATCAATAGTATTTAAAATGTTTGAAGACCACACTATCATTTCCGATAGTTTATTTATGGTGCAGCTTGAAGTAGCAAAACGATTTACAGCTCAAATGGGAACAAAAGATTACAGTATTTTAACTATTTTGCTTAATTATTTTACTGATACAAAAATATGTTTTAAGGTATCAAAAAATTGCTTTTTCCCAATTCCAAAGATTGATTCCGCAATTGTGCATCTGCATTTTAAGGATCTATCAAATGACGGAGTAAATCCAGAAACATTTATTAAAGTTGTAAAAGCAGCTTTTGGAAATAGACGAAAAACACTTAAAAATTCCCTTTCAAACAGTATGTTTAAAGAAGTAAATTTTGAAGGATTTGAATTTGATTTTACAAAAAGAGCCGAACAATTACAGTTAACTGATTTCATAAACCTTACTAAATATATTCAAGAGGTTTATTATGGAAGAAATAATTAAAAGACAGTCAGCAAAAGCTGTTATACAAGTTGATAACAGCCTTCTAGATGATATTTCCACCTTAATTGAGTTACAAGAAACAAAAAGTTTACAGAATATTTTTGCCGATTTACACTCAGCAGACATTGCAGAAATTATAAACCACTTAAATATTGAAGATGGCACTTTTGCTTTTAGTTTGCTTGATAACGAAACAGCCGGTGAAGTTGTTGTTGATATAGATGAAAATTTACGCGAAAAAATATTTCAGAATATTGATACAGAAAAAATAACTCATATTGTAAACGAATTAAATACCGATGATGCAACCGATATTTTAAATGATTTGCCGGAACAAATTGCTGAACAGGTACTTGAAAATATTGACAAAGAAGATTCCGAAGAAGTAAAAGAATTATTAAAATACCCCGAAGATACTGCCGGTGGTTTGATGAACAGCGAACTTGTTTCTGTTTACGAAACCGCAACGGTGCAGGACGCTATTGAGCAAGTAAGGTTAAACTCGGAAGAAATTGATCACATCTATTACATTTTTGTTTTAAAAAACGACGATGAACTTGTTGGTACAGTAAAACTTAAAAATCTGCTTATTTATCCCCTTTCTACACCTATTAACACAATAATGGATGAAGATTTAATCTATGTTTTTCATTATATCGATCAGGAAAAAGTAGCCAATATAATGGAAAAGTACGATTTGGTTACCATCCCAGTAGTAAATGAACAAAAGCAATTATTAGGTCGTATTACATTTGATGATATAGTTCACGTTATTAACGAAGAGGCTAGCGAAGATATACAAAAATTAGCAGGTTTATCGGAAGAAGAAGAAATAACAGATTCTGTTTTTCGTTCTTCTCGCGCAAGAATTCCTTGGCTTATGCTTGGATTATTTGGCGAAATGATAAGTGCAATTGTTTTATCATCATTTCAAAGTTCTATCGAAAGAATTATTATAGCAAGTTTTTTTATTCCGGTAGTAATGGCTATGGGCGGTAGTTCGGGAACACAAGCCGCCATTGTAATGGTTCGTAATCTTAGTCCTTCCGATCTTACTTTTGGCATTGGTAATAAAAAGTTATTTAAGGAATTTGGAATTGCATCGCTTAACGGTATAGCGTGTAGTGCTGTATTATTAATTATGACCTATTTCTTTTTTCACACTCAATTATATTTTTCACTTGTATTGTCAATCGCTTTGTTAATAATAATGATTTTTGCAACAATGGTAGGTTCTACGGTACCGTTAGTATTAAAACGTTTGGGTATTGATCCGGCAATTGCAACCGGCCCTTTTGTTACAACCATGAACGATATTGTAAGTTTATTAATATATCTATCTTTAGTTACAACTTTTTTATTGAATTAAACCGGCGTCAACTTTGTTAATAATATCAACAATCAAATAAAAATATCTTTCTAATGAACAGTTTGCATCTTCTTTTACAGAACAATAACCGTTTTCCGTTTTTGCTTTGCAATTTTTGCATACTGTTTCTTTTAAATTTTTATATAATATTTGGTAGTTTTTATTATCTGAAGAATGTATTACTTCAACAATCTGATCAATATGGATTTCAATTGAACAAAATTCATCATTATTTAAGGTGCATTTCCCTTTTTCATCGCTATCGCAGCAAATTGAACATACATTTTTTTTTAATGCTATCAAGTATTTATTCATACATTAACTCCTATTTAAAGTATGAATTTACTATTTACAAAACCTTTTATCAAGCTAATTATGAATAAAAAGAACCAAGTAAAAAGAATTTTCGATTCAATATCGTACAGATACGACTTATTAAACCACTTATTAAGTTTTGGAATTGATTATTATTGGAGATATAGAGCACTTAAAAAGGCAAAAATTAATAAAAATTCAATCCTTTTGGATGTAGCTTGCGGTACGGGTGATTTTTCAATTTCAGCCAAAAAGTTTGGGGTTAAAAAACTGTTTGCTGCCGATTTATCGCTAAACATGCTAAAGTTATTTGAAAAAAAAGCAGATTGGAGTAACGGTAAAAAAGTACAATCGGTTGCTGAATATTTGCCATATAAACCGGATACTTTTACCGATATTATTGTAGCTTTTGGAGTTAGAAATTTTTATGATATTAATTTAGGTTTTGAATCGTTTTACAGAATACTTAAAAAACAGGGTAAGGTTACCATCCTTGAATTTAAATTGCCAAAAAATATGTGTGTAGCAAAATTTTATCTTTTTTATTTTAATAATATACTTCCTTTTGTTGGGAAAATTATTTCCAAAGATAAAGAAGCATACCAATATCTGCCCGATTCCGTTTCCGATTTTGATAAAAATATTAACCTTCCGCAAATGTTAAAAAATTCAGGATTTAATAATATTAAATCTTATCCTTTAACATTTGGTATAGTAAATATTGTAATTGGGGAAAAATAAGATACTAAATATTTTTAGCGTCATCCAATACTAAATCTTCAAGTTCAACTTTATTTAAGTGCAATATTTTTTTGCCTAAAAACATTTCCGCAACTTCTTTAAATTTAGTAGGCACGTCACTAACATAATATTCGTATGTTCCTTCCAAATTAGATTGAATTTTTAATCCTCTTCCTGAAAGGTAATTGTCCACAACTTCAGTTGCTGCCAAACCCGAATCTATCAATTTTATTTTATTTCCAACAACTTTTTGTATAACATCCGCTAGTAAAGGATAATGCGTACAGCCTAATATTAAAGTATCAATGCCGGCCTCCTTTAGCTCTGTAAGATATTCTTTAGCAATTAAAGAAGTAGCTTTATGGTTGACCCATCCTTCTTCGGCTAAAGATACAAACAGCGGACATGCTTTTTCAAAAACTTCTAAATTAGGATTAATTTTTTTTAGCTCTTTTGAATACGCTTTATTATTAATTGTTGTATGAGTACCTATTACCCCTATTTTATTATTTTGGGTTACTTTTGCAGCCATAGCGGCACCCGGTTCAATCATACCAATAACCGGAATTTTGAATGTTTTTCGTAAAACATCTATTGCTACCGACGAGGCGGTATTACAAGCTACAATAATTAATTTTACATTTTTACGCAATAAAAAATGAGCATCTTGTTTTGAATATTCAATAACAGTTGCATTCGATTTTGTACCATAAGGCACACGTGCAGTATCGCCAAAATATATTATATTTTCACTTGGTAAATGAGCAGATATTCTTTTAACTACCGATAGTCCGCCAATTCCGGAATCAAATATTCCAATGGGGCTCGATTTGGTCATAAAATTCAATTATTTTTCTCCTTACAACATTTCTTCAATTGTTTGTGTTAACGATACCCTTATTAACTCGTATTCATTCATCGAAATCTTTTTATAACTACTTTTATATGTGTAAAAAGAATCAACAACATCATCGCCTTTGGTTGATATTTTTGCGAATGCTACATTTAATCCCAGTTCGTTAATTGTTTTGGTTATTTGATATAATAGCCCAAGTCTGTCGGGCGAAAACACATCAATAATCAAAAATCTTTCATGCTCTTCAAAACCTATTTTAATTTTTCCGCGCCTCTTAAAAAATCTATTTTCAATCCGCCACCATTTCGATTTTGCTTTATGAAATTCTTTACCAATATGCAGTGCGTTTGTTATTGTTAAATACAAGTCCGATTTGATTTTGTCATATCTTTCGTGCGGAATCATTTTATTTGTTCTAAAATCGGTAATATTAAAACTGTCAATAATAATTCCATCTTTACGCGTAAATATTTTTGCATCATGTATATTTAAATCATTAATTGATAATGTACCGCATAATTTGGATAGAATACCATCAAAGTCGTTAGTAATAATTGTAATATTGGTATATTCATCAATTTCCTTAAAAAATACGCTTAAGGCTCCCCCTTTTTCAATTTCTTCAACATGCTGATTTATTTCTTCTTCGGTATATTGCTGCAAATACGAAATATCATTTATAGATTGAATATGGTCTATAACCGAATCGTTTGATAAATAAAGACTTTCTTCCAATAATTTTATTGTTTTTTCATATAATAATTCTTCACCTGTGCGTTGTTCCTCAATCATAACGCTTGTTTTTCTATATAACTCAAACAATAACTCGCTTTTCCATTGTGTCCACACAACAGGGCTTACAGCCGAAAGATCTGCATAAGTTAATAAATACAAAAAATCGAGATATTGAATCGACGGGAAATTTGAAGCAAAATTATTTAAGGCTTGCGGGTCGTTAAGGTTTCTTCTAAAGGCAACTTGCTCCATTACTAAATGGTGTTTAACTAAAAAGTTCACTAAATTTATTTCTTCCTGATCGTAACCTAAACCTTCCATATTGGAAATTGCCGATTCACCGCCAATAATTTCATGCCCGGAAACACTAATCGGTTTTGCAATATCATGAAATAAAACAGCCAAAAACAATAAATCCTTTTCAGCTAAATTAGAATATAATTTCCCAATAAAAGTCAGTTCTCCCTCAAGTTTTTCTAAATTATTTAACGCAACCAACGTATGTTCATCCGCAGTAAAACAATGATAAACACCCGGTTGAAAAAAACCGTTAAGATCTTTAAATTCGGGCAAAACCAACGCTAAAACCCCCACTTCATTCATTGCAGAAAGAGTTTGACCTACATTACGCTGAAGTTTAAGGATTTCTCTGAAAAACACATACGATTCAGTTCTACGCTGCTGTCTTTCATCGTAATTATATACACTTTCAATTACAAGAGTACGCAAATTTTCATCAAAAATGCCGCCATATAGCCCTCTATAATAAAAAGCCCGCAGCATGTCCGATAAACTTAAATTTTTATTACTGCCGCTATTAATAGAAATAATATTTGCCTTAATTGTAAAATCATCATCTATTGTAATAGCAAGATAATCGGAAATAGGTACCGATATTTGTTCGGTAAATTTCCTAATCATTGTTTTTGCAAACCTATTAATAACAACAGATGCTTCAAAATATTTCCGCATATAATCAAGCCATTTTTGATCTCCGGTTCCAATTAATTCGGAAATTTTTTCCTGACTATCAAATTCCAGCCTGTCATTTTTTCTATTATTCAGAAGATGCAGATATATTCTTGCTTGAAGGAGTATTTTGTAACTTTCCAAAAGTTTATTTAATTCTTTAATATTTAATTGTTTTTCATCTTTTAATAAATTAATAAAACTTTCGGTTTGTATAATTTCGTTTTGATCGGTCAGAAGACAATTATTTTTTAATGCATAAATCCATTCAACTGCCTGTAAATCTCTTAATCCTCCGGCAGAAAATTTAATATTCGGTTCTAATACTTTTGGCGAATCACCATATTTTTTATGCCTTATATAAATATCTTCAAAATAATCATAAATTAATCTAACACGCGTTTCATCGTCTAAAAACGAAAATAAAACTTTATTCCATTCCGAATAAACTTTAATATTGCCAAGTATAAATCGTGTTTCAAAAAACTGTGTAAATGCGTGCAAATCGTCTTCTAAAAACTTTTGAATATCCGAAAACTCTCTAACCGTATGCGAAGCCTCAATTCCGCAATCCCATAATGTTGTTATACAACTTTGAATTTCTTTTTTATAATCTTCAATGTTTGGCACAATAAACATCAAATCAATATCCGAATATGGTGCCAGCTCTCTGCGACTAAAACTGCCGCCGGAGGCAATGGCAAAATCGAATTTTTGCTTTTCCAATATTTTAACAATATATTCTTCAACTAAAAGGCTATAATTTACACTAAAACTAAACGAGTCTTTAAGTAAATCTTTATTGTTAAATATTCTTTCTCTAATATTTAGATATTGTTCTTTTGTTTTAAGTAAATCTTTCATATTTTTTTTATTTTTAACATGCAAATTTAATCATTTTTTTGATATTAACCCAAATAATGCTAAACAAATCTATATATCTAAAATATTCAATTAAAAGTTTTTTGAGGTCAAAAGAATTATAGAAACAAAATGGTTTTAAATGAAAAAAGTGCAGTAGCTATGAAACAAAATAAACACATTTTTTATTTTAACAAATTTTTAACACAATTAAGCATTGATTGTAAAACAATAATAACTTTGAGAGTAAAATTATCAAAATACAAGAACTATTAATTAAGCTGTAAGTTGACTATTAACTTTATTGTGTTTTTCGCAAAACTAATGCTAAAATTGATAACATAATTGAAATTAAAACATAAATCACATGACAATTAAGAAATAATAATCCATTAGCTAAACCATAATAATTGCGAAAAGGTAATCCGATTAATGGGCCTATAAACCAAATAATTAAGTAAATAATTTCAAAAACACCTGATTTTTTACTCCAAACTCCAAGAAACAAAGCTAAAGAGGAAATAAATAAAGCTCCGTTTATCCATGCAAAAACATTATTCCAACTTCCTTCAATAATAAAACGTAATCCGGGACCCCAACCCGCAATTATTGCGACAAGAAGTCCTGTTATCCATAAAGCGGGTAATTGGTAACAATGCAAATTGCTGATTGAAAATACTATTTTCCCAGTATTGAATTTAGTCTCTTGATTACCAAGAGCCGACCAAACCGTAAGAGGCCAAAGCCATAATAGAGGGAAAATATTTCTTGTACAGATATCATAAGGAACAATAAGACACGCAATATTAAAAACAATTGCAACTGTAAACCACCACCATTTTTGTCTCCTCAAAAGCAATTTAGTTTCAAAAAATATTATCAAAAATAAATTTTGTTGATTTATTTTTATTAATGTATTGTTAAAAACAAAAGAAGATAATGAAGGTAAAAGTTTGTGATTATAACTAATTTTATTTTTTAATAGTAGAAATCTTTTTATCAAGTACTCAACTAAATATTGATTAGTTTTTGTCCTCTTTCTTTTAATATTATAAATATTCTTTTTCGGGTCAAAACGATCGAACGGGATAACCGCACTTAAAACCAATAGCACAGATAGACAAAACCACATTAATCTTTCCACAATTATATCTAATGTCCATTTAATCCCTGTCCAACGGAATATTCGAATATCATTTCCAGTAACCGGGACAAACAAATCTGTTTCACCATCTTTTAAGCTAAAACCTTTAGATATTATCTGTTCCCGAATATCTACAATTGTTCTTGAAAGACCAAAAAAATCGTTATGAGGTTCAAGATCAACTACTGATTGAAAAATGTTTCCCACAAATAATATTATAATTGTAACCCAAATAAAAAAGTAAATTGCGTTGCCTAAACCTGAACGTAGAAATGGAATACATTCGAAAAGAATTGAAATAGATGAAACAATGGCTAAAGTCGGCATTCCAATTAACCAGATTGGTGCAATTAATTCTATAATATTTAAATATTTATCTTCTGCCCGTAAAAGTTGCATTATAAATGCTATTATAGTCAAAATCGAAAGAATTATTGTAAACAATATTAGGTTACTAATCCATTTACCAATAATAAATATAACTTTTGATAAAGGCGTGGAGGCTATTATCAGACCTACCCTTGTACTGTAATCACGCGCAATAGAATTTTTAATAAGATAAAATCCAGCTAACGAAAGAAGTGTAGAGGCAATAATTCCAAATATTGTTCCTACCCATGCAGAATTGTATAAACCGCGTTGACCACAAAACATAAACGCATTGTATTCTGAATCGGGTGCAGGGACCATTAAATATCCCAAATAAACCGTAATACCAAGTACAACAAAAAAACTAATTTGTCTTGTTCGTTCACGCAAATCTGCAAGTATAAGTTGATAGATCGAATTTAGTATTAACATATTAGTTAACTATATTTTATATATAACTGTTTGATGAAGAAATAAAATACAAATAGGCATCTTCTAAATTTGGAGGTGTTTGGTACGCATTACTTGATGGGGGTAATTCTGACACAACACGTATATAAACACCATCACTTTTTCTTGCTGTACTACTAATTAAATATTTTTCACGAAATTGCTGCACTTGATCACTTGTTATTATGCAAAGCCATACTTTACCTTCAACCATCTGTAGTAATTTTTCGGGTGTAGTATGTTGAAGCAAACGCCCCCTGCTAATAATCGCAATATCCGTTGCGGTTGCCTCAATGTCGGTAACAATATGAGTAGAGAGAATCACAATACGGTTTCCGGATAGATCTGAAAGTAAATTTCTGAAACGAATTCGCTCTTCGGGATCCAGTCCGGCTGTTGGTTCATCAACAATTAGCAGTTTTGGATCATTGAGTAACGACTGTGCAATGCCAACTCTTTGTTTCATTCCTTCTGAAAAACCTCCAAGTGGCCGATTGCAAACATCAACAAGGTTCACCAATTCTAGCAATTCATAAATTTTATTTTTAGCGTTTCTACCATTTATTCCCTTAAGAGCCGATATATATTGAAGAAATTCAATTGCGGTTAAGTGTGGATAAATACCGAAATATTGCGGTAAATATCCCAAATCTCTTCTTAACATATTAGGATGAATTGAAACATCATCATCATTCCACATTACTACTCCTTCCGATGGTTTTGTAATAGTTGCCAGTATATTCATTAGTGTCGTTTTTCCTGCTCCATTTGGTCCTAATAGACCAATAATACCAGGCTCAAGCTCTAAAGAGATGTCTTTTATTCCCCATATTTTATCTTTATATTTTTTGCTTACGTTACGGATATTAAGTTTCATTTAATATTTTCTGCTATTATTGTATTGTTATTTATTGTACACAGAACTAAATCTTTCCCTTTTGGGTTAATAATACATAAATCTATAGTACTGAATGAATACTTGATTTTTCCTGATTTTTACTTTTATTTTCATTATAGTAATCATTCTTTACAAAAACTTTAACCTAATGTTATTGGTTGGTAAGTTATAGTAAGTTAATAAGCAACTCTATCTTATTTAATTCTTAAAATAAAGAAACCATAATTAACTAAACATACTAAACTTATTAATTATTTTTCAATATTTTCAATCTTTCTACTGCGTTTTCATTATTTGGATCAAGCTGAAGAGATTTTTCATAATTTTCAACGGCTAGTTTAACATTACCAACAAGCATATATGCCTCGCCAAGGCTATCGTAAGTGTTAGCACTATTTCTAAACAATTTATTATTTATTCTCAAAAAATTAATTGCCATCTCAAGTTCATCATCATTTATTAGAACATAAGCTGCTTCATTTAATATTCTTTCAGTTATTATTTTGTAATTGTTTTGTTCCAATATGATTTCAATGTTCCTATAGGTTTCCTCAAAACGGCCTTTTTTTGAAACAGAATATATAAATTCCTCCAGTGGCATCTGCGGCATAGC
This sequence comes from bacterium, assembly GCA_043805435.1. Taxonomy (GTDB): domain Bacteria; phylum Bacteroidota; class Ignavibacteria; order Ignavibacteriales; family Melioribacteraceae; genus JAEXOD01. Next base: position 40,010 of record JAZDHY010000063.1, read on the forward strand.
GTATTCCTTACTTAACAGAACACTTTCAATTTGGTTAAAGATTCGAGCACCTGCATCATAATTTGATAAGACTATTATTGTATATTTTTCTTCAATATAACGCATAAATACAGAAGTAAAACCAAATTGCCGACCGGAAAGCCCAACAGATAAAGGATAATTATTTCTGTTATATATTTGCCATAAACATCCCCAAATTTTTGCTTTAGGAAAATAGGATTGAGTAAACATTAAGTTCTTGTGTTTTTCATCAATCAATTTATTTCCATACAAAGCCTGATCAAATAAAAACAAATCAAATGCTGTTGTTAATATACCTGTTGCCGAGCTAGGCGGATTTACTTTATAAGTCGTTATTATAAAATCACCTAAAGGTTTTTTAATATATCCCACAGCTCTATTTTCTACAATTTCGGTTGAATGTATATAAAAGGTGTTTTTCATTTTTAAAGGTTCAAAAATATTTTTCCTTAAGAATTCGGCATAAGTTATCTTCGAAATTTTTTCAATTAATGCACCTAAAACGACTACTCCCGAATTCGAATAAACCATTTCTTGTCCAGGTGTATTGAATTCTAGCTTCTCTTTATAAATGATTTTAAGAATATCGCTTATCTTTCTTATATTAAACATTTGAGATATATATTCAGGATTATCTTCATAATCTCCCAAACCAGAGCTATGCGTTAATAGCTGATAGATTGTTATTTTATCACCAAACGGAAAATCGGGCAAATATTTAATAACAGGATCAGAAATTACAAGTAATCCTCTTTGCGATAACATCATAATAGCGGTTGCTGTAAAAGTTTTTGTTATAGAAGCTATGTTAAATTTAGTTTCCAATGTATTTTTTATATGGAAATCTTTATTTGCTTCACCATAAGCTTTATTAAATATAATTTCATTTTTTTTTGCAACAAGAACTTGACCTGAAAAAATATCTAAGTCAACAGCTTTATTTAATACACTTTCAATCTTTGAAGTAAGATTTCCATCATTGGATTGAGCAAAATTATCTCTAAAGAGAAAAACAAAAGCCATTAAAAGTATTATATAAATATTCGTTCTCATAAAATTAATTTCCCGATTGTTTTTAAGTAGTCCTCAATAGCATTATCTTTTCCGATTAAGAAGGCATAAAAAAATTTCTTTTAATATCTCTTTTTGAAATTGTTCTATTTATTCAGTAATCAACTGAATTATAATTAACTCAGAATAAGCAAATAACAGGATTTTTATTTCAATTTTCAGAAAACAATTTAGACTGTAAAAGTGATCAATTTTAGCGCAGACTACTTTCTATCTGCAATAATGTGGTTTCCCATCAGATTTAAGTCTAAGTTATTTCCGGTTTCATTAAAGGTAATAGTAATTTCTCCCGGGTAACGAATAAAAAATACATTTTTACTCTCCGGAATTAGTTCTGCTTCATTTCCAAAGGCATTCAAAACCATTTTTCCATCTTTTAAATATACCCTCATCTCTTCTTTTCTATCGGAAAAATAACTTCCTATGTATTTATTTAAAATCTGCGTGGATAATCTAATAGGTTTTTTTTCCTTAAATATCGGTGTTTTTTTTCTCTCAATATCGGCATTTTGTATAAGAATTTTTAATATATCACTTTTATCGCGTGCTTGTTTATCACTTAAATAAAGGGCTGTATTACTTAAAGCCAAATTTTGGATCGATTTTCCTAAATCAGAGTATAAATCCAGACTGGCACTTATTATTTTATTATTATCAAGATTAATCAAGTTATTAACACTTAATGCACTTCTATAAATAAAAAGATTTTTACATGCGGCAACAGATTTTGAAGAGAAGGAAAATTGTATCGGTTCCAATTTTTCGTGCAGCATTATTACCGGAATTCCGTCCAAATAAACAGCTAATTTTTCCATACAATTAGAGTAAACTAAGGCAACTTGATGTTTGCCGTTTAAGCATTTCTTTTTTGCTATTAATTTATTGTTACGTAAATACTTGCATTCAATACCATCAAAATTAACTAAAATATTTGTTTTAGTATTTTTTATGTTAATCCGAAAGTCCTTATACTCCTGCATTTCTAAAATAATAGAAAACGAATGTAAAATATTATCCGGCACATAATAAAAAGAGTTTATTTTTTCATTTATTCCAATTCTAAGATAATTAGTATCTTCGATACTTGAATGAATATTTTTTCCTTCAAATATTGCATCAAAGATTGATGGTACAATTGACAAATACATTTCTTCATGTCCATAGTTATCAGGATGATCCCCTTCAAAAGTATGACCATTTATAAAATGTCCTTCTTCGTCCGAAAATGCTCCTAAAAAATCAATACAAGGATAACCAAATTGTTCCAACCTGGTATTGGCATTTTTGATGGCTTCAAAATGTTCTTTATTATAATCATTATTAGCATAACAGTAACCTAATATTGGTTTTATTCCATATTTAATACAACTATCAGTTATAGCCTTAATTCCAGCAATAAAACCATTAATCACTTCCTCAGATGGAAGGTCGGTTAACCCTTCATTGCTTAACGATAAACTAATGATGGCAATTTCGGGTTTTTTAATTAATAAGTCCTCCCTTATTCTCTTTAATGCCGAATTTGTATTGTCACCCGGTTTTGAAGAGTTAGTGACTTCCCAACCCTTTGTATTTAAATATCTTTGGAGTCTAAAGGCCCATCCATTTTGCATATCATATTGTTTTTGATAATTGGTTACCCAGCCTGAGGCCACAGAGGAACCAAAAACAATTATTTTTTTATTTTGTGCACTAATATTGCAATTAAATAAAACAAAAAAAATAACCCATATTGTTTTGCAAATATTTTTCATTTATTTACCTCTTGGTGAATAATATTGCGGCCATGAATATATAGTAACCATTATTAATAGCCGCATTGTTTGTTATTCTATTATTTTTAATACATTTTGAAATAATTCTCTATTTCCTTTTATTTGATCTTCACTACCGTAAACGCAATAGTATTTTTGTTCAATCATACTTTTAACAATTTTTTCCATACTTCTAATATCATCTACAGTAGTTGATAAAACTTCATCTCTTTCTTTTTGAATATCTTTTGCAGTTGTTTTTTCAATTAAATATTTTAATGCTTTTGTCCCCTCTTGCAATGGTGTAAGAGGTAAATCCATTTTAGCAATTGTACCAATTATATATCTTGACATATCAGTATTACTAGCACTAAAACTTTTTATATAGTCAGTAGTTTCTGCATAAGTGGCCAGTGTATTCTTTAAGTTTGGGTCTCTATAAGATAAAAATAACATATGTCCATTTGGGGAAACACTTCCAAATCCACCATAAGCTCCACCAATAACTCTAAGTCTATTATATAGCCAATCTCTTGATACTATTTGATTGAATACTCTTAACTTTCCTGTATATTCATATCCAAGTTTTTGAATATTGAATCCTTGTGCAACATACTGCACCTTTGATGCAGTTAAAAATCCTTCATTTTTCCTTTCGAGATTAAAGCTCCACACAAATTTATTTGTAGTTCTGAAATTATTTTCCAAATTTAATATTTTATATCCTTCTTCATATTTAGACAAATCTGCCTTTGCACAAGTAACAAAAGGAAACAAATTATTTTTATTAAAAATTAAATTTGCCACTTTTTTAATATAACTAATAGTTTCTTCATATTTGGTTTCAATATTTGTATTCAAATTTGAAATAAACCAATAAAATTCAATACCATTAGTCATCTCATCAAACGCCCCTTCTTTACTGTAATATGATTTTAGACGTCTCATAGTATACCCAAAACCATTCGATTTAATATCTTCTTCATATCGTGATTGAAGCCGACTTAATAAATACTTAATCCTTTCTTTGTCCTCAAATTTTGTATTATTAATAATTTCGTTATTAAGCTCAAACATATTTACCGTTTTATCATTAATACACTTTGAAGAGACAACATACATCGGAATTAGATTATTATCATCCCTATTTTCAATAAACATTGAAGTATATGTATTAAATCCACCGGTATTAATATTTAAAACTTTCTCTAATTCAGCATACGAATAATTTTTTGTGTCTAAATTTCCTAATAATTCAGTAAGCAATACAGCATAGGGAATTAAATCTTGTGGAATTACCCGTAAATCAAAAAACAATTGCGAATAAATGACGTTATTAGTAAAAGTTTCGTAAAATGCAGTTTTTATAGAATTTTGGATAATATTTTTCGCTTCAAAATATTCAGCCTTTTTGTTGATATCTTTTAAATCAAGCAATGGAATAGTTGCCAAAGCTTCTTGAGTATCTTCTTCTTTTTGATATGCAATTAAGGTGTTATTTTCTTTAATTAGTAAGTCTATTTGTTCCTGAGATAGCGTTTCTTTATAAGATTTGAGTTCGTTTTGTGTTTGAATATTTTGTTCAGATTCGAGTCCAGATTTAGGATTTAGAACTAAAAGTAACGCATGATTATTTTCCAACATGTATTTTTTTATTACCTCTTCAAGGTATCCTTTATTAATAGACTCTTTTAATTCATTTATAACCCCTTCATACTCGAGATTGCAAAATGGATTGTTATCATATAACCAACCTGTCATTGCAATATTTGCAAATGTAAAACCTCGTTGAGGATTTGCTAACTCCCTAATTTGGAAAATGAATCGATTTAAAACACCTTGGACTGCTTTTTTATCTATTCCATTTTTAACTACATCGTTCAAAACATTATATACTATTTCTTTAAACTTTTGGTCGTCATTAGGATTTGCCCCCTGGACAATGATGCCAAAGATGTTTTGCAATAGATGTGACACGTCACCACTTACATCCATGCCAATCTTAGCTTCCGATAATGCTTTGCGAATAGGAGCTGATTCTTGTGCAACTAATACATCGGATAATAAATATAAAGCGAATACTAATTTTTGATCATTACCATGTCCTGCAACAAAATTTAGTGTTAGAAAAGATTGGTTTTCGGTTGAACTGCCTTCAACAGTTGAATAAACAGCAGATACTTCTTTCATTTTAGAAAATGATTTTTGTAACGGGAACTCAATTTTGGAATTTGAAAGCGAATAATTATCAAGATACTTTTCATTCATGAATTTTAATTCCTTATCTAAATCTGCGTCCCCATATAAGCAAATGAAACTATTTGAAGGCTGGTAATATTTGCGATGATAATTTTTGAACTCCTCGACTGTTAATTTGGGGATTGCTGAAGGATACCCCCCTGCAGAAAAACGGTAAAGGTTATCAGGAAATAAATTTTTGTTAATTTGATAATACAATTCTCTATTTGGATCAGAATAGGCACCTTTCATTTCATTATAAACAACTCCCTTATAAACAATCGGTTCATCTTTATTAGTTAATTCATAATGCCAGCCTTCCTGTTTAAGAATTCGGGGATCATTATAAAACAATGGATTAAAAACTGCGTCAAGATATACATCCATCAAATTAAAATAATCTTTGTCATTCATACTTGCAATTGGGTAAATTGTGTGATCGTTACCGGTGAAGGCATTGATAAAAGTATTAAGCGAACCTTTGGATAATACATCAAAAGGGCTTTTAACCGGAAATTTTTTTGAACCATTTAAAACAGAGTGTTCCATTATATGAGGAGTACCGGCATCCGATTCTGGATCTGTTTTAAACCCAATCATAAATGTTTTATTTGCATCAGGTGCTGCAATTTTTAACAAACTAGCACCGCTTTTGGAATGTTCAAATAAATAACATTCTCCATTTACTTCTTTAACGTTTTTTTTCTGCATTAATTTGAATCCATGATACGTTTTCCCAATTTCATAGGATTGAGCAAACAACATAGCGTTGATTGTAAATAATAGAAAGATAATTAATGTGTTTCTTTTAATAATTTTCATAAACATCTCGTAAATTAATTGTTTAATTTGTAAATTAAGTTAATAATGGAACTATGTTTCTTATGTTAAAATACATTTGACCCAAAATAGTATTTCCTTCTGTAGCAATACTTCCTCCAAAAAATCTGTCCCGACTATTAAATTTAGTTTGACTAGTGATACTGTTTTGACTATTTGTTCCAAGTGGAGGAGTTTCAGAAATTACAACACACAATTTATCACTATTGAGTTTGATGTAATAAATTATTAAAGACCATGACCCAATCAATCCATTTGTGGTTGATTCGTCTTTGTGTTTATTGCCCGCAAGCTGGAAGATGATTAAATTCATTTCAAATATTTTATTGTTTATAACAGCAGAACGGTTGTAAAAAAAAGGGATTTTCACGTCTCCTCCATTGCCTATGGCAATTATTGACGAAATAAACAGTATTTTCTCTTTTATCAATAAATAATTCATTTGTGCTATTAATTAATGTGGTTATTAGCATCTTCAATTGTAAAGACCAAAAATATTCTTTTTATAAGTTTTTAATCCATTTTTCTCTTAGTTCCAATTGAGATGCAGAAGGATTCTGACTTATTTCGAAAACATGACGCCGTGTAATTCTCATCATTACCCCATCTAAAATTATCTCAACTCCATTCCTTTTTATTTTAACTGGAAAATGATCACCAATCTTCATTCCCTCCTTTTTTGCAAGTACATCTTTTATATTTTCCATCGTAAATTTTTCACCAAATAATTCTAGGATAACATCATTTTCTTGCAACCCATAATTGGTTCCATTGGTTACGCCTTTTGCAACAATTTCTCCCACCTCATTCATCCCCAGATTACTTCCCATTGAAGGTTTTTCGGATTGGGAAGCTTTTTCATAAACATACTCAATTCCAACTTCTGCAAAAAATTCCGAAAGGGGCAATGATTTTGTGTCGCATATGTAATCGCTAATAAATTTTCCAATTTCCGGATATGTCTTTTTTATTATAATCTCAAAAAAATCTTTGTCTTTAAAGGTTCTTTTTTGTCCGTATTCTTTTACTAATTCTAAAAGTAATTCTCTCAACCCTTTGTTTCCATTAGATAATTCAAGTAATTTTATATCTAATAAGGCAGCAACAACTGCTCCTCGGTTGTAAAAATTAATAAACTGCTTTAATCCTTTTTCTGTATAACTCTCCAAACTCATCTTACTTAAGCTATAATTTTTGTCATATGTATCGCTATTTCTTAAGTAATCAGTTAATTTTTGTAAATATTGCGAAAGAGATTTATTACCACTTCTTAATTGAGCAATTGTACTTGCCCATTCAGTTACTCCTTCATAAAACCATATATGTTGAGAAGGAATAGGTGAAATAAAATTAAATCTTTTTATTTGTTCACTGCAAACATTTAAAGGTGTAAGAATATGTAAAAATTCATGAAGTATAACATCTTTTATTAAGGATGTACTTTCTTCATCATTTGACAAGAAATATAATGAACTTTGATTATGCTCTAAAGCACCTCCGGCAAATTGCCCTTGTTTTGTTCTTATACTATCCGGTATTAGGCACATTAGAAAGGTATATTTATTTACAGGCGAAAAACCAACAAATTCACTTGCACTTTGTAATAACGTATCAACAGTAAATATTAGTTTTTTGGCTGAAATAACTTTTGAAGGAGAATAAACATAAAGATTAACATCAATATTATTTACTTTTTCGGTGGCAAAAGATAAATTACCAAATAACAAAGGTGAATCAGCTAATTTATCGTAATTTTCGGCGTAATATTTGTTATTATCTATTTTTTCTAAGGATGTTCCAACAATCCAATTATTTTTATAGTCTAGTTCTAATACAACCGGAGAATTTTGAGTTTTTTCAAAATATCCCAGTATTCCAAAAGTATTAAATATTGCAAAGTCTTCCTCTAATGCGGTTCCCGTCATTGCCGGAATTTTCGGATTATCTAATTCACTATCATATGTATCTTCAATATCATAAACAACTTTATATATTTTGTTCGGTTTATCTATTAACCATTGATTTGTATTTATTTTTGTGGATTTTAATTCTTCACCATTTTTATTAAATACTTTAAAACTTTTAACATATTTACCGAAATTTAAATTTGCATAAATTCCCGGTGCTGTAATTGGAAAATTAAATACAGAATCTATTTGTAAATCTTCATCCGGATAAACTATAACATTAAATAAATCTTCAACATTATTTAATTTTACTTGATATTTTATTTGGTTTTCTTCTGTTTGACTAAAAACAAAAGTATAAGCAGTAAATATTATTAATATGGTAATTGGTAAATTGAATTTCATTTCTACTCCATGTAAAATTATAAAAAATGGATTATGGCATTAGGACGAAAAAAACAGGGTGCAAGTTGCATTTTTTAAGTAGGAAATCTTTCTCATTTTGCTTAGATTTATTAAAACTATTTTCTTATTTGGTAAAATCTATAAAAAAATGCATGATCATATAAAAATTATAGGTATAATAATTGTTTTTATTTTAGGTTTAGGTATTATTTTTTATCTACTTAATATTAAAAATAAATATAAAGACAATATTTTAAACTGGCTTATATGTTACATTGTTGCTTATAACTCAGCCATTCTTTTAGTTTTAACCCGTAAATATATTGAAGTAAACCTGAAAGGGCTAGTACCACTTCCTTTTGCTTTTACTGAATTTGCCAGCGATATTGAAACCACCCTTAATCTTTTTAGATTAGCTTCAATTTTTATTATTATTGCTTTATTGCAAAAAAAAGATATTTCAAAATTTGTAATTAAATATTGTTTAATGTTTGAACTAATTGTGCTAATCATTATATCTATCAAGTATAGTTTATATAACAATCCAATATCTTACAAAGCCAGTACTCAGTTTTTAGATGTTTTAACTTATGTAATATTCTATTATGAACCCTTTTTATTAGTTGTTTTATTTTTCCAAAATATTAAAAGTGAAAAGTCTCTGTTTAAATCTTTAGTACAATGGTTTTCAGTTTTATTTTTGATGCGTTATTTGTTCTTCTTTTTCTTTTATGTTATACCAATTAATATTATTGGCTACTATGATAAATATCTTCAAGCAACTTTAATACTTTCATCAATTTTGGTCTTTAATACTGTTCCGTTTTTTTGGTTAAAATTTTTCTATGAGAAATATCAAGCAAGCTTAGCTGTACCTAAACTAATTAAAATTGAAACTTCGTTTCAACAATTCGGAATAAGCGAAAGGGAAAAAGAAATAATTAATCTAATTTTAGAAGGAAAAACAAATAAAGAAATTGAAGCAGTTTTGTACTTATCCGGACATACAGTTAAAAACCATATTTACCACATTTATCAAAAGCTTCGGATTAATTCTCGATATCAGCTTATTTCGAAATTTGGCAATAAGATATAGCTTTAACTTTTAGTTTACTGATATAAGCACAACTAAATCTTAAAATCTTACAAATAATTTTTTATATTTGTCATGTATTAAATTTTTGCATCTAAGAAAATAAACAAACAGTTATTAAACCAAAAAAGTGCGGTAATTAATTATTACCACACTTTTTTAATTTTTATAGAAAAAAAATATAAGAGAAAAAATGTTTTTAGAAATTAATCAATTAATTCCAAACATTTTACAATTTTTCAAATCTTGCCTGAAAAAATCTTAGATATTTTGGTTCGTAAACCATTTTTAGACCATTTATTGATTTTCTGTTATCATAAACAATTGCTACCGATTCGACAACAACATCAATATGTGCCTGTGTATAAACACGACGCGGGAAAGTTAATCTAACCAGTTCCAATTTAGGATGCAAATTTTGACCTGTAATTTTATCACGTCCCGAAGATACAATACCTCGTTCCATACCACGTACACCGGAATCGAGATAAATTTCGTTTACTAACGATTGTGCAGGAAAATCATCTTGTTTCATATGAGGTAAAAACCGCTTTGCATCCAAAAATACTGCATGACCACCAACCGGTTTTACAATTGGAACACCATATTCTTCCAATTTCCTACCACAATATTCAACCTGTCCAATTCTTGCTTTTATGTTGTCAAAATCAACCATTTCTTCAAGTCCGCGCGCCATTGCTTCCATGTCACGACCGGCTAAACCGCCATAAGTATGAAGTCCTTCATATAAAACTACCATATTACGAGCTTCTTCATAAACTCTTTTATCTCTGGTTGCTAAAATACCACCAATGTTTACCATTAAATCTTTTTTTGCACTAACCCATAAGCCGTCAAAATAAGTGCATATTTCTTTAAGAATATCTTTAATGCTTTTTTCTTGGTAACCGTCTTCTCTTTCTTTAATAAAATAAGCATTTTCAGTTGCACGCGTAGCATCAAACCACATTTTAATGCCGTGTTTTTTACAAATTGCTTTTACTTGTTTTAAGTTATCCATCGAAAATGGCTGACCGCCTGCCATATTTACCGGACCGGCAATACTTAAATATGCAATTTTTTTTGCACCTACTTTTTTAATAAGGTCTTCTAATTTTTGTATATCAATATTTCCCTTAAAAGGGTGTAAATTTTGCGGATCATGAGCTTCATCAATAATAATATCAACAAAGGTTGCACCGGCAAGTTCTTGATGTGCTTTAGTAGTAGTAAAATACATATTCCCTGCAACATAATCACCGGGTTGAATAAGTATTTTAGAAATCATATGTTCTGCAGCTCTGCCTTGATGAGTAGGAACAAAATAAGGCATTCCATAAGTTTTTTTAACATTATCCCACAAATGATAAAAATTTCTGCTTCCTGCATATGCTTCATCACCAAGCATCATTCCCGCCCACTGATAATCACTCATTGCATTTGTACCGCTATCGGTAAGTAAATCGATATAAACATCTTCAGATTTTAATAAAAACGTATTATAACCCGCTTCTTTTGCAGCCTTTTCACGCTGCTCTCTTGTTGTCATTTTAATTGGTTCAACCATCTTAATTTTAAATGGTTCAGCCCAGCTTCTTTTAGTTACTTTTTTAATAGCCATTTTTTCTCCATGTGTTCATGTATTGCAAATACTATTTTTTTGGTTTTTTACTATTTTTTGATTTATCTTTTTTAGGTAACAAATCTTCTTCACTTTCAATATCTTTTTTATCTTCTATTTCACCATCTGTATTAAACAAACTTAAAATAGGACTATTATCCAACTCGTCTTCTTCATAAAGATCATCTTCATCAAAATCTTCATCTTCAAAATAACCATCTTCGTCTTCATCTTCATCATCAAAATTATCATACATACAATATTCTAACTTAATCTTGGAATTTACTTTTTCATTTTTTAAATAATTAGCCGTAATCTTCAATTCCACAGGACTTAAAAATTCAAAAAGTATATCAAATATTTCTTCCACCGCAGTTTCAAAATCAGTTTTTTCTTTTGAAAACGAATCAATCAAATCGAATAATGAACTAGAAACCAATCTGTCTAAATCGGGCAAATATTTTATTTTTAATTTTGCTTTTTCAACTTTATTGGTTGTTTTATTAATAAATTCAAATTCATTAAAAACATGTTTTATTGAACATAATGATAGAGTGTTATAATCACCCTGTACGCTTTTCAGCAAATCAATTTTATTTACTTTGTTGTTTTTCATTTTTCCCTTTATAATTAGCTTATTAAAATACTATTCTGTCTTTAAAATAGTAAATTAGTTTGTAACAAAAAAATATTTACAAATAATATTATTTATATTTTCAACAATAAAACAGCAATTATTACGCTTACAACAGAAGATATAACAAAAGGAATTTGTGAGCCAAAAGAATCCCACAAAACCCCTGTTAAAACCGACCCGAACATTGCTGCAAGACTTATGCACATTGTAATTAAACCTATTGCAGTGCCCCGCAATTCGCCCGGTATTAAGTCACTAACCCAAGCCTTTGTTACGCCCTCCGAGGCGGCAGCATAGAGGCCGTACAATGCAAATAGAACCCACATCATTGCAAAACTGCTGCCAAGGGCAAAACCCATATATACAATTGAAAAAATAAATAATCCCGAAATAAACACTTTCTTTTTGCCATACCTATCGGCAATCATTCCAACCGGATACGATAAAGCTGCATAAATAAAATTATAAAACACATAACCCATTATTGCAATAACATCCGATTTAGCAATATCTTTTGATTTTAGAATTAAAAACACGTCGCTGCTGTTTGCAAGTGAAAATAAAGTCAAACAAACTGTAAGAAACTTGTATTGACGAGGGGCGTTTTTCCAAAAATTTAACATATTGGATTTTTGCTTTATTTTAACTGTCCCCTTTTTATCTTTAACTAAAAACGTAAAATAAATTGCAAACATAGAAGGTATTATTGATAAAAGATAAATTGTTTTATAACCGTTAGGAATAAAGTATAAAACACCAATAGCGGCAAGCGGACCGGCTACTGCCCCAAAAGTATCCATACTTCTATGGAATCCAAATACAGCACCGGAGTTTCCGTCGGCATACGAGGCCAGCAAAGCGTCACGCGGAGCAGTTCTAATTCCTTTGCCAACCCTATCAGCCACTCTTGAAAACAGTACCGCTGTATAATGTGGAATTAAACCGGGCAATGGTTTAACTAATCCCGAAATTCCATAACCAATAATTACAAATATCGATCTTTTGCCTAACTTATCGGATAAACTGCCAAAATATCCTTTTAATAATCCGGCTGTAATTTCTGCTATACCTTCAATAATTCCAACCGAAGCCATAGAAGCACCCAGTACGGAAGTTAAAAACAAAGGAGTTATAGGATATAACATTTCGCTTGCCAAATCGGTAAAAAAACTTACTAAGCCTAAAATAACAACAGATCTAACAATTTTTGATTTTTTCATATGGCTATTAATTTTATTTTTTATTATTAATTTTAACAATTTTTATTGACATTTTCATTAACTTGATTAAATTTAATCAATAAATTTTTAAGCAATGTTTAAATATTTATTTTTGTTTTATTCTCTCATTTTATAACGTGAAAAGGAGTCCAAATGGAGTTTTATGAACTGCACCCGGTAACACCGCAGCAAAGATTTATTAATAAAGCGGTGGAAGTGTTAAAAAATGGTGGAGTTATTATTTACCCCACAGATACCGTTTATGGTTTTGGTTGTGACATATTTAATAAAGATGCCTTACAACGTATTTATGATATTAAAAACGAATCCGGCACAAAATTATTCAGTTTTATGTGCCCCGACTTAAAGGATATTGCTCAATACGCCAAAGTTTCCGATTATGCTTATAAAACCATGAAAAAGTTACTCCCCGGACCTTATACTTTTGTATTGCCGGCAGCAAAAGAAGTTCCTAAAAAATTATGGACAAAACGCAAAACCGTGGGCATCCGTGTTCCAAATAATCTTGTTGCTCTTACATTAGTTCGCGAACTTGGCAACCCTATAATAAGTACAAGCGTAACTAACCGTTTGGGAGGCAACTATTTTGATCCTGCCGAAATTAGAGCCGTTTTTGAAAATCAGGTCGATTTAATGCTTTCAGTTGGTGCTTTGGAAGGAAGTCCATCAAGTATTATTGACCTTAGCAGTGAAATACCGGAAGTTATACGCGAAGGTGCCGGAGATGTTAGTATTTTTGCAGAAGTATAAATAAATTAGTAGTATTTATTATAAACAAGCCATCCCAAAAGGATGGCTTGTTTTGTTAGATACAATAATTATAAGCCGGCACTCAACTTATTAATCGCTTCTTCTTTATTACCTTTTAATACAATAGTTAAAACTTTACGGCCATTATCCAATAAAGCTTTTCTATCACCTAAAGCCTGTGCGCGAACCAACACACCAAAAGAGATTGATGATTTATCTTCTCCCGCATTATCGGGTATGGCAGTTTTTTCGCCGGTTAAATCTAAAATCTGAATAAACAAACCATTACCTGCATCACCTTTGTGCAACTGTCCGGTTGAATGTAAAAATCTAGGGCCATAACCGAGAGTGGTTGCAATTTTATATTTTTCGGTTATTTTATTACGTAAACCGTTTAGCAGTTCGTCAGTTTTTTCTGTTGTATAAATGTATGCATGAATTGAAAGATAAGGAGTTAACCCCGTTTTTTCTTTTATTTCATTTATTGAACTGAAAAAATCAGGCAATAACTCTTCTGCTTTTGTTATTTTTGTATTGCTGTAAACTTCAATAAAATCATCACTATAATATTTTGTAATTTCGGGAAGATTACCACTTGTTTTATATTCTTCAACCATAGCACGAGCACCAATTTTTGCACTTTCAACATTAGGCTGGTCAAAAGGATTCATTTTAAGTTCAACACAACTAACTGCGGTAGCAATTTCCCAGCGGTAAAACTCCGCCGCCAAATTGTAAACGTCCTCCATAACACATTCAATAACAGGTTTTCCAGCATTTATTAGTTTATTTACTTTTTCATTATTCTCGTTTTCGTCTTTTGTATGTATATATACAAAAACTCTATCATTTAAATAACCGTCAAAATTATAAACCAATTCACCGTCCACGGGTAATATTCCTTTACCTGATTTTCCTGTACTTTCAGCTATTAATTGTTCAACCCAAACACCAAAATTATTAACTTTTTTGCTTAAAATAAAAGTAAGTTTATCTTTCCCCATCTGCGAATATTTACCCATAATACCGCCAATTTTTAAACCGGTATTAAGTTCAAGGTTATTTAATTTTGAATAAGCTATAACGCTTTTAGTTCTATCCAATAATGTTTTTAAGTTTACACCAATTAATCCGGCGGGCACCATTCCAAATAAAGATAATGCGGAATATCTTCCACCAATATTAGGATCATTAATAAATATTTTTCTAAAATTAAGCTCTTTTGCAACCGATTCCAAACCACTTCCGGGATCAGTAATTGCAATAAAATGATTCCCTGCTTTATCAATACCCAGTTCTTTAATTGCTTCGTTGTAAAAATATTTCATAAACGAAAATGTTTCAACAGTTCCGCCCGATTTGGTTGATACAATAAATAGAGTATGTTCAAAATTAAGTTCCTTTCTGTATTTATCTACTGATTCAGGATGTGTGCTGTCTAAAACAGAAAGATTTAAATACCCGTTTTTAATTCCAAATGTTTTAGCAAAAACTTCGGGTGCTAAACTTGAACCACCCATACCAAGCAATAACGCACCGGTTATTCCATCAGCATTAAGTTCTTTGGCTAATAGTTCAATATTATTTATTTCTGCTTCCGATTTATCGGTAATATTTAACCAGCCCAATCTGTTTGTAATCTCTGTTGGAGAATTTGCCCAAATTGTAAAATCTTTTTTCCAAATTCTTTCTGCAATTTTTTCATCAATATATTTAGGCAAAGTATTAATTATTTCTAGGTCAATATTAAAATATTTCACTTCTTCCATTTTTGCCTTCATAATTTTATTTATTTTTTCACCAATTGTATTTAATAATCCGTTAAACGAATTTACAAATGATTTTATTCCTTCTTCCTGTAATTGATCGGTTATTTGGGTTAAGTTTATATTTAGTTCTTTCAATTTTGCAAACTGCTGTTCGGCAATATTTACATCTTTTGTTAATGTTAATTTTACTTCTCCATGATCCATAAAACTATTTAATGTTGCCGGAGGAACCGTATTTACAGTATTGTATCCAATTAATTCATCAATATATAATGTATCGGCATAATTTGGATTTTTAGTGCCTGTACTTGCCCATAATAAACGTTGTGGGCGGGCACCGATTTTTTCTAATTTTTGCCATCTGTCAGAAGTAAACATTTCCTGATATACTTTATATGCCAATTTTGAATTTGCAACGGCAATAGTCCCCAAAAGTTCTTTGGCATTTTTTGATTCAAGAATTGGATCTAATTTACTATCCAATCTGCTTACAAAAAATGAAGCAACACTTGCCACTTTGGAAATATCACCACCGGCCTCTAACAGTTTTTCCAAACCGGCAATATAAGCCTCTGCAACTTTAACATAATTTTCAATACTAAAAATTAAAGTAACGTTTACATTTATTCCGTGTGAAATTAATTCTTCTACAGCTTCAATTCCTTCATTAGTAGCCGGAACCTTAATCATTATATTTTTTCGTTTTAATTCAACAAAAATACGTACTGCATCTTTAATTGTATTTTTTGCGTCAAAAGCTAAATCGGGGCTGACCTCAATACTTACATATCCGTCCAAACCAGTCGTTTTTTCATATACGGGAAGCATTAAATCGGCTGCTTCAGCAATATCTTTTAATGCAATTTTTTCATAAACTTTATATGGATCTGTTGTTTCTAAAATTGTTGACTCAATATCACCATCATATAACTTACCGGTACCAATGGCTTTTTCAAAAATGGTTGGATTTGAAGTCATTCCGCGTAAGCCGCTATTTATAAGTTTTTGCATTTCACCATTTAATACAAAATCGCGTTCAATAAAATCATACCAAATTGATTGTCCTAATTCCGCTAATTTTTCATATTTATTCATAATTTCTCCTATTCTTTTAAATTTATATCCTTTAAAATAAAAACTATTTTATTAAATAGCACTTTAAACCTTGCCGAGCCTAGTATTTTGTATAATGTAATAGTATTACATAAATTATTATCCTTAAAAATACAACTGCTTATATTCCATTATTTTATGTTTGCTTGATAAAATATTTCAAATTCTTCCATTTTTTATTATATTTAATAGTTCATTATTAGGAAGTGATATGAAAAAATTACCAATAGGTATACAAACATTTGATGAAATAATTAGAAATGATTATTTATATGTTGATAAAACCGAACAAATTGAAAAGCTTATTACTATGGGTAAATATTATTTCCTTTCCCGTCCCCGCAGGTTTGGTAAGTCGTTATTAATTTCCACATTAAAAGAAATATTTAGCGGCAACAAAGAACTGTTTAAGGATTTATATATTTATGATAAAATCGATTGGATTACATATCCCGTTATAAGATTAGACATGTCAAATGTAATTTCTTCAAAAGGCAAAGAATTTTTTGGAGAAAGCATTATTAATATGCTTAATATTATAGCAAACGAATATAATATTATTATTGAAAATCCAATAGATTATACAGATGCCTTTAGGAAACTAATTTATAAATTAAGTAAAATAAATAAAGTAGTTGTACTTGTTGATGAATATGACAAACCGATTATAGATTACATTAATAATAAAGATATTGCCTCGGAAAACAGAGATTTATTAAAAGATTTATATAGTGTACTAAAATCTTCTGATGAATATATAAAATTTTGTTTTTTGACTGGTGTTTCAAAGTTTAGCAAGGTTTCTGTTTTTTCAGGATTAAACAACCTAAAAGATATTACAATAAATGAAAGATATTCTACAATATGCGGTATTACACAAATAGAACTTGAAAATAATTTTAATGACAGATTGAATTATTTAGCAATAAAATTGGCAGTTGATAAAGAAACGCTTAAACAGGAAATAAAAAATTGGTATAACGGTTATAGTTGGGATGGTACAAATACGGTTTATAATCCTTTTTCGTTATTAAATTTTTTTGATGACGGTACATTTAAAAATTATTGGTTTAGTTCCGGCACACCAACTTTTTTAGTTAACAAATTTATTGAAAGCAAATATAAAATAGAAGAAATTAAAAGTTTTAATACAAATAACCTGTTTTTTGATTCTTATAATACCGATATAATCGATTATCGCCCATTATTATTCCAAACCGGCTATCTGACAATAAAACATTACAATGTGGGAAACAACGACTACATTATCGGATATCCTAACAAAGAAGTTAAAGATGCTTTTTTAGCTTTTATTACAGCAACGTTTATAGAAAAAGCACCGGACGAAATTGGATACCTAAACAATAGGTTATATAATGCATTGCTAAATAATGACTTAAATATTTTTTTTACAATCCTCAAAAGTATCATTGCCGGAATTCCTTATCAGTTGCATATTCCAAAGGAAGCATATTATCATTCCTTGTTTTATTTAATAATGGAATTAATGGGAATAGATATTGATATGGAAGTTAGCACATCCAAAGGGCGTATAGACGGTGTTGTTGAATTTGAGAATAATATTTATATTTTGGAATTTAAGTATTTAACCGATCCCAAAAATGCGTCCAAATTATTGCACGAAGCAATTAATCAAATTAAAACCAAAAAATATTTTGAACCTTACCTTAAAAAGAGTAAACCTGTTAAATATTTGGCGGTTGTAATTAACAAAGATAGTGTTGAATATAAATTGGATGGTTAAATTATTAAAAATAAATTACTTGTTAATTAAATAAAGATAATCAAAGATTTAACATTATTTTAGTATTTTGTATGGAAGTGATATGAAAAATTTACCAATAGGCATACAAACATTTGAAAAGATTATTTCCGAAAAATTTTTGTATGTTGACAAAACCGAACTGATTTATGAATTAATAGATTCAAGTGGTTATTATTTTTTGTCACGTCCCCGCAGGTTTGGTAAGTCGTTATTAATTTCCACATTAAAAGAAATATTTAGCGGCAACAAAGAACTGTTTAAGGATTTATATATTTATGATAAAATCGATTGGATTACATATCCTGTTATAAGATTAGACATGTCAAATGTAATTTCATCAAAAGGTAAAGATTTTTTTGGAGAAAGCATTATTAATATGCTTAATATTATAGCAAACGAATATAATATTATTATTGAAAATCCAATAGATTATACAGATGCCTTTAGGAAACTAATTTATAAATTAAGCAAAATAAATAAAGTAGTTGTTCTTGTTGATGAATATGACAAACCGATTATAGATTACATTAATAATAAAGATATTGCCTCGGAAAACAGAGATTTATTAAAAGATTTATATAGTGTACTAAAATCTTCTGATGAATATATAAAATTTTGTTTTTTGACAGGTGTTTCAAAGTTTAGTAAGGTTTCTGTTTTTTCAGGGTTAAACAACCTAAAAGATATTACAATAAATGAAAGATATTCTACAATATGCGGTATTACACAAATAGAACTTGAAAATAATTTTAATGACAGATTGAATTATTTAGCAATAAAATTAGCAATAGATAAAGAAACGCTTAAACAGGAAATAAAAAATTGGTATAATGGTTACAGTTGGGATGGCACAAATACAGTTTATAATCCTTTTTCGTTATTAAATTTTTTTGATGACGGTACATTTAAAAATTATTGGTTTAGTTCCGGCACACCAACTTTTTTAATCGATAAATTTAAAACAACTGATTATAAAATTGAGGATATCGATAATTCCGGAGCTACTGACGATTTATTCGATTCTTATGATATTGATCAATTCGATTATCGTTCACTTCTTTTCCAAACAGGTTATTTGACTATAACAAATTTGGATAAAACGAACAGGATATATATTCTTAATTATCCAAACAAAGAAGTAAAAGAGTCGTTTTTGATTCACATAGTTACAGCATTTATTAAAAAAGAAGTAAGTGATATAAGATTTATTAATATCCAATTACAAAATGCTTTAAAAAATAACAATCTGGAAAATTTTATAGATATAATTAAAAGTCTAATAGCCGGAATTCCTTATCAGTTGCATATTCCAAAGGAAGCATATTATCATTCTTTATTTTATTTAATAATGGAATTAATGGGAATAGAAATTGATATGGAAGTTAGCACATCCAAAGGGCGTATTGATGGTGTTGTTGAATTTGAGAATAATATTTATATTTTGGAATTTAAGTATTTAACCGATCTTAAAAATGCTTCCAAATTATTGCACGAAGCAATTAATCAAATTAAAACCAAAAAATATTTTGAACCGTACTTTAAACAAAGTAAACCTGTTAAATATTTGGCGGTTGTTATTAATAAGGATAATGTTGAATATAGGGTTGAGGAGTAATTAATAAAGAGTATAAACTTTACAAAACATAATTTTTAATACTTTAATTTATATTTTAATAGAACACCAAAAACAACTATAATAATTTCTTCAATAAAGCGATTTTTCATTTGTGCACCAGTTCGTTATAGTTATTGTTTTTATAATTAAAATAAACCTATTTAATCAACTTATTTATTGAACCCGTATAATCTTCAATTAAATAATGAATTATAAAACAAAAAAGTATGTTATTAAAATTAATGAACTTAAAATGTGGATTTTATAATAAGTTTCTATTGTCAAAAATTATGCCTATAATTGTAATATTAAAAATAATTTTAATTATAATTGGATTTTTTTATGAAGAGATTTTATAAAATTTTTGTATTTGTTCTTTTCGTTTTTTACACATCGTTATTGGCTCAGCCCAACCAATATGTAATTTTGGTCTCGTTTGATGGTTTTAGATGGGATTATCAAAACAGGGGTATAACACCAAACTTGGATGAAGTTATAAATGAAGGCGTAACCGCATTATCACTTCGCCCATGTTTTCCATCAAAAACATTTCCAAATCATATTTCAATTGCAACCGGAATGTTTCCCGAAAACCACGGAATAATTTCAAACGACTTCACTAATCCTTTTACAAACGAAGAATACAAAATGAGTGACACGGTTATAACACGCCAAAGCAAGTGGTATAATGGCGAGTTTATTTGGGAAACGCTGGAAAGAAACAACATTAGAACCGCCAGTTACTTTTGGCCCGGTTCGGAATTAACATTAAAAGAGAGAAAACCTTCCTTTAATAAACAATATCAGCATAAATTCCCTTATAAAAATCGTGTCGATTCAGTTATTTCATGGCTTCAGTTACCTGAGAACATTCGTCCGCATTTTATTACATTATATTTTGACGCTACCGATACTTACGGACATAAATACGGACCTAATTCTGCCGGAGTTAATTTTGCCATCAAGCAGTTGGATTCGATTGCAGGATATTTGATAAACAGAATTAATGAAATTGGTTTAACAGATAAAACGAATATTATTTTCCTTTCCGACCATGGAATGACCGATATAAGCAACGAAAGAATAATTAATATACAGGAATTATTAAAGGATTATAAAGCCGAATTTTTTAACGATGGTCCTGTAATGACAATCAAAACAGAGCCTAAGGATAGGGATAAAGTCTATAATTTACTTTGCGGCCAAAAACATTTTACAACTTATAAAAAAGAAAATTTACCCGATTATTTTAGATATAATAAAAATCCGTTTATCAGCGATTTAATTCTAGTTGCTGATTTAGGTTGGACATTGGCAAACAATGGCTCAATTAATAAAATCAAAAAATATGGCGGTTTGGGAAATCATGGATTTTCCAAAGATGAATTGGATATGCATGGATTTTTTGTGGCAAAAGGACCAAGTTTTAAAAATAATTTTAAGACAGGCACTATTTGGAATATTGATATATATCCCTTAATTTGTAAAATTTTTTCGGTTTCTCCCCGCTCCAATATTGACGGCAATTTGGAACGAATTCAATTTTTATTAAAATAAATAAAGCAAATATGATAAATTTAAGCAGTTTAATTAAATATAAACTTTCTAATGGTTTACAGGTAATTTTATACCCGGATATTAATTTTCCGTTAGTATCAACAAACTTGTGGTATAAAGTTGGTTCGGCAAATGAAATACCCGGCAAATCGGGTTTAGCGCATCTTGCAGAACATTTAATGTTTCAAGGTTCTTTGAATGTACCTAAAGAAGCACATTTTAAGTATATTGAAGAGGCCGGCGGCTCCCTTAATGGTTCTACTAATAAAGAAAGAACTAATTATTACGAAACTCTCCCATCCAACCACCTTGAACTTGCTTTTTGGCTTGAATCGGATCGGATGGGATACTTATTACAAGCTTTAGACGATGATAAATTTAATAACCAGTTAAGTGTTGTTATAAACGAAAGGAAAGAACGCTACGATAACGAACCATACGGTAAAGCAGGAGAAATTATTTATTCTAATATATATTCCGCAGCACATCCTTATTTTGCTCCTGTTATAGGCTGGCAGGATGATTTAGATAATCTTACAATTGATGATGCTAAAGAATTTATTAAAACATATTACTCCCCTAATAATGCCAGTTTGGTTGTTGCAGGCGATTTTGATTTAGAGGAAACAAAAACTTTAATAGAAAAATATTTTGGCAATATTCCTCCAGCTAAAAATATTCCCCAAATTATATTTCCCTCCGTATCTTTAACTGAAACAAAATGTATTACACACTACGATAAAGTTAACCTTCCAAAAATTTATCTTGCATGGATTACAGATCCAAGTTATAGTGACGAAGATTTTGCTCTTTCTTTATCTTCTTTTATTCTTGGTAATTCCAGAACTAAATATTTGTTTAAAAAATTAGTTTACGATAAACAGGTTGCTGTTAATATTTCCTGCTCATTAAACTCTTATAAAAATTCCGGTGTGTTTTTAATAACCGCAACCGCACATAAAGACGGGAATTTAGACGAATTAAAAAATTTAATTTTTGAAGAAATTGAAGAGCTTAAGAAAAATAGTTTTTCGCAAAAAGAGTTAAACAGATTTATAAATTTATATACATCTCATACACTATTTTCGCTGCAAAATTTAGCAAATATTGCGGATAATCTTAACGGTTATGATTTTGAACTAGGCACACCTGACGGATTTGATTTTGAAATTGAAAAATTTAGAAGTTTAACTCCTGAAATTGTTGGAAGATTTACTTCGGAATGTTTAAGCAAACCTTACATTGAATTAAGAATTTTACCTTTGGAAGAAAATATATTATGATTAATAGAGCATTAAAACCAATTTCTAAATCTAAACCATATTTTATTATTCCTAAAATTAATATTAGTACAATAAATAATGGCATTAAATTATTTTATGTTAATAAAAACACCCTGCCAATTGTAAATTTTTCTTTAATTATTTTTGCAGGCAGCAGAATTGACCCCGCGAAACTGAATGGACTGGCTTATCTTACAAGCACATTAATAGTTGAAGGAGCAGGCGAATTTAACGCACTGGAGCTAAAAGAAGAATTTCAATCGTTGGGAGTGAGTTTTAATGTAAACTTAAATGGCGAATATATTATTTTTAATATCCTTTCTACTACCGAAAATTTTGAAAAAGCTTTTTCACTACTATCTGACGTAATTTTAAGACCACATTTTACTTCTATAGATTTTGATCTGGCAAAAAAAAGACTACAAACTAATCTGGTACACTCACAAATTGACCCCGATTCGATAACAAATATTTGTTATAATAAAGTTGTTGCAAACAAACTTCAAAGTTCACATCCCAAATCCGGCTATCCGGATACTGTGGAGAACATAACAAATGAAAATATTGTAAATTTCTATAAAGATAATTTTTCGCCTTCAAATTCAGTAATTTGTGTAACCGGTGATATACAACAAGAAGAAATTGAAAATTTGTATAACAAATATTTTGACAAATGGGAAAACAAATCAATTTCTAATTTAGTTACTCCCGATTTTTCAAATACAAACATTGCAGCATTTTATACACATTTCGAAAATGCTCCTCAATCAATCATTACCCTTGGGCATAGACTTCCAACGCGGGACAAAATTGATTATCTTACATTATCACTTGCAAATGGAGTTTTAGGCGGACATTTTAGCAGTCGTTTAAATAGAAATTTACGTGAACAAAAAGGTTATACTTACGGAATCGGTTCGCGAGCAACATTTAATAAAGAGTGTGGTATATTCACAATTGATACTTCAGTTGAGGGAAAGGTTACTATTGATGCCCTTGCAGAAATCATTTACGAAATTAACAACTTTTATAACACTATTACCGAAGAAGAGTTAGACTTTAATAAATCATATCTGGTTAATCACTTCCCCGCCACTTTTGAAACGTATTCCAGTATTAACTCGCTGCTTGTAAGTTTAGCAAACTATAACATCCCTGTATCATATCTGGATTCATTTATTGATAATACTTTAAGTATTAATATTGATTCATTAAATCAGTTTATTAAAAATTTTATTTTACCCGATAAAATGCAGATTTATATTTGTGGCGACAAAAATAACTTTATAGATAAATTACCAAATTTGGGATTAACACAAATAACCGAACTAGATGTTTGGGGTGACCCAATTAAAAACACTTAAAGGTGTATAGTCCTGAAAAAAGCAAACTCGGAAAAAAAAAGTCAACCTATTTCAGAACGCTGCTGAATAATAATTATTAGCCGTAATAGAGGCTGTCTCAAAAGTGGTAAATCAGGGCTTTAACCCAATAATTTTTAATTATTATATCCCCAGTATAAATATTTGTTGTATTTACAAAACTAATATATAGCAAAGCAATTACGCTTTATATTCCCCCTCTATTTCCAA
>JAZDHY010000064.1:0-55830 GCA_043805435.1 bacterium
AATATTTAAGTATAAAAGAAAAAAGCGAAAAGGAAGACAATATAAAAGAGAATTAAAAACACTAAAAATATCCAAATATTCAATTAGAGAGAGGTAGTAATGATATTATTATATATTTTATTTTTTATCCTAGTGCCATTAAGGCTAGCGGGCTTAAGATGGGTGCCGTCAAAAAGATAGGAATTATACCAAAATACAAAGAGTACATAATCCTTGCAAAGAAGAATGGAGTTAAAGGACTGTTTCCAGACTATGTACCTAAAGATGAATGGGATAAAGAATACAATATTTTTTTGGATAAGTTTTCAACAAAAGATAGAGAATTAATAGAAAGTATATCGGCAAATCAGAATATAGAAGATAAGGATATTGCAATCATTGATAATATTTTGGCAAAGGTAGAACTTGTTTCTGTTCGTGAGGCGATGAAATGGAAAAATGTAAAAAAATCAGACGAGAAACAATGGCTTTTTGCAAACGCTTGGAGAATTGCTAGAACCGCTGCTTCAACTAGCATATTTCGACTTGCATTAGAAAAAAAGAAATATCTAAAACAGCAATTGTTCGCGGTAAAATCTGTAAAAGAAGAGATACTTTATATTATAAAGTCTGATTTTGATGATAATTCCACAAAGCCAAGAGTCCAAGTATTATTTTCTGATGCTAATCTTATGACACATCCTGGTGATTTATGGACGGACATAAAGACTACTGGTCTCGAAGCAGAAGGAGATGTTGAATTCAAGAATGGTAAAAAGCCTGAAGCATTATTGAAAAGAATTATTGGTATGTCTACCCAAAAGGGCGATTATGTTTTAGATTCATTTTTAGGTTCTGGAACTACTTGTGCAGTTGCTCATAAGATGGAAAGAAAATGGATTGGAATTGAATTAGGAGATCATGCATTTACTCATTGTGCCACAAGAATGAAAAAAGTTATTGAAGGGGTTGATAAAGGGGGAATAACAGAATTCGTCAATTGGAAAGGGGGCGGCGGTTTTAAGTTTTATACGCTTGCACCCTCGCTGTTAAAAAAAGATAAATACGGGCAATGGGTAATAAGTCAACAGTATAACGCAGATATGCTTGCAGCCGCAATGGCAAAACATGAAGGTTTTAGATATTTGCCCGATGAAAACATTTTTTGGAAACAAGGCAAAAGCAGCGAAAAAGATTATATATATACCACCACACAGTTTATAACAATAAAAATATTAGACAGCATATACCAAGACATGAAAGCTGACGAAAATTTACTTATAACCTGTAAGGCTTTTCAAAGTGAATGTTTTACACGTTTTGCAAATATAACAATAAAAAAAATACCGCATGTAATATTGGGCAGGTGCGAGTTTGGCAAAGAGGACTACAGCTTAAATATTATTAATCTGCCAAAAGAAGATGAAGATACCGGCATAATAGAAGAAGAGCCAATAAATAAAAAAGAAAAAGGAAAAGATAATAAATATTATTCACAAACACTTTTTGATGATTAATTATGAATAAAAATGCAAATTTTATAAAACAACGTCTTTCGCTTCGCGAACCGTTAAAAGAATCGCTGGATATTGTTGCAATATTAACCGAAAATTTATTGTTAAAAAAAGAAGTAGATTTAGAGGTTGAATTAGAAAAGGTAAAAAATTTATATCCCTCATGCACAAATTTTGAACGTCAATTTCCTTCAATATGTTTTTCAATTGCAACAGGCGTAGGCAAAACCCGTTTAATGGGTGCATGTGTTGCTTATTTATATTTGCAAAAAGGAATAAAAAACTTTTTTATTTTAGCACCCAATATTACAATATACGAAAAATTAATACGCGATTTTGGCGACCCGGGTTACCAAAAATACCTTTTTAACGGTATATCGGAATTTGTATATAATAAACCATTGGTTATTACGGGTGAAAACTATAACCAAACGGGATTATTATTTAAGGATAGCGAAGTACGCATAAATATATTTAATGTTGCAAAATTTAATTCCGAAAACAGAGGAACACGCAGCGGGGATAACAAATTACCGCCGCGTATAAAAAGACTTTCCGAATATTTGGGGCAGTCGTATTGGGATTATCTTTCCGGTTTAAATGATTTGGTAATATTAATGGATGAAGCGCATAGATACCATGCCGATGCTTCAAAAAATGCAATTAACGAACTTAAACCTGTATTGGGAATAGAGCTTACAGCTACCCCGCTTGACGAAAAAGGAAACTCATTTAAAAATGTAGTTTACGAATATTCGCTTGCAAAGGCATTACAAGATGGTAAATATGTAAAAAATCCGGCAATAGCAACGCGTAAAAATTTTAACGTTAGTTTGTTAACAATTGAAGAAATAGAAAAAATTAAACTAGAAGACGCAATAAGTGTACACCAAAACACAATGAACGAACTGGAATTATACTCCCGCAATAATAATAAAAAAATGGTTAAACCGTTTATCCTTATTGTATGCCGGGATATAAACCATGCAAAAGACACATATAATTATATAAATTCAAATTCGTTTTTTGATGGCAGCTTTATAGGTAAAGTATTACAAATTGACAGCAGCACAAAAAACGAAGAAGCAATTGAACGGCAGTTTATTGAATTAGAAAATTACGAAAACGATATTGAAATTGTAATACATGTAAATATGTTAAAAGAAGGCTGGGATGTATGCAACCTTTATACCATTGTGCCGTTACGCGCCGCAAATGCTTCCATTTTAATTGAACAAACCATTGGCCGGGGACTTAGACTGCCTTTTGGCGGAGAAAGAACAGGGGTTGATAAAGTAGATAAACTTACCGTAATTGCGCACGATAATTTTGAAAAAGTAATTGAAGCCGCGCAAGACCCTAATTCCGTGCTTAATAAAATGTCGTTTATACGGCTTGAAGATGAGGAATTAAATATAAAAAAAGAAGTAGTAACCTCTTTTTCAAAAGTGAATAACGAAATTAATAGGGAAGAAAAAAGAATTGAATTAATTTCAAATGAAAGCGAAAAACAGACGGCAAAAAATATTTTAGACGCAAAAAAATCTATTATACATATATTGCCAACATTTAATACAAATTCCAATGTTAAACAAATCAACGATCTTACAAAACCGGAAGTTAAAGCAACGGTTATTGCCAAAATTACAAACCAAATAAAAGAAAACAATTATTTATTTGTCGATGAAGTAATTAACGAAGTAAATGCCATTTATAACGATGTGGTTGCTGCATATAAACAAAATATTATAGAAATACCACGTATGGATTTGGTTTTGGGCGAGGCAGAAATTTATATTGAAGATTTTGAATTGGATATTTCAAAGGGTTTTGATTTTACATTGTTAAATGAAGAAATAATGGTTGTTGAATTAAGCGGGGAAAGACGTACGGAGAATATAGGTGTAATATACGGGGCGCAAGTAAATGATAATCCGCTTAAACAAGTATTAGCCGAAATACTTAATGATCCCGAGATTGATTATGAATCGAATGCGGATTTATTACATAAATTGGTTAAGCAGACAATAGATTATATAAATAATAAATTGTTGGAAAAAAATAAGCTATGGCTTTTAATACGGCAATACAGAAAGTTTATAGCTAATAGAATTGTTGTTCAAATGAAAGAACATTTACATATTAGCGAACCTGAATACATTGTTGAGAAAGTATTACCTTTTGTTAAAATTGAAGATTGGAACTTTAGTGTAATTAAAAACGGAAGAAGAGATTTTAAGGATGAAATAAAACAAAAAAGTTTAATACCTAATCTTGTTTTTGCCGGCTTTAAAAAAGCGTGTCATTTTGAGTATAAATTTGATAGTGGTACCGAAAAAGATTTTGCTTATGTTTTAGAAAATGATTCTTCGGTTATCAAATGGATTCGTCCTGCTGCAAGACAATTTAATATATACTGGAATAATAATTCAAAACAATATTTCCCCGATTTTATTGTAGAAACCGAAAAAATAATTTATATGGTTGAAACTAAAGAAGAAGACAAAATAAATAGTGAAGAAGTTCAGGAAAAAAAACATGCCGCTTTAAAATATTGCCAATATGCAACAAATTTTACAGCTAACAACAATGGCAAAGAATGGAAATATTTATTAATACCGCATACCGATGTTAACAAAACAAAAAGTTTTGAGTATTTTGTTCAAAATTATAAACAATAACTAATAATTACCGGTTTAAAAGCCGGTTTTTTTTGTGTGCCAACACATCATTTATTTTAAAATTGTTTTTGCTAAAACACATAACCAGTTTTTGTGCATTCTCTCCAATTATAAAAATTTATATCTATAAACACTCCCAATTTAACCCAAATTTTGCATTAGATACTGTTATATTCTGTAATCTCTTAATTAATATAAGGTTATGGATAATCTATTTGCATTTATTAGATACATGTAAATAAAATTACTTTGGTAAAATAATTTAACAAAAATATTATTCAACTCAGATTTAAAGGCCATATAGTTCGGTTATTATACCCCATGTCCTAAAGGACATGGTTATTTAAAACCAATATAACTCATTATAAGCAAACTATTTATGTTATTATTTATCCCCGTTTAAATAACCCCAGCATTCATGCTGGGGGCTAACGAAACAAATATAACGGGCTTCAGCCCTGAGTTTTTTTCTCACTTATTGGCTTAGGTGATTAAAAATTTCAATTCTATTGCTTTTTAATGCAAAATTCGGGTTTAAAAAACCATCTCTTTCATTTTCTAAGCAATCCGCTAATTTAAAATTAAAAAAAACAACCTCAAAAGTAACATCATTTAGCTAAAATTCGATCAGGTTATTTTATCTAAGGTTAAAACACATTTGATGTGGTTTGATTGAACGAAAAGTTACCCGATAGTTTTAAATAAAAATTAACAAAACATGTATTTTTTATAAAAAAAAGTGCTGGTAGTTAATATTTATATAGAAATACATTTTAAAGAGGTTGGCTGATGAGCAAGTTAAAAATTCGTTATTTATTATCAAAATTATTCCCGTTTTATTATAAAAACAAACTAATAATAGTTTTTATATTAAAATTATTATATTACTTTTATCAAAATAACATGTAGTTACAACTAACTTTTATTAACAAAAAACGTCTAAACACTAAAGTTACAAATATTGGTGAAAATGATGGTTGGTAAATATAAAAACTGCTGCATATTAATTTATGCTCTTGCATTAATAACGGTTGGTTGTAAAAGCAATTACAACCAAGTTGAAATTATTAAAACAGAAAAGTTTTTTAAAAATTCAGAAAATACAAATTTCCAAATATCTCCTAACGGAAAAAACATTGCTTTTTTAAAATCGGTTAATAATAAATTAAATCTGTTTGTTAAAAAAACCGGCAGCAAAACAGAAATTCAATTAACAAATGTAACCCGGCGCAATATAAAAACATATTTTTGGGGAAATGACGAAAAACTGGTTTATGCTTACGATACCAATGGAGACGAAAAATTTCAAATTTATAATGTTGATATAAATACAAAAAAAACAACCACCTTAGTTAATCAAAATGAAAACAGGGTTATAATTATAGATTTATTGCCTGATATAAAAGATGAAATATTAATTGCAAAAAATAACCCCAAAAATAATATGTTTGATGCTTATAGGTTAAACATAACCACCGGTCAAATAACTCTTGCACTTAAAAATCCGGGCAATATAACCGGCTGGTTTGCAGATCATAATGGTGTTATTCGTATTGTTACAACCACCGATGGAGTAAATACAGGCATATTGTACAGAAATAATGAAAATGAACCTTTTAAGCTAACTATGTATTCCGATTTTCAGGACGAATTTTTGCCCGCATATTTTACTGCGGATAACAAATATGTTTATGTTTTGTCAAATCATAACCGCGATAAAATTGCGTTGGTAAAATACGACTTTAACTCAAATAAAGAAATTGAAGTTATATATCAAAATTCAACCGTTGATGTAAAAGATGCGGTTTATTCATCAACAAAGAAAAAAATAATATTTGTGAATTATATTACGTATAAACGTGAATGTTATTTTACGGATGATGATTATTATAAATTAAATAAAATTTTAAAAAGTAAACTTCCGGGTAAAGAATTTGAATTGGTAAATACCTCGTTAAACGAAGATAAAATAATAGTCCGCAGTTATTCCGATAAATCTTTGGGAGCCTATTATTTATATACAGTTGCAGCTAATAAATTAGAAAAATTGGCCGATTTAAGCCCTTGGATTAACGAAAAACAAATGTCGGAAATGAAACCTATAAGTTATAAATCGCGCGATAATAAAACTATATTTGGATATTTATCGGTACCGGCAGGTGTGGAAGCAAAAAATTTACCTACGGTAATTTTACCGCATGGCGGGCCATGGCTGCGTGATGTTTGGGGCTTTAATAAAGACGTACAATTTTTAACCAACCGTGGATATGCGGTATTGCAGATGAATTACCGTGGAAGCAAAGGGTATGGAAAAGAATTTTACGAAGCCGGTTTTAAGGAGTGGGGAGCAAAAATGCAAGACGATGTTACCGATGGTACGGAGTGGTTGATTAGGCAGGGAATTGCAGACAGGCAAAAAATAGCAATTTACGGCTATTCGTACGGTGGTTATGCGGCTTTAATGGGTGTAATAAACAATCCCGATTTATACAAATGTGGCATAAGTAATTGCGGCTTAATTAATTTGGTTTCATTTATTAATTCGGTTCCTGAATATTGGGCACCTTTTAAAGAGATGTTATATCAAATAATTGGGAACCCCAAAACAGATTCGTTAAAACTAGTTAATTCTTCTCCATTTCATAATATTCAAAAAATTAAAGTACCTTTATTAATTGCTCAGGGGGCAAATGATCCTAAAGTTAATATCAATGAAGTGAATGCTTTTGTTAGTAAAATGAAAGCTGCAAAAATTGATGTTAAATATATTGTAAAAAATGACGAAGGGCATGGATTTGAAAATGAAAATAACCGCTTTGATTTTTACAGAGAATTAGAAAAGTTTTTATCAAAAAATATTAACGGAAGAACTGAATAAGAAAAAAAATCGTTTTAATTATTTACATCCCTCAAATGAACATCCCGGCTTTATTCTTTGTTAATATTAATGAAAATAAACAAATAATGGTATTTCAAATAATTTAAAATTGTTATAAATTATAGTACAGTTAAATTTAAATTCGACTAAAATAAATACAGGGGTAACAAATGTTATTTTTATTAGCTTTAATAGCGGCAATCGTTTCTTTTACGTTTTATGTGGGTGCTAAAAGAAGAGGGAAAGCACAGGAATCAAATTTTGCAATTGCAGGAACAATAATTGCGTTAATATTAACTTTTATACAAATTTTTACAGTAATTCCCGCCGGTTCGGTTGGCGTTGTGGATTTTTTAGGTAATGTAAGCGAAAACACATTAAAATCCGGTGTAAATGTTGTTAATCCGCTGGCAGATGTAGTAAAGTTTAATGTAAAAACACAAGAATTAAAAGAAATGATGAATGTGCCGTCTCAGGAAGGTTTAAGCGTGCAGCTTGAAATAAGTTTACTGTTTAGTTTAGACCCGGATAATGTTTCTAAAATTTATAAAACAGTTGGACCAAATTATGGCGATATTATTTTAATCCCGCAGTTCAGATCTGTTGTACGCGGTGTAACATCAAAATACGATGCAAAGGCGTTATATACAGCCTCGCGCGAAAAATTATCAAAAGAAATTAGAGATGAACTTTCGGGACTGGTAGGCCCAAGAGGTATTTTAATAGAAACTGTTCCTTTCCGCCAAATTATATTGCCCGCCGGTTTAACTGCATCTATTGAAGAAAAGTTAAAAGCCGAACAAGAAAGCCAAAGAATGGCGTTTGTGCTTAAAAAAGAAGAACAGGAAGCAGATAGAAAACGTATTGAAGCAAAAGGAATTGCAGATTTTCAAGATATAGTTGCAAAAGGAATTAGTGAAAATTTACTTAAATGGAAAGGAATTGAAGCAACGGAAAAACTTGCAAATTCAACTAACGCAAAAGTAATTGTAATTGGCTCGGGAAAAGAAGGTTTACCAATAATTTTAGGAAACAATTAATAAAATATGCCAACACCAAAAAAAATAAAACTAAACAAACAAGATTCAATAATTATTGAGTGGGATAATGGTAAAATTTCTAATCTGCCATTAAAGTTTTTGCGCGACGAAACTCCCGATGCACAAAACAAAGGTGAAACTATTTTATGGCGTAATTATCCCCCGCCGCCTAAAGGCCCCGATAAACCGGGTAAATATGAAGTTGAAAAAATTGAAGTAGTTGGTAAATATGCCTTAAATATTAAGTGGAAAGACGGATACGACTACGGTATTTATCCTTGGGATTTATTAATACGTTTTGGAGATTATCTTGAGGTTAAAGATTCTCTTCATCAGGATTTTGATCACGACCATTCGCACAATTAAAATGCTTAATTAAAAATAATCAGGTTATTTATGAAAAAAGTATTTAGTGTTTTAGGTTTGTTTTTGTTCTTTTTGACAATAAAAGCTCAAATAAATACAAATTCCCAAATTACCCCTATGGAATTAAAAGAACACATTGAAGTTTTGGCAAGCGATAGTTTACTAGGCCGAAAACCCGGTTTTGATGGAGATATTAAAGCCGCAATGTATATTAAAAAACAACTTGATGCTTTACAAATAAAACCTCTTTTTTCAAACGGACTTCAAAATTTTGAGATTGTTACATCATTAAGTGCCGGAGATAACGAATTTTCGTTTTTAGATATTAAAGCTGAATTGGACAAAGATTTCCGGCCTGTTTCGTTTAGCAGCAACGGTGAAGTTACTTACGAGACTGTTTTTGTTGGATATGGATTTAATATAAACGAAGATTCATTAAAATGGAATGATTATTCCGGCATTAATGTAACAGGAAAAACAGTAATAATTTTACGCGGTGCCCCTGCTTACGATTCAATAAATAAGTTTGGTAATTATTCATCTTTAATAAAAAAAGCATATACAGCTAAAGATAAAGGTGCTGCGGCAATAATTTTTGTTAACGGCCAATTGTTTGATAAAGATGATAATTTAGTTCCTCTTTCGTACGAACAGGGACAAAATTCCATTGGAATACCGGTTGTTAACATCAGCAGAAAAACAGCAGATGAATTATTAAAACCAATGGATATTACTGTTAATATAATTGAACAAAACTTAAACGATTCCAAAAATGCAAATAGTTTTGAAATAAATACGCCCGTTTATATTAAAACAGAAGTGTTAAAAAATAAAACGTCAACACAAAACGTTGTTTATCTATTAAAAGGGAACGATCCCGTATTATCGGATGAATATGTTGTTTTAGGTGCTCATTACGATCATCTTGGTTTTGGCGGAAAAAACTCCGGTTCCAGAGTACCGGATACTTCAGCTATCCATTACGGTGCCGATGATAACGCATCGGGAACCTCTGCAATTATAGAAATTATTGAAAAACTTGCGGCAAATAAAGACAATTTAAAACGCAGCATAATTTTTACAGCTTTTTCGGCCGAAGAAATGGGACTGCTTGGTTCAAAATATTTTGTTAATAATCCCCCTGTTGACTTAAAAAAGATAAAATTTATGGTCAACCTAGATATGGTTGGCAGATTAAACGAACAGACAAAAGGACTTTCGCTTGGCGGTACCGGTACCGCAGTTGGATTAACGGAACTATTAACCGAATTAACTAAAAGTACGGAATTAAATATTAAATTTTCGCCGGAAGGTTATGGTCCAAGCGATCACGCATCGTTTTATTCCAAAGATATACCGGTTCTTTTTTTCTTTACAGGAATACATGACGATTATCATACTCCGCGCGATGTAGCCGGTAAAATAAATTTTGAAGGCGAAAAAAAAGTTTGTGATTTAGCTTACAATATTATACTGGCAATTTCGCAAAAACAAAAAAGTATGGTTTTTGCCGAGTCCGGTCCAAAAGAACAGCCGGAAACGAAAAGAAATTTTAAAGTAACGCTTGGCATAATGCCCGATGTATCTTCCGGCGATGTAAAAGGTTTACGTGCCGATGCAGTAATTGAAGGTCGCCCTGCCTTTAAAGCCGGTATGCATAAAGGTGATATTATTATTGCCATGGATGGCAAACCTGTAAACGATATTTATGAATATATGAACAGGCTTCAAGAATTTAAGGTAGGCCAAAGAATAACCGTTGAAGTTTTAC
Source organism: bacterium (assembly GCA_043805435.1). Lineage (GTDB taxonomy): Bacteria > Bacteroidota > Ignavibacteria > Ignavibacteriales > Melioribacteraceae > JAEXOD01. The sequence continues at coordinate 10,230 of JAZDHY010000064.1, forward strand.
GGGGAACCGAAAAGGTTTTGCTTATTGTTGAATTATAACAAAAAAGATACTTTAAGCATCAATAATATAAATGCCTAAACTTTGTGGTTGTTTTGTAATTTTTAATGTTAAAGTTTTTTATGAAAAGATATTTATGTTTTATTGAGTAATAATAGTAATTAATTAAATAAATAATTGTAAAAATATAATTTACATAACATTTTCTATCAACAAAAGCAAATATTATTGTTGCAAAAACCAACTTAATTAGTTACATTTATACTTAATATTCTTAATCTAACTTAATTTTGCGGTTTGTGGTTAAGAAACGTTTTAAATTAGTAATAAAGTCAGGCTATTTTGAAAGTTCCAACTCAAAGTATTCTGTACAATAATTAAATTAACAAATTAAAAGGAAGAACAACATGAATATTTTTGTTGGAAATTTAGCAAAAGAAGTTAGCGAAGAAGATTTACAAAACTTGTTTGCAGAACATGGAACTGTAAAAAGTGCAAAAGTTATAAAAGATATGTTTTCAGGCGAATCAAAAGGTTTTGGCTTTGTAGAAATGAATGATACAGCTGAAGCTCAAAAAGCTATGGAAGCATTAAACACTCAAGATGTAAAAGGAAAAAAAATTACTGTAAACGAAGCTCGTCCAAAAACTAATGACAGACGCGGTGGCGGCGGTGGCGGAAATCGTGGCGGCGGCGGTGGAAGTCGTGGCGGTTTTGGTGGCGGCAGCAGCAGTCGTAGCGGCGGTGGAAATCGTACCGGCGGAAGCGGCGGTGGCGGCGGAAAAAGATGGTAAAATTTATATAAAAACAAAAAGCCTTTCAAATGAAAGGCTTTTTGTTTAAATTTTAATTAGCAGTTATACTAAACAGGCTATGTTAAAATTGGGGACAGATAAAAAAAACTGCAAATTCCATACAGCACATTATGTCAACCCCATTGGTTTTTGCTATTGTTTTTTGGTTTTGCTATAATAATTTCATCTCTTAGCAATTAATTAATGTCATCTAACAAATTACATTATAATGTGTTGATTTTTTTTTATTACTCCAAAAGCGCAACACGTTTTTAATAAAATTTTTGTGGTTTCCTTAATTGTAGCACGGTTTATAAAAAAAGTGTAAAAAAAATTAAGAACCCTTAAATTCCATTATAAAACTACTTCCTTTTTGTAAAGTACTTATAACCTTAAGAACGCCATTATTTTTTTCAACCAATTCTTTGCATAAAATTAAACCCAAACCGGTTCCTTCTTCTTCTTCGGTTCCCGGAGTTGAAAAACTGCTTTCAATATTAAAAACGTTTACCAGCTGATATTCACTCATGCCAATTCCGTTGTCTGTAACAGAAATAATAATAGAATTAATTCCCTTAATTGCCTCAATATTAACATATCCGCTACGTTTTGTAAATTTAATTGAGTTTGAAATTAAATTTCGCAATACGGTATATATCATGTTTTGGTCGGCAAATAATTTAATTGTGTCATTAATGTTAAAATTTAACTTGATGTTTTTGTTAATTGAGGATACATCAAAAAGCGGTTTTAAATTAGAAAACATGGCATTGATACTGATAAATTCAGGTTCGTATTCCATACGTCCGGTTTTTAACCTAGACCAATTTAAAAGATTTTCTAAAAGGGCATACAAATTTTTTGAAGAACCGTTTATTGAACTAATCGAGTCAAAAATTTCCTCTTTAGGCAAGTTATCAAATTCATCTGCAAGCCACTCGCTATAAGCCATAATAGCACCTAGCGGGTTTTTTAAATCATGAGCAATTATAGAAAAGAACTTATCTTTGCTTGCATTAAGCGAAACCAATTCTACATTTGCTGCTTTAAGTTTTTCGGAATTTTTCTCAAGCTCTAAAACAGTCTGCTGCAATTTAATTTCAATTTTTTTTCTTTCTTCAACTTCAAAAACAGCTTTATCCCTCATTAGTTTGTAATTATCAATTTGTTTCTTTTCTTCCGTTATATCACTAATAGAAAAAACAGCATAAGTTTTAGAATCACTGGGAATTTTAACGCCAATAACGGTTGAATGTTGAGTACGATATGTGTTATCGGGCAATAAAATGGGTATTATGTGTTTGTTTAGCTGAGAAGAGAAAAATTCAGGCGGACCGCCTTCAAAAACATTTTTCAGTCTTATTTTGAAAACTTTATTATTAAGATGTGGAAATTTATCAAACAAATTGCTGCCAATAAGGTTTGTGTTTATTAAAGAAGATTGTTCTTGGAGAGATTTATTCCAAAACACTATGTTAAAATCCAAGTCAATTACAAAAATCCCAATTTTAACATAATCATATGGCAAAAAAAATGAAGCAGCGTTCATATTAATTACTCGTCAAGAAGTTTATTTAATTCTGCCTTTAGATTGGAGAACGAAGGCAGTTCCAAAATAATAATAATGTCCCCTTCAATAGACAGATTTTCCACTTCAAAATGTGTTTCGCCAAATAAAACGACACTTTCTTTAACAGATTTGTTATTTAGTAAGTTATTTAAAAGATCCTCAAAATAAACAGGTATTGAATATTCAAAACGGTCTTTTAGTAAATTAGAAATTGAGCCCATCACTCCGTTTAATAACATATTGGCAACCTCGTTAAGTGTTCCGGCACGCACGTTATCCAGCTCGTTTGAATATTTTTCTTCGCCTGTAAGCAGCGAAACCAAATTATTACCGCTTTCCGAAGGAAATACTATTTGTGCAGTTCCGGAAAATTTACCGGTAAAATTTAATTTTACGGCATAATATTTACTTAAATTTTCAGTGGGTAATTGATTTATTAATTCCTCAACCTTACAAACCTTAATTTTGGGTACATTTAACTTGATAGGTGATTCAACTAATTCGTTTAATAATCCGGCAGATTTACCAACACCAATATTTATTAATTCTTTAAAAACGTCTAATTCTCTCTCATCTAATAGCACAAAACCCCCTTATATACGAATATTTAAAATTGCTTTAACTTTTTCAATTAAATCCTCGTTTTTTGGAGGTTTATTTAAAAAAGCCGAGGCTCCTTTTTCTAAACAATATTTGATGGTGGATTCTTGTATATCGGCAGAAAGAACAATGACAGGAATATTAACGTTTTCTTCAAACATTGTTGCTAAAACTTCTTTTCCTGTAACTTTTGGCATTAACATATCAAGAATAATTAAATCTACATGGTCGCTTTTAATGCATTTTAGTGCTTCTTCACCATCACCGGCTTCCAAAAAATTAAATTCCGGATTAAATAAAATGGCCTTTACTCTTTTTCTTATAAATTGCGAATCGTCGCATAATAAAATTGTTTTCATTTCAAATCCCAAATATTAATTTTTTAATATAATAAATAATTACAACACAAACTATTACTTAAACGGCACCTTAAACACTATTTTTTTTACAAAGTTTTCATTATTGTTAATGTTTAATTGAGGAGTATGTCCTTCAAATGGAAAAAAAACAGCAAAATTTTCGGGTTTAAGGCTAAAATATATTAATTCACCTTTTATTTTTCCAAAATCTTTTTCTTCGTCAAACATAATATTTTTACTTTCATCAAAAAAACAAAAACCAATATTTTCGGAACCGGATATCACAATTTGAATATCAATATACTTTTTATGGTATTCAATAAAACTGTCCTCCGTTTTTTTTGTGTTGTATTCACTAATAATAGCAAATGAACCGTTGTTGTTAATATTTGTTTTACCTAAAGGAATATCTGTTAAGTTGGTTTCGTTTAAAAATTTATAAACATCCGCAAAAGCAGAATTTATGTTGATATATTTATAAAAATTTTCAGAACTATCGTATATCATAAATCACCTATATTTTGAAAGAAAACAAAGTTAAATATAACAAATATTAAAATTATAAAAATTAACATAATTGCACAAACAACAGTTTAAATAATTTAAAATAAAAAAACCGCTCTAATAAAGGGAGCGGTTTGTGATACTCTAAAAATATAAATGTTTTATTTTACATCAAACTGGCTATCCGAGATAGTTTTATTTAACTCAATACTTGAAGCAGTAAGTTCAAATGTTTGCCCTGCCATACTTTGAGTGTATTTGTGCGCAAATTTAATTCCGTTAACTTCTTTGTAGTCGTCATAAATTGTAGTCTGAGTAAAATTACCCTGTGGTGATTCTAAAGTGTTTACATCACGGTTTTTTAAGCCAGTTACAGAATCAAAATAATGTGATGATTTTTTACCTGATTGGAATGTTAAGGTAACTTTATATAAATCTTTACCGTCAATAGTTTCCATTCCCGATAATTCGGCTTTAATTCCATAAGCTGTTAAATTTAAATATGGTTCAATGGAGCCTTCAAATTTTAGCGATTCCAACTCGCTCCCTTCAATTGCTTTAGATTGACCCATTGCAGATTGTTTTCCTTTTTCACCGTCAAAAACAGTTTCTTGAACAAACATGCCGGCATCAATTTTTTGATACAATTTGTTGGGTGCTTTTTTCATAATGTTTACAGTAAATTCACCCATTGGAGTTTTGCCACCCATTACAACAGTTGCGGTAGTAATTTTTTCTAAATTATCTTTGCCGCCAATAGCGGTTATATAATCTGTTATAACTTTTTCAACGGTTAGACCTTCGGGCAGTTTTTTTGCATTTGGATCGTATGCGTTTCCGTCAATATCTAAATAATCAATTTTTCCGGTTTGGCTAAATCTTTTTAGTCCCGCTTCAATTTCTACAGCATTACCCACAACCACAATATATGCGTTGTTTGGTTTAATCATTTGGCTTGCGGCATTATAAATGTCATCAACAGTTAACGAATTAAGAACCGTTAAATAAGTTTTATAAAAATCTTTAGAAAGATTATATCTTTCAATATTTAATGCAAAATTAGCAATTGTTTGCGGGTCTTCTAAGCTGCGGGCAAAACTTCCCGTCAAATAGTTTTTTGTTGACTGTAATTCGGTTTCAGTAATTTTTTCTACTTTAATTCTATTCATCTCGGCAATAATTTCTGCTACAGCGCTGTCTGTTACCGAATTGCGTACTTCGCAAGAGGCGGTAAAATTACCGATTAATTCATCGGGTACAAGGTTTGAATATGCACCATAGGTATAAGCGTGTTTTTCGCGTAAATTCATAAATAAACGTGCTGTTGCCGAACCTCCCAATATTGCATTTACAACTTGTGCTTTAATTTGGTCAACTGTTCCAATTTTAAGTTCTAAAGGATAAGCAACGGTAACTACAGACTGAACAGAATTGCTGCGATTGGAAATTGTAACTTTACGAACCAAAGGAGCTTTTGGAGTTTTATATTCCAATTTAGCTACTTCTTTCTTTTCCCAAGTACCTAAATATTTTGTAACCATGTCTTTAGCTTCGCTTAAGGTAATATCTCCAACTATTGCTAAATAAGATATGTTTGGCACAAAATATGTTTTATAATATTTATTACAGATATCTAAACTTATATTATCAACCGTTGTTTCTGTTTCAAGCTCGCCATAAGGGTGGTCTTTTCCGTAAAGCACGGTACTGCGTACTCGTGCTGCTATTGAGTTCGGTTCATCTTTTTGAGAAGCTAAACCTGATTTTGTTTGAACTTTAATTTTATCCAACTCTTCTTGTTTAAATTCACTATTTAAAACAACATCCGATAAAATTTCAAACAATTTATCGGAATATTTACTTAAACAGGAGCCATTGATTGAGGAAGAGGAAGTGTTTAAACTTGCTCCCATAAAATCAATTTGTTCATCAAGTTGTGCTTTGGTGCGGTTTTTTGTACCGGTTCTTAATAGTTGTCCGGTTGTTTCAATATAACCGGCATTTTCATTTTCTAAAATTGGATCTCTGTTAATAATCAATTTAAAATTAACTTTTGGAATTTTGTGATTTTCAACTACTATCACTTTTAAACCGTTTGGCAATTCAAACATTTCGTAATTGCCTATTTGTATGTTTGGTGCAGCACCGGGTAAAGGTTTTTTGGTTCTATCTAACTGACCAAACACAGTAATAGACAAAATTATATAAAATACTATAAACAAACTTGCTTTATTTTTCATCTTAAATTTTCTCCAAAATCAAATTAAGAATTTCAATTTATTTTTTTAAACTTTTTGGTAAATAGTGCAATACAACGCGATTTGTTTTAACTAAATATTGTTTAGCAACACGTTGAATATCTTCGCGTGTAACTTTCATAAATCGGTCTATTTCGGTATTTATTAAATTTGCGTCACCAAAATAAACATGATAATTTGCTAAGTTTTCGGAAATTCCCGCAACGCGTGAGTTTTCATTAACAAAATCGTTTTCAATTTTATTTTGTAATTTTTGAAATTCTTTTTCGTCTATTAACTGATCTTGAACTTTAACAATTTCATCCTGCATAGCATCTTCAACACTTGTAACTTCAATGCCTTGATTACAAACTGCAAAAACCAAAAACAAACCGCTGTCTTCCATTGAAAAAGGAAACGACATTGCCGTAACGGCTTTTTGTTGTTCGTCTACAACTGCTTTATATAATCTTGAACTTTGACCTGAAGAAAGTAAAGTTGTAAGCATATTTAATGCGTAATAATCTGTTGTGCCTTGAGCCGGAATTCTATAAGCCTCAATAACGGCCGGCAGCTGAATATTATCGTAAATAGTGTCTCTAATTTCGGCCATCATTGGTGGTTCAATAACCGTAGGTCTTTTTATTTCTTTTGTTCCTTTAGGAATTTCTTTAAAATATTTGTCAATTAATGCTTTGGTCTCATCTTTTGTTATATCTCCTGCAATTGAAAGCGTAGCATTATTTGGAACATAATAAATACTATGGAAATCAATAAACTCATCTAATTTAGCATCGTCAATATACTGAACCGAACCGATAGGCATCCATTGGTAAGGATGTACTTTATAAGCTCTTTTGAATGTTTCTTCTAAAATTGAACCGTATGGTCTGTTTTCGTAACTTTGTTTTCTTTCTTCTTTAACAACTTTTCTTTGTGTTTCAACACCAGCACTATCAATCCTTAACTGTAACAATCTTTCCGATTCCAGATATAAACCAAGCTCCAGTTGGTTTGAAGGGAGAATCTCGTAATAAAAAGTTCTGTCAAAAGAAGTGTTTGCGTTTAATGCACCGCCGGCGCTTTCAACTGTTTTAAAATATTCACCTCTTCCAATATTTGGTGAACCTTCGAACATTAAATGTTCAAAAAAATGCGCAAATCCTGTACGTGCTGCATCTTCGTTTTTTGAACCGACATGATACATTATGGAAACTGCAACAATAGGGGTTGTGTGGTCTTCGTGTAAAATAACGTGCATTCCGTTATCTAAATTGTACTCGTCAAATTGAATTTTACGTGAACTTGAGCACCCAATAAAAAATATTAACAAGGGTAATATTATTAGGATTTTGTTTTTCATTACTATATCCTTTTTTTAGTTATGTGTTTAATTTTTAGTTTTTAAAGTTAAATATATATAACTATTAATACAATTTTTATTTTTGTATAAGTAATAATTATTTATAAGTTTAATATTTTTTAATACTTGTAAAATATTGTGTAAATTTAAATCTAAAATTTATTTTTATTTATAGGGTGTTTAATATATGAAAAAATGGCTGACTATTATTATATTTATTTCTTCGGTTTGTTTTGGACAGACTATTACATGGACGGATGTGAGTGCTTTTTATAATTTACCTGAAGGGGTTAAATTGTTTTCCGGAGAAAGAACCTCCCCCATTTTAAAAGCTTATTATTATGATGTTGACTTAAATAATCCCAAATTGGCAATTCGTCCTTATGCAACAACGTCTCCTTCAACTGTAAATGTGTTAAATGCCCGATTCGGTGCTTATGCTTCTGTTAATGGCGGATTTTTTGGTGGAACCACTTCTTATTCGGCAGTTATTTATCCAAACGAAGTTAAAGCGCAAAACATTGCTTCGGTTACACGTAACAACCAAACATATCCGCTTATACGAAGCTTTTTTGGTATGAAAACAAATAAAGAACTTTCTATTGACTGGATTTATCATTTTAATAATACAATTGCTGGCATTTACACATATGCCGCTCCTTTAAATTATATTTACAACGATCCTACACCTTTGGCGGCTCCGCTTCAGACAAATGGTACGCAATATCAGGATTTGCTTGTTGGCATTGGCGGCGGCCCTACTTTAGTAAAAAACGGACAGGTTAATGTTACATATAATCAAGAAGTTATGTGGGGCAGTGGTGTTGGTTTGGATAACAGAGACCCACGTACAGCATTAGGTTATACAGGCAATAAACACGTAATTATTTTAGTTGCCGATGGAAGACAGACTATTTCCGAAGGTTTAGGTTTGACCGAATTAGCTCAAGAATTTATTAATTTGGGTTGTGTTGAAGCTATGAATCTTGATGGTGGCGGCTCTACACAAATGGCATTGGGTAACCAATTTATAAATTCCCCATCCGAACAGCGCGCGGTTCCGGTTATTTTTTCAATTACACATATAGATTCTCTTCATTTACCAAAAGAACCGACTTTTGAAAAAGTAATTGATACCGGAGATCCCGAAGCTTCTTTAAATGGACCCGATTGGTTCCCGACTGCAAATACGGGATTTTGGGGAACTACTCCCGCCCAGCTAAATGCTGTTGGAGTTGGAGATAGTTATGCCCAATTTAATTTAAATTTATCAAAAGAAGCTTTGTACGATGTGTACGGCTGGTGGGTATCATCTGCCAATAGGTGTAAAACAACACCTTTTTTTATTAAGCATAAAAACGGAACCGATACTGTTAAAGTTGATCAAACCTTAAACGGTTCATCATGGAAATTAATAGGCACTTATACTTTTGACGGCTTAACTGATGAAACTGTAAAAATATCGGATGCCGGAACAGGTTCGGCTGTATATGTTGTTGCCGATGCAATCAGGCTTGTTTCGTACGATTCTGTTTTTGTTGCGGTTAAAAACGAAGACTTAAAACAATTATTTTTTGATCTGGAACAAAATTACCCTAATCCGTTTAACCCCTCTACAATAATTAATTATTCTATTATGGAAAGCGGACTTGTAAATATTTCTGTTTATAATACGCTTGGCCAAAAAGTAAGTGAAATTTTAAATAAAACTCAAAATCCGGGTAACTATTCTGTTAATTTTGATGCGCAAAATTTGTCCTCCGGAGTTTATTTTTATACCTTAAAAACAAACAATTTTACACAAACTAAAAAAATGATTTTAGTTAGATAAAAAAACAATTCAAAATTTTTAATTCCAAGTTATAAATTAACAAAAAACCCGCAATAACTTTTCCGCGGGTTTTTTTTATAGTGCAGCCTTAATTTTGGACTTTGTGTTAAAAATGCCGAATAAACTTCTTCAACCACGAATTTTGCAGTATAAAGTAATAGATTGATATTTTTAATAACATATGTCAATAAGTGAGGAAAAAGAATCAGGACAGAAGCCGGTTATATTTGTTTTGTTAGCCTCCGGCATGAATGCCGGTTTCCTAAACTTTAAGTTAAGGTTATTTAAGCGGGGATAAATAACAATATAAATAATTTATTTATAATTAGTTATAAGGATTTGAAATAGCCGCGTCCTTTACAGACTGTGTTAAAATTAAAAAAACCGAACTCACCCCTTTTTCCCCTATCTTTGAAAGAGAGGGGAATTATATACCGGCAAGTTATTGTTCTATATGTTTTTACAATCACTCCCCTTCTATTTTTAAAAGAAGGCGGTGTACTCAGCGGGGTTTGCTGAGTCGAAGGATGAGTTCCTTTTATTACAACCATTCCCCAATTTTCACACAGTCTGTTTAGGCGTGGGGAGTAAAAACTGCACTGCATTGCCTTTAGTCCTTAATTGAAAAATATTATAATTAAATTATTTAGCCCAAAGTAATTTTATCTACATGTTAATAATAAATAGAATTAAATTTTCCATAACCTTATATTAATAAAGAGATTACAGAATATTATAATATCTAATGCAAAATATGGGATTAAAATATGCACAAAAATGAAACATAACAGAAAATAGTGTATTTATGAAACCCGCCACATGGGTTGTGTTTGTTGTTAATGAAATAAGGTTCAAAAAGATAAAAACAGTTATAATACCGAATCATTTTAATCGTCATGGTATCTTAGGTGTGGCCTGTTAATAAGCTTAAACCTGACCGACCCAATGATCGTCATTGTTCATAAATGAATCTCTTATTAATGTATAATCTTTTTTTGGTAATGGACCCATATTAACATAATTTATGTTATGTTTTAAGTGCTCTATATTTGTTGTGCCTACAATGCAGCATGTAATCCCTTTTGTAAAAGCAGTAAAACGTATTGCGGTTTCAAACCAGTTAAAGTTTTTATTAATGCCCATTTTGCGAAACCGCTTCCAATATTCTTCAACATATTGGCCGTACGGCTGTTCATTATATAACCAAGGTGCGTTTGCAATTGATCTTTTTGCAATTACGGAAATATTCTTTTCTATTGTTTTTGGAAAGATGTTGTTAATATTTCTTTGGTCACAAACGTTTAAAGAAGTTTGTACGGAATCAAAAACACCGGTATTTACAGCGTATAACAAAGCTTCATTTTCACCGGAGTAGGCAATACATCTTACTTTTCCTTGTTCTTTTGTTTTTAACAAAGCGGTAATAACTTCTCCATGCTGCAAAGTGCCAAGTTCACAAGAATGAAGATGAACAATATCCAAATAATCGGTGCACAATAATTTAAGAGCTTCTTCAACTCCTTTAATAATACAATTATAACTCCAGTCGTTTTCCCCATCTATGCCGTATCCAATTTTAGTAGATAACACAAATTCTTTTCTGCGGTGTGAAATAAACCGACCGATTCTATCTTCGGAAGCAAAATAACCGCGTGCCGTATCAATTAAATTAATTCCGTTATCAAGGGCAAAATTTAATATGGCTTCCACTTGTTTATCTTCATTGGCCAAATCCCCAATTTCTCCGGCACCAAAACCCAAAACAGAAACTTTTATTTCGTTTTTTCCAAAATTGTTATAAATCATTTAGTGAATTCCGTTAAATTTAAAATATAAGACAATAATTTAATCAAAAAAAAGATATAGTGAACATTTAAAAATTAGACAAGCAATTTGTAAGGTTTTAGTGTTAAATTTATATTTCAAATTATTGAGAATATTATGAAACGATTTTTTATGCTTTTTGCTTTTTGTTTTATGTTTATAAGTGCCTATTGTTTTCCACAAACAAACAAACTCGATTCCCTTTTGCAAATTGTAAAAAGCAATTATGGTGTTTTGGGTATGTCTGTTGCAGTTATTAAAACCGACTCGCTGGTTTTTAATAAAGGATACGGAATCCGTGATGTTGGAAGAAACTTGCCGGTTGATAATAATACGATGTACAGAATTGCGTCAATTTCAAAATTTATTACAACAACAACATTGATGACTTTATGGGATGAAGGTTTGTTTAACGTGGATGATGATATAAGCAAATATATTGGCTTTATTTTAAGAAATCCAAATTTCCCCAATGATACAATCACTATCCGAAAATTGTTGTCGCACACAAGTTCACTTTTGGACGGTGACGGATACGATACGTTTTTAAGTGCCACCGCAGGAACCAATCCACCAAAACTGGAAAGTTTATTAAAACAGGGCGGGGCTTATTATACATCCAATATGTTTCAAAACAAAAGTCCGAAAGCCGGGTATTTTGAATATGCCAATATAAATTTTGGCGTAATAGGCACGTTGATTGAAAAATTAACGGGTAAAAGGTTTGATATTGTCGTACGCGAAAAAGTCCTTATTCCGTTAGGGATTAATGGGAGTTTTAATATACAAGATATAGCCGTAATTAATGATGTTTCCGCACTTTATCGCAAATCGGGAAATGTTTGGTCGGCCCAGGTGGATAATTACAAAGGTGTAAAACCACCGCCAAGAAATTTATCAAATTATGTAATTGGAACAAACGGAATAATTTTTTCTCCTACAGGCGGTTTACGCATTTCTTCGGCCGATTTAGCCAAAATTATGGTGGTGTTTTTAAATAACGGACTTTACGGATCAACACATATTATATCGGAAGCAGCAGCAAATTTAATGCAAAAAACCGTTTGGACATATAATGGTTCTAATGGTGATACAATGTACGGTATATTTAAAAAATACGCATTTGCCAATCATACTACAACCGATTTATTGCCGGGAGAAACATTAATTGGCCATCCGGGTGAAGCATATGGATTGGTAAGTGATATGTATTTTTCAAAAATTAAAGATTATGGTGTTGTATTTATATGTAATGGTGGAAATTTTACAACCGGAGCATATAGCGGCTGGTATGCCCTTGAGGAAAATATTTATAAAGCCGCTCAAAAATCACTAACCGGATTTATAACAGATGTGGAAGAAAGTAAAAATATAACTGTTAACAACTTTGAGTTAAAACAAAATTACCCAAATCCTTTTAATCCTTCCACAGCCATTAACTTTAGTTTATCTGCCGGTGCCAATACTTCGTTAATAATTTATGATGTCCTTGGATGCCAAGCAGCGATATTGTTTGACGAATATAAAGAATCAGGGAGTTATACCGTAAAAATAGACGCAGGTAAATTAAATTTAACTTCAGGAGTTTATTTTTACCAAATTATTTCAGGAAATTTTAAACAAACAAAAAAGATGTTATTTTTAAAGTAACCTGTATATTATAAAAAAATAAAAATGTTAGAAGTTTTCCTAAAAACACGCATTTTCCTACGTAGGAAAATAGATTAAAACAGGAAAATTTTTCTAAAATAATATTTCTTCAACACCATGTTTTTTAACATTACGGATAAATGTTTTTTGCCAATCTTTACCTAAAAATTGTTCGGCATTATAAACCACCAAAGACTTACCAACAACATTAGTTTTTGCATCAAGTTTAGTTAAACCCATTACACAGCTTGGACATGTAGTTAATACTTCAATATCGTTATTGGAATTGTAACTGTTAATATGTTCTTCTTTCCTTTCTCTAAGTGTGTTGGATATATCCGGTCGAGAAAGTGCAAGTGTTCCTGCTTCACCGCAACAGTTGGGAATGCAAACCGGTTTTTGGTCGTATAATTCCATAAAGGTTTTATCGTATCCTTTATGTTTTAAGGGAGTATGGCAGGGTTCATGATAAAACACGGATTCTTTATTACTATTGTTTTTTGAGTATAATTTTTCTTTCACAATATATTCGTTAATATCCATTAATGATGCATTATTAAATATATTTTCAATTTCGTATTTGTCAAGCATCTCGTAACATGTGCCGCAGGAAACTAAAACCGAATCAAAATTTAAATATCCCGCCGTATCTGCAATACGATGGAATATTACACGATTTTCATAACTTTTTAAATCGGCTTGTTCGGTTTTGCCATTTGCTAAAAACGGGTAACCGCAGCACAAATATTCGGGAGGAATAACAACCCGCACGCCTTTGTTATATAACAAAGCAATAGTTGCTATACTAATTTCGGGAAACATTCTTTCCGAACCGCAGCCCGGGAAATATACCACGCTTTTAGTTGCAGTTATATTTGGATTTTCAAAACAATAAAACATGTTTGGATTTTTGAGCTTAAAAATTTCGCGTATTGATTTAGCACCGCTTTTTGGAAAAGGGGTTTTAAGCAATTGATTAAGTTTGGGTAAAACTAATCCGGTATAATAAGAAACAGGTTTATTTATTAAAGAAGCAACTCGCTGCGAACTATAACCGTATTTAAGCAAACCGATTCGGAATACTTTATTAATAAAATATTTTTTCCTCCCCAAATAAAATAAAGCAGCCAAAGTAAAGAGTTTAGAAGATGTTTTTTTCCTGTGATCCAATTGTTTACGAATAGTCAAAGATACTTCGCCAAAATCTATTTTAACGGGACAAGGTGCCTGGCATTTATGACAAGCAGTACAATTGTCTGATATTTCTCTTAAATTTTTAAAATTTTCAAAAGATTTCATCTCCAGGGTTTGAGCAGAAAACAACACGGCTTCGGTAACTAACCCAACAGCAAGAATTTTATTCCTAGGGTTATACATCATATTGCCTTTTGGGTAATGTGTATTGCATACCGATTTACATTTGCCGCATCTTACACACAAAGAAATTGCTTGTGTTAATTGTTCAAGATCGGTTGACTCTAAAATTATTGCTTCTCTTTCAAGTAAATTAAAAGACGGAGTATATATTTGATAAAGGGGAAAACTGCTGTTTAATTTTCCCGGATTAAATAAATCATCAGCGTCGTTTACTTTTTTGTAATTCTGATATTGATCAAGAATTTCTTTATCAATAAATTTAAGTTTGGTCAAACCAATACCATGTTCACCGGAAACAACCCCGCCAAGTTTTACTGCCTCTTTCATTGCAAGAGAAGCGCATTCGTCGGCTTCCTGCATCATTAAATAATCGTTGGAATGAACAGGAATGTTTACATGTACATTGCCGTCACCGGCGTGCATATGGGTGGCTATAATTAATTTCCTGTTTCGTTCGGCAGTTACAACGTTGTTAAATTCTTTCAAAATATTATCATAACCGTAAAAAACTTTAGTAAAGTATTTTATTACATCATCTTCAAAAGAATATTTTATATCACCGTCCTGAAGCTGATGAAAAACGGATTTCCCTGCTGTGGAACTGTTGTTTTGTGTATCATTATCCAACTTAACAGCATTGTAAAAAATCAAATAACTATCCTTTAGTGATTTTAATCTGTCAATAAACAATTCAATTCTTTCTTTTGGAATTTCATCGTTTGAATTTTGCAGAAGATTTGTTAAATACAGGTTAATATTTTCTATAGTCAAAATCGAATTTCTAAATTCTTTATTAAAATTTAATAATTCAATAAAATCTGCAAATTGAGGAAGTTTATCAAGAGGAATTACAACATCTTCGTTTAATTTAAAAGCATTTGTATGTTTTGCTATTGCACCAAGATGTTTTCTATCATTCCAAAAAGTTTTTCTTTCTTTATCGTCTTTTGCCAAAACTCCTTCGGCATTGTAACCTGCAACAAGCGAAACAATAGTATTACAACCGTCATTGAGTTTATCTTTATCATTGCTTTCAATATCAATAAGTAATACTGCCTTTGGAATTTCATTTCTGCTTGATTTATTGCGATAATTAATAGCATTTACATATTTTTCGTCAAAATGTTCAAGAGCAGTCAAATAAACAATTTTATCATTAACAAATTTGTTATTTATTGCAACAATTGCAAAAGAAGCAGCAATCATATTGGTTCCAAAAAACTCCAAACATAATGTTTTGCAATATTTAAAAGGAGTATATAAAACAAACTGGGCCGATAAAATAATGCCGTCTCCGCCTTCTTTTTGTACGCCGGGTAAACCATTTAACACTTTATTTGTAATATCTTTTCCCAATCCTTTTTTACGGATATCGGTTCCGTTTAAAGTAATAGTTTTAACAATAATATCTTTTTTGTGTTCGTGTTTAATAATATCAAATGTAACAATATCGTCGGGCAAAATTTTACGGTAAGGATGATTTGTCCTTTTTATTTTAAGTATATCACCTGCAGAATTGACAATTAAAAACGAATAAATGTTGTCTATTGCGGTTCCCCACATAACACATTTTTTACCTCCTGCATTTTCTGCAATATTACCGCCTATTGTAGAAGCCCAAGAAGATGTTGGATCGGTAGCAAAAATGTATCCCTTTTGTTCACAATATTCAATGATAGTATCTGTAACAACGCCGGCTTCAACGGTTACAATGGGAAATTGATTTCCGTTTTCCTTAATTGTTTCGATATTACCGATGTGTGATAATTTTTCGGTATTAATTACTAAAGTTTTTTTATTAACAGGAACAGCACCGGCAGTTAGTCCTGTACCTCCGCCACGCGGAATAATAGAGAGTCCCAGTTTTTTAGCGGTTTTAATTAGTTTTGGAATTTCCGAAATAGTATCGGGATAAACTACGGCAAAGGGGTGTTCAACCCGCCAATCAGTTGCATCGGTTGCGTGAGTTATTCGGTGAAAAGGTGTAAAATGAACATTTTTAAAAGAAGTAATGCCTGTTA
Source organism: bacterium (assembly GCA_043805435.1). Taxonomy (GTDB): domain Bacteria; phylum Bacteroidota; class Ignavibacteria; order Ignavibacteriales; family Melioribacteraceae; genus JAEXOD01. Next base: position 26,357 of record JAZDHY010000064.1, read on the forward strand.
GGGCAAAACTTAAACGGCTGCGTAATACCCTGGCTGACGAAAAACTTTTGAAAAAATTATCATTTACAATACGTATTTGTTCAATAATTTGATCAACAAGGGGATTATCTTTGCCATTGTTTTGAACTGTATCTATACGGTTTTGATGAATTTTTTTTAGCTGATTTCTTTTCTTTTTATTATTTAAAAATTCCTCAAATAAATAAGGATTCCTCTCAATAATAAAAATATCGCCAATGTTTTCGTAAAGTAATTTTGCGCTGCGTCCTGTAATACGATGTTCGCGGAGTTGATTAACAATATCCCATGTTTTGGAATTAAAATATTTAAGAATTATTTCTTTATCGGAAAAAGAAGTATAATTATAAGTTATTTCTCTAAATCTAAAATCTTTTTTTAACATGGTATTTATGATGCTCCTTACAAAAAGCCTAAAAATGCAAAAAAACACTAATTACATGTATAAATATACAAAAATATTAAATTTTAACATACACTTTGTATTAAAACTTAATATAAGTGTTATTCAATATAGCCTTGTTTATACATTAACTCCGCAATTAAAATTGTTCCGCCGGCAGCTCCTCTTATTGTGTTATGAGAAAGCACAATATATTTCCAATCAAACAAATTACATTCCCGTAATCTACCGGTTACAGCTGCCATGCCTTTATCAACGTTTCTATGTAGTCTTGGCTGGGGATATCTTGGGTCATCTAAATAAATAATTGGCTGTTTTGGCGCAAAAGGCAAATCCAGATGTTGCGGTATGGATTTAAAGTTTTGCCAAATTTCCAAAATATCTTCTTTGGAAGGTTTATTTTCAAAATTTATTTGTACCGTTTCGGTATGTCCGTCTTTTACAAAAACTCTGTTAGTTTGTGCACTAATTGTAATGTTTGCGTTTGTTATTTGATTGTTTTGTAGTACGCCCAATATTTTATTGGGTTCTTTTTCCAACTTTTCTTCTTCTCCGCCAATAAAAGGAATAATATTATCAATCATATCAACACTGGGAATTCCGGGATATCCGGCTCCGGAAATAGCCTGCATTGTTACAACGTTTAAGTGTTTTATGCCAAATTGTTTATGTAAAGGTGCTAGTGATAAAACAAGTCCAATTGTAGAACAGTTTGGATTAGTTACAATACATCCCGAACCGTAGTTTTGAAATTTAACCAAAGATAAATGGTCGGGATTTACCTCGGGAATAATAAGTGGCACGTTGGGCGAGAATCTGTGATTTTTTGCATTTGAAATAACAATATGGCCTTTTTTGGCTAAATCTTCTTCAATTTCGCCGGCAACGCTCGCATCCAAAGCGGAAAATAAAACTTTACTGTTAAAATTTTCGGAACAAGATTTTACCGTTAAATCCCTAACATCGGTAGGAATAAATTTATCTTCCAGCCAGTTAACGGCCTCAAAATATTTTTTACCGGCCGAACGATCAGAAGCTGCAATTTCAGTAATTTCAAAAAAAGGATGATTTTCCAATAAGGATATAAATTTTTGACCTACACTACCCGTAGCCCCTAAAACCCCAACACTTATTTTATTGTTATTCATAAATAAACCTATATATTTTAATAATTTAATTTTAACACTTTTAAATTGAATAATCATTCTCAAACAAATGAATGATATTTGTAGCGCGAGCTTCAGCTTGCAAGCTTAAATGTATGCCATATTTTCGTTTTTGAGGAACACGCAACAAACAAAACTCTTTAAATTGAATAATCATTCTCAAATAAATGAATGATATTTGTAGCGCGAGCTTCAGCTCGCAAGCTTAAATGTATGCCATGTTTTCGTTTTTGAGGAACACGCAACAAACAAAACTCCTTAAATTGAATAATCATTCTCAAATAAATGAATGATATTTGTAGCGCGAGATTTATCTCGCAAGCTGTAATATAATTAGCAGCATAAGCTAAAAGTTAGCGAGCTAAAGCTCGCACTACAATTAGGCATTACAACCAAATCAAAAGCACAACAGAGAGGAGCTAGCAAGCTTAAAAGTATGCCGTATTTCCGCTTTTACAGAACACGCTGCAAACAAAACTCTTTAAATTGAATAATCATTCTCAAATAAATGAATGATATTTGTAGCGCGAGATTTATCTCGCAAGCTGTAATATAATTAGCGGCATAAGCTAAAAGTTTGCGAGCTAAAGCTCGCACTACAATTAGGCATTACAGCCGAAAATTGAGATTAAACAAGCAGGTTTTAATATAACAATGCAACCCGCTAACGGGGTTGTTATACCTATTTGTTATTTTTGGCTACTGACATGAAACCCCTATGGGGTTTTAATTTTCGGGACTAATTGACATAACATATTACAATACAAAGCGTTAATGTTTATAAGCACGGCAGAGCCGTGCCATGTCTGTAACCATACACACCACCCAAAGTCCAACGAACTCCGGCGGAGTTTCATATGTTTTATTTATGTTGTTTTTTTATTTCCACACAGTCTGTAAAGCTCGCACTACAATTAGGCATAAAGCTGTAAATAGAAAAAAAACAAAAACGCCGGCAACAAAAATATTGCGCTGCAAAATATCAAAGAACAATTTAACCTATCAAAAACTCTTTAAACTCTTCATATCTATTAGATATTTTTATGGAAACTTTTTCTTTTAATAAACACTTCTTTAACTCTTCCGGCAATTTTATTTTATCCGAAATAGCTTTTTCCATTACTTCTGTAAACTTTGCAGGATGTGCAGTTTCCAGAATAATGGAATTATATTTTACATCCTGATTATCAACATAATCGTGCAAAACAGCATACCCCACAGCTCCATGAGGATCGATTAAATAATTGTATTTATCGTAAACCTCCTCAATTGCAATTAATGTTTCCTCGTCCGATTTTGATCTGCTAAAAATTATATTATTAATTTTTGTAAAATTATTTTCGAATAATTCAAATATTCTTGCTGCATTACTTGGGTTCCCAACATCCATAGCGTTAGAAAAAGTTGTTATAGATGGTTTTATAATAAATTCACCGGTGTTTATATATTTTTCAAACACTTTATTAGCATTTACAGCAGAAATAAATTTATATACCGGCAAACCCATTTTATAGGCAATTAATCCGGCGGTTAAATTACCCAAATTTCCACTGGGTACGGAGAATAACAAATCTTTGGTTTTATTTTTTAATTGTGCATAGGCGTTAAAATAATAAAACGACTGCGGCAACAGACGTGAAATGTTAATTGAATTTGCAGAACTTAAATTTTTAATTTTTGAAACGGTTTTATCCGCAAAAGCATTTTTTACAAGCCTTTGGCAATCATCAAAAGTACCGCCAACTTCCAAAGCGGTAATATTTCCGCCAAGAGTAGTAAGTTGTTTTTCTTGTAAATAACTAACTTTGTTTGAAGGGTACAATATTGTTACATTAATTCCGGGGATATTAAAAAAACCGTTGGCAACCGCGCTGCCGGTATCGCCGGAAGTAGCAACTAAAATATTTATTTCATTATTTTGATTATTGATAAAATAAGACATTATTTTGGCTGTAAACCGTGCGCCAAAATCTTTAAAAGCAAAAGTTGGTCCATGGAATAATTCAAGAACATAAGTATCCTCATCCAGTTTAACAATGGGGGATTCAAAGTTTATTGCGGAATTTATAATATCATACAAAGCAGGCGTTGGAATATCTTCTTCACAGAACAGCTTGGCAATATGGCAAGCAATATCCTGAAATGAATACGAGGAAATGTTGTTAATAAAATCTTTAGATATTTGAGGAATATACTCGGGCATAAATAATCCCCCGTCGTCTGCAATTCCTTTTAGTACGGCTTCTTTCAAAGAAACCTTATTTTTAATATTATTAGTGCTGTAATACTGCATAAAAACAACCTATAATTTGTAAATGACTTTAGGCCCAACCTTATTTATTTTAGAAACATATACGTTGGGTTTTAATCCGGCTTCATCGGCGGCTTTCAGCATACTATTGCCGATATTTTGAGCAATAATCAACGACTCGGACAAAGCAAAAATAGACGGTCCCGAACCGCTTATGTTGCAGCCGACAGCACCGTTTTTATAAGCAGCCTCTTTAATACCATAATAACCCGGAATAAATTCAGCTCTGACTGGTTCAATTATAACATCTTCAATAGCCCTTCCAATAAGTTTGATGTCTTGTTTAAATAATCCCGCAACAAGTCCGGCAGTATTTCCCCAATGGGCTACCGCCGATTTTAATGGAACTTGAATTGGAAGTTTTGCCCGCGATTCTTTAGTGTTAATAATAATATTTGGATGAATAATTGTACAATATAAGTTATCGGGAACCGGTAATTCAATTATATCAATTGGGGAATAACTACGTATTAATATAAATCCGCCAAATAAACAGGGGGCAACATTATCGGCGTGTATTGCGCCGCTTGCAATTTCCTCTCCTTTAATAGCATAAGGCAAAAGTAAATGTTTGCTTAAATTAAGATCAAATAAAATATTTGCCGCAAAAGCTGCCGCTACGGCACTTGCGGCACTTGAACCAAGTCCGCTGCCTAAAGGCATTTTTTTATGAATTTCAATTTCAACACCGCTTTTAATATTAAAATCTTTCATTAATGCAGCAACAGGTGCACCGGCAGTATTTTCAAAGATGTTATACGATAATTTATTATCATCACCGGTGATTTCTTTAATTGTAACCCCCGGTAAATTAGTATAACGTAATATAATTTCATCACCGGGTTCGTCAATAGCAAAACCCATAGCATCAAAACCACATGCTATATTTGAAACTGAGGCAGGAGCAAACACTTTAATTTCGTTTATCATAAAATCTCAATAATTTATATCATACAAGGTTATTAACAATCTTTTTAATGTCAGCAAATACTCCTCCGGCCGTAACAACAGCACCGGCACCGGGCCCTTGTATAATTAAAGGACGTTCGTTGTAGTATTTAGTTGTAAGTACAATCATATTGTCATTAGCGGTTATTCCATAAAACGGATTTGTTACATCAACGGCTTTTAATTTAATTTCGGCTTTCCCGTTTGAATATTCAGCAATATATCTTAATTTTTTATTTTCATTTTTTGCGTTAATTCTTTTTTGTTCAAAAAAAGAATCGACCGATTTTAATTTATAATAAAACTCTGCCACAGAATAAGTGTTAAATATTTCGGCAGGGATAAAATCCTCTTTTATTATATCTTCAATTTCAAACTTATAACCGGCTTCTCTTATTAATATTAATAATTTTCTAACAACATCCATTCCGTTTAAATCGTCTCGGGGATCCGGTTCGGTAAATCCTTTTTCTTGTGTCTCTTTTACAATTTCAGAAAATGTTTTAGTCCCATCAAAATTATTAAATATGTAACTTAAAGTACCGGAAAGAATTCCTTCAATTTTAATAATTTCGTCTCCGCTTGCCAATAAATCTTTAATTGTGTTTATTACCGGCAGTCCGGCACCTACGTTTGTTTCGTATAAGTATTTTACGTTACCCGATGTTATAGTTTTTAATTTATCATAATACTCGTATTTGCCTGAGTTAGCTTTTTTATTTGCGGCAACAACACTAATACATGATGAAAGCAGGGTATAATAATTATTTGCAATATCTTCATTTGAAGTGCAATCCACAAAAATAGAGTTGGGCAGATTTAGGTTTATTATTGTTTCAAAAAATAATGGTATTTTCATTACTTCAACACAGGTATCCAACAATTCTGCCGAATTGGAAAGATTAATCCCCTCGGTATTAAAAAGCATTTTTTTTGAATTAGCCAATCCAACAACTTTAATATCAATTAAAGACTTGTCAAGCATTGTTTGATGTTGTTTTTTAATGTGCGAGAGTAATGTTTTACCAACATTCCCCGTACCGGCAATAAATAAACTAATGGTCTTATGGTTATAATAAAAAAACTCGTTATGTATTACATTTAAAGCTTTTTCCAATTCTCTTTTTGCAATTACCATCGAAATATTTAATTCGGAAGAGCCTTGAGCAATAGCTATTATATTAATGCCATTTTTGCCTAGCGATTGAAATACTTTTCCGGCATTTCCTGCCGTTAAGCGCATATTCTCGCCAACAACGGCAATAATGGAAAGTTCATTTTCAACAATTACTTCGTTTACAATACCGTCCTTAATTTCATAAACAAATTCAGTTTCAATTATATTTTTGGCTTTAACGCAATATTTAGGCAAAACAGCTATACAAATTGAATGTTCGCTGGAGGCCTGAGTAATAAGGATAATATTTATACCGGCAGAAGCAAGCGACCCAAACAACCTTTTTGCAATACCGGCCACACCAACCATTCCCGGTCCCTGAATACGCAGCAACGAAACTTCGTCAATTGAGGAAATACCTTTAATTCTGTATATTTCTTTTTCGGTTAGTTTTTTGCTGCCAATAAAAGTACCTACAAAATCCGGGTTAAATGTGTTTTTAATTCTAATGGGAATGTTTTTAACCATTGCGGGGTACATTGTTGGAGGGTGAATTACTTTAGCCCCAAAGTGCGAAAGTTCCATTGCTTCTTCATAAGTTAACGATAAAACGGAAAAAGCATTTTTAACTTTTCTAGGATCAGCAGTTAACACACCGTTTACATCCGTCCAAATCTCAATTTCTTCCACGTCAAGAGCAGCACCAAAAATAGCAGCGGAATAATCGGAGCCGCCACGCCCTAAAGTAGTTGTTTGGTTGTTGCTGTTAGAGCCGATAAAACCGGTTATAATTTGCATTTCCAAGATGCTATTAAAATAATCTTTTATTTTTTTGTAAGTGTCAACTAAATTTACTTTTGCACTGCCAAAGTTATCATCTGTTTTAATAATTAATCGGCTATCGCAAAAAACAGCGGTAATGTTTTTTTCAATTAAACAAAATGAAATTATCTTTGCGGATAATCTTTCCCCAAAGCTCATAACATAATCTAATGTTTTAGGAGTAAGTTCTTTAATTAAGAATACTCCGTGTAATAAATCACTTAATTCTTTTAATATATCATCAATTGCAGTTGAATATTTTTGAGTATTTGGGGCAGCGATTAAAGCATATAACATTTCTTTATGTTTTACATAAAGATTATTATATATATTTAAATAACTTTTATTACCGTTTGCGGCAATATTTGCTGCGTCAATTAATAAATCGGTAACGCCCTGGAAGGCAGAAAACACAACAGCAATATTACCGTTTGTTTTTTGCGAGTTGATAACAATTTCAACAACGTTTTTAATCCTTTCGGCAGTTCCGACCGACGAACCGCCGAATTTTAAAATTTTCATATACATTCCAAAAATAGTTTAAAACAAAAAAACCGACCTAGTTAGACTAAAGTCGGTTTATAAAATCAAAATAAACATCAACTTCAGTCCCTAAATATATTAGGGAGTGTAGTAGAAAGGGTTAAAGTTGATGCATAGACAAAATTTATTTTTAACATAATTTTTCTTTTGTAGTAATTAAATTATTTATAAACACTAATTCTTGAACAAATAAATAAAAGTATAATCATATATAAAATATATTTATTATTAAAGCAAGTATAAATATTTGGTATTATTAAAAATCAATAAAAATAATTGGCAATTCTAACAATATCGGCAAATATACCGCCCGAAGTTACTTTTACGCCGGCACCCGGCCCTTGAATTATTACAGGTCGCTCGTTAAAATATACAGTTTTAAACGAAATTATATTATCGTTTGAAGATAACGAATAAACCGGATGAGTTACATCAACGGATTCAAGTTTAACAGTAGCTTTTCCGTTTTCGTATTTTGCTAAATAACGTAAAACTTTATGCTTAGTTTTTGCGGCCAGCCTTTTTTGCTCATAGATAGAGTCTAACTCTTTTAAGCGGTCAAAAAACTCTGTTGTGGAAACATTTGTAATTAGTGAATTTGGTATTAAATTTTCTATTTCAATTTCTTCCAATTCTAATCTATAACCTGCCTCGCGAACAAGTATTAATAATTTCCGCGCAATATCAAGGCCGTTTAAGTCTTCGCGCGGGTCAAGTTCCGTAAATCCTTTTTCATGTGCATCTTTTATTACTTGTGAAAAAGAATTGTTTTCATCCAAAGTATTAAACAAATAACTTAAAGTTCCGCTTAATACGCCTTCAAGTTTTAGAATTTTATCGCCACTTAAAACAAGGTCGTGTAAAGTACTTATAACAGGTAAACCGGCACCAACGTTTGTTTCGTACAAAAAGCTTACATTATATTTTTGCACTGCTTTTTTTAATTGCAAATAATATTCGTATTTGCTTGTATTTGCTTTTTTGTTTGGAGTAACAATTGAAATTGATGCGGAAAGCAAATCCAAATATTTAGCTATAATAAGTTCGCTGCTTGTACAGTCAACAAAAACAGAGTTGGGTAAATTGCTTTGTTTTATGGTGTCAAAAAATACATCAACATCGCTTGGCCGGCCGTTGGCTGCTAAAAGATCTTCCCAGTAGTTTACATCTATACCTTCATAGTCAAAGAGCATTTTTTTTGTATTTGCAATTCCGACAATTTTAATATCTAGTTTTAACTCCTGATACAAATAATTTAGCTGGTTTTTTATCTGCTGAAATAAAGTTCTGCCTATTGAACCGGTGCCTATTACAAAAACGTTAATTGCTTTATAATCGGAAAGGAAAAAAGCATCGTGTATTGCATTTAATGCTTTTGATTCATCTTTACGCTTTATTACAAGCGAGATATTTAAGCGTGAAGATCCTTGTGCAATTGCAGAAATTTCAATACCGTTTCGTCCAAGAGCCTGAAATATTTTTTCGGAAACACCGGACATATTACGTATGTTTTCGCCAACCACGGCAAATATGGATACTTCAATATCGGCTTCAACACTATTTATATAACCTTCGGCAAGTTCATATTTTAACTCTTCTTCAATTAATTCAACAGCTTTTTTTGCCTGGCTTTCCAATACCGTAAAACATATAGAATGACCGGAAGATGCCTGAGAAATTAATATAACATTAATGGATTCTTTTCCCATTACTTTAAAAATTCGACCTGCTACGCTTGCAACATCAACTAATCCCGTGCCTTGTATTTTTATTAAGGCAACGTTTTCAATTGTTGAAATACCGGTTATTGCATAACGGTTTGAAAATGACGAAGTAGTAATTTCCGTACCAATAAAAGTAGGATTAAAAGTGTTTTTAATTTTTATTGGAATGGATTTTATTAAAGCCGGTCTAATTGTTGGAGGATAAATAACCTTAGCTCCAAAATGACTCATTTCCAAAGCCTCTTCGTAACTCATTTTTTCAATAGGTAAAGCCTTTTTAACTTTTTTAGGGTCGGCAGTTAAAACACCGTTTACATCGGTCCAAATTTGTATTTCTTCGGCATCTAAAGCCGCACCAAATATTGAAGCCGTATAATCTGAACCACCGCGTCCTAAAGTTGTGGTTTCGTTATCTATTGTGCTGCCAATAAAACCGCTTATAACCTGAAGATTTTTTATGTTTTCAAAATAATCTTTAATTAGTTGGTTTGTTATGGAAAAATTTACTCTTGCATTTCCAAAATTCGAATCCGTTTTAACTAACTTCCGGCTGTCTAAAAAATCGGCATCAATTCCCGCACTAATAAAAGCACCGGTAATTATAGTAGATGAAAGTCTTTCGCCAAAACTCATTAAATGGTCTTTGCTTCTTGGTGAAAGTTCTCTAAGCAGAAAAATTCCATAAAGCAGTTTTTCCAAATCTTCCAGCAATTTATGGACTTTGTTACGTATTTGATAAAGTGTTTTGCCATTAACTAATTTTTCAATAGCCGTTAGGTGAATATTTTTTATTTGGCTTAATGTTAAATTATATTCTTCGTTGCCTATGGCGGCAAATTCCCCCGATGTTATTAACTGGTTTGTAATTGTTTGAAAAGCCGAAAAAACCAGAACGGTATTTTCGTTATTATTTAAACTATCGGTTACAATATTTATAACTTTTTTAATTGTTTCAGGGTTGCCAACCGAAGAACCGCCAAATTTATATACTTTACGTTTCAATTTATTTCTCTGCAAATATTAATGTTATTAATTTTTATTTTCCAAAACATTTAATTAAGGCTTTTTCTAGGTCTTTAATTAAATCTTCGGCATCTTCCAAACCTACGGATAAACGCACCAAACTATCGGTAATTCCGCCTTGCAATCGTTGTTCGCGGGGAATTGATTTGTGGGTCATTGTTGCAGGATGACACAATAAACTTTTTGCACCGCCAAGGCTTTCGGCAAGCTTAAATATTTTCGTGGATGTGACAAATTTAACGGCACTTTCTTCAGTATCCTCATTAAATGAAATTGAGATAATACTTCCGGGTAATTTTTGTTGTTTTTGGGCAATTTTGTAATTTTTATGTGTTTTTAACCCCGGGAAATAGATTTTTTTAATTTCCTTGCGTTTTGATAAAAAGTCTGCAATTTTTTGTGCATTTGCCGAATGTTGTTCGACACGTATTTTTAATGTTTCAATACTTCTTATTAACAACCAACTGTCAAACGGACTTAATACTGCGCCGGTTGCATTTTGTATATACTTTAACTTTTCGCCAAGTTCATCGGAATTGGTTATAGCTAATCCCGCTAAAACATCCGTATGACCGCCAATATATTTTGTGGCACTATGTATTACAATATCGGCACCAAGGGTTAACGGTTTTTGGAAAATTGGAGATGCAAAAGTATTATCAACACACACTAAAATGTTATGTTCTTTTGCAATTTTTGCAATTTTTTTAATGTCCGAAATTTTTAATAATGGGTTTGTAGGACTTTCAAGCCATATAAGTTTTGTTCTTTCATTAATTGCCGCTTTAACATTTTCCGCATTTGTTGTATCAACAAAATTAACGGTAATTCCAAAATTATTATAAATTGTTGTGAACAATCTGAATGCGCCACCGTAAATATCATCCACTGCAAGAATTTCGTCGCCCGTTTTTAATAATTTAACAACAGCATCAATAGCAGATAAGCCGCTTGCAAAAGCAAGTGCGTTTTTCCCTTCTTCCAATTGAGCAACAATGGTTTCCAATATTTTACGTGTCGGATTGTTTGTTCGTGTGTAATCAAATCCTTTATTTACACCGGGTGATTGCTGAACATAAGTTGAAGTTTGATAAATTGGCACTGCAACGGAACCCGTTAAAGGGTCAACAGGTATTGATTCTAAGATTGCGGTTAATTCGTTCATTTTAATGCTCCTTTATATTATTTATATTATTTATTTTTTAAAAACAAAAAACCCCGCTAAAAAACGGGGTCTAAACTTTCAACCATGACTTTTTAGCACTATTTAGCGTCGTTGCAATATGTCTATTTATCAGCATTTCCAATGGTTTTTATAACTAACAGAAAAATAAACTAAAAAATTCTTTTCCGTTAAAAAGTCTGATATTAATAACTCGCGACGTGTTCCGATTTAAAACAAAAAACCCGCCAAATAGCGGGTTTTAATAAAAATTAAATTTGTATGCTATTTAGCTATTTATTTAATGTCGTTGCAATTTTGCTTTAAATCCCGACAGATATTTTTAAGAACTATTGCAATTATAATAAAATTTTTGATTAAATGCAAAAAAGGTATCATTTTTTGCATAATAATTTGATAATTATTTTGATATTTAAAATTTATATCTCTTAAAAGTAAAAGATCAATTGCTTTTTAATGTTGAACTTAATATTTTACTAAAGAAGTATTTTTAACATTTTGGGGAGCGTTAAAGAGTGGTTTTGGGAATGTTTTTTATTTAGACTTGATAAATTGAGGGATGTTATGAAAAAATTATACTTATTATCTTTTGCAATGTTTTTATTTACAATGCAGCTATTGTCGCAAGATTGGACTACAGCACCGGAAATATGGAGTAAACCTGTACTTTTAGATTCTGTTTTTGTAAAACCATTTAAAGTGATGGCATCTCCTAGTTTAAATGCAGCCATGGATACACTCTATTTAAGTGTTGGATATAATTGTGTCGGTCGTTCAGTTAAGTCAAATGGTAGATGGCAGGAACCGGTAAACTTAAACAATAGTGTGATCGGCGGAGGCGGGTTTATGACCAACTGTTCAATTAGCAGAGACGGTAAAAGACTGTATTTTTTTGGCCGAGGTTTAATTCGTTACGAAGATATGTGGTGTTCGGAATGGAACGAAATACTTAACGACTGGGAACCTGCGGTAAATATGGGGCCGGTTGTAAACTGCTATTATGGTCATTCGTACGTATGGGAAGTAAATAAAGATACAATTTTTGCTACGGGAGCCGGATTTAGTTCCCCCAATTATTTTATCTATAATAAATCGTTGGGAGAATGGGCAAATATTGATAGTTTTTGGTATCACCCGATTGGCGGTGCAGATATGTTTGGGTTAAGTTTGACCAAAGATAAAAAAAAGATGTATTTTGGAAGATATAGATATGACGGCAATTGGGGTATGGATTTAGCCGTTTGTTATTGGGACACAACCGCAAATTATTGGGGAAATGTTTATTATCTGAATATTAATACGGAAAAAGTACCTGTTGGTAAAGGGTATACACGAGGAGCAGAGTATTTTCCTTGGATTTCTGAAAATGGTAAAGTGATGATTTTTGCCTCAAATAGAGATGTACCGTTGCACCACGATAGCAGTACTGCTTCAACTTTATATATCTCTTATCTGCTAATTGACGAAAACGGAAATTTTGTTTCAACTGAAGAACAAGTCAATCCATCTTTAATAAACACTTTTTCGTTAGAACAAAACTATCCCAATCCTTTTAATCCAAGCACTACAATAAAATATTCTAGTGCGGAAAGCGGCAATATTAGACTAAATGTTTATGATATGTTAGGACGAAAAATAACAGAACTTGTTAACGAATATAAAAACAAGGGAGAATATAAAATTACGTTTGATGCGCAAAAATTTAATTTAGCCAGTGGTGTTTATTATTACCAGCTGGTGACCGGTAATAATTGTTTGGTTAAAAAGATGATATTGGCAAAATAATTTTATATTATAGGAAGGCAAATTATCGTGCGGTTGCTATTCCCCACTCCCTAAACAGGCTGTGTGAAAACTGGCGTATTACTAGGAATACAAAAAAAAGAATATGTAACTCCGCTGGAGTTATGGGGATTGGTGGATGTGCGTGTGGTTACAAATATTGCACGGCTCTGCCGTGCTTTTGTGGAATAAATAAACGTTATCGCATTATACTGTAGTATGTTATATGTTGTTTTGTAATCCCATCGGGGTGACATAATGTATTATATCAAAATAGACATTATATTATTCCCCAATTTTAACACGGTCTGTAAATGACGTGTTTATATAAAATCCTTATAACTAATTATAGATAATTAGATCAGGTTATTAATTGTCCCCGTTTAAATAACTCCGGTATTAATGCTTGGGGCTAACGGAACAAATATTCGGCCCTGATTCTTTTACTCACTTATTGGCTTAGGTAATTAGAAATATCAATTCCATAACTTTCTAATGCAAAATTTGGGATAAATAAATTTTATTTAAAACAAAAAACCGACATTTCCATTGGGGATAAAAATGTCGGTTGGATAATATAAACTGCCGTATAAAAACTATCTGCGAGTAATCATTTTTTTGTTTGGGCTGTTAAAATTTTGTTCCTCTAACTTAAACCTTGAAAAAAGACCTTGTAAATCAATAGTCAGTCTATTTAAGTCTTCTGCTGCGTGTGCAATATGTTGAATACCTCCGGCAGTTTCGTTAGTTACATTATTAATAGATTCAATGTTTTTCCCAATCTGTTCAACAGTTGCAGATTGCTCTTCGCTTGCAGAGGCAACCTGAATTACAATATCGGAAACTTTTTTTGCTCCCTCAACAATTTTATATAATACTTCACCGGCTTTGTTGGCTTTTTCTTTCCCTTTATCAACTTCAGAAGTTCCTTGTTTGATGGAATCAACGGCTTCGCGAGTATCTTTTTGTATTGTCTTTATCATTTTAGCTATTTCTTTTGTAGCAGTGCTTGTTCTTTCGGCAAGTTTTCGTACTTCGTCTGCTACAACAGCAAAACCACGTCCTTGTTCTCCTGCACGGGCTGCTTCAATAGCTGCATTTAAGGCAAGCAAATTTGTTTGGTCTGCAATATCATTAATAACCTGAACAATTTCGCCAATTTTATCACTGTTTTGTCCAAGAGTAAAAACGGTATCAGCAGATTTTTTAACTACTTCGGCAATTTTATTCATACCTGCAATAGTTTCATTTACAACCAATCCGCCTTCAACCGCTTTGTTTCCGGCATCTTTGGCCGTATCTGCTGCATAAGAAGTGTTTTTGGTATTCTCAAAAATTGTCTGGGTCATTTCTTCAACCGCACTGGCAACTTCGGTGGTTTGAGCACTTTGTTCCATTGCCCCTGCAGCTATTTCTTCGGTAGAAGCAGAAATTAAAGAAGAAGCCTTTGCGGTTTCCTCTACGGCAAAACGAATTTTTTGAAGCATCTCGCCAATATTGTTTATAGCTTTATTAAAACCAAAAAACAATTTTCCTATTTCGTCTTGTTTTTTAATTTCCATTTTTACAGTTAAATCACCTTCAGAAAATTTGTCCATTTCAACTAAAAGTAAATCAACACTTGAAGATAAATATTTTTGTTGATTTTCCGATTCATAAACAGCGGCTTCCACTTTTGCTTCAATATTCCGTTTTTCTTCTTCAAGCTCAGAAGATATTTTAGATAAATTTTGAGTCATTTTATTAAAAGCCTTGCTTAAACTTCCAACTTCATCTTTTGATTCTACATTTATTTTAATATCGCTGCGTCCTTCTCCAATTAATTTTGCAGCATCATTAAGTATTGAAATCTGAGATGTAATGGGTTTTGTTGAAAGACTTGTAATTATATAACCCAACAAAAGAATTCCAAGTCCAATAATAATTGTTATCCAAAGATTATTGCTAACGGCCGTTTGAATTGACACTAAAGAATAAACCAGAACAATTTTTCCATAGTTTTTATCTTGATATTTAATAATACAATCATTCCTTAACGTGGTTTCGTCAATAAAATTTTCCTGCATTAACCCTGTATTAATCTTTAAATTCTGGGGATTATACTGAATAATAGAGGAGTTGCTTTCATCTAGTATATCAATAAAAATAACATTTTTATCTTCTTTTGCCCAATTAAAAGCTGTTTGCACAAGCTCAAAATTAGACTCCTTTAAGCCTGCACCAACCGAAAATGCCAACATTTCACTTAAGGTTTTAACCTGTGTTTGTACAGATTTAACAGTTAGGGATTTTTGTTGGCCTGGATAATAAAACGAAATAAAAACAACTATAATTATTATTGGCAATAACGCAGCTGCTGTTATTTTTACTTTTATTGATTTTTCATAATACGCTTTTAAGTTCATATAATTATTTGTTTATTTTATTGTTAATATAACTTTTACTTGTGCACTAATTTTATCGGCACCTATAAAACCTATTGCGCCGGGTGTAGAAGCTACTTTTTCTAAAACTTCGTACTCCGAACCTAAAGATTTAGGAGCATTTCCTTCTCCGGTCAACTGTAAACGCATCCATATTTTTTTTAAATCGTCCGGATTTTTCCCAATATAATTATAAAAATTGGTACGAGTAGCTCCTTCACTCTTTAAATCAAAAACAACCATTTTGTCACCGTTTTTCCATTTTGTGGCAGATAATTTATAAATCTCTTCCAACTTAGATTTAGTAATATCAGATTCACTTACTGATTTATTAACTATAACAGCTACTTGGGCTGTTAATTTTGTGCTTATAGCAAAAACGATAAATATTATTATTAAAAGAAATTTTTTCATTTAGTTTCTCCACTAAAAATTATTAAAAATAAACACTAAATCCAAACATTAAAGCATCTACATCATATCCTAAATCTGCAATTTTTTGGTGAGTATATTGGCCTTTTATTGAAACTGAAGGTATTGGTGACCAGTTCATCCCTAAAACATATAACTCAAGTTTTGATGCTGTTTTTACATCAAATTTATCTTGCAAATAATTATACATTCCGTAAACTTGAAGTTTGTCATTAACATTATATCCAATCATAAAATAATAAAATAATTTGTTAGTTTCTGTTCCTAATTCAGCGGTTTCGGCTACAGATTCCGAAAGACTTTGGGCAAAAGGTGCTAATTGCGAAAGTTGTAATAGCCTAACTGAATTAGCGGGATCTGCCGGATTTGTTTTAATTTGGGTTGAAATTTGATTAATTGCACCAACGGTATTCACTAAAGCTGTTTGAATATCTTCTCGATACGTACTTAGATATTTTTTTTGATCATCCGAGATGTTATATTTAACGGCAATAAACTCACTCTCAAAAACAAAGTCTGCTACACTAAATGATAAATCCGCACCCAATCTGATTCTTGGTAAGTCACCGCTTAATGGTGCTAAATATGTACCGGAATAATTCGGTTTATTTAAGATAGATTGGTTAAAAATTTTATTTTGGTTATCTCTGTCAAATGTTCCGGAAATACCCATTTTAATTGTATTATATTTAAGACCTATCCTACCGCCAACTGTTTTAAACTTTGAGGTGTCTTGCCCGGGTAAAACTATGCCTGATGTTTTTTGAGCTACATAACTTTTTTCGGCATTACCAATAAATGCGGAATAATGAAAATCTAAATTTTCAGATAGATTCAATTTGCCATAAACCTGCATAAACGCTTGTTCGGGTATAAAATCCTCTAAAGCAATTATATCGGCAACATAAGTTTCGTAAACTAAAGGACGAAACATGTAGGGCAATAATGGAGTGCGATTTTTAATTTCATTTAAATTATTAAAAGTTGGTATCAATGTTCCAAACTTAACATTAAAAGCATCGGAAGAATTATATTTTAACCAAGCTTCCTCCAGGTTAAATGCACCCCACAAATTATCACTTGAATAATTTGAAGTTAATTCAAGATTTACGAATGTTGTAAATTCTCCAAGCTCCCCGCTAAAATCTTTTTTGAAAAAAAGATTTAATTGCTGCGATAAAAACGAGCTTTTTGCGTTGGTTGAAAATTGCTTAACCGGCTTTCCACTATTTAACATTGGGTTCATGGGAAGATTGACGCTGAAATCAGAAAAATAGTTATAATATCCTTGAAAATATCCAAATATCTGCAAATCGGAAGATTGCGCATTACTTTTAGTGGATAAAGCTAAAAGAATTATTAAAATAGTTAGTAAATATTTTTTCATTTATACCTCGAGAATTATTAATTTAGAACAATTTAGATAAAATTTATACAATTCAATTTTATTGAACAAAATGCATTTTAAGAAGATAAAATATTAAAATCGCAAGTAATTAAATTTGCACTATATACAACTATCGAACAAAAGACGAATATGTTTAGTGTGAAATTTAATTAATTTGATAATAAATTATTATCTCCGTATTATTTAAATCCAATATATAAATACATATAATACAACTGATTAGTTCAATTTTGCGATTTTTGTTGTTTTTAGATTAAATAACAGTTTATTGCTTATGACGAGAATAATAAAAGCAGAAAAATTCAAAAAATATTTAACAGATAGAAAAAAGAATAAAAAAACCGACATATCTAGTGGGGGCTAGAATGTCGGTTAGGGGAGGTTACCACGACAAAACAATTTTTTTAATTAGAAGCTAATCTTTCAATTGTACCCGAAATACTTCTGAAGTTATCTTCAGGTTCCGAATTTAAGAGAAAGTTTAAGTCGTTAAACAAAGAAATATTTTTTATATATAAAAATGCTAAATGAGCTTGGTAGCGAATTTTAACTGTCGCCCCATTAATGGATAAATCCTTTAAGGTTGTTACAACGTTGTTAAAATTGAGTTCGGGATACTTATTTTTTAAAAGTATGGATTGATAAATACAAGATTCAACTAAACCGGTTACGTCCGATTCCATTCCTTTTACAATATTAGGTATACCTTTTTCAACAAAGTAGTTTGGGACTTTTGCATTTGCAAACCCAGCCGAAACTAATAAAAACACAATTAATAGTACTTTTTTCATTTTATTACTCCTTATGTAATAGGTATTTGCCTTATAGTTTACAAAGGGCGTGCCAAAATGTTGTTGTGTTGTTAAGTTGTTGATTTATAAAAAGATAACGGGCTTGTGTAAAAAATGTAAACGTTTACACTAATGCCACAAAACTGCGCAATGTATTTTGAAAAGATGTGTAAAGTATTACAGGCAAACGGGTTATATTTAGTTTGCCAAAATGTGGAGTGGTGCGAAAATGTGGCACCCTTATTTTTTACGCTGTATTCTATTGTTTAATGCCCGTCTTGAAATACCCAATACTTCAGAGGCAATAGTCTGGTTTCCGTTTGCACGTTTAAGGGCTTCTTCAATAAGCAAATTTTCGGCTTCATCAAGCGTTGGTAAATTATATTGCGAAAAAGCAACTAAAGATTGTGCCTTTTGTTCTGAATTTTCTGTCATAAATTCGTGTGACGATTGGCTGCGTTTAAATATTTTTTCTTTAATCGGTTCTAATGATAATACACCCGATTTATGCGTACTTACCGCGTCAAAAATAATTCCCTCAAGTTCGCGCACATTACCGGGAAAGTTATAATTTGTAAGGAGTGTATATATTTCGCGCGGCAATGTTGGTTTTTTCTTCAACAGACTATTTGAAGCTGTTTCGATAAAATGATTTATTAAATAGGGCAAATCTTCCGGTCTTTCACGCAAAGGGGGTATTTGAATTTGATGTGTATAAAGACGATAATAAAGATCTTTACGAAATTTATTGTTTAATAAAAGATTATCTATATTTTGTAAAGTTGCACAAATAACACGAGCATCGCTTTGTTTTGCAATATCCGATCCCAAAGGATAATAACTTCCTTCTTGTAATAAGCGTAAAAGTTTAACCTGCGATTCCATGCTCATGTCACCAATTTCGTCTAAAAAAAGAGTGCCTCCTTCGGCTTTTTCAATTAACCCCTTTCTTTCAATTTCGCCGCTTGTAAAAGCTCCTTTTTTGTGACCGAACAATGTGTCCGAAAATAAATTGTCATCAAGCCCGGCAACATTTATACTAACAAGTTCCCCGCTTCTGCCGCTTAATGTATGTATTGATCTTGCAATAAGTTCTTTACCAACTCCGGTTTCGCCTGTTATTAAAACCGGAAGGTGTGTTTTGGCTATGGCTTCTATATATTTAAATATTGCATGTAATGAGGCGGATTTTGTAACAATTTCTTCGAATGCTTCCGGATGTTCAAGTTCGTCTTTTAATAAATACCGTTTCAGTATTTTATTTTCGTTTTTAATGTCTCGTAAATTTAAACCCCCTTTTATTGTTGTTACCAGTCTTGTAGAATCGACCGGTTTTAATATATAATTAAAAGCTCCCGCTTTAATACAACTTACGGCATTATCCACATCATTAATTGCTGTTATAATAACTACCGGTATATCAGGATATTTTTCAACAATTAAAGGTAAAAGTTCTGTTCCTTTAATATTTGGCATGTTTATATCCAAAACGACTAAAGAAAATTCTCCTTGCTGCAGGATACTCATAACCTTTCGACTGTCACTTTCAGTAACTAAATTTGTAATTCCATTTGCATTTAATGTTAATTCTACGCTTAAAAGAAAGTTTTCTTCGTCATCAACAATTAAAATCGGCAATCGCGGCCGTAATATATTTCCCATTTTAACACCTGCCATTAATTAAACTAAAACAGTACAAGGAAGGATTATTTTAAAAGTTGTGCCTTTATTGGCAATACTTTCAACTTTTAAATCACCACCGTGTCTTTTTATTATATTGTACGATATAAACAAACCTAATCCTGTTCCGCCCGCATCGCGTTTGGTAGTAAAAAATGGGTCAAAAATATGTTTGATCTTTTCGGCCGAAATTCCTGTTCCTTCATCTGTAACCATTACATGTATATTGTTTTTTTCTTGTTTGTATAACATAGTTATTTCAATTTTTTGAAAATTTGCAGTAAGAGCATGACAGGCATTATTTATTAAATTAATCAACACCTGTTCAAGCTGTTGGGCGTTACCGCGTATTTTTGGCATTGATTGATCATAATGAACTTTAAAATTATGGGTAGAATTTTTTATCAAATTCCCTAAAATCATAACCGAATTTTCAATTACTTCATTTATATTAATCAGTTTTTCAAAATTATTGTTTTCTTCATCGCGACGCGCAAAGTTGGTTAAACTTTGTGTAATTTTTTGTATTCTTTGGGCACCGTGATTAATTCCTTCAAGAGATTTTTTTATTTTATCGGCCGAGGTGCTATAAACCATACCGCCTAATAAAAAGTCGCCGTTTGTTTTGTAATATTCTTGCAAAATGGGTTGTATGTCATCCCAAATTCGGCGTAAAACCGAAATATTTAAAATAATAAAATTATTAGGATTGTTAATTTCGTGGGCAACACCCGTTGTTAATGTGCCAAGCGAAACCATTTTATCGGCTTCGATAAGCTGCTGTTGTTTTATCTCGGCCAATTGTTCTGCAATTTTTCGTTCAGTTATGTCATTTATTAAACCATCATAATAAATAACATAGCCGTATTCATTTTTTGATAATACAATGCTGTTTTTTACCCATTTTACGGAACCGTTTCTATGATAGATCCTATGCTCAAGAGGTAATACATTATAACCGGCACGCGCATTTTTAGCCTGCTGAAGTACTTTTTCTTTGTCCTCTTCGTGAACCATTGAAAACCATAATTCCGGATCCGCTGTAAAATCCTCCGATGAATATCCGGTTACCGATAAACAACCGGGGCCATGAAAAGTTTCTGTCCTTTCGTTATCATA
Source organism: bacterium (assembly GCA_043805435.1). GTDB lineage: Bacteria > Bacteroidota > Ignavibacteria > Ignavibacteriales > Melioribacteraceae > JAEXOD01. The sequence goes on from JAZDHY010000064.1 coordinate 47,250, forward strand.
AATTTTTACAGTATAGATATAATCAGTTAGATATTTAAGTAACCTGTTATATCTTTCCTGCGCTTCAATCAGTTCATCAACCATACAAAACACAATTTAGTGAAGTTAAAAAATAAATTTTATGATATTAATGTACTAATTATTTAGGTAATTATAAACTTACTCTTTAATCAGCGTGTTTTCCTTTCTCTTTTTTGTTTAAGAGAAGAACCGATCTTGAGACACTAAAACACTTGCTATAAGTTATGTTTTTGTGAAATTTGCCTCTGACTTTAAAGGATATTAAAAAGAGAGGCAAACATAATAATCTATTTTACTAAAAAGTACTATTTCTTATAACCTACAACTGTTATGCTGAATAATCCATGGAAATTATTTTTATATTCCAACATTCCTTCCGGTGAAAGATATTTTAATAATAATTCATCAGGTAAATCAATTCGTTTGGTTTTTTTTATTTCAATATCCTTAAAACCATTTTCTTTAATTACATTTAAATATTCATCATGCTGCAAAGCACCCGAAACACACCCTGCATACATTACTGCCGATTTTTTTAATTCTTCCGGCAATTCTCCCAAAATCACTATATCGGAAACACAAAAATGGGCACCGGGTTTTAATATTCTATACATTTCAGAAAAAGCCTTCTGTTTATCAGGCACTAAATTTAACACGCAGTTACTTACAACAACATCCGTAAAATTATCCTCTATTGGTATGCTTTCAATATCACCTAAAACAAAACTTACGTTATTATATCCCAATTTATTGTTGTTTTTATTTGCCGCTTCAATCATTTCCTCTGTCATATCCAAACCGACAACTTTGCCGGTTTCACCAACTAACCCGCGCGCAATAAATACATCATTTCCGGCACCGCTTCCAAGATCAACTACGGTGTCTCCTTCCTTTATCCCTGCAAATTCTGTTGGTAATCCGCAGCCTAATCCCAAATCGGCATTGGCAACATAACCTTTTAATTTGCTGTAATCATCTTGAAATACCGTATATGTAGAATCTTTTGGTGTACAACAGCTTGTGGTTCCACAACAAGTTGAAGCTGTTGATTGTTTAGCAATTTGGGCATATTTTTCTTTAACACTGTTTTTTATTTCATTATTTGAACTCATTTTAATTTCTCCCGACTGATTAACAACAGCCTATATTAGTAAATAATTTATCTAAAGCCTCTTTTGCCTTAGATAGTGCTTTTTTATTTACACAATAACATACTTTTGGTCCGTCAATTTCGCCGTCAATAAGCCCAACTTTTTTAAGCTCTTTTAAATGCTGCGAAACTGTAGCTTGCGCAAGCGGCATTTTCTCTACAATACATCCCACAATACAGGTATCCATTTGTGTAAGGATTTTTAATATCTTTAACCTGGCAGGATGTGATAGTGCTTTGGCAATTTCGGCTAACCAAATCTCTTCTTGTGTAAATTCATCTTTTTTTGATACGGCCATATCAAGTTCCTTAAATTGTATATCGCAAATATACGATTTAGATAAAGGTTTGTCAAGTAAATTTTTCTTTGCGCACAATTTTAAAACAGTGTTATTAAAAAGTGGTTTGGTGTTTTGGCTGGTATTTTTAAAAATAAGAAGAGAATATGTAGTTGTTATCACTTTCCAATGTGATTTAAATCACATATTCTTATCAATATTTAAATAATAGTTATTTATGATTTATATTATAATTACAAAATTCGATTTTTAAGTATTTAATGGAGAAAATTAATGAAAAAATTATTTATGGCATTTTTTTTACTGACATTTATTTCATCACAGGCCCAAATTAAATTAAATTTAAATAAAGCCGTTGATCTTGTTAAAAAAGTAACAGACACTAAAGAAAAGACAAACCAAAAAGAAGCGAATTCAAAAGAAATTGTTATGGGAAATACCGGAGACGTACAATGGAATAAGTTTGATTTTATACCCGGTGATATTGTTATATTTGAAGATAATTTAGTTGGCGAAAAAAATGGCGAGTTTCCATCGCAATGGGATTTAACAAAAGGAACTGTTGAAAATGCTTCCATGGATGGAGAAAATGTTATATATTTTATAAGCTGTAATACAAATAGCGGCGGCGGAATAGTACCTTTGATGAAAAACAACAAAGAAGATTATTTGCCCGAAGAATTTACCGTTGAATTAGATGTATACTTCGAAAAACCTAACGTTTCTTACAAACTTAATTTTTTAGATTATAAAAACCAAAAAAATTTGGATAAAGAAGTGCAAGACGTTAATAAATGGATTAGGTTTTCGCAAAACAGCGTTGACGGCAAAGGAGTTTCAACAAACTGGTATCCGGGAACAAAAAGTAGTACAAAATCTGCTCCGGGTTGGAGACACATTTCCGTATCTTTTAACAAACGAGCATTAAAAGTTTATTTGGATGATTGCAGAATTATAAATATCCCTAATATTGAATATAACCCCACAGGTATTACTCTTGGTTTTCATAATCCAAGCGGTGGTGTAAAAGGTTATGTTAAAAATATACGTATTGCACAGGGAGCTGTTCCATTATATGATAAAGTAATAACCGACGGAAAAATTGTTACAACCGGAATTAAATTTGACATCAACAAAGCTATAATTAAACCTGAATCGTACGGTACAATTAACAGTATATTAAAAATTTTGCAGGATTCCCCCGACTTAAAATTCAGAATTGAAGGACATACCGATAGTGATGGAGACGACTCTGCAAATTTAATACTTTCCGAAGCCCGTGCTGAAGCAATTATGGATAAATTAGTTGAATTGGGTATAGAAAAAAGCCGTCTGGATTACAAAGGCCTGGGCGAAACAAAACCAATTTCTCCAAATACAACTTACGAAGGAAAAGCAAATAACAGAAGAGTAGAATTTATTAAGTTTTAATAATTTTTCATGTTTAAATATAATCCTCATATAATTAATTTGTGTGAGGATTATATAGTCGTAATAAATTATATTTCACTAATCACTAATCACTAATTCCCAATCATCCGTTCTAAAGGAAGATGCCGGAAGTCCTTCAGTATTAAACAAAACAGCATTTGGGGTGTTACTCCATGCGTATCTAACCGCAGCGGGAGTTTTTATTTCAGAATTCCATAAAATCAATTCATTACCGTTAATTGAAATTTGTGCTTCTTTAAATATTTTATCTTCGCCCGCTATTAAAAACTCCAAATTGCTATTCCCATTAACAACAAGTCCGTTTTCTGCAAACAAAAACTTTACAATAATTTTTTCATTTTCAATTTTCATTGATTCATAAACAGGACCTGAAAAACAGATATTTTGCCCATAGGTTTTGGCAAGTGCCCAAAATGCTAATCTTTTGCCAACATCTGTTTTGTTTGTAGGGTGAATATCTTCATTATTTCCTATATCAAGCGTCACCGCCATACCGGTATTTTTAACAACAAACATTGTCTGCCGCTGAACTTCTCTAAGTTTTTGAGATTCGATTTGACCATAATTGAATGGAGCAATTTGAACATAATAAAAAGGAAAATCTCCAATTTGCCATATCTCGCGCCAATTTTTAATTAACAAAGGAAAAAGAATTTTATATTGATTAGGATTTTCTGTATTAGATTCGCCTTGGTACCAAACTGCTCCTTTAATTGTATATGGAACTAGCGGATTTATCATAGCATTAAACAAAAGCGATGGTGTTATTGGACCTATTTCTGTTGGAACAACAGGCCTGTTAAGATATTCCATTTTTGAAATATCCATAATATAAAAAACATTTTCCTTATATTCAGCGGCCGGCATATATTTCCAGTTTCCGGCCAAAGAAATAGATTGGTTTTTGGAAGAATATATCTTTAAGCTTTCTTCTTTGCCGTAAAGGCCGCCTCCTCCGCCATAATCTATTACTCGTACTGTAATTAAATTTTTGCCTTTTTTTACCAAACCGGCTTTGATATTATATTTTCTGTATTCGCGCCAAAGTCCTTCTTTTTGGTTACTGCCTATTTTTTGGCCGTTAAAATAAACCGCATCCATATCGTCAATAGGCCCCAATTCAACAGTAAGGTCTTTATTTACCCATGAATCTGGAATATTAATTGTTTTCCTAAACCAAACAACTCCGTCAAATTGACCCAGCGAAGTACTTTCCCAACCTATCGGAAGTTTCATAACAGGCCAGCCGGAATCATCAAATGAAACCTCCGAACATTTTTTATCGTTAAAGTCTAATTTTTCCCAAAAATTGTCCTCGTTTAGGTTGTTTAGTTTTACAATTGGTTTGGATTTTAACCAATTATCACGTTTAATAATTTGATCTTCACTAATTTCTATTTTATTAAGAACATCATTAAACTCGTTGGTTTCCAAAAGATTTGGTTTGTTAATCCAAGATTCAACCGGTGTTCCTCCCCAGCTTGAATGAATCAACCCAATAGGGACATTCAAATTTTTATATAATTCTTTTCCAAAAAAATAGGCTGTAGCACTAAAAAAACCTACAGTGTTAGGATTACATGCTACCCATTTTCCTGTACAGTTTTCAAGCGGAATAACAGAAAATCTACGTTCAACGGTAAACATCCTAATATTAGGATAATTTGCATTTTTAATTTCTTCTTCCGAATTTAAAATGGGACTGTTTGGCAGCCAGCCGGCCAAAGGCATTTCCATATTCGATTGCCCCGAACAAAGCCAAACCTCACCCATTACAATGTTTTTATATTCAATTATTTCTTCATCCGTTTTAACAGTTAGTTTGTAAAATTTCCCATTATCAACGGTTGGTATCTCGCAAATCCAGTTCCCGTTTTCATCAGCTTTTGCGGATACTTCATCACTCCATTCAGGAATAACATAAACCAATTTACCCGGCTTTGTGCTGCCCCAAATTTTTACAATCGAGTTGCGCTGCAAAACCATGTTGTCCGAAAAAATTGCCGGAAGTTTCAACATTGCCGATAAATTTGAAAAAATGGATAAAAGAACTAATAATAAAATAATTGCTTTCATATAAAAACCATTTAAATAATTAGTGTTGTATAATTCTTAAATACAACATGCAAAATATATAATTTGGGTTAATATTCAAATATTGTCTTTTTCAGTTTTATCTTTTATAAAAGCAGCAACATCCCATCAAATAATTAACATGGGTTTGCTAAATATATACCAAAGATAATTGGAGAGTTAATTAAACCGGATATCTTTATTGCGAACATAAAAGTATTTATTTGTAATTGTATTGCAATATCTCTTATTTATAAGTATTAAAACGTATTGGCTAAAATACAGATAACCCATTGCCGGGTAAAGATAAGCGAATTATAAAAAAATCACAAATCAGGAATACAGCCCTCCGAACTAATAAATGAAGGAGAATCAATTATAAAACCTCTTCCTTAGTTTATACAAGCATATTATTGGTTATTGATTTTTAGTTATTATTACTAAATGACTGGTTGATGGTTGATTTTTTATTTCAGAAATAAATCGAAATCCGGCTTTATTTACAAGTCCAATAATTCCGCCATTTGCAGTAAAGTTTTTATAATTTCTGTAATGTTCATTGCCGGCAACAAACTCGACCACTTCGTTTAATAAACCCCAAAATCCATTTGGCTTGGGAACAAGATAATCGCCTATAATAATTTTATCAGCAATTAAAAAAATTTCATTTAAAAGTTTTATCCTTTCGTCTTCATTAACTTCATGAATAACATAAGTCATAACGGCATAATTAAAATGTTCTTCCTTCTCAAAAATGATTTCACTTATACTTTTATGCTGAAAAGAGATTTTATTATTATGTTGTTTTGCCAAAGAATGATTAGCCTGTTCAATATTTCGTTTAGATAAATCTATCCCCAAAATTGATGTGCATTTTTCAGCAGCAGAAAAAGAAAAACGACCTGTTCCGCAACCAACATCAATTACTTTAGAGTTTGGTTCAATTAAATTTTTTATCTGCTTAAATAATTTATCTTGATTTGGAGCAATAAATAAATCGTAAAATCTCCCGTCATACCAATGATCTTTGTTTTTTAACATATTTATATTCTTCCATTTTTAGGAACATTATTTAATAATTCGTTAAAGCAATACATTCAATAACAGAAAGATAAATAATATACCACTTAAATTTATTTTATAATATCCATTACTTGTTTATGATGGAATTTGTTATTTAGATGAATTAAATCAAAATAAGATTCAACCGTCTTGTTGAAGACGTGGACTAATAAGAGTTAGCTTTATTTATTTTCCTAATCTTTATCTTTGCCGCCTGCAATAAGCGGTCATAAAATACTTTTTCTTCCATATAATCAGATATGTTTAATCCGGTTCCCTTTTAAAGGCGGTTACCAAAACCATTTAAACCATACGGGCGTTACAAAGATTATCTTGTTATAGCACCACTAAACTAATATTTACAAATAAGAAGGTTTTAATATTGATTTAAGCATAAAATGGTAAATAAATATATTTTGAAATATTAAGTAATTATTGACTTTAAAACAAATAATTTTAATATTATAACTACATATTGTTAGTTAATAATTTTTCTGGAAGTTAAAAAACATAAATTTAAAGCTAACAAAACAGTCGTTCATTATACATTGAAGTCAAATCATTTAAAAAGGATATAATGATGAATAGCACTAACGAAATAGAACTTGCACTTAGAAAGTTTGTTGCTCCGGAATATATCTTTGGTATTGACGCCCGCAAAATGGCACCTAGTTATTGTAAAAAATTGGCTGCTGAAAGAGTATTTATTGCCACAGATTTGGGGCTGCAAAAAACAATTTGGCTAAAAGAATTGGAGCAATCTTTACAGGAAGAAAAAATTGAATATATAATATTCAATAAAATTTCCCCCAATCCACGCGATTATGAAGTGATGCAGGGTGCGCAAGTATATCTTGAAAACAAATGCAACATAATTCTTGCCATTGGCGGCGGAAGTGTAATTGATTGCGCAAAAGGAATAGGAATAGTTGTTACAAATAATAAACACATAGGTTTATTTGAGGGAATTGATAAAATTGAAAAACCGACTCCTCCATTAATTTGTATTCCAACCACAGGTGGTACTTCTGCGGATGTTTCGCAGTTTGCTATTATTAATAATACTACCGAAAAATATAAAATGGCAATAATAAGCAAAGCATTAGTCCCTGATGTTGCACTTATCGATCCATTTGTATTGCAGTCTATGGATGCCTATCTTACCGCTTGTACTGGAATGGATGCGTTATGTCATGCATTTGAAGCATACGTTTCTAATGCAAACTCTCCATTTACCGACTTGTTTGCACTTGAAGCAATCAAACTGATTCACGAAAATCTTTTAATAAATATAGAAAAACCCGAAAATTTGCAGGCAAGAGGCAAAACAATGCTGGGAAGTTTATATGCAGGATTAGCGTTTTCAAATGCCAGTTTGGGGTGTGTGCATTCGCTTGCGCATAGTTTAGGCGGTTATTTGGATCTGCCGCATGGGGAGTGTAACGCCATATTGCTTCCGCATGTTGTTGATTATAATTTTGAGTATGCGCGTGACAGATATAGAAAAATTGCGGAAATTTTAGAATTGCCGATTTTTAATTTAACTGAAAACCAACAGAAAAAAAAATTAATAGAATACTTAATAAATTTTAAAAACAGCGTAAATATTGTTTATACTTTGAATAATAAAGGTGTAAATGCAGGTATTATTCCCGCATTGGCACAAAAAGCAATTAAAGATCCTTGTAACGCAACAAATCCAAAAGCACCCAATAAATCAGATTTAGAAACAATTTATAAAGAAGCATTATAGGTTATGGAACAAAATTTTGAAGAACAAAGAAATCAGATTATTGGTTTAGGCGAAAACTCTTTTAAAAAGAGCTACTATCCCGAATTACAGACAAAAGTTTTAGAGCTTGAGACTTCATATAGTGATGTTACAAATGTTTTTAATAGTATTCATGATGCTATAGTCCTTCATAATCAAAACGGTGATATATTTTTAATAAACAAACAAGCACAAATTCTTTTTAATTTAGATGATAATGAAAAAGAGAAATATAGACTTTTTGATTTTTTATCTGAAAAGACGGACTTTAGCGAGCTGTTTTCTGCCTTAAAAGATGCCATAAATGGAAATCCGAGAATTATTGGTCTAATTATTAAGCAGCAAAACACAAACGATGAAATTTACGTGCAGGCATCGCTTAACAAAGCATTTTGGCAGGGCAAACATTTGTTGGTATCGGTAATACGCGATTTTTCGGAGAGAATAAAGTTTGAAAAAGAATTAATAAAAGCTAAAGAAAAAGCTGAAGAAAGTGACCGATTAAAAACGTCTTTTTTGCAAAACTTGTCTCACGAAATCCGCACACCTCTTAATTCAATATGCGGTTTTTCAAATTTCTTAAATAATCCCGAATTTTCAAATGAAAAAAAGACAACCGGCGTGCGACAACTAAGCCTCAAAATTGCGACAAATGCCGTTTTTTAAGAGGGGAAAGGTTACCGCTTTTTTTGCCGTTTTTTAGCTTACAATATACTCTTTTGTCGTCTTGATTGTCAATGCCTTTTTTGTCAT